>JALELM010000012.1 GCA_022771805.1 Veillonellaceae bacterium | reverse complement strand
AGGGTCCACCTGTACCCATGCCGAACACAGCAGTTAAGCTCGCAAACGCCGAACCTACTTGGTGGGAGACTGCCCGGGAACATAGGTAGCCGCTGATTTGAAAAGACCGTCTTCGGATGGTCTTTTTTATTTACCCGGGCTATTACGTGCTATGGTGCGGAGAATTATTTGGGAGATGAATTTCGGTATTACTTGTCAAGGCGCATGCGGGCGAGTAGAATAGATACAAAGTTTGAATAGATTCTCGTGTGGATACGGCAGGATCGGGAAAGGGAAGGGTGTAGGGATGCAGAAGATAAACGGGAAAGTACTGGGAGTGCTCGGCGGTATGGGGCCTGCAGCAGCAGCGGAGTTTTTGCGGTTATTGGCGGTATATGCGCCGGCAGAGCGGGATCAGGAGCATCCGCAGGTGATTATGCTGGGGGATACGCAATTGCCCGATCGGTCGACGGCCATGCTCGGTGAGGGCGAGTCACCGCTGGAACCGATGCGGGAAGACTTTTTGAAATTGGTGCAATGGGGAGCGGATGTGTTGTGCTCTCCGTGCAATTCGGCGCATTATTTTATCGATCAATTCCGTCATGAATTGCCGGTTCCGTTGGTACATATTGTTGATGCCACGCTGGCGGAGGCGCAGGAATTGTCGCCGGAAGGCGCCTGGTTGCTGGGAACACAGGGAACGGTGCGCTCGGGGATGTATCAGGAGCGGGCGCGAGAAATGGGCTATGCATTGCGTGAACCGCTACCGGTTGCCGGCGAATTGGCGGAGCAGTCTTTGCGCGAAATTAAAGCGGGGGCATTCGGTCAGGCGGGAGCGGTGTTACGCACGGCGGCGGAAATGCTGTGGGAAGAAGCGCCGGTGCCGTTGGTATTGGCCTGCACGGAATTGCCGCTGGCATATGGTGCGGCGCGGTTGCCTGATGATAAAGCCGTGTCTTCACTGGCGGCGTTGGCGCGAGCCTGTCTTGCGGAGTTATATATGGAGGTGCAAGAATAAATATCCTTACACAAGCAATACGGGATGTGTTTATAAAAGAAATATGATATACTGAATACCTTATCAGACAGAAAGAAGGTGGCAGGATGGAACAGACGGGTTATACGCAAGAATTACGGCGAGTGCTCACGCGCAAGGACTTGGTTATTTACGGCATTGCTTTCATGACACCGATCGCACCGGCGTATATTTACGGTTATGCGACGGCGATGACGGGCGGAGCGCTGGCGTTGGCGTACATCGTAGCCATGGTGGCCATGTTGTTTACGGCACTCAGCTACGGGAAAATGGCGGAAGCCTTTCCGGTGGCGGGCTCGACGTATTCGTACACGCAACGGGGGATCAATCCGTACTTGGGCTTTTTTGCCGGCTGGGCGATGTTCCTCGACTATGTGTTGGTGCCGCTGATTGTGTTCATGGTCGGGGCGGCGTATGCACACTCTACGTTTCCGGCAGTGCCGTATGAGGTATGGGTTCTGCTGATCGCGGCGGTTACCACGACAGTGAACTATTTCGGGGTGGATATTGCCGCCAAGACGAATCTGGTGCTGGTGGGGATTATGGCGATCATCGTCGCCGTGTTTGTCGGGACTTGTGCCTGGGCGCTGACACAGGGAGTGGGCGCGGGTACGTTGGTGTCCGCAGCACCGTTTACCTTGCCGCCGGAGATGTCGTTGACGGCATTGGTCGCCGGTTCTGCGATTGCCTGCTTTTCTTTCTTGGGCTTCGATTCGATTACGACGATGGCGGAGGAAGCGGTGCATCCGCAACGTGATATCGGCATGGCGGCGATCTTGGCCTGTGTCGTCGGCGGGGTGGTCTTTGTTTTGCAGGCCTATGTGGCGCAACTGGTGTGGCCGGATTATACTACCTTTGAATCGACGGATACGGCGCTGTTTGAGGTAGCACAATTGGCGGGTGGGATGCCGCTTGCGGTAACGTATACGGTCGCCGTGATTATTTCTACGATGACGGCAGGACTTGCCGGTCAATCCAGTGCGGCGCGACTGCTGTATGGCATGGGGCGTGACGGCTTGCTGCCGAAGGCATTGTTTGCCTATTTGCATCCGAAGTATCAAACGCCGACATATAATATCCTGATCATGTGTGTGATCGGTGTGGCCGGAGCGTTGTTCCTGGATATTCCGGTTGTGACGGAGCTGTTGAACTTCGGCGGTTTGTTCGGCTTTATGTGCGTCAACCTGGCAGTGATCGTGTACTACTATCTCCGCCAGCGGCAGAGAAATGTCGTGCAGTACTTGCTTGCACCGTTGGTCGGTTTTCTTGTTTGCGGCTACCTTTGGGTGCATCTGTCGACGGAATGTTTGCTGGTAGGCGGCGCTTGGTTCGTTGTCGGCATCGTATATCTGTTGGTTTTAACACGCGGCTTGCGGCATAAGCCGCCGGTTTTGCGGGAATAGAAAACGGCGCTGCATAATTATGTAGCGCCTTTTCCATTGGACAGGTACTTGGGTTCAAAAAGAGACGCCATACGTACCTCCGTGTGCCTATATATAAATTGTAGCAAAATAATACGGAGATGAAAAGGGAGGGGCGGGATATCTTTTCTGTATAAATTGGCCGTGGTATAATAGAGAAAACTTTTGTACAGTTGTGAAAAAGGAGGCTGCTATGAAAAAAGGTTGGCTGATTGCTATAGCGATCGTGGCCCTGCTCGGAGCTTGGCTGATGGGTCAGTACAACGGCTTGGTCACGGCGAATGAAAGGGTAAACGGTTCCTGGGCGCAGGTGGAAACGCAGTTGCAACGGCGCAACGACCTGATTCCGAATTTGGTGAATACGGTCAAAGGTTACGCGACGCATGAGCAGGAAGTGTTTAAGAATGTCAGCGATGCACGAGCGAAGATGGCCGGAGCGCAGAGTGTGGATGAGATCGCGGCGGCTGACGGTGAGCTGACGCAGGCACTCGGTCGTTTGTTCGCGATTGTGGAAAATTATCCGCAGCTGAAAGCGGATCAGAATTTCCGTGCATTGCAAGACGAATTGGCCGGTACGGAAAATCGAATTGCTACTTCGCGCCGTGATTACAACGGTGAAGTGCAATCGTTCAATGCGCGCATTCGTCAGTTCCCGACGAATATCGTAGCGGGAATGCTCGGTTTTTCGAGTCGCGATTATTTCCGGTCGGCTGAGGGCGCGGATCAGGCACCGACGGTAACGTTTTAACGAAGGAGGCCGGCAATGACACAGGTGTGGCAAAGAAGCGGTTACAGTCAAATCGTGTATCGGCTGTTGTGTTCGGTGCTGGCCTGTTTGCTGTTTCTGGCTGGGTATTCGGCGTCGGCGGCACAGGAATTTCCTGTCTTGCAGGGAGATATTTATGCGCAGGATTATACAGGTACGCTGACTCGTGATGAAATCGCAAGCCTGGACGCGCTGGGGAGACGGATCGAAGACAAAACCGGCGCCCAGGTAGTGGTCGCTATCGTGCAGGATGTTCCGAACGGCGATATGCAGACATATGCCACGGATTTGTTTCGGCATTGGGGGATCGGCGCCGAGGCGGAGAACAATGGTGTGCTGTTGCTGGTGGCGCCCTCGGAGCGACAGGTGCGGATCGAGGTCGGGTACGGGCTGGAGGGCGCCATCAATGACGCCCGCGCCGGCGAAGTTCTCGATAATTACTTCATTCCGGCGATGAAGGAAGGAAATGCGAACGAGGCGGTCATGCGAACGTACGGTGCTTTGGCGGCACTGACGATTCGGGAGTACGGTTTGACGGCGGAAGATCTGAATAAACCGGGTAAAGTGGACAAGCCCGTTCGGCAAACGAACGGATTCGGATCGTATTGGCTGTTGGCGCTGTTGGCGGTCTTGGCGTTTTTGGATGTACGGTTCAACCGCGGTCGGATCCTCTGGGTGCTGCTGTACTTATTCTCCCGCGGCGGTGGTAGCGGCGGTTTTGGCGGCGGAGGTTTTCGCGGCGGCGGGGGCGGCAGCTCCGGCGGCGGCGGGGCCGGCCGATCCTGGTAAAATAAAAAGCCGCTCCGTTTCGGAGCGGCTTTTGCCGTGTGCGGCGGATGTATATTTTCCGGAAGCGCGAAGATCCGATAAGAGCGGCGCACGCCGAATGTCGAAATTCTGTCGCTTGTTCGGTTCGGTCGGGGAAATACATGGACATAAAAACAGACCTCAGCGGAGGTCTGTTTTTATGTCTGCGTTGTCCCAGATTATTTCGAGCGGGACTCCGAATTGGTTTTCGAACTCCGTCAAGTGACGGGCGAAGCCGTTGTCGAGAAGCGGGATATCCGCCGGAGCGCGCGCAGTGAGATGCAGACGCGTTTTGATATCATCGTCCGTGTGCAGAGCGAGAATGCCCCGGTCGTGCATGTAGTCGAAATTTTTTGCCAAGGCGAGCAGGACGGAGAGCCTGCTTGCAGTCTTTACTTCGTCGCGGGTCGGGACGCGGGCAAAGTTTTCGTAGCGCCGCAGCTTGCCCGAGATGCCGTCTTGGAATCCCGCCAGCAAAGCGCAAACGGATTGTTCCGCATGAGACAGCCCGTAGAGCGGGGCATTGGCCAGCATGTAGGCGCTGTGTTGCGCATGGCTGTAAAAGTTGATGACGACACCGATATCGTGCAGGCGGGCGGCGGTTTCCAGCAGCGAGCGCCAGCGCGGTGTAAAGCCGTGAACGGGTTGGAGCTCGTCGTAGAGGCGCAACGCCATCGTGGTAATATATTCGGTTCGCTCGTCGCTTTCCTCATCCAGGGACAGTGTTGCCCGGTAATTCTGTACGCTTTGTGCCAACAGGTTGTCGGGGTACAGCCGGCCGTGTCGATAATGAATGGCGTAGTGATGGAAGAAAAGTCCTTCGCGCAGCCCGTTACCGCTGATGATCAGTTGCGGCGATGCGCAGTAATCAACGAGGGTATGGATGAGCAAGGCACCGGCGGAGATGATGTCCGCGCGATCAGAGCCGAGCCCGGGTATCTCGGTGCGTCCGGCAAAGTCCAGCGAGCAGAACAGCTCCGTCAGTTCGCCGATCTGATCTGCCGGCATCAGGTAGTTGTGCAGCTTGGGGATCGGATAGTTTTCCCGCCGCTGATGAATTTTGGCAATATTCCGGATGGTGCCGCCGATACCGACGAGCGGCAGTCCGGCGGCAGGCGGGATGGGCAGTGTTTCGAGTTCTTTGCGTACGCGCGCGACAAGTGCTTTGCGCGCTTTTGCCGTGATACGATCGGCGGTACCGAACTCCTCCGTCAACGTCAGCGTGCCGATGGGCAGGCTGCGTGTTTCGCAGAGCTTGTGATCGCGGATCAGCGATATTTCCGTAGAGGCGCCGCCGAGGTCGAAGAGGATGAAATCGCTGCAGGCCAAGGTGTTGACTACGCCGAGATAGCCGAGACGGGCTTCTTCGCGGCCGCTGATGATGGTCAGCGGAATGCCCGTATGCGCCTCGATTTCGTCACGGAAAGCCATGCCGTTTTTCGCATTGCGCATGGCGGCGGTCGCTACCGCGAGCATCTGTTCCACACCGAGCAGCTCGGCGGTATGAGCAAAGACTTGCAAGGCATGCAGGGTACGGTCGCGGGCTTCCTTGCTCAAAACCCGTGAAGCGGCAAGGCCTTCGCTTAAACGCACCAATTGCTTGTCCTGATAAATGAGGTGATACGCGCCGCTCGGCTCGATCGCCATCACAACGAAACGCGCCGAATTGGAACCGAGGTCGATCAGACCGATTCGCTCCGGCCGGTAGTATTCTTCCATGTCAATCCTCCTTCATTCTTATTTTAACGAATTTTACGTTGTGATGCTACCGTCTTTCCCTTGCCAAGATGGTATACTGAAAGTAACAGGGAGGTGTATTATGGCAAGAGGACAGCAGGTCTACGGCGTGATCCATATCGGCTCGGTGGCGTTGTCGATGTGTATCGCGGATTATCGCGGGTCGGAAGGATTGCGGTTGCCGGAAAAGGCGCGGCGACAGGCAGATTTCGGCGAAGAAGTGTTTACGACGGGGGAACTGTCGTTTACGTCCATTCGGCAAATGTGCCGGATCTTGAACGGGTTCCGAAGAATTTTGGCGGACTACGGCGTGCGGGAAGTCTTCGTATACGCTACGGCGGTATTGCGCGAAGCAAAGAACCGGCGGCTCATTTTGGACTTGATTGAAGTGCATACGGGGCTGCATGTGGAAGTGCTGGATATGCCGCAGGAAATATTTTACAAACATTTTGCTTTGCATAGACAATTAAGTGACAGAATGGGCGTAGAATTAACGGGTAACGACGCGGCGACGCTGTTTGTCGATATTACCTCCGGCGCGGTGGGATTCACCGTTTGGCGGGAGGATCGGCTGTGCTACCAACAAAACGTACACATCGGAACCTTGCGCGTCTTGGAAAGTTTCGGTCGCAATCAGCGGGATAATCGGGATTTCCCGCAGGTTCTGGATGAGTATTTGCGCTCCATGTTGGCCCCGATCTGGCCGGTACTGGAGCGCTATCCCGTGCGCTACCTGGTGCTTTCGGGGCGGGAGTCGCGCCTGGTGGCGCAGCTGCTCGGAATTCCGATGACACAAGAGTTGGTCATCGTGCAACCGGAGCATTTTTTGCGGGCCTTCAACGAAGTCCATGACAAGACGGCGACGGGCTTGCAGCATCACTACGGCATTGATGATGCGGGAGCGCAGAAGCTGTTGCCGACGCTGCATCTCTATGCCGAGATCTTGGCGCATATTCGTGCGGAACACTTGATTATGATGTCGACGACATTTTTATACGGCGCGGCGATGTATGCCGGTGCCGTGCGCTATCGGGATCCGGCTCTGGCGGAGTTGCGCGAGCAGCACCGGGAGCTGGCGAAGGAAATGGCCTTGCGCTACGGCGGCAATATCCTGCATTTGGAAACGGTGGCGGAATACGCGACACTGTTGATGCGGGCGCTGCGGCCGATCCACGGCTTGGACGAGCGGGACTCGGACTTGCTCTGGCTGGCGGCCGTATTGCATCGCACGGGGCGCTATGTCAATTTGCGGCGCAATAATGAACATACCTACCACATTATTATGGGGACGGATCTTTTCGGCCTGTCCGATCCGGAAAAAGAAGTGGTGGCGACGGTCGCTTACTATAATTACAAAGGGCGGCCTTCGGATGAAGACGAGCCGTTCCGCCGCTTGCCCGAACAGGCCAAAATGCGAGTGCTGAAATTGGTTGCGATCTTGCGTCTGGCAGTGGCGATGGATAAGGGTGAGAGTAATAAATTGCACAGGGTGGAAGCGGTTCTGCGGCGGGATGCCCTGGCCGTCAGCTACGAGTCGCCGGCAAATACATTGCTGGAAGAATGGACATTTGCAGCGGAGGCGGCCGTGTTCCGTGATGTATTCGGGATGAATGCGGAACTGGAAAGGAGAATGCCATGACGAACGAAGGGAAAGAAGAGTTGCCGGTCATTGATCATCGCTGCTTTCTGAATCGGGAGCTCAGCTGGCTGTCATTTAATGAACGGGTGCTGGAAGAAGCGGTCGATTCGAGCAACCCGCTGCTGGAAAAGTTGAATTTTCTGGCGATTACCGGCTCCAATTTGGACGAATTCTTCATGATTCGCGTGGCCGGCCTGATGCACCAACGCGCCGGCGGCATTGAGCGGCGGGATAATGCCGATATGACTCCGGCGGAACAATTGCAGGCGATCGGGAAGTCCTGCTCTCGCTTGGTGGCGCGGCAATACGCATATTGGGAGGAGCTCAAGCACCGCTTGCGGGAAGAGGGGTTGCGCTTCCAACGGCCGCAAGATCTGCAAGCGGAGCAATTGCGCTGGTTGGCGGACTATTTTGAGCGGACGATATTTCCGGTGGTCACGCCGTTGGCGGTGGATGCCAGTCATCCGTTCCCGTTTTTGCAAAGCCGCAGCCTGAATCTGGCGGTATTGCTGACGGCCGACGACGGTTCGACACGGGTCGCCATTTTGCCGGTGCCGAGCGTGCTGCCGCGAATTTTGGAGATACCGTCGGACTATGTGTATGAAGGCGGCCGGGAATTTGTCTGGTTGGAAGATGTGTTGCGCTATTGGGCGGAAGATTTTTTCCGCGGCTATCGCATCCTGGTGGCGCAGGCCTTCCGCGTGACACGAGACTCCGACCTCGATATCGATGAAGAAGGGGCGGAGGATCTGCTCGCCGAAGTGGAAAAATCACTGAAGATGCGGCGGCGCGGGGCGGCCGTGCGAATGGAGATCGAGCCGCACGAAGATAAGCGGCTGCGGGAATTTCTGGCGGCGGAACTGCATCTCGGCGAAGATGATATCTATACGATTGACGGGCCGCTGGACATGACGCAGTTCTTCGGCTTTACCGGCATTGACGGCTATGAGCACCTGCGGTACCCGCCGTTTCGCCCGCAGACGCCGTATGCACTGTTGCAGACGGAGACGGAAGGACTGTTCGCACAAATCCGCGAGCGGGATCTGTTCGTGCATTTGCCGTACGAAAGCTTTGACATTGTGGAACGCTTTGTCGGTGATGCGGCCGCCGATCCGGCCGTGCTGGCAATCAAGCAGACACTCTATCGGGTCAGTTCGGACTCGCCGATCGTGCGGTCGCTCGCTATGGCTGCGGAAAACGGCAAGCAGGTCACGGTGCTGATGGAAGTGAAGGCGCGTTTCGACGAAGAAAACAACATCCTCATGGGACGGCGGCTGGAACAGGCGGGCGCCCATGTCATCTACGGCCTCAAGGGAGTAAAAACCCACTCGAAATGTACTTTGGTAATCCGGCGGGAAGCGGACGGCATTCGCCGCTATGTGCATGTCGGCACGGGGAATTACAACGGAAAAACCGCCAAGCTGTACACGGATTGCGGGATTTTCACCTGCAACGATCAGTTCGGGATTGATGCCTCTAATTTCTTCAACCTGCTGTCCGGCTATTCGGATCCGCCGGAATGGAATAAGTTCATCGTCGCACCGATGGATCTGCGCCGGCGGTCGATGGAACTGATTGATCGGGAAATTCAGCATGCACGGCGAGGAGAACCGGCGGCGATGAAACTCAAGATGAACTCGCTGTTGGATAAGGAGATCATCCTGAAACTGTATGAAGCATCGCAGGCGGGAGTGTCGATTGACTGTGTCGTGCGGGGGATTTGCGTGTTGAAGCCGGGGATTCCCGGCGTTTCGGAAAATATCCGAGTGCGCAGCATCATCGGCCGCTTCCTTGAACACAGCCGGATATTCTGGTTTTTGAACGGCGGTCGGGATGAAGTGTACATCAGCTCGGCGGACTGGATGCCGCGTAACTTGAACGATCGGGTGGAGCTGATGATCCCGGTAGAGGAAGAACGGCACCGCGAGCGCCTGTTGCGTATGCTCGATACGGAATTGGCGGATAACCAAAAGGCGCATCGCATGAATCCGGACGGGACATATACGAAAACAAAAGCGGAGACGGATCGTCTTTCGGCGCAGCAAGCCTTCCTCACTCTGGCGAAAGAACGGAACGCGGGAGGAAAGCCGACGCTGCGGCAGCGTATGACGCCGTTCTATCGGGATGGTGAAGAGGAGCGTTTCGACTGACCCGCTTTCAGCAAAGTGGCGGTTGCTGATACGAAAACGGCAAAAACGGATCTCGTTTTCCCAAAGAGACGGGCCGAAAAAGCGCGAATATGTGTTGCTAATCAAAAAATAATTTAACGGCAGTTATCTCCGATACGGACGATGGCTGCCGTTGTCCTTTTGGGGAGTACATGGGAAGTGGGCTTGCATGGCGGAGTTTGCAAGCGCTTGCAAAATGCAATCGGCGATTGAAAAGTGAGCGTTTGAAAATTAGAGAAAGTGCAGAGAATGCCCGAAATATGCGTATTGTAAACCGGGAGTTTTTGACATGGCTGTCCGCCTATGGTAGAATTTCTGCGTTGGAGGTGCGATTATGAGTACAAAATACCGAATACGTTTCTCGCACACCGCGCTGTTCATCGCCTTGGCGATTCTGTTGGCCATGTGCATGGTCGGGTTCACTGCCCCGTCGCGCACGCTGACGGTAGTGGCGGACGGAGAAACGCATCGCGTGCACACTTCCGCGCGAACCGTTCGTGGTATATTGGCCGATGCGCATATAGCGCTGGGCAAGGCGGATCGGGTCGTAGCGGACCGCAAGGATTTAGCGGAAGGTGCCGTGTTAACGGTAAAACGAGCGAAAACGGTCGTCATTCGGGACGGCATGCAACACAAAGAAGTGACGGTAGCGGCGGATACGGCCGAAGAAGCCGTTATAGCGGCCGGCTACTCGCCGGATGCCTATGTCACATTGATTCCGGCAGCGACGCCGGTTACGGAACAATCAGTCATTCCGGTGGGCAAGTACACGGCAACGGAAGAAACGGTGGAAGAAGCCGTGCCGTTTCGCAATGTGCAGCAACCCAATGACCGGATGCGTGTGGGCGAGGAACGAGTAATCAGCCAAGGCCGGGACGGCAAGCGAACGGTTACCTATCGCGTGCTGCATATCGGTAATCGTGTCGTCGGTCGACAGGAAATGGCACAGACAGTGCTGACGGAGCCGATTGATCGGGTAGCGGAAGTCGGTACACGCGATATGGTGGAGACGAGCCGCGGCGCAGAACGTTTCACGAAAGTGATTCGGATGGAAGCGACGGCGTACCATCCCATGGACGGCGACGGTCGCGGTATTACGTATAGCGGTATTCCCGCCCGTCGCGGCGTAGTTGCGGTAGATCCGAATGTGGTGCCGATCGGCACGCGCGTGTACGTGCCGGGTTACGGGGAGGCCGTTGCGGCCGATACCGGTGGTGCGATTATCGGAAACCGGATCGACTTGTGTATGGAAAGCTATGACGAGTGTTATGCATTCGGCCGTCAAGCGGTCGATGTCTACGTGTTGAATTAACAGAAAAACCGCTGCGGCGGTTTTTTTGTTTGCTTTTTTCTGCCCGGAAGCGGTGCGGAGGGCATGTGTATCCGAAGTTCGGCTATGCTATAATATGGGAGTACAATACGAATGGAGAGTGGTTATGCGGACTTGTGTATTGGCCCTGCTCGTCTGTATTGCGGATCAGGCAGTGAAATGGTATGTGCGTCACACGATGGAATTCGGCGAGAGCATTCCCGTCATTCCCGGTGTTTGGCATTGGACATATATTGAAAATCACGGCGCGGCCTTCGGGATCTTGGCACATCAGCAATGGTTTTTCCTGTCGGTGGTAGTCGTTTTGTTCGGCCTGTTCTTTTTCTACCGCAAACGAATTCCGACGGAACCGCGGTATTTCCCGGCAGCCGTGGGGCTGCTGCTCGGCGGCGCTTTGGGCAATGCCTGGGATCGCTTCCGGCTGGGGGCGGTTGTCGATTATATCGATTTTCGCATCTGGCCGATTTTTAACATTGCCGATATTGCAATTTGTTTAGCCGTCGGGATGTTGCTGTATTATTTCTGGCGAAGGGAATCGGTATGATGCGGGAGTTTCACGTACCGCCGGACAGCGCGGCGGAACGAATCGACCGCTGGCTGGTCGATGTCACCGGGGAATCGCGCGCGACGATCCAAAAATATTGCCGAGCCGGACAGGTGACGGTGAACGATGTGCCGGTCAAGGCGAACTATCGACCGGTGCGCGGGGATATCGTCCGCCTGCCGGAGCCTGCCGTGCGGGAGACGGTCTTGCGGGCGGAGGCGATACCGCTGGAGATTGTTTACGAGGACGAGGACATGCTCGTCATCAACAAGCCGCGCGGCATGGTGGTTCATCCTGCCGCAGGACATGACGACGGCACCTTGGTGCATGCGCTGCTGGCGCACACCGGCGGATGTTTGGCGGATGCCGGAGATCCGCTCCGGCCGGGCATAGTGCATCGTTTGGATCGGGATACCTCGGGGTTGCTGGCAGCGGCAAAAAGTGAACGGGGGTATGAGTCCTTGAGCGCGCAGGTGCGGGCGCACAGCATGGAGCGGATCTATTTCGCCCTGGTTCACGGCGAGCCAGAAGCGGATCGGGGGACGATCCGGTTGCCGCTCGGTCGCGATCCGCGGAACCGGTTGCGGCGGGCGGTGGTATCGCAAGGAGGACGGGATGCGGTGACGCATTTTACCGTGGCGGAACGGCTCGGCAAATTCGCTTTGGTGCGTTGCCGCCTGGAGACCGGCCGGACGCACCAGATTCGGGTGCACATGGCCGCTATCGGCCATCCCGTTGTACAGGATCCGCTGTACGGTCGGCGCAAGGATGCGTTCCCGTTGGCGGGGCAGGCTCTGCATGCCGCCCGCCTGACTCTG
This sequence comes from Veillonellaceae bacterium, assembly GCA_022771805.1. Classification (GTDB taxonomy): domain Bacteria; phylum Bacillota; class Negativicutes; order Veillonellales; family Negativicoccaceae; genus JALELM01. The sequence continues at coordinate 55,435 of JALELM010000012.1, read as the reverse complement.
CGGCGACCTGCGGACGGCAGTGAAATTATTTGTGAAGCACCGTTGCCGGCAGATTTTCTTCAGTGTCTGGCGGCAATTTGTAAGGAGAACAGTCATGTGGAAAAATAAAACCGTTCTGTTGGACGAACAGGCCATCCGTCGTGCGTTGCGCCGCATCGGTCACGAATGCATCGAGCGCAACAAAGGGATCGACGGCGCCGTGTTCATCGGCATCCGCACGCGCGGAGTGCCGCTGGCCGAGCGCCTGGCGGCACAGGTCGCGGCGATCGAAGGGGCGAACGTCACCGTGGAGGCGCTGGATATCACGGCGTTTCGCGATGACGGCAAAGGCGGCGGCGAAGCGGTATTGCCGCAAAGTGAATTGCAAAACAAACTGGTGGTTCTGGTGGATGATGTGCTGTATACGGGGCGCACCATTCGCAGCGCCCTGAATGCGATTATGGCGATGGGACGACCGCGAGCGATACAGTTGGCGGTACTCATTGACCGGGGACATCGCGAGCTGCCGATCCGGGCGGATTATGTCGGCAAAAATGTGCCGACCGCCGAGCAGGAAGACGTAGCCGTCCGCTTGAGGGAAATCGACGGCGCGGATGAAGTGGTTCTGCGTGAATATGTAACGGAATAAAAAACTCCGGACTGTTGTCCGGAGTTTTTTATTCCGTTGTTTCTACTCCATTACATATACTCCGTGCCGATAATCCGTCCCGCCGGCGCGTTGTCTGCCGGGAGCATGTCGACACAGCGCGGCAAGATCGGTCGCCAGCAAATCGTAATGCAGGCGGTGCCGCGTGTCGGGCGGCAGTTGCTTTGCCGCCGCGCCGAGGCGAGAGAGCACCGGGAGGGGGCGGTTGCGCAACAGTTCGCTTGCCGACCGGCGCATGGCCAGCGGGCGCAGCCATTCGGGGCCGATCTCGGCGGCGGTGTGCAGATCGGTCGCCGTCATGCCGAGGACGATTTGGGCGGTCAGGCGGCGCAAGCGGGCATGCGGGTAGCGCTTGCTTTTGACCGCGCCCCAAAATTCCGCAAGGTCGGTTGCAGCGTTGGCGGCGGCAAAGCGATACTCTAGGCCTTCGCGCATTTCGCCGTAAGGAAGATCGGGAGTGTAGCGGCGCAGAGTCGCGAGTGCAAGCAGTTCATAGCGCGCATAATCCGTATAGGCGCCGGTCGCCAGTCGTCGTTGCCAGGCGAGGCGTTCCGCAGCGGATAAATCATCAGCGGGAATGTGGCCGGCGGCGATCTGCTTCCGTACACGCGCGCCGGAAACGGTCGGCATCCCGTCCGGGGTGTATCGCGGGCGCGGGAACGGGTGGAGATGCAGGGCAGGCGCATATCGGTTTGCGGCTTGCAGGTAGGCGGCGCCGAGTAAATTATTCGGCAGGCGCAGGGCAAGCGCAGCGGGGCAGGCGGCCGTCAGCGCACGCGTGCGCGCCTCACCGTAGCCGTAGCCTTGCGCCAGTTCTTGCGCCAGCAAAGCGGGATCGGGTTCCGCGGCGAGCCGGCGAAGCAAGGCGAGGTCGGGATCTTCCGCGCCGAAAACGAGGTCGGTGCAGCCGACAGCTGCCAGCAGACGAACGGCTCCTGCAGCGAAATCGGCGGCACTGCGTAAGACGAAAAGGGACGGCAGCTCCAGCACCAGGTCGGCACCCGCCTGCAAGGCCGCGGCGGCCCGTTCGTGCTTACTGCACACGGCGGGAACGCCGCGCTGAACGAAATCGCCGCTCATGGCGACGACCAGCGGTGCATTCGGGAAGCGGCGACGAATGGCGGCCAACTGCTCGGTATGACCCCGGTGCAGGGGATTGTATTCGGCGATCAGGCCGACCGGTGAAACGGACATGGCAACTCCTTTACGGACGAAATCCATCATACTGATATGCTTATTCTAACGGATTCGAAGCGCTGCTTCAATCCGATTTGACAGCGGGAATGAAATGCGTTATACTCTATGAGTACATGATCAAGTAGAAGTCATCCGCTTCTCACCCTACACGACGCCGGAGTTACTAGGGTTACCGCAGATGGATACGGATGGCGTCATGCCGTCCGTTTTTTATTTACTTGACAAGAAAACATTCAGGAGGTGAACCCCATTAGTAAGGAACTGCGTATCAACGAAGAAATCCGGGCACGGGAGGTCCGTGTCGTCAGTGATACCAACGAGCAGTTGGGAGTGATGCCGCTGCGCGATGCTCTGGCGGCCGCAGCCGAACGAGGAGTCGATCTCGTCGAAGTGGCGCCGACGGCCAAACCGCCGGTTTGTCGTATGATGGATTACGGCAAGTACCGTTATGAACAGCAGAAACGGGAAAAAGAAGCCAGGAAAAAGCAGAAGGTTATCACCCTGAAAGAAGTAAAACTTCGCCCGAACATCGAAGACCATGACTTTTATGTCAAAATGAAAAACGCAATTCGTTTTCTGGAAGACGGCAGCAAGGTCAAGGTCACGATTATGTTCCGCGGTCGCGAGTTGAGCCACCCGGAACTCGGGGAAGAGCTCCTGGTCCGCTTTGCGGAAGAGCTTAAAGACAAAGCTGTCCGGGAGAAGGCGCCCAAACTGGAAGGGCGTAATATGACGATGATGTTAGCACCGAAGACGGAAAAGTAAGGAGGCTTATCATGCCGAAAATGAAAACTAAACGCTCCGCAGCCAAACGCTTCAAGAAGACGGGCAGCGGTCTGTTCAAACGCAGCAAGGCGTTCAAGAGCCACATCTTGGAAAAAAAGAGTCCGAAGCGAATTCGTCAATTGCGTAAAGCCGCAATGGTCAGCAAGTCCGATCAGAAGCGTGTAGAACGCATGTTGCCGAACGGTTAATGAAGGAGGACAGAGGATGGCACGAGTAAAAACAGGCGTTACGGCACGTAGACGCCATAAAAAAATTCTGAAATTAGCTAAGGGTTATCGCGGCGCACGGAATCGCCAGTTCAAAAAGGCAAACGAGTCGGTCATGCACTCGTTGGCGTATGCACGCCGTGACCGTCGCCGTAAAAAACGCGATTTCCGTCGTCTTTGGATCGCTCGTATCAATGCGGCGGCCCGCCTGAACGGGACGACGTACAGCCGTTTGATCGCCGGCCTGAACAAAGCGGGCGTGACGATCAACCGCAAAATGCTCTCCGACTTGGCAATCCAAGATCCGGCGGCATTCAGCAAGCTGGTCGAAACGGCGAAAAACGCGTAATGTGCTGTCGCCCTCGCAAGACGAGGGCTTTTGCCGTTGCCTTTGCGCCTGTCCGGCAAGCGCCGGGAGCGGCTTTCATTGACAGCACAAGGCATCTGTGCTAAAGTATATTGGAATGTACGGACGGAGATTTCCGTTCGTCTGTAACGGAAAGTGAGCGAGGTGTGACCATGCGCGATGCAGTAACTCTTGCGTGCACGGAATGTAAGCAGCGCAACTACCAGACGAACAAGAATAAGAAGAACACGACGGAACGTCTGGAAATGAATAAATATTGCAAGTTCTGTAAAAAACACACATTGCATCGGGAAACGAAATAAGGCGTTCCCGGTATCGGAAGCAATGAAGAAGCGGAGGCCGGAATGGCAAGACAAAATGCAGTAGCACAACAGCAAGGGATGACGGCGTTTATTCGCGGCGTACGGCAGGAAATGAAAAAAGTGCAGTGGCCGACGAAGAGCGAATTGGTACGCTATACGATTGTTGTGTTTATTACCGCCATCTTCATTTCCTTTTTGATTATGGCGGTGGATTTCGTGTTTACCGGGCTGTTCCGACTGTTTGCCGGCCTGATTTAGATCCGGGAGGCGAAAATGGCGGATATCAAATGGTATGTCATTCATACCTACTCCGGTTATGAAAATAAAGTAAAGACCAATCTGGAGCTGAAAGTCCAGTCACTCGGGATGACCGATACCATTCGGCAGATACTCGTCCCGATGCAGGACGAAGTGGATGTCAAGGAAGGCCGTGCACGCACCGTGCAACGGAAATTATTTCCGGGCTATGTCCTGGTGGAAATGGAAGTCAACGATCGCAGCTGGTATGTCGTGCGTAATACGCCCGGCGTGACCGGTTTCGTCGGGACCACCACGAAACCGATTCCGCTCAGCGAGGAAGAAGTGGCGCGTATTCTGCAGCGGCAGGAAAGCACGGCGCCTCCGGTGGCGAAGCTGACGGTACAAGTCGGCGACAAGATTCGTATCACCGGCGGGGCGTTTGCCGAACAGATGGCCCGAGTCGAGGAAGTATTCCCGGACAAAGGGCGGATTCGCGTGCTGCTGAATGTATTCGGCAGCGATACATCCGTAGAGTTGGATGCCGCGCAATTTGAAGCGGCACCCGAAATACACTCTAATAAATGACGCGCGTCAGCGCGGGTGGGAGGACTTCGGTCCGTTTGTACCACATCTTACAACGAATGGAGGTGTAAGACATGGCAAAAAAAGTAGCAAAAATGGTAAAACTGCAGGTAGAAGCGGGGAAAGCCACTCCGGCACCGCCGGTAGGTCCGGCCTTGGGTCAGGCGGGGGTCAACATCATGGCCTTCGTACAGGAATTCAATGCGCGTACCGCTCAGCAGGTGGGTCTGATTATTCCGGTAGAAATTACGGTGTATGACGATCGTTCCTTTACTTTTATTACCAAAACGCCGCCGGCGGCTGTTCTGTTGAAAAAAGCGGCGGGGCTGGAAAAAGCTTCCGGCGAACCGAACAAGACGAAAGTCGGCAGCGTCACGAAAGCGCAAATCCGTGAAATCGCGGAAACGAAAATGCCCGACCTGAACGCCAACGATGTGGAAGCGGCGATGCAGATGGTCGAAGGCACGGCGCGCAGCATGGGTATCACGGTTACGGAATAACGAGGGGATTAAGGAGGAATTATGGCAAAAATGGGCAAGAAATACAAACAGGCCTCCGAACTCGTCGACCGTAACAAGGTATATGGATTGGATGAGGCGGTCGCGCTGGTCAAGCAGACGGCCAAGGCCAATTTTGACGAGTCGGTGGAAATGGCGTTCAACCTGAACGTCGATCCGAAGTATGCGGATCAGCAGATCCGCGGTGCGATGGTGCTTCCGCACGGCACAGGTAAGACGAAAAAGGTCCTCGTTTTCGCAAAAGGTCCGAAGTTGGCCGAAGCGGAAGGGGCCGGCGCCGAATATGTCGGCGGTGAAGAATTGATTCCGAAAATCCAGGGCGGCTGGTTCGATTTCGACGTAGTCGTGGCAACCCCGGACATGATGGCCGTTGTCGGTCGTCTCGGGAAGGTGCTCGGCCCGAAAGGCCTGATGCCGAACCCGAAGGACGGCACGGTAACCATGGACGTCGCCAAAGCGATTCAGGAAGTCAAGGCGGGTAAAGTACAATACCGTACGGACAAGGCGGGAAACATCCAGCTGAGCGTCGGTAAAGCATCCTTCAGTGAAGAAAATCTCCGTGAAAATATCATGGCGATTTTTGACCGCATCGCCAAAGCACGTCCGGCGAGCACCAAGGGACAGTACATGAAGTCCGTCACACTGAGTGCCACGATGGGGCCGGGGATTGCTCTGGACATCACATCGGTAGTGGCACCGAAAGAATAATTCTATTTACACTTAGCTTAAGACCGGTGGTATGTGTAATGGGGTAACCCGCCACCCGAGGCTGAGTACCGGCAGAACTGTCGGTGCGCGACCTCGTGAGCGATGCGAGGTCGTTTTCTATAGCTACAGTGCAAATATAAAACATGTAGCAAAGGAGGTGTCTACATTGGCCGGAACACCGGAAAAGAAACAAGTCATTGACCGCATGCGTGCGGAATTGCAGGAGGCCAAAGGGGCCGTGCTGGTAGAATATACCGGCTTGTCGGTAGCGGATGCGACGCAGTTGCGCCGTAAGTTCCTCTCCCACGGCGTCAAGTACCAGGTTATTAAGAACCGTTTGACGGCAATTGCCGCAAATGAGCTCGGACTGGAAGGTTTCGATGCATTCCTGCACGGGCCGAACGCGATCGCGATCTCCACAACGGATGCTGTCGCGCCGGCAAAAGCATTAAAGGAATTCATCGAAGAAACGAAGTCCGAAGCGTTGACCGTCAAGGCAGGCCTGCTGGAAGGCGCTGTCGTCGACGTGGCGGCCGTACAGCACTTGGCCGATTTGCCGAGTCGCGAAGTACTGCTTGCCAAATTGGTGGGCAGCATGCAAGCGCCGATCAGCGGTGTGGTTCGTTGCCTGCAGGGCAACATCAACAACCTCGTTTATGTACTCGAGGCTGTGCGTAAACAAAAAGAAAGCGCATAAGCGCATTATTTACCATTAGGAGGAGTATCATGACTCAACAGGAAATCATGCAAGCAATCAAAGAAATGACCGTTCTCGAACTTGCGGAATTGGTCAAGGCAATGGAAGAAGAATTCGGTGTTTCCGCGGCAGCTCCGGTAGCGGTAGCGGCAGCTCCGGCAGCGGGCGGTGCCGATGCGGCAGCGGAAAAATCGGAATTTGACGTACATTTGAAAGAAGTCGGCGCATCCAAGATCAACGTAATCAAAGTTGTTCGCGAAGCGACCGGCCTCGGCTTGAAAGAAGCCAAAGCATTGGTAGACGGCGCTCCGGGCGTTGTCAAAGAAGGTCTCGCCAAGGCGGATGCGGAAGCGTTGAAAGCTTCCCTCGAAGAAGCGGGCGCAACTGTCGAATTGAAATAAGTTTCGTCAGTAGAAACGGGCACTCGAAAGAGCGCCCGTTTTGTTTTGCGTAAAAACGGTCGGTTCCTTGCCAACATGTGATACAATAAGGGCGATACGGAGGCAATGATGGAGCGGGCGAATCGACGGGAACAAAAAAACAGAGGCAGTCGTCTGTCTTGGCGCAAGGCGGTGCTTATCGTGCTGGCGTTTGCGGCCTTGCTGTGGGTCGGCAACGTTGCGTACGAATGGTACCATCTGCATACGGAGATGGTGCATATGCAGCAGGAAGAAATTCGTCTGCGGCAGGAGCAGCAGGAGCTTGCGGAGCAAAAGGCGCATTACAATGACCTGCAGGCCGTGGAGAAAGAGGCGAGAGAACAGCTGGGGCTGGTAAAGGAAAAGGAAGTCCCCTACATTCGCTAATTGCACGGAATGCGGTTATCCCTTATAATATAGGGGAGTTATTTTATTTATTCAGCTTAGTAAAAGCCAAGGAGGATGTTCGTTTCGCATGAGCGTAGAAATCGGAAGTATCGTGGAAGGTGAAATCACCGGGCTGGCAAAGTTCGGTGCCTTCGTGGAATTGCCGGACAAAGCGGTCGGCCTGGTGCATATTTCGGAAGTCGCACATGAATATGTGAGCGATATCAATGAATACCTGCAGGTAGGGCAGCGCGTGGAAGTGAAAGTGGTATCGAAAGATGCCGGCGGGAAGATTGCCCTGTCGATCAAGCAGGCAAAGCCGAAACCGGCGGATGCACCGCAGCGGGAGCGGAATTTTTCGCAACCGGCACGCGAAGCACGCCCGCAATTCCGTGAGCGTAAGGAACGGGGGCGTCGTCCGCAAGGACCCATGTCATTTGAGGATAAATTAAGCCGTTTTCTGCGCGACAGCGACGAACGTCTGAGCGATTTGAAGCGCAATACGGAATCGAAGCGCGGCGGACGCGGCGCGCGTCGATCGGATTAAAGAGAGGCAATCCCCGCAAGGGGGTGCTTTTTTGTTGGGAGGCATAGATGCAAGCGGTCATTGATATCGGAACAAATACCATTCGCCTGTTGGTTGCGGAAAGAACGGCGGACGGCTTCCGGACCGTCGGTAAAACATTGCGTACTACTCGACTCGGAGACGGTCTGAGTAAAGGTGAAAAATTAAGTGAAGCGGCCTCGCGCAGGACGTTGGAAGGGCTTGCCGAATTGCAGCGGCAGGGACACGAGTGGGGCGCAACGGAATGGACGGCCATTGCTACCGAAGCGTTGCGGGAAGCGGCCGACGGTGCGGAATTTGCCGCGGCGGCGGAACGGCTGCTCGGGGTACCGGTGCGGATTATCAGCGGCGAAGAAGAGGCACGATACGGCTATCTCGGCGCGTCCGGGTATACCGGCAAATTGACGACAGTAGTCGACATCGGCGGCGGCAGCACGGAGATCAGTGTCGGTCTGGGCGGTGACATCGGTCTGGTCGTCAGCATGCCCGTCGGAGCCGTGCGCGGCACGCGGGATTTTGACATGATGACTCGCCGCGGTATCGGCGAGCTCAAGAAGCATTGCTTTGCTTTGTTCCGGGAAAGAACGGAACAAATGGAGCCGGTCGCGCATTGGATCGGCATCGGCGGCACTTGGACTTCGCTCGTGACGATTCAGGAGAAAATGGAAGCATATGATGCATCACGGGTGCAGGGATACGTTCTTACGGCTGCTCAGGTGACGGAATTGCAGGAGCTGCTGGCGAGCCTGTCTTACGAAGAAAGGCTGCAGTTGCCGGGCTTGGATTCCGAGCGGGCGGATATTATCGTCGCCGGCGCCGTTATTGCAGCCGGTATTATGGAGTATTTCGCTCTGCCGGAAATCAGCATCAGCGATGCGGATATTCTGGAAGGAGCCTGGCAGGAGACGTATCGGTCATGAAGGATTTTGCGGCACGGGTAGTTGCCTATGCGGCGGCGGAAGGGCTGTGGCGGCGGGGGGAACGCATTCTCGTCGGCTGCAGCGGCGGGCCGGATTCGCTGGTACTGGCGGTGCTGTTGGCTCGTGTGCGGGAGCAGGAGGGAATTGCCGTCGGCCTGGCCTATGTCCATCATCATTTGCGCCCGGCGGCGGATGCCGAAGTGGATGCGGTGGCGGCATTGGCCGCCGCGGAGGGTGTTCCCTTTTATCGCTTGGATGCGGATGTGCCGGAAGCGGTGCGTAAGACGGGGAAATCCGTCGAGACGGCAGCGCGCGAGCTGCGCTATCGCCGTTTGTATGAATTGGCGGCACGGGAGCGCTATGACCGCTTGGCGGTGGCGCATCATGCGGACGATCAGGCGGAAACCGTATTGCACCACGTGCTGCGCGGGACGGGACTGCGCGGTTTGCGCGGTATGCTGCCGCGGCGGGGGCGGCTTATTCGGCCGCTACTTGCCGTAACGCGAGCGGAGATCGAGCTGGTTGCGGCCACGTTGCCGTATCGTCCCTGCATCGATGAGACGAATACGGATATGACCTACCTGCGTAACGCCTTGCGGCATCGCGTGTTGCCGTTGCTGGCGGAGTATAACCCGCAGATCCGCGAGAACCTTTGCCGTTTGGCGGATTTGGCTCGGTATGATACGGATTATCTGGAAACGAGTGCGGCGGTCTGCTATACGCCGGCGATCCGCCGAACCGCCGAGCGGCTTGCCGTGGCGAGGAAGGAATTGGCAAATTGGCCGGTTGCGGTGCAACGCCAATGCCTGCGGGAATTGTGGCGGCAAAAAGGCCACAGTCTGAGCTACGAACAGCTGGAACGGCTTCGGCAGTGGGTGCTGTCCGGCCAAACGGGGACACGACAGAAAACAGCCGGTGTTACAGCCGTACTGACAGCGACGGAATTGCGGGTAGGGGAAATACCGGCCCCGGTGTGGCGGACGGAGGCGGTATATCCGGACGCAACGGGGCGAATGCAACTCGGGGAAGTGACCGTTCGGCGCGTTGCCGAATCGTCTGCGGCGGAGGAAACCTATGTGCCGCGGGAAACCGCGGGACCGATCGGTTTGCGCTACCGCCGTCCGGGGGATCGGATCCGACTCACCGGCGGGACGAAGAAGTGGAAAGATTGGCTGATTGATGCAAAAATTCCGCGTGAGGAACGCGATACCATTGTGCTGTTGGCGGATGACCGCTATATTTATCGGGCTTTCGGCTATGTAACGGCTGCGAATGCCGCACAGTATACGGAAGACTGTACCGTGTATCGTACACTGTAATCGGGAGGAAACGGTATGCATAAGGATATTGAAAAAGTATTGGTAACAGAAGCGCAGTTGCACGATCGTGTAAAGGAACTCGGCCGCCGGATTACGACGGATTATGCGGGGAAATCATTATTACTCGTCGGTGTGCTGAAAGGAGCCGCCGTTTTTATGTCCGACCTCATGCGGGAGATTGAGCTGGATGTGGAAACGGACTACCTCGTCGTTTCCAGCTACGGTTTGCATACGGAAGCCGGCGAGCTTACCTTCAGCAAGGACGTGAGCGTCGATATTGCCGGCCGGGATGTGTTGATCGTCGAGGATATGATCGACACGGGGACGACGATGCACCGCCTGCTGGAAGTGTTGGCCGAACGGCAGCCCAACTCGCTGGCGGTGGCCTCTCTGCTCAGCAAGCCGGCGCGCCGCGAAAAGGAAGTGGAGACGAGATACATCGGTTTTGAAGTTCCGAATGAATTCGTTGTCGGTTACGGGTTGGATTTCGCCGAGAAATATCGCAACTTGCCCTATGTCGGCGTCTTGCACCCCGAGTGCTACAGGTAAATTGGCAAATTCCGCGGCATATGGTACAATGAATAGAACCTTTTGAATATATCAAAGCGGAAAGGGGAACGAGATTGAATCGATTTATTAAAAATGTCAGCTTGTATGTCCTGCTGATCATCATTGCGGTATCGATGTTTTCAAATATCGTGGACCCGCAGGAAAAGCGTTCGGATCTGACTTACTCCAACTTTTTGATGCAAGTGCAGCAGAAAAATGTGGAGTATGTCACCATGACGAACAACTCCATCACCGGTAAACTGAAGAACGGTACCGAGTTCAGCACCTATGCGCCGGACAACGATGCCGATCTGTTGCCCATGCTGCGCGAAAACGGCGTGACTATCCAGGCAAAACCGCCGGAACAGCCGAGCTGGTGGATGAGCATGCTGACCTCGCTCTTGCCGATATTGCTCCTGATCGGGGTGTGGTTCTTTATCATGAACCAGACCCAGGGCGGCGGCGGCCGGGTGATGAACTTCGGCAAATCCCGGGCGAAGATGCATGAAGAAGGTAAAGTCAATGTCAGCTTCGCCGATGTTGCCGGTGAAGAAGAGGCGAAACAGGAATTAAGTGAAGTCGTCGATTTTCTGAAGAATCCGCGTAAGTATTCCGCAATCGGTGCGAAAATCCCGAAAGGAATCCTGCTCTTCGGGCCGCCCGGTACCGGGAAGACGCTCCTGGCCAAAGCGGTGGCGGGCGAAGCGAATGTGCCTTTCTTCAGCATCAGCGGTTCCGACTTTGTGGAAATGTTTGTCGGGGTCGGGGCATCGCGCGTGCGGGATTTGTTTGTGCAGGCGAAGAAAAACGCGCCCTGCATCGTCTTTATCGATGAAATCGATGCGGTCGGTCGGCAGCGCGGCTCCGGTCTCGGCGGCGGTCATGACGAACGCGAGCAGACGCTGAACCAATTGCTCGTCGAAATGGACGGTTTCGGTGCGAATGAGGGGATCATCACGCTCGCCGCAACGAACCGCCCGGATATTCTCGATCCGGCGCTCTTGCGGCCGGGGCGTTTTGACCGGCAGGTCATTGTCAGTCGGCCGGACTTGCGCGGTCGGGAAGCCATCTTGAAAGTGCACGCGAAAAACAAGCCCTTGGAAGGCGATATCGACCTGCATACGATCGCCAAGAAGACGCCCGGGTTTACCGGCGCGGATCTGGCGAACCTGCTGAATGAAGCGGCTCTGCTTGCCGCGCGGCAGAACAAAACGAAAATCGGCATGGCGGAACTGGAAGAGGCCAGCGAAAAAGTCGCTTACGGGCCGGAACGGCGCAGCCATGTCATCAGTGAGCGAGAACGCCGGATTACGGCGTATCACGAATCGGGGCATGCGATTGTCGCGGAGCTCCTGCCGGAAGCGGACAAGGTGCACAAGGTGACCATCGTACCGCGCGGTCAGGCGGGCGGCTACACGATGACCCTGCCGCAGGAAGAACGCGCGTATATTACCCGCGGGCAATTGCTGGCGGAGCTGCGTGTCCTGCTGGGCGGGCGCTGCGCCGAACAGATCATCTTCAATGAGATCTCCAGCGGCGCATCCAATGACTTGGAGCGCGTGACGCAGATCCTGCGGAACATGATTATGCGCTGGGGGATGAGTGCCGACCTCGGGCCGCTGACATTCGGCGAGCACCAGGAGCAGATTTTCCTCGGCAAGCAACTCGGCTCCGAACGGAACTACGGCGAAGATGTGGCAGCGGCCATCGACCGCGAAATGAAAAAAATGGCGGAAGAAGCCTATGCCGACACGATTCGTCTGCTGGAAGAACATATTGATGTATTGCATGCCATGGCGCAGGCCTTGCTGGAAGTGGAAACGATCGACTCGCAACAGGTGGCGAACCTCTTTGCTTACAAGTCGTTGACTCCGCCGCCCGGCAGTCCGCCCGCACCGAAGCGAAACGGCAACGCAATTTCCGCACCGCCGGCGCAGATGCCGGAGACGGAACGCTGGCAACAGCCGCCGACCCCGCCGGTACAGCCGAAGCAGGGACCGGAAACGCCGCCTTCGCCGACAGGGGATACCTCATCGCCGAAGTGGCCGCAAGAACGGTAAAAGAATCGGAGCTCGGGCTCCGATTTTTTCTTTACGGCGAAAGAACGGGGTATGACCTGTCAACTGACGCGGGGAGGTTCTCTTGACAATTTGTAAACCTGCTTTTATAATGCTAGTACCAAGTGTAATAACAGGCAAAGGAGTGGGCGGGATGAGAAATCGGATTTTAGAGTATTTTCGTAAGGCGAACGGCGCATTCGTATCCGGACAGCAGATCTCGGACGACTTGCAGGTATCGCGTACGGCAATTTGGAAACATATCAAGATTTTGAAGGAACGCGGCTATGTTTTTGATTCCAGCACACGCAAGGGCTATCGTCTGTTGCATGCTCCGAATTTGTTGACCGAATTGGAAATGCAAAGTGTGCTCACCACGGAAACGTTCGGGCGCAACTTTGTGTATCGCGAAAGTATTCCCTCGGCGAATGCGTTGGCCAGAGAAGAGGCGCGCAAGGGTGCTCCGGAAGGCACCGTGGTCGTAGCGGAAGAGCAGACGGCGGGACGTGGGAGGCTGCAGCGCGGCTGGCTTTCGCCGTATGCGAAGGGGATTTGGTTCTCCGTTATTTTGCGGCCGCATTTTTCGCCGCTGGAAGCATCCAAATGCACATTATTGGCCGCCGTCGCCGTTACGCGCGCGCTGCGCTCCGTGGGCTTGACGGAAGCCGTTATCAAATGGCCGAACGATATATTGATCGGTAATCGCAAGCTTGTCGGCATCCTGACGGAGATGGATGCCACGATGGAAGAGATCAACTACATCATCATGGGGATCGGCATCAATACCGATGTCGTGCGAGTGGATTTGCCGCAGGAGCTGCGCGGGGTAGCGACCTCGCTGTTGCTGGAAGGCGTACGCGTTTCCCGCAAAGAACTGTTTGCCAAGGTATTGGCCGAGTTGGAGACGCTGTATCGACGGGTGGAAAAAGAAGGTTTTGCCGGCGTTTTGGAAGAATGGCGAAAACTTTCGGGCACACTCGGCCGGGAAATCAATGTCATCAGTGCGACGGGAACATTCAGCGGCGTGGCCGAGGATATCGATGAGGATGGTTGTCTGCTGGTGAAAACACCGGGCGGAGTCGAACGCGTCATCGCGGGAGATGTATCCATTCGGAATAAAGAGAAAAATTAACACGCTATAGAAGCGGGGGATTGCTATGTTATTGGTGATTGACGTAGGGAATACGAATATTGTCTTGGGCCTGTACGAAGGGCGTGAATTGAAGGATTTTTGGCGCATTTCAACGGATCGTTTGCGCTCGACGGATGAGTACGGAGTCCTTTTCAGTAATTTGTTCCATTTGAACAATGTGGCGATGGAGGATGTGGAAGCCATTATCGTTTCTTCCGTCGTGCCGCCGTTGAACCCGACATTGGAACGCATGGCGCATCGCTATTTCAAAGTGGAGCCGATGTTCGTCGGCCCGGGAACGAAGACCGGTATGAATATCAAGTACGAAAATCCGCGGGAAGTCGGGGCGGATCGTATTGTCAACGCGGTGGCGGCATACGAGCGCTTCGGCGGGCCGCTGATCGTGATCGATTTCGGGACGGCGACGACGTTTTGCGCGATCGATGAGAACGGCGACTACCTCGGCGGTGCCATCGCGCCGGGGGTCGGCATTTCGGTGGAAGCGCTCTTTCAACGGGCGGCGAAACTGCCTCGGATCGAATTGAAAAAAGTGGACTCGGTGATTTGTAAAAATACGATCGCCAGTATGCAGGCCGGGGTGTTTTACGGCTATGTCGGCCAGGTGGACGGCATAGTCGGGCGGATGAAGGAAGAACTCGGCGCCGATGCGGCGGTCATTGCAACCGGCGGGTTGGCCGCTTTGATTGCCGCGGAATCGCAGACCATCGATTATGTTGCGCCGATGCTCACCATGGAAGGATTGTCGATTTTATATGAGCGTAACAAATAGCACGACGCACATCGGCAGCGTGTGCATCCCGAATCGGGTTGCGCTTGCGCCGATGGCGGGGATTTGCGACAAGACCTATCGCCGGCTCGCAAAAGAGCAGGGGGTAGGTCTTGTTTGTACGGAAATGGTCAGCGCCAAGGGGCTGCTGTATGAGAACGAAAAGACGGCACGCATGATTCAGGTTTTGCCGGAAGAGCATCCCGTGTCGGTGCAACTGTTCGGGCGCGAGCCGGAGGTACTGGCGGCGGCGGCGGAACGCGTGGCCGCGGCCGGGGCGGATATAGTGGACTTGAACATGGGCTGCCCGGTGGCAAAAGTCGTCCGCAACGGCGAAGGCTCCGCGCTGATGAAAGATCCCGCCCTGGCGGCGCGGATCGTGCGGGCGATGGTGCAAGCGGTGGCGATACCGGTGACGGTGAAACTTCGCCTGGGCTGGGATGCTGCGTCCCGCAATGCGCCGGAAGTCGCCGCGCGCCTGGAAGATGCCGGAGCGGCGGCGCTGGTTGTGCACGGGCGGACAAGGGAACAACTCTACGCCGGCCGGGCGGATTGGGACGCTGTCGGGGCGGTGGTTCGCGCCGTTTCCATCCCGGTATGGGGGAACGGCGATGTGACGGACGGACCGTCCGCGCGGCGTTTGTTGGAGCAGACCGGTTGTGTGGGAGTCGCTGTCGGCAGGGCGGCTTTGGGCTATCCCTTTGTTTTCCGTGAAATACTGCATTACCTGGAGACCGGCGAGGAATTGCCGCCGCCGTCACGGGAGGAACGAGCGGCCATGATGTTGCGGCATTTGCGGGATCTCGCGGAGGAAAAAGGCGCAGCGGTCGCCGTGCGCGAGATGCGTACGCATGCCGTCGGCTATTTGCGCGGCCTGCGCGGCTCCGCGGCGATCCGGCGCGAACTGATGCGGGCGGACAGCATTGCCCGCTGGGGCGAACTGATCGCACGGATTGCCGCTCCGGACTAATCCGATGTGGACATGTCGGGGCGGTCGTGCTATAATCTCCTTAATGTCATAAATTCCTATGATGTATATAGTATATAGAGGGAGTATATGTATGGTAGAAATTGAAGTCAGTCAGGATTTTCTGGATGAGATGAAAACGGAGCTCGACGAGCTGATTTCCGTCAAACGTCTGGAAGTGGCGGAACGCTTGAAAGAAGCCATCGCCCTTGGCGATTTGAGTGAAAACTCGGAATATGAAGACGCGAAAAATCAGCAGGCATTTGTCGAAGGCCGGATCAAAGAGTTGGAAGATAAGATCCGTGCGGCAAAAGTCATCACGGCACCGTTGGGGCGCTCCGTCTCGCTCGGCTCCGTCGTGACAATCCGCTCGACGGAAGGGCATGAGGTCACCTATACGATCGTCAGCTCGGCGGAAGCGGACCCGTTTGAATATAAGATCTCGAATGAATCGCCGGTCGGTAAGGCGCTGCTGGGCAAGAAAAAAGGCCAAACCGTTTCCGTACAGGCACCGGCGAAAGTAATCGAATATGAAATTCTGAAAGTGGACAATAAACAAGCCAAAGGTACCGCGACCAAAGCGGAGAAGGCCGCAACGAAAACAGAGCCGGCGAAGAAAGCGGTAACAAAGACGACGGCCAAAAAGGCAGCAGTTAAAAAGTCGACAGCCAAAGCGGCAACAAAAGCAACGGCCAAAAAACCGGCAACCAAAGCGGCAACAAAGACAACGACCAAAACATCCGCCCGGGTGAGCAAGACCAAGGCGAAAAGCGCCGGGAAATAGTCGTTGCGTGAATAGGTAGCGGCACTAAAGCAGCAACAAAACAGCGACAAATAGCTTTTAATAATAAAGTCACTCGAAATGATCGGGTGACTTTATTATTTTGAAGAGAAAATGGTTAATAAACAATAAATTGAGCACCTTTTTCACTTTTAAGAAAACCCCTGTATGACGGGCACGGACAGATGTCTTTTAGAAGTAGCGAGCGTACTTATAGTTTCTGCATATTATTCAAAGCGCTTTTCGTCTGGCATACTGAGCATAGGAAATGTCGGTCTTCCTTCGCTCGCGAGGAGGGAAGCGCGGACAGAGTATATTTTCAGGAGGTAGAAAAATGGAATTGATGAGCATTATCTGCAGTGAAGCTGCCGGTGGTTGTTTTGATCTGATTTCCGAACGCCCCTTGGTACTGCTCGAGGATGTCCTCGAAGGATTTGAACTCGATCTGACCGCAGCGGCGGCCGTCGTCGTGACGGACTCAGAAATCGATTCGCTGGAGCCCTTTATCAGCTCGGCTTTGAATATTCCGATGTTTGTAATTCGGACAAGTAAGGATACGGTAATCCCGTTGGAATTGCTGGCTCAAGGCGTTCACGTCATGGACGTAAACGATTTCGATCGCGGTCTCTTCAGCCGTCAGATCGAAAATGCGGCCAATGAATACGAAGAAAAGGTGTTGCCGCCGTTCTTCCGCGCGATGACGAACTATGTCGGTTCGGGTAACATGACTTTGGCTACACCGGGTCACCATGGCGGTCAGTTCTTCCGCAAGCATCCGGCCGGTCGTGCCCTGTATGATTGGTTCGGCGAAAACTTGTTCCGTTCGGACATGAGTTCTTCCGACGTGTTCATGGGCGATCTCCTGATCCATGAAGGCGCTCCGTACGATGCCGAAGTTCATGCGGCAAAAGTATTCAATGCCGACTTTACCTACTTCGTCATGAACGGTACCTCGACGGCAAATAAAATGGTTTGTAACGCGTTGTTGGCTCCGGGAGATCTCGTTCTCTTCGACCGCAACAACCATAAATCCCTGCATCACGGCGCACTGGTACAGGTCGGTGCAAAACCGGTCTATGTACAGACGGGTCGTAACCCCTTCGGTTTCATCGGCGGCGTAGACGATGCCAGCTTCGATGAAAAGAACCTGCGTGCGGAAATCAAGAAAGTCGATCCGGAAAAGGCGAAGAAAAAACGTCCGTTCCGTTTGGCGCTGATTCAGCTCGGTACTTATGACGGCACGATTTACAATGCCCGTCAGGTTATCGACCGCATCGGTCACCTCTGCGACTACATCCTCTTTGATTCCGCTTGGGTAGGTTACGAACAATTCATCCCGATGCTGCGCGACTGCAGTCCGCTGCTTCTGGAACTCGGACCGGAAGATCCGGGCGTCATCGTAACACAGTCCGTTCACAAGCAACTCGCCGGTTTGTCGCAGGCGTCGCAGATCCACAAAAAAGACAGCCACATGAAAGACAAACCCTACTATTGTAACGACGATGTATTCAACAACGCATTCCTGTTGCATGCATCCACCTCGCCGTTCTACGCGATCTTCGCTTCCTTGGATGTCAACGCGAAGATTCATGAAGGCGAAGCCGGCCGTAAATTGTGGGCCGATACGGTTAAATTGGGCATCGATATCCGCAAGGAAATCATCAAGAACTGCCACTACTTCAAACCGTTCATTCCGGATAAAGTTGACGGACGTTCCTGGGAAGACTATCCGACGGAAGAAATCGCCAACAACATCCGTTTCTTCCAGATGGAAAAAGGCGCTGCCTGGCATGCGTTTAAGGAATACGGTGAAAATCAGTACGTAATCGATCCGTGTAAGTTGTTGCTGTACACGCCGGGTATTGACAAGAAGACTTGGGACTACGAAGATTTCGGTATTCCTGCCGGTCTGCTTTCCAACTACCTGCGCGAACACGGCATGACACCGGAAAAGAGCGACTTGAACTCGATTTTGTTCCTGCTCACGCCGGCAGACAGCTACACGAAGATGCAGAACTTGATCTCGCTGCTCGTTCGCTTCGAAAAATGCTTGGATGACGATTTGCCGTTGGCCGAAGTATTGCCGCGTATCTACAAGGCAAACGAAGAACGCTACAAAGGCTACACGATTCGTCAGCTGTGCAGCGAAATGCATGAATTCTACAAAGCACGTCACGTCAACGTCCTGCAACGTCGACTGTTCCGCGCGGATTACTTGCCGGAAGTAGCGATGAGTGCGAAAGACGCTACCTATGAATTCGTCAGAGGCAACTGGGAAAAGGTCACGCTGGATAAGATCGAAGGTCGTATCGCGCTGGAAGGTGCACTGCCCTACCCGCCGGGAATCATCACGATCGATCCGGGTGAACGCTGGAGCAAGACGGTAACGGAATACTTCCGTGCGTTGGAAGATACGATCAATCTGTTGCCGGGCTTTGCCGGAGAAATTCAGGGTGTTCACTTCGAACGGATTGACGGCAAGACACGCGCTGTTGCGTATGTCCTGAAAGATGAATCCGTGTTGAACAAATAAAAGCAGTGTAAGCCGGGAAACGGGCGGCGTATGACGCCGCCCCGCTCACGGCGGAAAGGATTATTATTATGTCGGATACTAAAAAAATGGGGGTCGTCCAGTTAACCATTCTGACAGCGGTTAACATGATGGGCTCCGGGATTATCATGCTGCCGGCAAAATTGGCGCAGGTAGGTACGATCTCCGTTCTTTCCTGGCTGGTTACGGCTGTCGGCTCGATGTGTTTGGCCTATTGCTTTGCGCAATGCGGCATGTTCAGTAAAGGTGAGGGCGGGATGGGCGCTTATGCCGATTATACCTTCGGCAAAAGCGGTAACTTCCTGTGCAATTATACCTATGCATTCTCTCTGATTATCGCCAACGTGGCGATTGCTATTTCCGCAGTCGGCTACGGCTCGGTATTTCTCGATATATCGCTGGATGCCATGGGCGTCGGGATGGCGACGATCGCCGTTCTGTGGATTACCACCATTTTGAACTTCGGCGGTGCCAAGATTACGGGACGGATCGGCTCCGTTACCGTTTGGGGCGTTATCATTCCGGTTGTCGGGATCAGTTTGATCGGTTGGTTCTGGTTTAGCCCGGAACTGTATGTCAATTCCTGGAACCCGCACGGTATGCCCTTCTGGGATGCCGTTTCCAGCTCCATCACACTGACGCTGTGGTCCTTCCTCGGTTTGGAATCGGCCTGTGCGAACAGTGATGCGGTAGAAAACCCGGAAAAGAACGTACCGATCGCGGTACTCGGTGGCACTTTGGGTGCGGCGGCCGTATACATTGCTTCGACGAACGTTATGGCCGGTATCGTTCCGATCTCGGAACTCGCCGTTTCGAACGCGCCGTTCGGCACGGCCTTTGCGGCTATGTTCTCGCCGGCGATCGGCCGGACCGTCATGGGTCTGATGTCGCTCGCTTGCCTGGGTTCGCTCTTGGGCTGGCAGTTCACCACGTCGCAGGTGTTGAAATCCTCGGCAGATGTCGGCTATTTCCCGAAAGTATTTTCCAAAGTCACGCAGGCCAATGCTCCGATTATGGGCATGACCATCATGACCATTATCGAAACCTTGATCGCTTTCGCTACGATTTCGCCGAGCTTGATGGATCAGTTTAATGCGATTGTCGAACTCGCCGTAGTAACGAACCTGGTTCCGTATGTCTTGTCGATGGCGGCCTTGCCGTTTATTCTGATTCAGGCCGGCGTACCGAAAGCAAAACGCAGCGGTATCTATATAGTCAATATACTGGCTACCGCATACAGCTTCTATGCCCTGTATGCCTGCGGCGAATTTGCCTTGGCTTACGGTGCACTGGTCACCTTCCTCGGCTGGTCTTTCTACGGTTTCATCGCAGATCGTTTCCGCCGGCCGGCGGCTACGGCTCAGAATCAGGCGTAAGTTCGCGCCGTTTTACATTGAACCGAAAGCGGAGTACAATTGAAAAGACAAGGCGGATTCGTCCGCCTCGTCTTTTGGCTACCTGGAGGAAGTATGAATCTGGACTTTTATCGGAATTTTGTTGTCGTCGCCGAATCCTATACTATCAGTGAAGCGGCGCGGCGCCTGAATATTGCCCAGCCGGCACTATCCATGCAGCTGAAAAATCTTGAGTCATACTATGGTGTTCGTTTGGTCAAGACGCGCCAGGGCAGTCGCCATTTGGAGCTGACCCCGGCCGGAGAGCTGCTGTATCGGCGCATGCGACATATACTCAACGAGACGGAAGTCTTGCGGATGGATTTGAAAAGCGTTGCGTTCAATGAGCTGGAGACTATTACAATCGGTACTACACCGGAATTAAGCAATACTACCGCAGATTATATTCACCCCTTCAGCCAGGACGGAGTGCTTAAGCGACGCTGGAAAGTCTGGGTGCGTGATGTGAGAACCTTGGCGGACTATCTGGATCGCGGGGAAATTCATTGCATGATTGTACCGTATACGCCCTCGCAGATTTTTCTGTACGATTTTCAGGGGGCGTTTTGTCGACCTATCCATGTAGTCGGTCATAAAGAACATCCGGTCTTGCAGGACAAGTCTTATTTGCGTATGGCGTCTTTAGACGGGACGCCTATTTGCCTTTCCCACGAATTGGAAGATGCGTTCTTTATGGCTTGTCGGGAAGAACAGGTGGATATTCCTATTTTCCTGCGCTGTACGTCGACACCGACGGTTATCGATGCGGCGTTACGGCATAATTCGCTCGGCCTGATCGGCGGCATCTTGCCGCCTTGGATGGCCGAAGCGGTTGCCGCCGTGCCCCTGCACAGTCGATACATACGGGCGCAGCATTATGTATATACGCAGAAAGGAGCGGATATTCCGACAGTAACGCAAGACTTTCTGTCATATCTGAAAAGCCGTGAGGACTACCTTACGGAAATACCGGATACGGCAGACAGTGAGTGTTGACAGTCATGGGACGATTTGTTATAATCTACAGAACATTTGAAGGGATGTTAACAAAAATGAGTGAAAGCAGCGGGAGATGGGAATGTTGACAACCAGCACGGACTACATCCGACAAACCATGCGAACCGCCTCGCTTCGCCATGTCGTATCACCGCGCAAGGCGACGGACGCAAAACCGACGCAAGTCGGTTAATATTTGCGCATACTTCAAAACTGTAGATTCGACAAATGTCAAGCGAACGAGGAGGATATCATGAATACGAAGGATAACCATGTACAAGTGTACGAAAATGAATCGGAGCAGCAACAGGTTCGACGGGAAAAGCTTCAAAAGATTTATGACTTGGGGATCTACCCCTTTGGCGATACCTATTCCTGGACGCATCATGCAGCGGACGTGATCGCCAACTTTGCGGAACTGGAAGAAAAGGAAGTTCGCGTGGCAGGTCGCATCATGGCAATTCGCGACCACGGCAAGACCGCCTTTTTGAACTTGCGTGATGTCAGCGGCGATGTACAGATTTATCTGCGCCAAGATGAAGTCTCGGAAAAGGAATACAAGCTCTTTCAGCTGCTCGACATCGGCGATATCATCGGTGTCCGCGGTAATGTATTCAAGACACACAAGGGTGAAATCTCCGTCCGCGTAGCGGAGCTCACCATGCTCTCGAAGGCCTTGCGTCCGCTGCCGGATAAGTGGCACGGCCTGAAGGATCCGGAAACCCGGTATCGTCAACGCTATGTTGACCTCATCATGAGCCCGGAAGTACGCGAAACATTCACTAAGCGGACGAAGATCATCGCCTGCATCCGCGAATGGCTCACGGAACGCGGCTTCATGGAAGTCGAAACACCGATGATGCAGACGATTTACGGCGGTGCGGCGGCACGCCCCTTCATCACGCATCACAATGCACATAATATGGACGTATACATGCGCATTTCGCCGGAACTCTTCCTGAAGAGACTGGTAGTCGGCGGTTTCGATCGCGTCTTTGAAATCAACCGGAACTTCCGCAACGAAGGTATTTCGCCGCGGCACAACCCGGAATTCACCATGCTGGAAACTTACCAGGCATACGGCAACTTCGAAAGCGCCATCAAGCAGACGGAAGATCTGATTTCCTATTGCGCGCAGAAGGTTCTCGGTACGACAAAGATCAATTACCAGGGTACGGAAATTGACCTGACCCCGCCGTGGAACCGCATGACGATGCCGGAAGCCATCAAGAAGTTCTCGGGCGAAGACTTCGACCAGGTGGAAACCATCGAAGAAGCACGTGCCATCGCAGATCGCCTCGGCGCGGAATATACCGAACATGACGGCATCGGCAAGATCATGAATACCTGCTTTGAAGAAGTGGCGGAAGCGAAGCTTATCCAGCCGACCTTTATCTTCGGTCATCCGCTGGAAATCTCCCCGCTGGCCAAGCAGAACCGTGAGAACCCGGCGATTACGGACCGCTTCGAAGCGTTTATCTACGGCCGTGAAATTGCCAACGGCTACTCCGAGTTGAATGACCCGATCGACCAGCTCGGACGCTTTGAGCAACAAATGCAAGAACGTGAATACGGCGATGACGAAGCCCACCAGATGGACGAAGATTTCGTCCGTGCATTGGAACACGGCTTGCCCCCGACAGGCGGGCTCGGCATCGGTATCGACCGCATCATGATGTTCTTGACGGACTCCCCGTCCATCCGCGACGTCATCCTCTTCCCGTTGCTGCGGCCGGAAGAAGGTCGGCAGGAAGCAGAGTCGGAAGAAAACGAATAAGAATACAAACGTATGTAGCGAGACCTTGCAAAAGGTCTCGCTATTTTTGTGTGGTGAATCCGCGCAAAGAAAGACTCATCTAAGTCTAATGAAAAGGAAAGGAATTATATTTTGTGCGTCTATGTCAGGCATGAGCCTAAGAAAAAAATTATACGGTTTGCGCCTCGTGTCATTCTCAAAAAAGTATGCATCATAAAAGTATGCATCATACAAAAAGAGCCTTGTAGAATTGTAGCGGGGAGAACTTTCAAAAACAGAAGTAAAGAGGGAAGAGAGGAGCGGCGGAATATACCGGAGAAATTAGAAACATAATAGACTGCTATGTTTGGGGCGCAATTATAACGAAAAGACCTTAATATTCATACAAAAAGAGACCGGAAGGGTGATTGACAACCCCGGGGGACGGTCGATATAATGGTAAAGGAAACTCGGATGCCATGAAACGAGTTTTCTGAGTAGGTACAAAACGGAGCCCGCTCGCCGCCTGCAGGCCGGATTCGTCGGCAAAGATCCGGATCTGCGGTTGCGGCAACAAGCGGGCATTTGTCTGTACTCGGTATACGGTCTCAATATGGAGGTGGCGATCCGGGCGATCGTCTGTATACGAATAGAGATTTTTGTGGCAAGCTCGCTGCAAGCGAACTGTATTTAAGACTGGGAGGTCTTACAATGAAGCATTTGAAAGTTGGTTTTAGTCCCCTGGCAGAAGAACATTTCGATCTTGCCACCGGCCGTGAAGCAGTCTCTTTGGACATGACGGACTACACCGATGTTGCGGTGGCGGTCATCACGGAAGAAGAGATGCAGTACCTGAGCGCGGTCAAGGCAACGGGCTTCGACATTCCGGTGTTCGTAGTCCTGACGGAAAGCAAAGTGCTGGCCGACGAGTACATGGGTCAGGTGGATCACATCATCGATGTAGCCAACACGGATACGAAACGCGGCTACTACAGCCGCCAGATTGAAGAATCCGCTAAAGCGTATGAAGAAGACGTATTGCCGCCGTTCTTCCGTGCGTTGGCGGACTATGTCGGTGACGGTAAGTCGCAGTTCGACTGCCCGGGCCATCAGGGCGGCGCTTTCTACCGTCGGATGCCGGCCGGTCGTGCGTTCTTTGATTTCTTCGGTGAGAACGTATTCCGCGCCGACTTGTGCAACGCGGACGTTAAACTCGGCGACTTGCTGATTCACGAAGGTCCGGCGCTCGATGCACAGCAACATGCGGCACAAGTATACAATGCGGACAAAACGTACTTCGTTTTGAACGGTACATCCTCCGCCAACAAGGTAGTTATGAATGCCCTGCTGGCACCGGGAGACCTCGTTCTCTACGACCGCAACAACCACAAATCCATCAACCACGGCGCGCTGGTACAGGCCGGTGCGACGCCGGTATACCTGGAAACCGCCCGCAACCCGTTCGGTTTCATCGGCGGTATCCTGGAAGGTTGCTTCGATGAAAAGAAACTGCGCGAACTCGCAGCGGAAATGGATCCGGAAAAGGCGAAACAGGAACGTCCGTTCCGTTGCGCGGTAATTCAGCTGGGGACCTACGACGGCACGATCTACAATGCCCGTCAAGTCGTCGACAAAATCGGTCACCTCTGCGACTACATTCTCTTTGACTCCGCTTGGGTAGGCTACGAACAATTCATCCCGATGATGAAGGACTGCAGCCCGTTGCTGTTGGAACTCGGTCCGAACGACCCGGGTATCTTCGTTACCCAGTCCGTTCATAAACAACAGGCTGGCTTCTCGCAGACTTCGCAAGTTCACAAGAAAGACAGCCACATTCGCGGTCAGGAACGTTATGTAAACCACAAACGTCTGAACAACGCGTTCATGATGCACGCATCGACGTCGCCGTTCTACCCGATGTTCGCTTCGCTGGACATCAACGCAAAGATGGCGGACGGCGAAGGCGGTCGTCGCCTGTGGGTCGAAGCCGTTAAAGTCGGCATCGAAGCACGCAAAGCGATTTTCCGCTCCTGCAAGCTGATCAAACCGTTCGTACCGCCGGTTGTCAACGGCAAGCCGTGGGCAGACGGAGATACGGATGATATGGCGAACAATCTCGACTACTTCCGTTTCATCCCGGGCGAAAAATGGCACAGCTTCGAAGGCTACGGTGAAGGCCAGTACTTCGTCGACCCGATGAAGTTGCAGCTGACCACGCCGGGTATCGACGCCCAGAGCGGTGAATATGAAGACTTCGGTATTCATGCGAACATCTTGGCGAACTACCTCCGCGAAAACAACATCATTCCGGAAAAATGCGACTTGAACTCGATTCTGTTCCTGCTCACGCCGGCAGAAAGCGAAACCAAGATGCAGAACCTGGTAGCACAGATCGCCCGCTTCGAACGTCTGATTGAAGAAGATGCGCCGATGCAGCAAGTACTGCCGACGATCTACTACAACAACATCGACAAATACAAAGGCTACACGATCCGTCGCCTCTGCCAGGAAATGCAGGACTTCTACAAGGAACGCAACGTCAAGGAATTGCAGAAGCGTCTGTTCCTGCATAAATACCTGCCGGAATATGTCAACACCCCGTACAAGGCCAACATGGAATTTGTCCGCGGCCACGGCGAATTGGTACCGGTAGACGAAATCGTCGGCCGGATCGCGCTGGAAGGTGCGTTGCCGTACCCGCCGGGAGTTCTCACGGTTGTTCCGGGTGAACGCTGGAGCGAAACGGCACAGAAATACTTCCTCGCCTTGAACGAAGGTATCAACCAGCTGCCGGGCTTTGCGCCGGAAATCCAGGGTGTCTACCTTGAAAGTGAAGACGGCAAGAAACGTGCCTACGGCTACGTACTGAAGAAAGAATACGAAGAAGCTTTCGCTAAGGCGTAAGCGAGACGGATCCGGTCGGATCCGGTTGTGAGTATCGGAGACGCTGCGCTCTGCGGAGCGCAGCGATATCTCCTATCAGTTTAGTAGCGTGTTGAAAGTTAAGGAGAGTGTTGAATATGAGCGATGGCTCACAGAATAAAATGAGCGTTGTCCAGCTGACTATTTTGACAGCTGTAAATATGATGGGTTCCGGTATTATCATGTTGCCGACGAAGTTGGCGCAGGTAGGGACCATGTCCATTCTGAGCTGGCTGGTTACGGCCGTCGGTTCGATGTGCTTGGCGTATGCCTTTGCACAATGCGGTATGTTCAGCCGTCACGGCGGCGGGATGGGCGGTTACGCCGAGTATTCTTTCGGTAAAGCAGGTTCGTTTATGGCGAATTACACCTACGGTGTATCGCTGTTGATTGCTAATATTGCGATTGCGATTTCCGCAGTCGGTTATGCGCAGGAGTTCCTCGGAATTTCGCTGGATTCGGTGAGTGTCGGTATCTGGACTATTATTACCCTTTGGCTTGCAACGGTACTCAACTTCGGCGGCGCGAAATATACGGGACGCGTATCTTCCTTTACGGTTTGGGGTGTTATTATCCCGGTTGTCGGTATCTCCGTACTCGGTTGGCTCTGGTTTGATACCGATACCTATGTCGGTGCGTGGAACCCGCACAATATGCAATTCTTCGACGGTTTGACACAGTCCATCGCGATGACGCTGTGGGCATTCCTCGGTCTGGAATCGGCCTGCGCCAATGCGGATGCGGTCGAAAACCCGGAAAAGAACGTGCCGAAAGCCGTTCTCGGCGGTACGCTCGGCGCAGCTATCGTATACATCGCCTCGACGAACGTCATGGCCGGTATCGTACCGAATGCGGACTTGGCTGCTTCCAGTGCGCCGTTCGGTCTGGCTTTTGCCACGATGTTCACCCCGACGATCGGTCGTATCGTCATGGGGCTGATGGTCATGTCCTGCTTCGGTTCGCTTCTGGGCTGGCAGTTCACGATCGCACAGGTATTCAAATCCTCGGCGGATGAAGGCTACTTCCCGCAACTGTTCGCGAAGGTTACTTCGTATGATGCGCCGATCGTCGGCATGGTGACCATTACGGTTATCCAGTCGCTGCTTTCCCTGATGACGATCAGCGACTCGCTGTATCAGCAGTTTGAAACACTCGTCAACTTGGCGGTTGTAACGAATATCATCCCGTACCTGCTTTCGATGGCGGCGATCATTGTGATCCAAAAAGCCGCGGGGCGGTACAGTGCATTTACCACCTTTATGGCGTTCGTTGGTTCGGTGTACAGCTTCTATGCTTTGTACTCCTCGGGCTTCGATGCCATGACCTACGGTTCGCTCGTTACCTTCTTCGGCTGGACTCTCTACGGGTTTATCTCCGATCGGTTTGATCTCGAAAGCGCGATCGCTTGGAACAAATCGGTTGACGAAAAACGGCAACAGTAATAAAGCAAAAAAGAGTCGCTGCGGCGGCTCTTTTTTATTGGCCGGGGCGCAGGACGGCGGTAACCGCAGCATGATATAATACCAACAAGAGGTATAGCCATGGGAAAAAACAAGCAACAGACAGCGAAGAAACGCAATATCGTACTGGTCGGCCCCATGGGAACGGGCAAGAGTCATATCGGCCGCATACTGGCGCAGGAGCTGGGCTGGCGTTTTGTCGATACCGATCGACTGCTGGAGCGCAAGCAGGGCATCCCGTTTGCGGAAATCAGTCGGCGTGTCGGCTCGACGGAGTTGGCACAGCTGGAGCAAGCGGTTATCGAGCGGGTGCGGAAATATACGGCGGCCGTTATTGCTGTCGGCGGCAACTTCGTGCTTTCGGAAGAAACCTTTGCCAAGTTGCAGGAATACGGCATCATTGTTCTGCTGTACGCACAGGATTTCCGCCTGATCGAGCGTGTCTCGCGGACGCGGGGGAAACGACCGACGGTAGACTACGACGATCTGCCCGCCTTTGTGGCGACGATGAATGAAGCCTGGCGGCATTGGCACGGGCGCAGCGATTACCTGATCAATACGACCTTCCGTTCGCCGGCACGCATTGCCGGGCGTTTGGCAAGGGAATGGAGACAACTCGGCACGGGCGGGCTACCGCGCGGCGGAAAGGGGAACGAATATGGCAAGAAAAGTGGCCGTGCTCACCAGTGGCGGCGACGCGCCGGGCATGAACGCGGCGATACGAGCCGTCGTTCGGGCGGCGATCTATAGAGATTGGAATGTGGTCGGCATTCGCCGCGGCTATGCGGGACTGCTGGAGGAGGATTTCCAGCCGCTGTTCCGGCGCGGTGTGGGCGGCATTATCCACCGCGGCGGCACCATGCTGCGGACGGCGCGCTGCCGTGAATTCAAGGAACGCACAGTCCGGGAACGCGCGCTCGGCTTTTTGCGCCGGATCGATGTGGAGATGCTCGTCGTCATCGGCGGCGACGGCTCCATGGCCGGTGCGGCGGGATTGGCGGAGTTGGGGCTCCCTACGGTGACGATCCCCGCGACCATCGACAACGACATGGCGGGGACCGACCTCACCATCGGTTTTGACACAGCGGTGAATACGATCGTTTCTTCGGTGAATGCGATTCGGGACACGGCATATTCGCATGAACGCATCGCCGTAGTGGAAGTTATGGGGCGGCGCGCGGGGCATTTGGCATTGGCGGCGGGCGTGGCCTGCGGCGCGGAAGCCGCACTGATTCCCGAACTGCCCGTCGAGATGGACGTCCTCATCGAACGCCTGGAAAGCGGCCGCTTTGCCGGCAAGAAACACGGCATCGTTCTCGTTGCGGAAGGCGCGATGCGCGGCGCGGACGTGGTGCGCGAACTGGAAGCGCGGACGACCTACGAGCCGAGCCTGACCGTACTCGGCTACATTCAGCGCGGCGGCGCGCCCTCGGCACGGGACAATATCCTTGCCGCGAAAATGGGCGAACTGGCCGTGAGCGCGCTGGAAGCCGGCGCCCGGGGCGAACTCATCGGTCTGCACGGCGAGGAACTCGTGCGTGTACCGTACGCGGAAACGGCGCAATACCCGCGCAAGCCGGACATGGATTTATATCGTTTAATGAATGAATTGAGCAACTGAGAGATGAAACATACGGAAATACCCGTCCACGCCGGGCGGGATTACTCCATCGACATTCACGACCTGGGTTCGCACGGCGAGGGAATCGGCCGCTACGAGGGCTTTACCGTCTTCGTGCCGGGCGCCTTGCCGGGCGAGCGCGTGCGCGCGAGCATTCGTCTGGTGAAAAAGAAATACGCCGTGGCGGAATTGGCGGCGATTGAAACGCCCTCACCCGCCCGGATCGAACCGCCGACCGGCTACTATCCCGAAGTCGGCATCTATCCGTTGGCGACGATGGACTATGCGGCTCAGCTGCATTTCAAAAGGGAGCGCGTGACCTCGCTCCTGCGGCGCATCGGACATAGCGATGCAAACGTATTGCCGGTGCTCGGCATGGCGAACCCCTGGCACTATCGCAACAAAATCCAACTGCCGGTCGGCTACCGCGACGGAGCGCCCGCGCTCGGTTTCTATGAAGCCGGCAGCCACCGCATCGTCGATATGAACGAATGCCTGTTGCAGGACGAAGGCACGAGCGCATTATTACGGGCAGCCCGGGAAATTATCCTGACACACGGAATGATCCCCTACGACGAAACGACCGGCGAGGGAACGATCCGGCACATCGTCGGGCGCACGGGAACGGACGGCCGACTGCAGGCCGTGATCGTGACGGCGGGGAACACACTCTCGCAAGCGGAACTCTGGATGCGCGAACTGCGCGCCCGCTTGCCGCAACTCGTGTCCCTGTACCACAATGTGCAAAGCGCGCGGACGAACCGCATCCTAGGGCCGACGATGCACCGCCTGTGGGGCGAGGAACAACTCCCCGCACAGATCGGAGACATCCGCTTTTTGCTTTCGCCGGGATCCTTTTTCCAGGTCAACCCCGTCCAGACGGAAGTCCTCTACCGGACGGCGCTGGACTATGCGGCGCTGACGGGAAAGGAAACGGTCATCGACGCCTACTGCGGCACGGGAACCATCTCCCTTTTTCTGGCGCGGCGGGCGGCGCGCGTGATCGGCGTGGAAATATTCCCCGCGGCCGTGGCGGATGCCCGAGCGAATGCGGAGCGGAATAATTTGCCGCAAGCGGAATTCATTGCCGGCGATACGGCGCAGATCCTGCCCATGCTGGCGGCGGACGGCGTTCGCCCGGACGTCATCGTCATGGATCCCGCCCGTGCCGGCTGCGACGAACGCGTATTGGCGGCGGCCGTCGCCATGAACCCGGCACGCATCGTCTACGTCTCCTGCAACCCGGCAACCCTGGCGAGAGACATCGCGATCCTGGAAAATAACGGCTACCGCGCCCGCCAAGTCCAACCCGTCGACATGTTCCCGCATACCATGCATATCGAGGCCGTGGCACTGCTGACAAGGGATACATAAACGGGCGAGTTTTGCTGCATTCGGCGGCTTGTTGCCGCTCGTTGCCAAGACTCGCGGCACAAGGGATGCGTTGTGGCAGGGCGGTGCCGGGGATGCGGGGTAACGTACGGTAGGGGAAGAAGGAGGACTCATGGCGACTTTTGATGATTTCATGAAGCTGGACATGCGAGTCGGTACGATTACGGAAGCGGAAGTATTCGCGGAGGCAAGAAAACCTGCCTACCGGTTGAAAGTGGACTTCGGGGCGGAGATCGGCGAGAAAAAATCCTCCGCACAGATTACCGACCGCTACACGCCGGAAGAACTGATCGGCAAGCAGGTGCTGGCGGTGGTCAACTTCCCGCCGCGGCAGATTGCCGACTTCATGTCGGAAGTACTGGTATTGGGCACGTATAGCGACGGCGGTGTCGTATTGATCACGCCCGACAAGCCCGTCACGAATGGCGACAAACTCGGCTGATCTTGTCGACCGGACAAGTCGGCGAGCGACCACCGCGGCGTCTATGAAATACAAAATATATTGGAAATATACAGCTGAATGTATGGAGCAACTTATGAAAAAGTACGAAAGCAAAGAAGAATTGAAAGCGGAAATCCAGAAGACGTTTGAAAAATATATTTCGGAGTTTGCCGATATTCCGGAATGCCTAAAAGATACGAGGGTGGGTGAAGTCGACAGAACGCCGGCAGAAAATCTTGCGTACCAGGTGGGCTGGACAAGCCTGCTTCTTAAGTGGGAAGAAGACGAACGAAAGGGTCTTCCGGTACATACACCCTCAGCGGAATTTAAGTGGAATCAGCTGGGCGATCTGTATCAGTGGTTCACGGACACCTACGCACATCTGTCATTGCAAGAACTGACAGATAAGCTGAACGAGAACGTCAACGCCATCTGTGCCATGATTGACTCGTTGAGCGAGGAAGAACTGTTCACGCCGCACAGGAGAAAATGGGCGGATGAAGCGACAACAACAGCCACATGGGAAGTATATAAATTCATCCATGTAAATACCGTGGCACCGTTCGGAACATTCCGCACAAAGATCAGAAAATGGAAGAAGATCGCGCTATACATTGCGGTTTCTTAATTATTCGGAGGAGAGCACGACAATGAGCAAAGCAGAGTGGTTCCCTGCAGACTATGAACCGGGTCTTTCCGTGGATGATTGGCTTGGCCTGCTTGGTGACGGAGAGATATTTAAGCCCGGCAGCCTTGAAATCATGAAGCGCATAAAGGATTACGGCGGCCAAGCTACCTGCACACAGCTTGCCGAGAAATACGGTGGGACGCAGAATTTCTATAACAGCGGTTCTTCAACACTTGCCCGCCGGGTTGCCCAAAAGACGGGTTGCCCTGTCATGAAGAGGGACAATGACAATGCCCGCTGGTGGCCCATTCTCTACTTGGGCAGGAATGCTGCGAAGGATGAGGCGGGAAGCTTTACTTGGAAGCTGCGCGAGGAACTGGCGGCTGCCTTGGATCGGGTCGATTTGAGCGATGTTAAACTGTATGTAACGGAGGCCGGAGAGAGACGGGGGTTTTGGTGGTTGAGTGCCAATCCGAAGGTCTGGAGTTTCTCCAATATAGATGTCGGTGAGGATCAGGAATACACGTTCTATAATGAAAAGGGCAACAAGCGCAGAATCTTCCAGAATTTCCGCGACGCCAAGGTCGGAGACATGGTCATCGCCTACGAATCCTCTCCCGTGAAACAGATTGTGGCTATCGGAAAAATCAGCGCGCGGCAGGACGGAGAGAAGATTTGTTTTCAGAAGATTGAAAACCTGTTGTCACCCGTCGACCTTCAAACCTTAACGGAATGTCCCGAGTTGGAGCGCATGGAGTATTTTCAGAAGCCGCGGGGCACTCTTTTCAAACTGACGAAAGAAGAATACGATTTTATCATCGACTTGATTCGCGAGGGAAATCCCCCGGAGCAACAATCGACCGACAGCTATAGCAAGGACGACTTTTTGGCCGAGGTCTACATGACCGCGGCGCGTTATGAAACACTTGTCAAGGTGCTGGAGAATAAAAAGAATATCATCCTGCAGGGGGCACCGGGAGTCGGCAAGACCTTTGCCGCCCAAAGGCTCGCCTATGCCATGATGGGCAAGAAGGACGAGAGCCGTATCGAGTTGGTGCAGTTTCATCAGAACTATTCCTATGAGGATTTTGTGATGGGATACAGGCCGGAGAAGGACGGCTTTGAACTGCATTACGGCGTCTTCCATCGCTTTTGCCAAAAGGCCGCCGGCCGACCGGGCGAGGATTTCTTCTTTATCATCGACGAGATCAACCGCGGCAACATGAGCAAAATCTTCGGCGAGCTGCTCATGCTGATCGAGCGCGACTACAGGGGCACAAAAGCCACGCTCCCCTACAGCGGACTTCCGTTCTCCGTGCCGGAAAACCTCTACATCATCGGCATGATGAACACTGCCGATCGGAGCCTTGCCATGATCGACTATGCCCTTCGCCGCCGCTTCAGCTTCTTCGAGATGGAGCCGGGATTTGACTCCGACGGCTTTAGAAAGTACCAAAGCAGCCTAAACGATGCGACGTTGAATGCGCTCATCGATAAAATGAAGGAATTGAATCAGGAAATCGCGCGAGATAAATCTCTCGGCAAGGGTTTTTGCATCGGGCACAGCTATTTCTGCGGCAGGGAGGAATGCAACAAGGAGTGGCTACGTGCGGTGGTGGATTACGAGGTCCTCCCGATGCTCGCCGAGTATTGGTTTGACGAGACCGACAAACTTCAGCACTGGGAAAACGACCTTCGGGGCGTATTTCTATGACAAAGGATAAGAGCATCTTCATAAAAAACATATACTACATGCTCTCCTATGCGTTTACCACGTTGAAACAGGACGGCTACGAGAGTGTGGCGGCGGAGGAATTTGACAATCTCCACAACCTTTTTGCCGCCATTCTCGCTAAGGGCATCGGCAGACAGTTGAAACAGGGTCTCTATCGTGAATATCTCAATCACAAGGAGCATATTGCGGTAGTGCGCGGCAGGATTGATATGCGCGGAACGATGCAAAACCACCTGGCCGGAAAACGGGCGTTGACCTGCGAGTATGATGAGCTTTCGGAGAATAATCTGCTCAATCAGATCTTGAAAACAACGATGATGATACTGCTGCGCCATGCCAAGGTGGACACAGAGTACAAGACGGATCTGAAAAAGGAAATGCTGTTCTTCTCGCGTGTTGATACGATTGAGCCGACCTCGATTCACTGGCCGGCCATTCGCTTTCAGCGCAATAATAACACCTATCGGATGCTCGTCAGCCTTTGCCAATTGCTTCTTGAGGGTATGCTCCTGACAACCGAGGACGGTGCATATAAACTGGCGACCTTCATTGATGAGCAGCGGATGAATCGGCTCTATGAGAAATTCGTCCTCGAATACTACGCGCAGGAACGTCCGCAGGTGAAAGCGACGGCGGCGCAGATCCCGTGGGCGTTGGACGACGGCATCGGCACCATGCTGCCGGCCATGCAGAGCGACATTACGCTCACGCAGGGAAACAAGGTGCTGATCATCGATGCCAAGTATTATGAGCACACCACGCAGGAGCGGTATGATGTCCACACCGTCCGCTCCCCGCATCTCTACCAGATTTTCACCTACGTGAAGAACAAAGCGGCGGTATTTGGCAACGCCCCGCACACGGTATCCGGCATGCTGCTCTATGCCCGAACGGACGAAAATATTCAGCCGGACAATACATACGAGATGAGCGGCAATCGAATCAGCGTCAAGACACTCGACTTGAACCGGGAGTTTGCGGAAATCGCCGCGCAGCTGGATGCGATAGCGGATGACCACTTCGGACGGGGATGCGAACCGTAGAGACCGTACCCGGACACGGCGAAAAGTGAGCAGAGCGGTCGCGCAGTCGCGGCGTTGTTGCTAAGGAATAAGTAGCCATCTCGCTTTGCCCTTCCTATCCAGAACCAAGTGCATTTGAATCAAATGCTTGCAGTAAAAGATCCCGACATCATTCTTCTAAGGTGGACGGATCAGGAATACACACTTTTCCGGGCTATTGAACATGCAAGGTACGGGGATATTGTAGCCAGTGGATTTGCCTCGGTTGATGATTTTGTTGTTATGGCAAACCGGGTGCTTAATCGGCGAAAAAGCCGCGCCGGGAAGAGCCTCGAACATCATCTTTCTGCAATTTTTGATGAGAATAAAATACACTATGCAGCACAAGCTGTAACAGAAGGAAACAAAAAGCCGGATTTTTTATTCCCTTCAGAGGAAGCATATCGTGATATGACATTTGGAATTGAGAAACTTTGCACATTGGCAGCCAAGACTACCTGCCAAGACAGATGGCGACAAATACTTAATGAGGCAGACAGACTTCGCGATGAGAATAAATATCTTTGTACTATGCAACAGGGGATATCGGCGGCGCAGATGGATGAGATGCAGGCTGAAAAAGTAATTCTTGTAGTTCCCAAAGCTTATCATTCGGCATATCCGAAGGAAAAACGAGATCGCATATGGACTCTTGGTAGGTTTGTGAATTACGTAAGGGAGATTGAAGGTATTGTTTCCTATTGAATTCGAGAATACGTATAAGCCGATTATAGAGAAGAAAACTGACACGGCGCACCCGCCGTGCGAGCGTTGGCGGAATCGCCGGGACAGGCGGGGCGAGTGCGAGCGGTGACCACCACGGCGGCCGACTATCGTGCTGTCGCGAATGGTAACAAAAAAGAGGGCCGGAGAAACAATCTCCGGCCCTCTTTTTATGGGCGGGTATTCGGTTTCGCGTGCCGGCGAAGTGCGGGGCGCTTTCGGCGGTTCATATACACGTTTTCACGGCGTGTACGAAGCGGTTGACGTCCTCTGTCGGGTGCAGGGGGTACAGGAGTCCGTAGGGAAGGCTGTAGTCCCATTTTGCCGGGATGCTGGCCAGGCCGGGGTGGACGTCTTCCCGGCATTCCATCAGCAGCAGGACATTGCCGGTTTCGACACAGCGGTTGAACACGGACATGTCATAAAAATGCGCGGTGTCTTCAATCCGAATGGCGGGATGATTTGTTTTCAGGTCGTTGCGGAGACGGTCGTTCGTGTAGGAATCTCCTTCTTTTGCCATCATGAGGATGTGGCCGTATAAATCGGACAGATCCAGCAGCGGTTTAGTTGCCGATGAAATGAAGGCGGATATATTTGAACCGGCGCCGGTACAGCCGTATTCCGAGTCGGATTTGAACTGGCGGGACGACAACAGCCGCGTGATCCGAGAGCACAATGACGTATCGCTGCAGGACACCGAGCTGGTGTCTACGCAGGTGCCCGATTGGAGCGAGTACGATGTGGTTCTGTTCGGTTATCCCGTCTGGTGGCAAGAAGCGCCTTGGGTAGTCAACCGCTTTATCCGAGATAACGATTTTAGCGGGAAAACGGTCATTCCCTTCTGCACGTCCGCCAGCTCCGGAGTGGGCGACAGCGGTATTCATCTTGCGGGAATGGCGGGAACGGGCGACTGGCTCGACGGGAAACGGTTTTCGGAAAATCCGAACGAACGCGCGGTTCGAGAATGGGTGCGCGGCCTGAAGCTGAACTGATACTTGCCCGGCGCGTGCCGAGTGAAACGGGTATAGCGCGCCGGGTGCAACACGAAAAAGGAATTCCCCTGCTGTTGCAGAAGAAATAAGAACATAGACGTTCGGTGCTGCGGCGGTTGCCGTGCGGCAAGAGAGGGGGAAGGAATATGCGGGACGACAAGGAAAAGACGGGTCTGGGGCCGTTCATCGTGCTCGGGGTGTTGGTCGGTGTCGTGCTCGGTTCTTTCTTGGGGAATATGGAGACGGGGCTGACGGCCGGGATGTGTGTCGGCGTCGGTTTCGGCTGGGTGCTCAGTCGGCATGGCGACAAGGATGGGGACGAGGAGTGACGGCGCTGCCGGGGACGGATCCCGCCTGCTTGCCGGCGCGTTTCGGCGCAGGCGAATGTGCGCGGGAGATAAGCGCGAACGAATTTCAACAGACGATCGGGATGCAGCGTTGCGGCATCCCGATCTTTTTTATTATGTAAAAAACGCGCGGCGGCGATTTGCTATTGACTTCCTTGGCCGGATTGCGTATAGTTAATGCCAACATATAATAAAAAAATATAAGTAGTAAGGCAATTCAAGGAGGTGGCGGCATGAACCGGGGAGAAGGAGGCACGGAACCGATTATTCATTACGGCTCCGGCATATGTATGGGGTTATGTGTGGGCGCAGCGATAGGTGCGGGTCTGAAAGATTTCGTAACCGGTCTGCTGATCGGCCTGGCGCTCGGCATCGTACTGGAGGGTTTTAATTGGATTGCAGACGAACCGGCTACGGAGAAATCCTATTCGGAAGAATCGTACACGAAAGAACAATGGCAGAGACAATAAAGTCTCTGCTTTTTGTTTGTAAAAACGGGTATAAGCTGCTGTTTTTCTCCCGATGAGACGGAAACGGGATGTGCCGCGAAATTTTCCCCGTTTCGGGCGATGTTGCCCCTTGCCTGTCGGGCGCGGGCGTGCTATGCTGGTCGGGCAGATGAGAAGAAGAAGGAATTGCGACGAAGGAGGTACGCAAATGAGACTGGCAGAAGCATTACTCGAACGCAAGGAACTGAGGATCAAGTTGTCGAACTTACGCAGTCGTGCAGATGGGAACTTGGTCGTGCAGGAAGGGAATGATCCGGTCGAAGAACCGAATCACTTGATTCGGCAGATGGAAATTGTTTCGCGGGCATTGACCGCACTTATCATGAAGATCAATAAAGTGAACGCGACGGCGACATTGCCGAACGGGATGACTTTGGGCGATGCGCTGGTGCAGCGGGACGAATGGCAGTCGCAGACGGGGCGGTTCCGCGGGCTGGCACAAACCGCACGCAACGGCCAGGTCGAACGGTATTCGCAGAAAGAAATCCGCAACATCTGTCTTGTCGATGTAACGGAATTGGAAAAGAAGGCGGATGATTTTGCCCGCCGGGCAAGAGAGCTGGACGCAGCCATTCAGGCGGCGAATTGGGAGATAGACATCGAGTAAATCGGTGTATATCCATACAGGTCAGCGAAAAGGCGAGCTTGTAAAACTTCGTCAGTGTACGCGAGAGTCGTCGCTGTGCGTTGCCGAGGACAGTTACGTGCGTACAGTTCCATGAGAACAGTGTACCGTGTAATCTTACTACCAACAAGTTGATTTTCGCGGGTGGGACAGGGGGAACGGCGCCGTTATATAACTGCGTCGTTCGATTATGCGGTCGCAGGACCGCGGTGCGGCGAAAAGGCGAGTTTGCACAACAGATCATGGATGTTTGCGGCATACTACCCTTCGTGCCGAAGGGGGTGCCGGCCATTGACGGGCACAGGACATTCACGGAATACCGTTACGAGTGTACGCAGCACGGATTACGGTTACAACCGGCAAACTGATTTTCGCAGGGTGGGACAGGGGGAACGCCGTCAACCTTCGGATTGGCGGCGTTCATTTTTTCGCAAGAAAAAAGCGCCGGCTCAGTAGCCGACGCAACAGGGAAAAAGGTAATCAAGCGGATCTTCCGGATCTTCCGGCTCGGCAGCGCAGGGAGCTTGGACGAACGGGCGGTACGGCTCGCCGCAGTCCGAGTAAGTCATGTAGCGCGAGCCGTCGTCGCCGTAGGTGGTGGTGCCGTAGCCGTTCGAGTAGGTCGTGTATCGCGAGCCGTCGTCGCCGTAGGTAGTCGTGCTGTAATCGTAGACGCTGCAATACGCCCTGTCCGCGGGGCAGTTCCGCGCGGCGAACACGTGCGGCACAGGGCACGAGACGGCAAGACAGACAGCGAGAGCGGTTGCGAGAGTTTTGTACATGGTAGCCTCCTTTCTTCCAGCATAGCGGGTTGCGCACCGGAAGTAAAGGAGAGAATACTTGCTGTTGCACCATTATCGCAACAGTATTTTTCCTGCCTTGCGATGCAGGTGACAGATCCTCGGTGAGTTGCTACAATGGGACGAAGGAGGGGACGGAATATGGCGGGAATCGAGGAGTTGGCGGCGCGCTGGGAGCGCACGATGGGTTGGTGCGAGCCGGGCGCGCGGCAGGAGCGCAATCGTGACGACCGGGCGGAGGAAGCCGTCTGGGAACGTTTGGCGGCAAATTATGCGGCGACGCACAATATATACACGCAGGTACCGGCGCTCGGTCGGCGCGTGCAGGAGTTGCTGGCGGATTGTGCGAGTGTGACGGAAATCGGCCCGGGTAGCGGCAATTTTACGTTGCCGCTCTTGGCGAGCGGGAAACGAGTCATCGGTGTCGAACCGTCGGCGGCCATGCGGCGTGCGCTTCGGCGGCGGGTGCCGTCCGCAGCCGCGCTGACCGTCGTGCCGTGCAAGTGGGAAATGTACGACGGCGAGCGGACGGACGCGGTGTTCGTGGTGAACTCTCTCTATCGGATCCGCGACATAGTGGCGGCGTTGCGGCGCATGCAGGAAACGGCACGAAAGCGCGTGCTCCTTGTCCGCACGCGGCATTCCTCGGCGCTGGCGGCGTATTTCACCGAGGCGGGCGCAGGTCTGCCGGAGCGGGAAGACTACCTGCTGCTCGAGGAAATACCCGCCGCGCTCGGCTACGCGCCGCAAGTCGAACGGCTATACGGCACGTGGCGGTTGCCGATCAGCCGGGAACGCATCGCAAAGGAATGGCGGGAATGGACGACCGCCGCACCGACGGCAGAAGAAACAGACGCCATGTGGGAACGCTGCCGGAGGGATCTTACCGCGGACGGCCGGCTGGTCATAACGCGGGAATATCGTATCTATACATGGAACACGGAAGGAAAATAAAGAACACCCGCATTGCCGAGGGCAATGCGGGTGTTCTTTATTTGTGCCGCAACACATCTCCGCTGCCGAAATGTATCCGCCGACTTGCGAAGAGCGAAAGTGCGCCGGATCCGGGAGCGGTAACGAAAAGGAACGCTATTCGCGGTTCTGCGGTTCTTGCCAATACAGCTTACGCAGCCGCCAGTCCAGATCCGTCTGGGCGCTTTGCAAGCGGTAGATATCGCGCTCGGTTTTCTTCAACTGCTCGCTGTGAGCGTTGATGATGAATTCGAGATTCGTCAGCCGTGCCGGCGGTTGCCCCGGCGTATCGCTGCGGACGGTCTGCAACTCGTTTTCCAAGGCAGTCACCCGTGCGTCCAGCTGCCATAGAAAGTACAGTGCCGCCAAGAGGAGCAGCCAGGGCAAGGCCAAGAACAGCCGCCGGCGGTGCTCCGCCGCCAAACGGAAATGCTTCATACGCGGGTGGCGGCTTTGAGCGAAGCGGCGGTTTGCTCTTCGGCGAATTGCAGCCAGAGTTTGGCCGCGTGGGAGAGATAATGCCCCTTGCGCCAGATGACATAGAGCCGGTGAATGATCGGCATGCCCTGCAGCGGCCGCACGGCGATGCGATTGCCCTCGTAGGCCGGGCAGAGACGGCTCGGGAGCAGGGCGACACCCAGCTCGGCGCGCACCGTCTGGATCATCAGGTCGCGCTGCGCCGTTTCGAACACAATATTCGGCGTGAAATCCGCCTGCTTGCACTGCTGGATGATTTCGTCATGCAAATTGAAATCATCGCGATACAGGACGAACGATTCCTTTTCCAAGTCGTGCAGCGGGATTTCTTTGCGGCTTGCCAGGGGATGTTCCTCGGGCAGGAGAACGCAGACGGGATCCTCCAACAGGAAGAAGGATTCGTAATCTTTCTTCGGCCGTGTGCAAATGATTCCGAGATCCGTGAGCCCTTCCTGCACGGCGATCTCGACCTTTTTCGAGCCGTACTCGTACAGCTCCAGATCGATTTGCGGGTACCGCTTTTTGAATTCCCCGAGCAAATGGGCAAAGACTTGCGCGTCGGTGATCGGCGGCAGGCCGATATGCACGGAGCCCTGCTCCAGCTTGAACTCGTTTTCAAAATCCGTCTTGAGATGTTCGAACATGACCACGCTGCGTTTGGCGTGATTCAAAAAAATCGCACCCGCATCGGTGAGTTCCACCGCTTTGGCATTACGCAAAAACAGCACGACACCGAGCTCTTCTTCGAGCGCTTTGATCGTGCGGGAAATCGCCGACTGCGAGATATGAAGGTGGCGTGCCGCTTTGCTGAAACTCTTCCTCTGCGCCACTTCCGTAAAATACTTCAAATGATGAAAATCCATGACTTGCCTCCCGTACTGCCGCTTGCATTGCCCCTCTGTCGAGAATGGCTTATAATAAATACAATGAACTCGTAAATGGTATGTGTCAGTGTATGCGTTTTAGTCATACATCAATATTATGTTACTATTTTTAACAGCGTTTGGCAAGTAAAGATAAAGGGGTGGCAGCGATGAAATGGAAGACAATGGACGGTTGTGCGGCGGCCGCGCACGTTTCGTATGCGTTCACGGAAGTGGCGGCGATCTATCCGATCACGCCGTCCTCGCCGATGGCGGAGACGGTCGATGAATGGGCGGCGAACGGTCGCAAGAATATATTCGGCCAGCCGGTACAGGTCGTGGAAATGCAGTCGGAAGGCGGCGCGGCGGGGATGTTTCACGGCTCGCTGCAGGCGGGTGCGTTGACGACGACATACACCGCCTCGCAGGGTCTCCTGTTGATGATTCCGAACATGTACAAAGTGGCGGGTGAATTGCTGCCGGGCGTATTCCATGTGGCGGCGCGCTCGCTCGCTTCGCACAGTCTGAGCATCTTCGGCGATCATCAGGACGTCATGGCGGCGCGGGCTACCGGCTGTGCCATGCTTTGCGAAGAAGGCGTACAGGAAGTCATGGATCTGTCGGCCGTCGCGCATTTGGCGGCGATCGAAGGACGCGTGCCTTTCATCAATTTCTTTGACGGGTTCCGTACCAGCCACGAAATCCAGAAAATACAAGTGCTGGAATATGACGATCTGGCGGGACTCTTGGATACGGAATCTCTGGCGGCATTCCGCGCGCGCTCGCTGCATCCCGATCGGCCGGTCATCCGCGGTACGGCGCAAAATCCGGATATTTACTTCCAAAACCGCGAAGCGTCGAATACGCACTACCTCGCATTGCCCGCGATCGTCGAAAAATATATGAATAAGATCAATGCAATCACGGGTGCGGACTATCGCCTTTTCAATTACTACGGCGCGCCCGATGCGGAGCGTGTCGTCGTGGCGATGGGCTCGGTCTGCGATGTGGCGCGCGAAGCCGCCGATATACTGAACGCCGGCGGCGAAAAGGTTGGTGTCGTGACCGTGCACCTGTTCCGGCCGTTCTCGCTGGAACATTTCCTGAAGGAATTGCCGACCACGGTGCGGACGATCGGCGTACTGGATCGCACGAAGGAAGCCGGCGCACTCGGCGAGCCGCTCTTCCTCGACGTGCAGGCCGCCGTGGCCGCCTCCGATCGCGATATTCGCGTGGTCGGCGGGCGCTACGGGCTCAGCTCGAAGGACGTCTTGCCGGAAGACCTGCTCGCGACATTCGCCCACTTAGCGGCGGAACGCCCGCGGCACAACTTCACGCTGGGCATCGTCGACGATGTGACGAAACTCTCGCTGCCGCGCATACCCGCACCGCCGGTCGCGGACGGGCATATCGCCTGCAAATTCT
Organism: Veillonellaceae bacterium; assembly: GCA_022771805.1. Lineage (GTDB taxonomy): Bacteria > Bacillota > Negativicutes > Veillonellales > Negativicoccaceae > JALELM01. The sequence goes on along the minus strand of JALELM010000012.1, from coordinate 13,633 downwards.
GGGGCTTCGGCTCGGACGGAACGGTCGGCGCGAACAAGAGCGCGATCAAGATCATCGGCGACCATACGGACATGTATGCACAGGGATATTTCGCCTACGACTCGAAAAAATCGGGCGGGGTCACGATCTCGCACCTGCGCTTCGGCAATGTGCCGCTGCGGCGGCCGTACCTGATCCACGATGCGGACTTCATCGCCTGTCACCGGCAGGCCTATGTCTACGAATACGATTTGCTCCGCGGGCTGAAAGAAAACGGCGTGTTCCTGCTGAACTGCACCTGGACGCCCGAGGAATTGGAACGTGAATTGCCGGCGCTCATGAAACGGAAATTGGCGCAGAAAAAAGCCCGTTTCTACATCATGGATGCGGCGACATTGGCGCGCCGGATCGGGCTCGGCGGCAGGATCAATATGCTCATGCAGGCGGCGTTTTTCGCGCTGACGAAGGTCATCCCGGTGGAAGATGCGGTGCGCTACCTGAAAGATGCCGTCGTCGCCAGCTACAGCAATAAGGGCGATGCCGTCGTGGCGATGAACCATGCGGCGATCGACCTCGGCATCCAAGCGCCGCAGGAAGTGACGATCCCCGAAAGCTGGCGGCATGCGGTGGAGACGGAAGAAAGCATGGCGAACCGGCCGCGGCCGGAATTCGTCCGTCAAATCTGCGATGTCATGAACCGCCAGGCGGGCGACGATCTGCCGGTGTCCGCCTTCCGCGCGCTGCCGGACGGGACATTCCCGTGCGGTACGAGTCAGTATGAGAAACGCGCCACGGCGACCATGGTGCCGGAATGGATCCCGGAAAACTGCATTCAGTGCAACCAGTGCTCGTTCGTTTGCCCGCACGCCACCATTCGGCCGGTATTGGCCACCGAAGAGGAAGCGGCCGCCGCGCCGGAAGGTTTTATCGTGCGCGAAGCCATGGGCGCGAAAGGCCTGAAATTCCGGATCGTCGTTTCCCAGGAAGATTGCTACGGCTGCGGCAACTGCGCCCAAGTCTGCCCGGCGAAACAGAAAGCACTCGTCATGCGCCCGATCGAAGAAGAAATCGACAAGCAACCGCTTTGGGATTACGCCATGAGCCTGCCGGCAAAACCGAACCCCATGCGGAAAGAAACGGTAAAAGGCAGCCAGTTCGAAAAGCCGTACTTCGAATTCTCCGGCGCCTGCTCGGGCTGCGGCGAAACGCCCTATGTGAAACTCGTGACACAGCTGTTCGGCGATCGTATGCTGATCGCCAATGCGACCGGCTGCTCCTCGATCTACAGTGCCAGCGCGCCGTCCATGCCGTACACGACGAATGCGGCCGGACAGGGCCCCGCCTGGGCGAATTCGCTCTTTGAGGACAATGCGGAATACGGGCTCGGGATGTTCGTCGGCAACCGCACGTTGCGGGAACGGCTGGCGGCAAAAGTCGCGGCACTGCTGCCGGAACTCGGCGGCGATCTTGCCGCGGCGCTCACCGAATGGTACGACCGCCGGGACGAAGGCGCCGGCACGCGCGACCGGGCGAATTGCGTCCTCGCGCTGCTGCAGGCAAGTGACGACGAACGGCTGGCGGAATTGCACGAATACCGCGAGTATTTCCTCAAACCTTCGCAGTGGATCATCGGCGGCGACGGCTGGGCATATGATATCGGTTACGGCGGCTTGGATCACGTACTGGCAGCCGGGAATGATGTGAACGTGCTCGTCCTCGACACCGAGGTCTACTCCAATACGGGCGGTCAGTCCTCGAAATCGACACCGGCCGCGGCAGTCGCCAAATTTGCCGCCGGCGGTAAAAATACACGCAAGAAAGATCTCGGCATGATGGCCATGAGCTACGGCTATGTCTATGTCGCACAGATCGCCATGGGCGCGGATAAAAATCAGGCGCTCCGGGCAATCGCCGAAGCGGAAGCGTACCCGGGGCCGTCGCTGATCATCGCCTACTCGCCCTGTATCTCCCACGGCCTGCAAGGCGGGATGGGACTTTCGCAGGAAGAAGCGCGCCGCGCCGTAGAATGCGGCTACTGGTGCAACTACCGCTACAACCCGGCACTGATCGAGCAGGGGAAAAACCCCTTCTCCCTCGATTCTCGCGAGCCGAAAGCGCCGTTCCGCGATTTCCTCATGGGCGAAGTGCGCTTCTCCTCGCTGCGTAAACTCTTCCCGGAACGAGCGGAAGAGCTTTTTGCCAAGACGGAACGCGATGCGAAAATCCGCCGCCAAAGCTATATCCGCCTGCGCGAGTGTTGGGAGGCGAATATCGCCGAAGCCAAAAGCCAAGCGGCTGCGGCCGAAGAGCAAGCCGACACACAGCCGACGGCATAAGACGGATGGCATAAAAATCACCCCGAAGAATTTCGGGGTGATTTTTATTGAGAAAACATTTGCTTAATTCGTTGCCTTGCTTTTTTGAACTTGCTCTTTCGCACCCAACTTCCGTTAAAATGATGGATGGTGTACGAATTATCGGTCAACTGAATCAGGCCGGTTTGATAGGATTTGGGGCAGAAGTAGTCTTTCGGATAGATGAGAAGTGATTGGGAGCGAACTCAAGGGGGATGCCTGTATCTTTTAAGTTGATATGATACAGGGCATTTGTAGCTTCCGTTATACGGCGTACATTGGTTTTGTAGTCGAGTTTTTTGGGGAATCTTCTTTTGTAAAATGAAATATTGTCATATTCCTTTAGTAAGTACTGAACATAGGCGTTTTTGGGTTCCGCGCCCATGATCGCGGTGGGATACATGGTTTCGTTTTCGAAGCCCGAAAAGAATTGGTGGTGAAGAAAGCGATCCAAAGGACGAAGAACTTCCACATCGGTATCCATGTAGATTCCGCCGTGCTCATATAAAACCGACAGGCGAATATAATCACTAACGAATGCCCATTTCCTTTCGGAATACGCTTCAGCGGCGTACCGATTGCGGAAAATATCGAAGTTGTTTTCATCCCAACGAATAATCTGATAATCAGAACAAAACTTTTTCCAAGTGTCTAACATGGCGATAACAGTGTCAGGCAGAGGCTCTCCTCCCACCCAAATGTAATGCAGTAATTTAGGAATAGTGGTATTCATAGTATCTCCCTAGTGTTATACGTGTTCAGCAGAACGGGTCGTGAATCTATTGAAACGTGACTTGAGATAACGAGAGAAACAGTTCGCTGCGTTTGGTTGCGCCAGCATACATTGTAAAAACCGGGCATGGCGACGCAATGAACGTAAAGGGGTGTTTTTCCTTTTTCTCGTGGAGCCGGAGTCAATGGTAGAGGCGAAGATTTCATCACGAACATAGGTAAGCTCTTCGCTTAATGCATAGATGTCATTTATTGCGCCCAGGTAGTAATAAAACTTCCAAGCATCTATCTCCCAACGAACCAGAGTCTGCACTTGCAAGAGGTTGCGCGCACCTTCAAGAGTCAGAAAATAGGCAGATGTGCCGATACCGTACTCTGTTTGCCAGACGGAAATATTTTGAGTGAGAGATGCGACTTGTTCCGTGTATTGAAATTGTGTCGTAGGAAACAGCACGGCCGCTTTATGCAACATTTGTTCTCGGACGAACTTTTCCAGCTTTGGCAACAAATCGACAAACTTCTGATCGAAAAATATATCGTCTTTCATAATAAAAAGATAAGGAGCTCGGTTTTCCACCATGTATCGGTAAATGCCGAGATAACTTAAGCGGAGAGGTTCCGGTATAAGCGGTTGTTTATCTATCTTGGCGGTATGACATAATAACGAATCAAATTCCGGCCATAACTTGCCGAAATTATAAAAGGACTTGGTTACCTCTAATTATACATCATAACTCTGTGCAGGTATGCATAGAGAGGTCAAGCCGTGTGGATTATAGTATAATAGTAGAAATGATTTCGGGAGACGGGATGTTTATGCAACGAGAAGAAGTTATTGAAACCGTAAAAAGCGCGAAAAAGGTTCTGTTCGTGTTGCCGATGGCACTGGGCGATTTCGCTTATTTGCACCTGGTGATTCGTGAGTTTTGCGCGATGTATCCGCAAATCAAGGCGGATGTGTTGTTTGACGAGGCGTTTTACGGGAATCGCTTTCACCGCGGCAGCGGGGTATTGGTCAATCCGATTATCTGTCAATGGGCGGAAGGCTTGGGGCTGTTTCGGCATGTGTATACGGAAATGTACGCCGGCGGCACGTTGGAAGACACGATTGCCCATGCTCGCGCCGAGCGATACGATGCGGTGATTTCTTTCGCAAGTCGCGGCCGCTTGGAGACGACGCGCTATTGCCGCATCATTGCGGGCGAGGGTCTGGTGATTTCCTGGGATTTGGCGGCGCGTTGGTGGAAACTCGGACGGGATCGGCGGGCATTCGACCGGTTGGCAGATTTTGCGGTACCGGAGAATCCGAAACGTTTTCCGCGCATTATCCAAAATTATAATTTCTTTTTCTCGACAATTGCGGCGATGCCCGTCATGGATTGGGAGAAAAAAGCGACCATGGCCGTTCCGGCGGCAGCGACTTCGCAATTGGCGGCGGTGCTGGCGCAAGAGGGGATAGACGAAACGAGATGTGTTGTTTTTATCAATCCGTTTGCGAAAAATCGTAAGCGCAGCTGGCCGTTGCCGAAGGTCGGCGCCTGCATTCGCGCCTTGCAGCAGCGGGAACAGTACGCGGAGGCAGAGTTTTTCGTGAACGGTCTGCCGTCGGATCAGGAGCGTATTCGGGAGATGATTGCTGCCGAGGGATTAACTCATGTGCAGCCGTTCACCGCACGGGATGATTTTTGGGAATTGCCGGCGATGCTGCAGCGCAGCGATCGGATCATCACGGTGGAGACGTCCGTGATGCATCTTGCCGCTTTATTGCACAAGCCGCAGGTGGTTTTGATGCGGCTCAAGAATCCGGAGTGGATGCCGTTGGTGACGGAGGGTTGCCGTTTGGTTTTGAATACGAAGCGAAGCCAGCATATTGCCGATATTGAAGTGGATGAAGTATTGGCGGCGGTGGCGGAATAAAAATAAAAAGAAGTCTCGCCGTGCGGCGGGACTTCTTTTTATTCCGAGAGAATACGTTGACAGACTCGGGTCAGCAATTGTTGCAGTTCTTGTGCCTTTTGCGTATCAAAACGGCTGTAGTACATTTTGGGGCGAAACTCGCCATAGTATAGTTTGTGCAGCCGCTTTTTTATGCTGTATCGCAGCCGGCGCAAGCGACGTAGCGGGCGGGAGCCGGTACGGGCGTAATCCTTGCATTCGTTCATGACCAGGTGCGCGCCGCGGCCGGTGAGAATTCCCCAGCGTTCTTTGCAATGATTCGGTTCGTTGCCGAAAATACCGACCGCGGGAACGCCTTGCGTCCAAGCGGCGTGAAAGGTTGCCGTACTCGGGCCGAGAAAAAGTGTGCTGCGTTTGATCATCGCCAAGGTATAGAAGAAACTGTCGGAATTGACGAAAAGATGTGTCGGGAAAGTCAGCTGCTGCTGTATTTGGAGGCAGAGTTCACACTCGCTGTCGGCAGTGCGAGCGAACGGTGTGGCGTTTGCCGCCGTTTCCGGCCGATAGCAACCCAAAACGATTTGCCAGTCCGGTTGCCGAGCGTGGAATTCCCGCAGGACGCGCGCCCAGTCCGCAGGGGCAAGCGTGAGTCCGGAGACGTCGATGGCGGGGGTGACAAAGAGGAGCGGCGCACACAGGTCGTGCTCTTCGATGAAATGTGCGGCGCGCAAGTCTTCAGCCGGCTGCAAAGTCAGGTGAAAATCCAAGGTGCGGTGTGTTTCGTACAACTCGGGATCGAGGTGACGAATGATCTCCAGCGTGTATTCCGTTTCATGCCGGATCAGCGACAGATCTTCATAATGCAGTCGGTTTTGGGGGAATCCGTCCGGATAGGCACTCCTGTTTTGCTGCGGCGGCCGCCAAGGACCGACTTTTTGGAATCGTGAAATGTTTGCACAGTTGCGCCGTTTCTTTGATATCGTGCAACGCGACCAACAGATCGTAATGCCCGTCATTTACGGTCTTAATGGTAGTATCTTCCGCGCCGAGGCGATGAATAATAAACTCATCGGCAAGCTGCAGGCGTTGCAAAACAGGCGCACTGTAGGCATTGGTGAGGATCGTCAGGTGCGCGTCGGGATACATGCGGCGCAAGGTGTTGAAGGCGGGGACGGAAAGGATGGTGTCACCGATTTTGTCCATGCGGACAGCCAAGATTTTCATGGGATCTCCTTATTATCTCCGGAGCCGTCTAGCGGCTCCGTTTTCCTCTTTTTGTTTTGCGTTTGCGTTCGGGGGTGGGTTTGGCTTTGCGGCGGCGGGTATTGGTGCCGCCGTGTTGTTGTTTGTGCGCTTTTTCCTTGGTCGGCTGATAGTCTCCGGGCAGGATGGCGCGCGTTTTTCTCGGGCGGCCGCGGCGGATTTTCACATTGCCTTCGCGGTCATATTTGACGAGCGGCTGCTCGATGCGCGCTTCGATGCGCCGCAGGCGGCCGATGTCTTTGTCCGTGACATAGGTCACGGCAAGTCCCGTTGCGCCGGCGCGGCCGGTACGACCGATGCGATGGATGTAGTAGTCCACATCGCCGGGTACATCGTAGTTGAAGACGTGGGAGACGCCTTCGATATCAATGCCTCGGGCGGCGATATCGGAAGCGACGAGGTAGGGGAAGCGCCCCTTGGCAAATTCGCGCAGGATGCGATTGCGGGTGCTTTGTGACAGGTCGCCGTGCAATTCTTCGACGGGCAGTCCCGCGCGCGCCAGTTCGGCGGTGAGCTGCGCGGCTCGTTCCTTCGTGTTGCAGAAGATGATCGCCAGGTAGGGGTTGAATTCCTGCAGCTGTTGTTGCAGAAACTCCGTTTTGTCTTCTTCCCGCAGCATGTAGATGCGTTGCTCGATCGCATCGAGGATGACATCGCCGCCGGCGTCCGCCGTGAGTGTCACCGGGCTGCGCATGACGGAGCGGGCGAGGTTGCGTACGTTTTGCGGCAGGGTGGCGGAGAAGAGCAGCAGTTGCCGGCTTTTCGCCGTGGCAGCGAGCAGCGCGCGGATTTCGGCGAGAAAGCCGAGGGCGAGCATCTGATCCGCTTCGTCGAGGACGATCTGGCGGACGGATGTCAAGGTGACGGTGCCGCGGTGATGGTGATCCAGGAGGCGTCCCGGCGTGCCGATGAGGACATGCGGGCGGCGTTTCAGTTTTGCCAGCTGGTTTTCGAGCGTGGCGCCGCCGGTTACGTTTATCGCATCGACGCCGATCGCTTCCGCCAGCGGCCGGGCTACGGCATAGATTTGCCGCGCCAGTTCCCGCGTCGGGGTCAGGATGAGGACTTGTTCTTTCGCTTCGTCCCGCCGCACCTGTTGCAGCAGGGGGAGCAGGAAGGCGAGTGTTTTGCCCGTGCCGGTGCGGCTTTGGGCGAGAATATCCCGTCCTTTGAAGATATTCGGGATCGCTTGGATTTGGATTGCGGTCGGTACCCGAATGCCCTTGCGCTCCAACGGCGCGGCAAGCGGCGGGATGATTCCCAGACCGGTAAATGTAGCCATGGCAGTCTCCTTTTCGGTAGTATGGTCAGGTGTAGTTATCATGTAGTCATTCGATTAGATTATATCACAACGGCGGCGTTCGGCCGCGGCAAGTCGCTCGGAGAAACGCGCGGCGGGGCGTGCTCGCAGCCGATGATTCGCTTTTTATTTATTTTAATTCTTATGTTACGGGAGTAGCGGATTGCTGTGCTATAATATTCTGTACTAAGGAGGAGAATATGCCGGAAGCACGTATGCGTAAGTCGATGCTGTTGCGGGTGACCGCGTATTGGCTGATGGCGATGCCGATACCGTTGGGGCTGTATTTATGGCATACGCCGCTGTCTGTGTATTATGCCTTTTATGCCTTCTCTTTGTTGGGTTGGCTGGTGCCGATGGCCTGCGGACGGTGGTGGGAAAAAGATAAGAACCTGCGCTGGCAGGGTGTCTTGGTGTTCACGCTGTTGTGGCTTTGCGGCTTTGCCGTCATGTACGGAGCGCAGCGGTTGTTCTGGAATTATGAGCACCTGCTGTGGCAGACTTACGGGCCCGGGTTCTGTGCCTTGATCGCCGCCGCGCAGATGTACTTGCAGCTGTTTGGGATCTCGGCGGTGGGGCAGTCCATTTGGTGGGGCGTGCGGCGCGTGACGGGCTGGCTGCAGGCATACCTCATTCTCGCGCTGATTGTCGGGGTCTTGCCGAACGCGATTCCGATCTGTTATCTTTGCGGCTTTTACTTTGCGGATTCCTATCTGACGGGGACGGTCTCCGCGCTCGCATCGACGGGGGGGTATGGTATTGTTCACGCTGATGCGGGATTTGGAAGTGCTGTTGGCGGCGATTGCGTTCCCGCTGATGTTCATTTGGCGGCAGCCGGGTTCCTTTGTCACGCAGGTTATTGCCGTGGTGGCGGGGCTGATGCTTTACCTGGGCGCACGCTGGACGTATGAGTATATCCTGATCGCCAACGGGGCGGATTTTTTGCCGTCGGTGGAGTTGCTGCGGCTGTTCCTGCTGATGATGATCGTCGATTTGTTCCTGCTGGCGGCTTCGGTTCGGCTTATCCGCCTGATCGTTCTCCGGGGGCCGGTCGGCGACAAGTACAGATAAAGGGAAAACACATCGGTGCGCCGGTGTGTTTTTGCTTGCGTGCGGTTTGATATTATTCACGGTTTACGATACAATTATGGGGATATAGGGAAAGAGTATACGCGCAGGGCGCGCTAGTAAAGGAGGCACTTTTATGTGCGGTATTGTCGGCTATGTGGGATTTCAGGATGCGGCAGAGTTTCTGATCGAAGGTCTGACGAAACTGGAATATCGCGGCTACGATTCGGCCGGGGTTGCCTGTTATACGGACGATCGGATCGAGATCCGCAAGAAAGTAGGCGGGATTGCCAATCTGACGGCGTATTTGCAGGAGCGTCCGGTGCACGGTCATATCGGTATCGGGCATACGCGTTGGGCGACGCACGGGCGGCCGTCGGATGTGAATGCGCATCCGCATGGAGATGAACACAATCATTATGTTGTCGTGCATAACGGCATCATTGAGAATTTTATGGAACTGAAACGGGATTTACAGGCCAAGGGGCATGTATTCGTTTCGGAGACGGATACGGAAGTCATCGCGCATCTTTGTGAGGAACTGGATACGGGAGATTTTCTCGAGACGGTACGGAAAGTGCTGGCGACGGTGGAAGGTTCGTATGCGTTGGCATTCATGAATCGGGATTTCCCGGATACCTTGATCTGCACGAAGAAGGATAATCCGCTCATCATCGGTCTCGGTGAAGGGGAGAATTTCATCGCGTCGGATATTCCGGCGATTATTGCGCGGACGCGGGATACGTATATCTTGAATGACGGGGAAATTGCGGTCGTGACTGCGGCGGCGGTTCGAGTGATCGATCGGGAAGGCCGGCCGGTGGACAAGAAAGTGCACCATGTGGATTGGTCGGCGGCCGCGGCGGAAAAGGGCGGCTACGAGCATTTCATGTTGAAAGAAATTTACGAGCAGCCGAAAGCGATCCGCGACACGATGGCGATGCATATTCGCCGGGATACGCAGGAAGTGTATTTTGACGAGCTCGGTTGGCGGCCGGAAGATTTGCAGGGGATTCGCAAGATTTTGATCACGGCCTGCGGTACGGCGTACCATGCGGGGCTGGTTGCCAAGTACTACATCGAACAGATCGCCCGGATTCCGGTAGAGGTGGACATCGCTTCGGAGTACCGGTATCGCGAGCCGCTGACGGATGCAGCGACGTTTTGCATCGTCATCAGTCAGTCGGGCGAGACGAGCGACACGCTGGCAGCGCTGAAAGAGGCGAAACGTCTCGGGGCGCGGAGTCTGGCGATTACGAACACGGTCGGTTCGTCGATCGCGCGGGAGGCGGATGCCGTCGTCTACACGATGGCGGGGCCGGAGATCTCCGTCGCTTCGACGAAGGCGTACACGACACAGGTCATCGCGCTGCTGTTGCTGGCGGTGTACATGGGGCGCATCAACGGCAAGTTGTCGCACGCGGAGGAAGAGGCGATCGTGCGGGATTTGCTGGCGGTGCCGGAAAAATGCCACCAGATTTTGGAAGATGTCGATGATTTGAAGACCTTCGCCAAGAACTACGGTTTTGCCGAGGATGTATTCTTCATCGGCCGTTCCATTGACTATGCGGTGGCGATGGAAGGCTCGCTCAAGCTGAAAGAAATTTCCTACATTCATGCGGAAGCATACGCGGGCGGCGAGTTGAAGCACGGCACGCTGGCATTGGTCGTGTCGGGCACGCCGATCATCGCGCTCGTGACGCAGGATGCGGTAAAAGAGAAGATGTACAGCAATATTCAGGAAGTGAGCGCGCGGGAAGCGATCGTGATCGGCATCGGTTTCGAGGATGATCCGGAGTTGGATCATTTCGTCCGGCACGCGATCCGGATTCCGCGGACGCATCGTTTCGTGGCGCCGATTCTGGCGGTGCTGCCGTTGCAGCTGCTGGCCTATTATGCGGCGATTACGCGCGGTACGGATGTGGATAAACCGCGCAATTTGGCGAAATCCGTCACGGTAGAGTAAGAAGCAAAGAGGAGATACCATGGACGTAATATTTTCAGGAATTCAGCCCAGCGGCAATTTGACTTTGGGAAATTATCTCGGCGCATTGAAAAGTTTTCTGCGCTTCCAGGATACGCATGAGTGCTACTATTGCGTGGTAAATCAGCATGCGATCACGGTACCGCAGGATCCGAAGGAATTGCGCCGGCGCACGACGGAACTGGCGGCGCTCTACATCGCCGCGGGGCTTGATCCCGAGAAGGTCACGCTGTTCGTGCAGTCGGAAGTGCCGGAGCATGTGCAGCTCGGGTGGATCATGACGACACTGGCCTATGTCGGCGAGATGGAACGCATGACGCAGTACAAAGACAAGGCGAAAAAGGCGGGCGAATCGATCCCGTACGGCCTGATGGCCTATCCGTGCCTGATGGTGGCGGATATCCTGCTGTATCAGGCGAAGTTGGTGCCGGTCGGCGAAGATCAGCGGCAGCATATCGAAATTACCCGGACGTTGGCGGAGCGGTTCAACTACCGCTACGGTGAAGTGTTTACGATTCCGGAGATGTTTGCGCCGGAGGGCGGGGCGCGCGTGATGAGCCTGCAGAACCCGACGAGCAAGATGTCGAAATCGGATGACAACCAGATGGCTTCGATCTATCTCGGCGACGAAGACGATATGATCGTGAAAAAGATCAAACGAGCGCAGACGGACTCGGACGGAGAAATTCGTTACGACAAGGAGAATAAGCCGGGCGTGTCGAACTTGCTTTCGATCCATGCGGCACTGTCGGGGCGTACGTTCGATCAGTTGGCGGCGGATTATGCCGGGCAGGGCTACGGCACGCTGAAGGCGGACGTGGCGGATCTGGTGGTGGGCGAGTTGCGGCCGATCCGGGAACGGTATCGGGAACTGCTCGACAGCCCGGAATTGCAGCGCATCCTGGACGACGGGGCGGCGAAAGCACAGGCAAAGGCTTCCGCCACGTATCGGAAAGCCTGCGAAGCGATGGGGCTGCAACGCTAACACGAATAATGACAACAAAAAGACGCATTCTCCGGGGGAGAATGCGTCTTTTTCAATGCGAACTCAACCGAGCAATTTGCCGACTGCGGTCAGAATGATATTCTTGCCGTAGGTCAACGCCTTGGGATCGAACGTCATATCCGGCTGGTGCAGACCCGGTGTCAGATCGGCGCCGAGACCGTAGAAGCCGACTTTCAGATGCGGCTTGGCGACGACATAGCAGCAGAAATCTTCGCCGCCCGGGGTCGTTTGTGCCGGCAGGGTGTTTTCTTCGCCGAGGACTTCGCGGATGGATTCCTCGAGCAGACGGCACATGCCCTCGTCGTAGACGGCGGCCGGCAGGTCGATCAGCGTCTTGATTTCGCATGTGCAGCCGCAGCTTTGAACGGCGCCTTCGATCGCTGTTTTCATTCGTTCTTTCAGTTCGGCCATGGTTTCATTGTCGCCGGCGCGCATATCGAAAGCGACGCGGGCGAGATCCGGAATGGCATTGGTCACGCCGGCATCGCAAAGACAACGGGTGGCTTTCGCGCTGTAGGATTTTTCCGGATTGCATTGGATCTGTCCGGCGGCAAGGATCATCACCGCCGCCGCACTCAAGGCATTGTGGCCGAGATGCGGGCGGGCGCCGTGGGCACGCTGGCCGTGAATTTCCACTTCCCAAGTCGTGCTGGCGGAGTAGTACAATGCGGCAATCCCCTGGCCGAGCTTTGCTTCCTGGATCGGACGGACATGCTGACCGAAGAAATATTCGACATCATCGAGCACACCGCTGTCGATAATCGAGTACGCGCCCTGGCCGATTTCTTCCGCCGGCTGGAAAATCATCTTCAGTTTGCCTTTTTTCACGCGACCTTCCTGCGCGATGACTTCCGCCGCCGCAAGCGCCATGGACGTGTGGCCGTCGTGACCGCAGCTGTGGATGGCAACGTGTTCGCCGTCAACGATATGGCCGAGTGCGTCCATATCCGCCCGGACGGCGACGACCGGCCCCGGGACACCGCTGTCGATTACGCCGACAACGCCCGTTTTGCCGCCGAGACCCTCGGTGACTTCATACCCCGCTTCGCGCAATATGTTGGCAACGAAGGCGGCGGTTTGCTTTTCTTGGAATCCCAATTCCGGGATCGTGTGTAAATATTCTTTGAACTCTTGTTCGCGAGCCATAATATCGCCTCCTTGGTGAAATTATAACACAATTAAGGAATAACGCAAGAAGCGCCCTAAATTAGGGGGCTTTTGTTCTTTTCGGCAAAAATTCGGCAAAAATTTCAGCCAAAAATCTTTTTTATGTCGGCCGCGGCCTGCGCCCGCATGTCGTCTGTATAGTGAATATACGTCGACAGGACGGTTTTTACATCGTCGCCGATGAGGGCGGCGACTGTGCGCACATCGACGCCATTAGCTAGCAGGGTCGTCGCGTACGTATGCCGGAGCGCGTGGAGCGTGAAGGCGCGATTGGCGTATCGGCGCATACACACTAACACGGTATTGCGCGCGATAGCGTTACCAACGACTAGGCCGTTTATGTGCGGTATCGTTTCCCGCCGGTACGCGGCGAGGGCGGCGAGGAGCCGCGGCGGGGCGGGTATGGTGCGGTAGCCGTTCGCCGATTTTGGCGGCGTGCGCTGTTTGCCGTTCCGGCCGAGCTGGCCGGAGACGGTGATGGTTGCGGCGGGGAAGTCGACATCCGACCACGTAAGGCCGAGGGCTTCCGAAAGGCGCAAGCCGGCAAGGCCTGCAAGTTGGCAGATAATGACAAACGCGGGCGGGGCTTCCGCCTCCACTTTGGCAAGAAACGCTTCGAGCGCGTCGGCGGTGAGGGCTTTGACCTTGCGTTGTTTCTCAACGCGCACTTTGATGTCGGCTGTCGGGTTGACCACCAGGAGCCGGTAGGGCTTGATGGCGTGATTAAATACGCGAGACAAGAGGCTAAGCCGGTTAACGGCCGTTAGCGGCTTGACATCCCACGAGCGCACGGCGGCGAGGACGTCGGCGTGTTTGATTTTGGCAAGCGGTAAGTCGAGTAAGCCGGGCGAGGCGCGGAAGGCTACGCGGTAGTTATGGAGCGT
>JALELM010000007.1 GCA_022771805.1 Veillonellaceae bacterium | reverse complement strand
ACTCTCCATAGTAGTTTGTCTTGCTCATTCGTTTTGCACCTTTCGGTGCTTTGTTTTCGAGTTCATTTCTTTGAACCCGCACATTGGCTTTTTCTTGCATTGTTCAGTTTTCAAAGAACCGCTGTCGCTTTATAGCGACTTTGTCATTATAGCACCGTCAATTTGTACTGTCAAGTACTTTCGAAACTTTTACTTCCCCTTTACCGGGTCGTTTCATTGTCGATGCTTATACAGCTTATCATTTTACTTCCCGCTTGTCAAGCAAAAGAAAAAGCACCCGCAAGCGGGTGCTTTCGGCTATATCCTCAGAAATAGCGAAGCATGAAGTAGATATGCGCGATCACGATGGTATACAGCATAACCGGAAAACCGACTATGAAATATTTCTTGAAGCTTATATTGTAACCGTTTTGCGCCGCCAATGCCGCAATGATAACGTTCGGTGATGCACCGATAATCGTTCCGTTGCCGCCGTAGCAGGCTCCGACGGAAAGCGCCCACCAGAACAGTTCCAGGTCAACTCCCATGACATGTTCCATTTCCTGAATCAGAGGAATCATGGTCGCCGTAAACGGAATGTTATCGACAAATGCCGACGCGATAGCGCTGATCCACAAAATAAACGCAGCCGTCGCCTCAATGTTCCCCTGTGTCTGGGTGACCGCCCATTGAGCGCCCCAAGCAATAACGCCCGATGCCTGGATACCGCCGACCAGGACAAAAAGGCCGAGGAAGAAGAAGATCGTACTCCAGTCCACTTCAGAAAGTGCTTCTTCCGGCGATTCTCCCGTTATAACGATCATCGCGACCGCACCGGTCATGGCGACGGTGGCCGTTTCCATGCCGATGGCATGGTGCACGACGAAGCCCAAAATCGTCACCAGCATAACCGCCAAAGAACGATGAAACAGTTTCCTGTCGGCAATTTGCGTTGACGGGTTCAGCTTTTGCAATAATTCCTCATCAAAGGGGTCATGCTTCAATTCTTTACGATACACGATTAATAAAACCGGCAGCAACGCAAGCAGGTTGAACACCGCCAGCGGTCCCGTGTTCATTACGAAATCGATAAAAGTCAGCCCGGTTGCGGAACCGATCATGACGTTCGGCGGATCGCCGACCATGGTGCCCGTACCGCCGATATTCGCCGAAAGAATTTCCATGATCAGGAACGGATAGGCATTGATCCGCAAAAACTTTGTCAGCGAAATGGTAATCGGTGCAACCAGGAGAACGGCCGTGACCACATCCAGGAATGCCGCAGAGACACCGGTCAGGAGAGCGAACATCAGCAGCAACAGCGCCGAGCGCCCTTTTGTTATTTTTACCGCCCAGATCGCAAGCGCCTCAAACATCCCCGTGCGCTTGACAACCGCTACGATAATCATCATGCCGATCAGCAAACCCAGGGTATTGAAATCAATAAAGCGCACCAGTGCGTCCTGCTGGGAAACAATGCCGGTCAGAATCATCGCCAGACCGCCGACCAGAGCGACCGTTGTGCGCGGGAACTTCTCCGTCATAATCACGATATAGGTAACTACAAAGATTACCAATGATACATTAAAAGCATTGAACATTCCTTCACCACTCCCCGATCTCGTCTCTCGCCATGTCGTTGTATTTCCCCGGCACACATTCTACCGTCTGCATAACGCTGGAGTTATTACATAATACTGGTAATTATTACATAACACTAGTATTATTATATGTTTTAAGCATGAGGTTGTCAATTTATCAGATGGCCTTGCCGGACATCCGTCACAGATATTCGGATAATAAAAAACCGTCCGGAGACGGTTTTAGCGGTGTACCCTTGCGGCTCAAACAGGGGAGATCCTGCCCAAAGCTCGCGCCCCCTGCAACCGAACCGATAAATCGTTTGGCAGGGGTAGGTGGATTCGAACCACCGCGTGACGGAGTCAAAGTCCGTTGCCTTACCGCTTGGCGATACCCCTATGGGGTGAGTAGTGGGAGTCGAACCCACGCATAACGGAGCCACAATCCGCCGTGTTAACCACTTCACCATACCCACCATGCCCGACCGCAGTCGGAACGCCTACTATGATAACACCTCGGCGCAGGCTTGTCAATAGCCGGGGTAGCCTTATTCCGGTCGGTTTCTCAGGACATCTTTGACAAATTCGGGCAAGGCGAACGCCGCTCGCGCCACCGCCGAGTTGTAATAATGCATATCTCCCGGAATCCCTTCTCGCGGCGGTTGTCGCAGCGGGTCGTACTGTTTCGAACCGAGCGTAAAGCAATGCAGACCGCTCGGATAGATCGGGATCGAAGCCAAGTACAGGCGTGTAATCGGGAAAACTGACCGGAACGCCGCGAATACACCATGCACCAGCTTTTGATGCATAAACGGCGATTCCGTCTGTTGGACAAGGATGCCGTCCGCTTTCAATGCCGTCGCGGCCGCCTGATAAAACTCACGCGTAAAAAGTCCCTCGCCCGGGCCGATCGGATCCGAACAGTCGACAATGATGACGTCATATTCGTCCCGCGTCGCTTTCACGTGCGCGATACCGTCACCGATTTTCACATGCAGGCGCTCGGGTTCCGCCAGCAGCGCCGCAGCGATCTGAGGAAAATACTCCTTGGCTACGCGCACCACTTCGCCGTCGATTTCCACCATGTCCACGCGTTCCACCGACGGATGGCGCAATACTTCCCGCACGCTGCCGCCGTCCCCGCCGCCGATAACCAACACCCGTTTCGGATTCGGATGCAAGGTCAACGGCACATGGGTGATCATCTCATGGTACACCCATTCTTCGGCGAGAGAAGTCTGAAACACGCCGTCCAGAACCAGCAGGCGGCCGAATTGGCGGCTCTCTGCGACCTGAATATGCTGAAATTCGGATTGCGTATCGTACAACACCCGATCCACCGCCAAGGAGAGGCGAGCGTACGGTGTCTGTTGCTCCGTGATATACTGCAGTTCCTGTTCCATCATGTCCGGCCTCCTTTTATATTGAAATTACTGTTCCCCTTCCTGCGCAACGGCCTCTTCGGCAGCTTCCGCCGCTTCGACCGCTGCTTCCGGTGCCGGTTCCTCCGCCGCCGGGCTGACCGCCTGCGCGTTCAGCGGCTGCGCGCCGACCCATTCGCGAGTTTCCGGTACCATTTCTTCGACCAGCGCCAGTTCCGATTCCAGTAACGAGCGCAATTTCGCACGGAACACGTTCACATCCGCGATAATCCGGTCGTATTGCTCTCTTGCGGTACGCAGCGATTCCGTCGTTTCGCGCAGCATCGCGTCGCGTTCCTGCTCCGCTTTGGCAATGATGAGCTCCGCTTCCTTGCGTGCGGTACTCTTGACGTTTTCTGCAGTGTCCTGCGCCATCATCAACGTGGAGGTCATCGTGGTCTCCATCGTTTCATAGTTTTTCAGTTTTGTCCGCAACGTATCGGTTTCTTCGAGCATTTCACGGTGCTCGCGATAGATTTTCTCGTAGTCGCTGACCACTTCCTGCAAAAATTGTTCGACTTCGTCCGTTGCATAGCCTCGCATGCCTTTTGAAAATGTTTTGTTATGGATATCCATCGGTGTAAGCATACTGAATCCTCCTTGTAATCGGGTCTTTACTGGTATCGCTCCAAACGAACCGCGATGCGTCCTTTCCGGCTGGTGCCGAGGACTTCCGCCACAATCATCCGACCGCGGCCGCGCAATGAAATCACATCTCCCTGCGCCACCGTCTGCGCGGGGCCTTTGGCCCGCTGCCAATTTACTTGGACACGCTCCGCTCGGATTGCGTCCGTCATTTTGGCACGCGACAGACCGAAGCCCGCCGCGCCGACCGTATCCAAACGCAGAGAGGCGACCGTCGCCCGTACTTCTTTCAATTTCTCTTCTTTCGGCTTCAATTCCTCAAGCGGCATCTCCGCTACTCGGACGCCGACTGCGGAAACTTTGGTAAGCTCCTGCTCCAGGAAAGAGACCAGCGGTCGATCCACCACTACCTGTGCCGAATCCGCCTGCATCAAAATATCACCGAATACTTCTCGTTCCAAGCCGAGTCCCAGCAGCGAGCCGAGCACATCGCGATGGCCGATCAGGCGAAAACGCGGATCCCAAGTGATCCGCACTGCCGCAATATCCCATTCGATCGGCACTTCCCGCCCGGCAGAGAAAAATGCCACTTTAATCCGTTCCGCGCCCGGATAGCCGCCGTTTTCCGCCGTTTCCAAATCGGGGTAATGCGCCCGGATGGTCGTGGCGATCTGCCCGACCAGCGGTGTGTGGAAATCGCTCACGCCGAAAGGACGTCCTGCGCGCACACGTTCCGCCATGTCCAGCAAGCGTTCCGCCAATTCGCCCTGTCCCTGCGCGGCAAAATAGCGACTGATCTTTTCGCGCTCACTCATCTTGTGCCAACTCCCGCGCCCGGGCATGGCAGGCACACACGCCGTCCAGCAGTGCCGCCCGCAAACCGCCTCGCTCCAGCGCATGCAACCCGGCAATGGTCGTGCCGCCGGGCGACGTGACCCGATCGCGCAATACCGCCGGATGCTCCCCGCTTTCCAGCTGCATTTTCGCCGCGCCGAAAAGGGTCTGTGCCGCCGCTTCGATTGCCAACTCCCGCGGCAAACCGATCCGGACACCGGCATCCGCCAGCGCATCCAGAATGACAAAGGCATAGCCCGGCCCTGCGCCGGACAGCGCTCCCAACGCTTCCAATGCCGTTTCTTCCACGACCGCCACGCGTCCCAGCGTGCGGAAAAGCGTTTCCGCCAGCGCCAGCGCTTCGGCATCGGCTCGCTCGCCGCCGGCAAGCGCCGTCATACCGGCACCGACTGCGACCGGCGTATTCGGCATCGCCCGCACCAACGGTACGGATTCGCCGCCGGCCGCCTGCAGACGAGCCAACGTGACACCGGCCGCGACCGAAATCACCGCTTTCGCGTGCAGCTGCGACCGCCACTCACGCAACACCGCCTCCACGGCATACGGCTTCACCGCGAATACCACTATTTCCGCCGCGGCGACCGCCCCCGTCGTCGCCGGCGTCACACCGAGCTCCTGCGCCCGAGCCACCGTCCGCTGCGGACTCGATTCCGCAACGACAATGTCCTCCGCCGCATACAGCCCCGCCGCCAGTACCCCGCGGACAATCGCTCCGCCCATGGCACCCGCGCCGATTACGGCCAGTTGCACCATTAACGCACGCCCCAATTCTGCGTATCCATATTCGGGACGCTGCTCGTGCTGTAGGTATAGTTTTCCGTATCCACGCTCATATTATTCGGTACCGCGAGAAAAATCGCCGCGCTGACCCGTTCGATATGTCCTTCCAGGGCATAGGTCACCCCGCCGACAAAATCGATCAGCCGCCGCCCCACTTCTTCTTCCGTCTTTTCCAAATTGATGACGACCGGACGATATTCCTTCAAATGGTCGGCAATCTTTTTTGAATCTTCAAATGTATACGGTTCCACCACAATCATACGATACTCCTTCGCTCTCCGTACTGTCGGGCGCGCAGCGGAACGCGCTTCGTAGCGTTCTTCTTCCGCTTCTTCTTCGTAATCATCGTAATCGTCATAATACTCGTCATTTGACCGACCGCCGGCCAGTTTGCTCGTAAAGTTCTTCCACATATCTCCCATGCTCATAGTGACCCCTCCTCAATACACACGCTCGCCGAAAATCGCCGTGCCGACGCGTACCAGGTTCGCGCCTTCTTCAATCGCCACTTCAAAATCATTGCTCATTCCCATAGATAAATAGCGGATCTGTCCTTCCGGAAAACGCTTGCGTAAATCGTCATACAGATGATAGGCCACCCGAAAGACCGGTCGTACCGTTTCCGGATCCTCCGTGAACGGCGCCATACACATCAACCCGCGCAGGCGCACATGTGACATCTCCGCCAGCGCCGCAAGCACATTTTCGTAATCGCCGAGTTTCAGACCGTATTTTTGCGGCTCCTCGGCTATATTGAACTGCAGGAGAATATCCTGCACCTTATCCGTTTTTTCCGCCTGCATCTGAATCGCCCGCAAAATGCGCTCCGAATCGACCGATTGAATCAGGTCGAACAGGCGCACCGCCTGCGCCGCTTTATTGCGCTGCAAATGGCCGATCAGATGCCAGAGCGGCTCCTTGCCGGTATACAGCGCCCTCTTTTGCGCCGCTTCCTGCACCCGGTTTTCGCCGACATGCTCGACTCCGAGCGAAACGGCTTCCGCCAACGCCGTCACGGGATGATTCTTCGTCACCGCGACCAGCTCCACTCGGTCTACACGCCCCGCTCGAATCCGGGCGTTGCGGATGCGTTCCCGGACCTGTTCCAGACCGGCCGCAATATCCGTCATACCCCCGCCTCCTCGCTTTGTTATCTAAACTATTATAACAAACAATCCGCCCCGCTGACAAAAGAAAAAACGGAAATCTTTCGACTTCCGTTTTCGCTGCGTGTGTGATCAGAATTTATACGAGACGCCCAGGCGATAGTTGCGGCCGGGTGCGGGCCAAATTTCTCCCGGATTCCCCCACCAATTCCCTCGCGCGTTGGAATGTTCCGCATAGAACACGTCAAACAGGTTGTTTACGCGTCCGAATACGCTGAAATTCTCATCGACATAGTAGTTGGCGCTGATATCCGTCACCCAATAAGTCGATTTAGGGAAGAAAGGCTTGAACGTGTCCGGACGATTAACCGGCCCCGGGCGGTCGATGGAACCGCGCACGTCCAGATTCACGTTGAATGTTTCCCGTTCATACGACAGCCCGAGAACCACCGCATGTTTCGGGATGTAGCCGTCCACGTTCGTATCGCGTTGCGGCGTTTCGTCGACATGCGTATAGGTATAGCCCAGCTTGGCAAACACATTCTCTCCCAGGTAGGCACGAATGTTGGCATTGACGCCGTACGCCTTTTCCGAATCGAAGTTGGCATACTTGCCGGTGGAATAATCATAGCCGATCTTATCCTTCGAATGCCGCCGGAACGCATGTATATCCCCCGCCATATTCCTGTTGAATTGATGTTGGACACCCACCGACCATGATTTACCCGTCTCGGGCTTCATGTCGAGATTACCGTAGTCACTGTATAAATGGTTCGCAGTCGGCGCGATGAAGTACTCGTTATACGACACATACGCATGCGTCCTGTCGCTCAACTTCCGCGCCAAGGAGATATTAGTGGTGAAATGTGTCCCGAAGGTGGAATGCTTATCCATGCGTACGCCCGGCGTCACCGTCCAGCCGTCGGCAAATTCCCAGCCGTCCTGGAAGAACAGCGCCGTATTGGTCAGCTTTCTGCCGCCGACACTGGTGACCGTATCCTGTGCCCAATCGAAGCCGTAGGCCAGGCTGTGCTTGCCTCGCTCCGCAGTAACGAGGTCGGCAATCGTACGCGTCGTGATATCCGTTGTATAGTTGTTGGCAATGGTATAGTAATCCCGGTTCATCACCGTCAGGCTGTTCTTTGTATTTTCGTCGATATCGTAGTCCCACTTGACGCGCACGGTCTCGATCTTATCATTGCCGTAACGCCGATCATTCGGTTGTCCGGTATGGTTTGCATACATGAAGTCCGAGCTGTATCTTTCATAATCCGCCCGGATCTCGGATCTGTCCGACACCTGCTTGCCCAGCGAAACATTGTATGTATCCGCCGATAGTCTTTGCGGGACACGGATTCCGTTTGCCGACGTGAAATCGCCAACCTTGTCTTTTTGGTAACCGACACGCCAGTAGAAGCCGTCTTCGCGGCCGCTGACATGGGCATGGTACATTCTCCCGCCGTAGCTGCCGGTTTGTGCCCGCAGTTCGCCGTGGACACCGTCACGAATCGGCTTCGTGATGATGTTGACTACCCCCCCTGCAGCATTCGCCCCGTACTGCGCCGAAGCCGCACCTTTGAGGATTTCCACCCGCTCAATCCGGGTCATATCCCGCATATAGGTCAAGGGCACGTTGCCGTTCGTGTTGGTAATCTTCACCCCGTCCAACAACCAGATAACATCATTGTTGCCGTTGATGTAGAAACTGTTCGAGTTCATGTAGCCGGCCTCGGCGTAGTTGGCGATATATACCGAGCTTTCGTCCCGCATTACCTGCGAAAAATCGTCGTAATGCCGCTTTTCCACCGCTTCCCCCGTGACTACCGAAGTATTTGCCGGCACCTGCGACAGCGCGACCTCCGTCCGCGTCGCCGTGACCGTGATCGGATCCAATTCGTACATTACGGCTGCATAGGCGCTGCCGCTTACCGCGGCCAATACTGCCGCCATCAAAATTGTTTTTGCTTTCATCGCTGCTCTCCTCCATATGCATAACCGTTCATGGCTGACACGGCATCCGCTGCAAACTGTGAATAACTCATAATCGTCTTGGCATCCACTACATAAATATTGTGGTTTTGTACGGCTTTCATTTCCGCCAGCGCCGGATCGCCGTATAATTCCTCCGTCCGCGGCGCCTGATACGTGTCTTTGTCATACGCGGAAGACGGAACAAAAATAAGATCCGGATCGAGCGCGACCAACTGCTCTTTTGTCATCGTATCGTACGCTCCGAGACCGACCTGTGCGGCTCCGTTTTCCAGGCAGGCCGCTGCACACAGACTGTCAAAAAGCGAGCCCGCACCGCCGTTGACGCCGTTCGCACTGTAGAAAACCGCCACTTTTTTCGGCACACCGGCCGCCCGGTAGTTTTCCTGCGCCGCCGTCAATTTCCCTTGGAACTCGGTTACAAGCTCCGTCGCGCCGGCCGGATTCTGCACCAAGTCGCCCATCTCCCGGATAAAATCGCTGATTTCCTCCGTATTGCGGGGCGTCCGGTACAAATACACCAGTAAGCCCACTTTGCGTAACTGATCGACCTTTTCTTCCCCGAACCAGTCCGGAACGATCACCAGATCCGGCTGCAAGGCCAGCAGCCCCTCCGCCGAACTGTCCAATCGGTTCGGAATCCGCGCGGCCAGCTCCGGCAAGTTCGGCGGCAAAGCCGAAATGGTCACCATTCGCTCCGGTCCCACCAGTCGCAGCAGCACATCATCCGTACTGACGCCGATGCCGGCAATCCGTTGCGGCACTTTCCCCGCAGGTGCCGAACCGCCGTCAGTCGTCTGAGCGCAACCGGCGACAATGAACAGGATCACCGCCAGGCACAGAGTAAGGCAGGCTTGCCATAGTCCTTTTTTACGTATTTCTTTCACCACTCTTCTCCATACGTCATTCCTTTTGCCATATGTACAAACAGACCGCCCGCACCGGCGAGCGGTCTGCTATACATTATTTCAACTCGATCCCGTGAATTTCTTCCGCCAGACGAGTCAACGCATCCACCGTGCGTACGCCCGGTGTAATTTCGCTCAGCTTGACGCGAATGAAATTCCCTTCCTGAATTGCTTTGATCGATTGCAACTGCGGATTGGTGCGCAGTTTTTCCACCTTCGCCCGGAAATCGTCGTCGTTGCGGATACTGTTGCCGTAATCCGCGATGATGATGTAGTCCGGATTCTGCTCTACGACCGTTTCCCAAGAGCCCTTGCCCCAAGTCTTGTCCACACCGAGACCGCTCATTACATTGTCGGCGCCGATGAGCCGCAGGATATTCGTCGTGTAGCCTTCAAACGCGGTGAACGGCTCGCCGTCTTCGGAGTCATAGATGAAGACGCGTTTGCGCGGTAAGTCCTTGATCTTCCCTTCGACAAGTTCCAGCTGCTTGCGCTGATCCGCCACCCACATTTCCGCCTTGTCGGAGACGTTGAAAATCTTACCGAGCATCAGCATATCTTGGAAATTCATCTCCAGGTCGGCCTGTGTCGACAGCATGGATTCCGGCAGCCAGATGCGTACACCGTTCGGCGTCAGCTTGCTCGCTTCGATGCCGCGCTTCGAAAACGCGGTCGGCCAGCCCGTCGCAAAATCCGGCTTGGCCGTCATGAATACTTCGTAGGACGGCCACTGTTCTGCCAGCACCGGTACCTTATCATAGGCGCCTTGCAGCGGCGCATATACTTCCTCTTCCAAGAACGCGGTCCCGACCATGTTCTTTTCCAAGCCCAGCGCGAGCATCATTTCCGTCGTCGCCTGCGACATGGACACCGCATGTGTCGGCGGCTCCGTCACCTTGAATTCGACCTTGTCGTTGCCGTCAAAACTTTCCGACCAGACAACGGGATACCCCTGTGCCGACGGTGTATCCTTCTTCGCCGTATCCTGCCCGCAGCCGGCGGTGATCAACATCGCGGCAAGAGCTGCCGCCACCGCCAAGCGCATACTGTGTTTACTCCATTTCCCCATACAAACTCCTCCTTTTAATAATATAAATAATACGTGTCCCCTTCCGTCTCTGCCCGGAATTCAACACCGAATACCGTTTGTAACTGCGCGGGATTCAGGATCTCGCGCGCCGCCCCGTGACTGACGATGCGTCCCGCTTCCATCAGTACCGCCTCGTCGCAATAGCGAGCCGCCAAACCGATATCGTGCAAGACGACGATGACCGTTCCCGCAAACGTTCGCAATTGTTCCATCAGCTGAATTTTGTAGCGAATGTCCAGGTGATTGGTCGGTTCGTCCAGTAAAAGCACCTGCGGTTCCTGTGCCAACGCTTTTGCGATGTACACCCGCTGGCGTTCGCCGCCGGAGAGCTCGCCCATCTTCTTGTACCGGAAATGCGTAATTCCCGTGCGCTCCATCATCTCCGCACAGATTTCCCTGTCATGCAGCGAGTAGCTCGTGAAGCGCTCCTTGTGCGGGTAACGCCCCATCAGGACGATGTCTTCCACCAAAAACTCATCCGTCATGCTGCCGTTGCGCTGGGTCAGAATGGCGATCGTGCGGGCGAAGTCCCGCAGACCGATAGTCGCCACATCCGTACCGTCGACAAACACCTGTCCCCGGGTCGGCAACAGTTTGGAAATGTGATGCAGCAGCGTCGACTTGCCGCAACCGTTCGGACCGACGATCCCCGTAACCTTGCCGGGCGAAAACTCCAGCGAAATATCATGCAAAATCGGCACCGCACCGCGGGCGAACGAAAGATTTCGAATTGTGATCATGTCAGCCCTTGTCCGTATAATATCCGACTACGATAGCCACAAAAAGCGGCGCCCCCAACAACGAGGTCAAGACACCGATCGGAATTTCCTGCGGCGCATACAGACTTCGCGAAAGCACATCCGCCCACACCATAATGATTGCCCCGATGAGGCAGGTAAACACGATGGCGTGTACATGCTTCGGCCCGGCCGTCATCCGCGCCAAATGCGGCACGATCAGGCCGACAAAGCCGATGGTCCCGACATTGGCGACTAAGACCGCCACCAGGAAGGAAGAAAGCAGCACGACCTGCAATTGGAAACGCTTGATTTCCAAGCCCAGCTGCTTCGCCTCGGCTTCCCCCAGCAGCGCAATATCCAAGTCGCTGCGATACAGCCAAATGACAAACGCCGCCGCAAAAATCACCACCGCACAAAAAGGCAGATCCCGCCACTGCAGCCCGGAAAAGCTGCCCAAGAGCCAGAACATCGCACTGCGTACCTGCGCCTCGTGCTTGGCGCTGTAGATGATGATCATCGTCACCGCGGAGAAAAACGCGCTCATGCCCATCCCGATCAGGACGAGTTTGACCGGACTGCTGCTGTCGCGCATCAGAAAAATCACCAGCGCAATCGCCAATGCCCCGCCGAAAAAAGCGAACAGCGGCACATTGTAGGGACCCAGAAAAGCAAAACCTCCCACAATGATCGCAAACACGGCTCCCGCACTCGCGCCGGACGAGACGCCCAAAATATACGGATCCGCCAAATAGTTGCGCGTAACCGTTTGCATCAACAGCCCGACAAGAGAAAACCCCACGCCGGCGATCACGGCAAACAAAACCCGCGGCAGCCGAATCTGCCAAAGAATCGTCGCCAGCATCGTCGGTTCCGTGTTGCCGGCCCACCATTGGCCGAACTCCCGCCAAACGGTCGCCAACGGGATAAACATCGAGCCGAACTGCAGCGATGCCGCAATGCTTGCGACCAACGCCGCAAGCAGGATAAGCCCTTTCCCATATGCGCTTTTCCAAATCGCCATCGCTATCTACACTCCGCTTCTCTTTTGTCAGCTGGCTTCATTGTAGCCGCAGTTATACAATAAGTCAATATTCTATAGTTTTCAATACAAAACTCTTTATCAAAAAGAAAAGTCACTTCAGTAAAGAAATCTCACTCACACAGTGCCATCACTGAACGGTATGATCGCCCCGGTCACCGCACACCTCGCTGCGAGAGCCCTGCCCCCGTCCTGCCCGCGCGGCTATAGTGGGAAATAAAAAACCTCCGTCCGCGGTTGCATTGTTTGAGGGAAGACGGAGAGAATACGAAATAATTGATTGCAGTTTTCAAATAGGAACCGGTGCGGCCGAAATAATCCGCACAGCAAAAAAGCCCGCCAAGCGGGCTTGAAAAGCCTGGTGAAATACTGAAACAAACAGCCAAATCGGGATATTTTTCTCATTCATAGAAACAGGGCAACACGCGAAAACAGGGCAGAAATAGGGCGGCATAACTGAACTTGATGTGACATGCGATAACAAGGAGATAAACAAAAACGCCCGCAGGGCGCGGGCGCACAACACATGGTGACCCTATGCGATATGGTGCAACATTGCACAAATATTTTTGGTGGAGATGAGGGGAGTCGAACCCCTGTCCAAAAGTGTAGCCCTGATGACCGCTCCGGGTGCAGTTCATGATCGGGTTCTCGTCTCCGCTTCGCTCATGAACAAACCGGCAGAGACCGGACTGAGAGATTTCCCGTGTTACGCTTCAGTCAGACGCAGACGGTATCCTACTGAGTGACGCCGAGCTTATGCCGTAGGAAAGCATAAGGCGGCGCGGCATTAAGCTGCCAGTGCAAATTCGTTGTTTGCGTTTACTTTGTGTTCCGGTGTTTAACGGGTTAACCGGGATCCCGACCCGCTGTCATCAGCACTGCCGCTCCTGTCGAAACCGGTGCATCCCCAGTGCATCGTTCATCATACCACAATTTCGCTGCAAGTTCAACCACGCTCCCGCAGCGCCCGCGCCATGTCGCGCTTGGCATCTTTCGCCGCCAAGTCGCGGCGCTTGTCGTGCAGCTTCTTGCCGGTACACAGCCCGAGCGTTACTTTCACCTTATTGCGTGACCAGTGCATATTCAGCGGAACGAGCGTGTAGCCCTGCTGCTGCACCTTGCCGACCAACCGATTGATTTCCGCACGATGCATGAGCAGCTTCCGCGTCCGCAACGGCTCCACATTGAAGCGATTGCCCTCTTCGTAGTGACTGATATGCACATTGTACAGCCACAGTTCGTTTTGGTGAATGCGCGCAAAACCGTCTCGCAAATTCACTTTGCCCGCGCGTACGGACTTGACCTCCGTACCGACGAGCACGATACCGACCTCGTACGTATCGTGCACAAAGTAATCATGCCGCGCTTTTCGATTATCCGCAATGAGCCGTGAACTGTCCGCCGTCATACTTACCTCCGTTTACTGCGGTGCTTGTGGCGTTTCTTCCGTTCCGCCGTCTTCCCGCCACGCCCGCTTTTTCCTCCGTGTTTCGCCTTGTCCCGCGACTTGCTCTTTTTCTTCCCCTTATCGCTCCCGACTCTTGCCTGCCGCTCGCTTGCCGCCTGCAACGCCGCCAGCGACTCGTACTCGCCGAGAACGAAATCCAGGCGACGATTTTCGATATCGGCCTTCGCCAGCGTGACGCGCACGCTGTCGCCGAGGCAGTACAGCACCTCACCGTTGCGGTTTCTGTAGGTATAATCCCGTTCGTCGAAACTCGCCTGCCCGTCTTCGATATCGCCGCGCCGGATCAATCCTTCCGCGCCGTTTTCCAGGCCGACAAAGATGCCGAAACCGGTCATTCCCGTCACCGTTGCGTCAAATGCTTCCCCGACAAAGGGCGCCATGTACTCGACACGCTTCAGGTCGTTCGTTTCCCTTTCGGCTTCCACGGCGCGCCGCTCCGCCATGGACGATTGCGCCGCCACATCCGCCAGCCGGGCTTTGAGCCGTGCATTCTGGCGTTCCCCCGCCTGCAGTTGCCGGATCAGCCGATGAACATTGAGATCCGGATAGCGGCGAATCGGCGAGGTGAAATGCGTGTAGCATTCCGAGGCCAAGCCGAAATGTCCCCAGTTGACGATGTCATAATAAGCCTGCGGCAAGGAGCGCAAGGTCATCATTTCCACAATCGGGCCGAGTCCGTGCACTTGCGCCTGTTGCAGCAATCGTTGTACGGCGAGCGGCTCAATCGGCTCTTTCAGATCCGGCTCCACTCCCCGCGCACGCATCAGATCGATCACGATCTGCAGCTTGTCCTTGTCCGGCGTCTGATGCACGCGGAAGATCGCCGTCCGTTCATTGGCGGAAATATAGCGCGCCACCGTTTCGTTGGCAATGAGCATCGCCTCTTCGATCATCCGTTCCGCGATGGTGCGATCCCGCTTGACGATACGCAACGGCGTGCCGTCTTCCGCAAGGATAATTTTATATTCCGGAAAATCAAAATTCAGCGCGCCGCGGGCGGCCCGCATGGCAATCAGCGCTTCCGTCAGGCGCTTCCAGCTCCGCAGCATCGGTAAATGTGCCGCCAAATCTTCCGGGTAAATATCTTCCAGCAGCGCTTTGCGAATCTCCGCATAGGTGCAGCGGCGAGCACTTCGGATGATCCCCGGCCCGATTTCGCTGCGTACGACGTCCCCCCGCGGGGTGATTTCCATCACCGCGGACATCGTGTAACGCTCTTCATTCGGGTTCAGGCTGCAACTGCCGTTGGAGAGTACTTCCGGCAGCATGGGCAGCACCCGATCCGCCAGGTACACGCTCGTCCCGCGGCGATAAGCTTCCCGATCCAGAGCCGAGCCGGGGCGGACATAATGGCTGACATCGGCGATATGCACGCCGAGTTCCCAGTTACCGTTGGGGAGGTCGCGCACCGTCACGGCATCGTCGAGATCCTTGGCATCCGCTCCGTCTACCGTGATGACCGTCGTCTCGCGAAAATCCCGCCGTCCTTCCGCCGTGATCGGCTCCGCCGCCACCTGCTCCGCTTCCCGCAATACTTCTTCCGGAAATACCTTCGGTAAATGGTGCCGGGCGATGATCAGGCTGATATCCAACCCCGTATCGCCCTCATAGCCGAGCACTTCGGCTACCTCGCCCTCCGCCATGCGACGCGGTTCCGGCCAGGCGGTCAGACGAACCAGTACTTTTGCGCCGCTTTTCGCGTCCAGCCAGCTTCCCTCGGGGATATAAACATCCGTACCGAGCCGCTCATCGTCGGGCGTTACGACCGCAAACCCGTCCTGCAACTCAAAGGTGCCGACGACGGTTTCGTTCGCCCGCTCCAGTACCCGCACGACCTGCCCCTCGTAGCGCCCCGCACTGCGACCGCTGTCGATGACTTCGACCTGCACCTTGTCGTTGTGCATGGCGCTGCCGCGTTGCCCCTTGCCGATGTAGATATCTTCCTGTGCCTCAGCGGTAATCAAAAAGCCGAAATGCCCGGCATATCCTTTATAAATTCCCGTGACCAATTGTCCCGGCCGATAGCCGGCTACTCTGTCCAACGCCTTTCTCGCCATGTTCCCGCCTCCCCCGAAAAGAAAAGTCCGCCAAAGCGGACCGCTCAGTAGCTATTCAAATATTCGACCAAGGCCAGCGTGACCAGCGCGAAAATTACCCCGAGGATAACCGTCAGTCGCGATAAAATCGCATCCTTTCCGCGCGCCTTGCCGCCGAAAAACGTATCGGCCGCACCGCCGATCGAGCTGCCCATACCGCCGCTTTTCGACTCCTGCAGTACGACCACCGTAATCAGCAGGACGGACACTATCATTTCCGTAATCATCAACGTTGTCTTCAAAATCGTCTTCCCCTTTCAATTCCGGAGATCCTTAAAATATGATTCCATCTTGCGCTTCGTGCGCTGGATCGCATTGTCCACCGTTTTCTCCGAGCGACCGAGACGCAACGCGATATCCCGGTAACTCTCCCCCTGCAAATACGCCAGCAATACCGTCAATTCCAAATCGCTCAGCAACAGCGGCACTTCTTTGTGCAATGTGGCCAACATCTCCCGCCGCAGAAATATGTCTTCCGGATTATCCCGCTGCGGGTCGTCTCCGGCCACCAGTTCGCCGAGTTCCGCGCCGTCTCCGTCTTCTCCGTATGCCGGCCGGTTGAGCGAAATATAGTTGTTCAGCGGCGCATGCTTGCGGCGCGTCGCCCGTTTGATGGTCGACAGCATCTGCCTGGTAATACATAAATTGGCAAAGGTGGCAAATGCGGCGCCCCGATCCGGGCGGTAGTCACGAGCCGCTTTATAGAGCCCGATAATACCTTCCTGAACCAAGTCTTGCCGTTCACCGCCGACAAGGAAGTAGGAACGAGCCCGCTGCCGTACGAGGGTGAAGTAGCGCTCGAAAAGGAGCCCGAATGCATCGTCGTTGCCTTGCTGTACCGCCAGCACCAATTCTTCATCGCTCGGTGTCGGCGGCGCGGAGGCCGGAATGTCTTTCGCCATACTGTCCCCTTTCGCCTGCACAGGTATACATAGTAATTATACTTAATTCGGCAACAATGTACAAGTCATTTCCGATGCCGCAAACGCTCGAGCTCCGCATGGGAGTCCGCCGCCAGCTGTTCCGCCACCGAAACCCGGCCGCCGGAACGGGCGCGCACTGTCTCCTGCTCGCGTTTATCCGCCGCCATCTCTTCCAGCAGTTCCCGCACGGACTTGCGATACGCTCCGTTGCCGCTGATCTGGCTTTGCTCGGGTCCGTCGGATGTGATGACGAACACATCGCGGTAGCTGCCGCGCAGCAGGAACGTCTGTCGTTCAATGTAAGCATCCGCGGTTTCCCGGCGGGCGGTATACACCACATGAAAATGCGGCGCCGGCATGTACTCTTCCGCCAGGCGACCGCCGCGCTGCCCGTCGAAGACCAGGTACACCTCCAAATCCCGATGCGCGGCAATATCCAGCAGCGCATCTGTCAGTCGTTGGCGCGAATGTTCCAGATCTTCTTCCCGCAAATGCCAGTATTCCTCATCCGCAAAGATGACATTGTAGCCGTCCACCAGCCACAAGGTACGCAATTCGACCTGCTTACTCATCGCCCCTCCTCTGCGCCCGGGCGGCTTCGTACAGTAACAGCCCCGCCGCCACCGAAACATTGAGAGATTCCGCCGGGCCGTACAGAGGAATCGAGACGAGGAAATCGCAATGCTCCCGTGTGAGCCTTGCCATGCCGCGCCCTTCGTTGCCCAGCACCAGCACGGTTTTCCCCCGCCAGTCCGCCGCCGTATAATCCCTGTCGCCGCCGACATCCGCCCCGATCACCCAGTAGCCCGCCGTCTGCAGTTCCTGCAACGTACGCACCGGATTGCCGATCCGAGCGATCGGCAGAAGTTCCGCCGTCCCGGCCGAAGTCTTGTGCACTGTCTCCGTAACACCCGCACCGCGGCGCTCCGGCAACAGCACGCCGGCAGCTCCGGCCGCCGTCGCCGTACGGATGATCGCCCCGACATTGTGCGGATCTTCCACGCCGTCCAACAGCACCAGCAGATGATGTTCCCGGTTACGTCCCGCCGCGATCAGATCCGTCAAATCCGCATAGGCAAAAGGCGGCAGGATCGCCACGATCCCCTGATGCCGCAAGCCCGGTACGTATGCCTCCAGTTGCGCCGGGGAGCACTCCGTCACGGGTACGCCCGCCGCCTGTGCCGCCCGTACGAGTGCACGCAGTTCGCCCTGCGGCCGTGCCTGCACATAGCAAGCCTGCACCCGGCCGCTCGCCAAGGCTTCCCGCACGCTGTTCCTGCCCCCGACGGCGCGTTGCTCCTTCGCCCGCCGTACTTCTCGCCGCGAGCGTTCATTTCGTTTCATTCCGCATGACCTCCACGGCCGCGGTCAAGCCCGCCGCCAACAATTCCGCCAAGCGTTCTTCCCGGCCGACACAATGCAGGTAGCCCAGCAAGGCTTCCCAGGCCGTACTCCGCCGATACTCGTCCGGCCCGGCACTGGCGGGTGTGGTGACCTGCGCGTTGCGCGCCCGGCGGCAAATGTCCCGTTCCTCCGGGGTCAATTGTTCCGCAAGCACCAGCAGTACCCGGCTCTGATTCTTGGCCGAGACGATCTCCGCCGCCAGCGAATGCAATACCCGCGTGCCGGTGATCCCCGTCGCGAGCAATCGCCGCCGGACGAACGCCGCATACAGCGCATCGCCGAGAAAGGCATACGCCTGCATACTCTGCTCTCCCACCGCCGACGCTTCCGCCGTCAAACGCGCCAATGCCTGTTCCCGCAAGTGCAGGAATTGCCGAAACTTCACCGCTGCCACACCGTCCCGTCCGGCCCGTCTTCGATCGTCACGCCGATCGCCGCCAGCCGGTCGCGAATGGCATCCGCCACGGCATACATCTTCCGCTCCCGCGCTTCCTGCCGCACATCCAGCAGCACTTGCATCAGCTCGCGATAGGCTTCGTCGTCTGCGACCGTATCGGTGAACGCCTTCGGCAAAATACCGAGCACGTCCAAGACGGTCTGTACCGCGGCAAGTGCCGCTTGCAGCGCCGCCGCATCCGGCTCGGACACGGCCGCAAGGTAGATGTTGATTTCCTTAACCAGCGTGAACAATTCACCGATCGCCTGCGCCGTGTTGAAATCATCGTTCATCGCTTCCCGGAACCCGTCCAGTGCCGCAGCCGCCGCTTTCGTGAGAGTCGTCGCCGCTTCGCTCGGAGCGACCGTACCCGCCGCGGCGAGTTGCCGCGCCTTGCGAATCGTTCCCTCCAGGCGCTCCAATGTCCGCTCCGCCTCCGCCAGCCGCTCATCCGTAAAGTCCAGCGGACTGCGGTAATGCGTGGAAATCAGGAAAAAGCGCAGCGCATCCGCACTGAATTGCGCCAAAATATCCTTGACGAGGAAGAAATTGTCGAGTGACTTGCTCATCTTTTCCTGGTTGATGGTAATGAAGCCGTTATGCAACCAGTAATTGACGAAATGCTCGCCCGTGCAGCCTTCCGATTGCGCGATCTCGTTTTCGTGATGCGGGAAAATCAAATCGCTGCCGCCGCCGTGAAAATCGAAATGTGCGCCGAGATACTTCGTGCTCATCGCCGAGCATTCGATATGCCAGCCCGGACGACCTTCGCCCCAAGGGCTCGGCCAAGAAGGCTCCTCCGGCTTCGCCGCTTTCCACAGGGCGAAATCTCCCGGGTTGTGCTTTTCGTCATTGACCGCCACGCGTGCGCCCGCCAGCATGTCCTCGACATTGCGGCCGCTCAGTTCGCCGTAATGCGGAAATGTGGCGATGTCATAGTATACATCGCCGTTCAATTCGTAGGCGTGACCGTTTGCGATCAGCCCTTCAATCATCGCAATAATCTCCGGCAAATGCTCGGACACACGCGGGTAACGACCGACCCGCCGCACATGCAACGCATCCATTACTTCAAAATAGCCCTCGATATATTTCGCAGCGATCACATCCCAATCCACCTGTGCCAAGCGGGCGGCATTGATGATTTTGTCGTCAATATCCGTAAAATTCTGGATATGCTCCACTTCGTAGCCGACATACTCCAAGTAGCGATGAATGACATCCCAAGTCACGAACGGACGCGCGTTGCCGATATGCGGGTGATTGTACGGCGTCACCCCGCAAACATAGATCCGCACCTTGCCCGGTTCCAGCGGCGTGAACACCTGTTTTTCGC
This sequence comes from Veillonellaceae bacterium, assembly GCA_022771805.1. Lineage (GTDB taxonomy): Bacteria > Bacillota > Negativicutes > Veillonellales > Negativicoccaceae > JALELM01. The sequence goes on along the minus strand of JALELM010000007.1, from coordinate 91,593 downwards.
CCGCCAATGTATTGTATACCCGTATTTCGTTACTTATCATTTGCAGCCTCCTGTTGCGCCAAACGATTCTCCAACAAAGCCAGTCGTTCCTTCAGTAAAGTCAATTCTTCCTTGACGGGGTCCGGCAAATCCGTATGCTCCAAATTGACCTCTTCTTCCCCGTCCGTGTCGAGATGCAGCGGCGAAACGCCCCGCCCCGAGACGATCCTCCCCGGAATCCCGACCACCGTGCTGTGCGGCGGCACCGGTTTCAGCACCACCGAACCCGAGCCGATTTTTGCTCCCTCGCCCACCGTGAACGAACCGAGCACCTTCGCCCCGCTTGCCACCACCACGTAATCCTCCAGTGTCGGGTGGCGTTTCCCTTTTTCCTTGCCCGTACCGCCGAGCGTTACCCCCTGGTACAAAGTCACATTGTTGCCGACCACTGCCGTCTCGCCGATGACTACGCCGCCGCCGTGATCGATGAATACCCCCTCGCCGATTTGCGCGCCGGGATGGATCTCGATCCCGGTGAAAAACCGCGCCCAGTGCGAGATAAGCCGCGCAATGAAGCGGCAGTCATGCAGGTACCACCAATGCGCCAAACGATGAAACCACAGCGCATGCACGCCCGGATAGCAAAACAGTACCTCCCAAAATGACGTCGCCGCGGGATCGCGTGCAAACACGACCCGAATATCCTGTTGCATTTGTCGAAACATATCGACTCCTTATTTTTGAAAACAAAAAAACTATCCCTGCAGAGGCGTACATTCGCGGTTCCACTCTGCTTCACAGATAGCTGCATCTCTTTCGCCGTAACGAGGCGCACGGATCCGCCTACTCCATTTCTGCGGATCTGCTCCCGGAGGCACTTCACAAAGCACTCGACGGACGACGTTCCAGCCAAGCATCGTCCTCTCTGCGGAAGAGTGTCTTTCCTACTTTCTCCGTTCATCGCATGTATATTTGTTATATATCATATCGAAAAACAACGATTATGTCAAACTGTTCGCCGGCTGACCTGGTCTTTGCCCCCACACTCGCCTGCTGGAGCTTTCGCTCTTCACTACACGCCCTCTCGGTTGTTCCGGCAGGTCTTACCCCTAAGCCGCACCATGCTCAAAAACGCGAACGTTTTCTTACGTGGGTCGTTTCGCCTGCGACTGGCCTCGACTTGCAACCACAGACCCGACGAACAGCTTTAATCTATTCTAAATACGGCCTTTTGAAAAAGTCAAGTCTTTTCCGCAATTTTCGCTATAGAAAAATTGCAAGACCTTTTGCGCCTTTTCTTCACCCACGACAGGGAAAAAAGAGTATAATGTATATACGATTGCTATAGGGAAAGAGAAGTGAAAGTGAATGTTCATGCTGAATTTGATGCACGAAGACGAGCTGCATCGCAAAGATCGGAACGAACTGGAACCTGTTGTGCGACAGTTCCTTTTCTTGTTGCGCCAAAAAAGTCAGCGCCTGTACACTCACTCGCTTCAAGTTGCGCATTATGCCACCGGCATCGCCGCCCGCATGGGGCTTCCCCGTGCCGAGATCGAAATGATCCAGGCGGCGGCTCTGCTGCACGACATCGGCCTGTTGACGATGCCCGCCGCAACCCTGCATAAGATGCCTTTCCTCAGCTCACGCGAACAAAGCCAGTATAAGAAACATCCGGATTTCGGGGCGAATATGCTGGAGATGATTCCCGCTTGCCAGCAGATCATCCCCTATATCCGTCATCACCACGAAAAATGGGACGGTACGGGTTTCCCGAAACGGCTGCGCGGGGTCAACATCCCCATCGGCGCACGCGTGATCGCCGTCGCGGATTACTATGAAAAAATCACCAATCCCGCTTCAGAAAATTGCGCCAAAACAAAAAAAGAAGCCGTCAACGAATTACTCGGTGCTTCCGGCTTGCTTTTCGATCCGAGCATCGTTCGCTTTTTCATCGAAACGCTCGGTCGCTAGTATTGAGACATTCTTGCTATTGAAATATTGAACCGCCGGCTCTAGCTTCCCCCGGCGGCGATCACCAGACCGATGATATCCGTCGCCCCCGCTCGCCGCAAGACGCGTGCGGCTTCGTGCATGGTGGCGCCGGTCGTGTAGATATCATCCACCAAAAGCAAAGGCATATCCGCCAACGAGGATCCTTCCCAAGTGAAGGATCCTTTTATATTGCTCTGGCGCTCCGTTTTCGTCAGCCCCGACTGCGGGGCTGTGTGACGGGATTTGTGCAACTGCGGCAGCCAGGCGCAGCCCCGCTCCTGCAGCGGCACGCGAAACAACGCCTCCACCTGGTCAAACCCGCGCTCGCGCAAACGCTCCGGCGAAAGCGGCACGGGAACCGCCCGGCGCCCCGCCCAAATCTCCGGCCAGGGGAATTCGGCGAGCCACGGCGCAAAGGCGTCCGCATGACTCCGCTTACCGTTAAACTTCAAATCGATCAGAGCGCGCCGTAAATTGCCGCGATAATCGCTCAGGGCATAGCAGCAACGCAAGCCCCCGCCGCCGGCTCCGGCAAGCGCCCGCGGGTGCCGATATGCCGCCGTACAGGCCGGGCACCAGCCGGGAGTCTGCCGGTGTCGTCGGCAACCGGGACAGCGCGGCGGAAACAACAGATTGAGCAATATATTCCACATCGTTTCCCGTCACCTCCCGTACAATTTCCTCACCGACACGCACCGTTTCCCTTGGCCCACCGCGTTTTCCATTATTTCCCATTATACCACCGCCTCGCCGGATTCCGGCAAAAATGCAAAAAGGAAAGCGGCGAGCCGCTTTCCTTTTCATCCTTCGTTTATTGTCCTATCTGCGAACCGTACACATCGCGGAAATCGTTTTGTTCCTCGTTATCTTGGTCGTTCACGCGCACGCGTTCCACTTTGTAACGATCATCGTCAGCCCCGGAGATGCGATCCACCCGGAAGCGATCAATATTCTGCACCTTGGCCAATTCGGCACCGAATTCGTCCACCGAGCGAACCATGTCGCCGTCCGTGGGCGCGCCGTTCTGCAAGGCGCGGTAAATGATCGCGGCATACTCGTAACGCGTCATCGCCCGATCGCCCTTGAATTCGCCGTCCGGATATCCCTGCAGGTAACCTCTCGCCGCCAATGTCTGTACATAGCGGTAGGCCCAGTGGTTTTCCGGTACATCCGGGAATGCTATGCCGTCACCGGCAACCGGTGCGGCCGCAACGGCCTGACCGGCCTGTCCGGCCTCATACGCCGCCAGTCGGGCGGTTAGCGCTTCGATCTGCGCCTTCATCGCGAGCATATCCTTCGCCATGGAAACACGCGAGCGGGAAACCTGATTCTTCTGCCCGAACTTCCAGCTGACCCCTACGTTCAGCATGTTTTCGCCGCCGTTGAAGGAGCCGCCCACGCTGAACATGGTGTCTTCATTCGGTCGATAGTATGCACCGATCGCTACCGCATGAGCTCCTTGGTAATTCCCGTAGGCCGCGGCAAAATCCCATTTGTCATCGGGATCGAAATCCAACGGATGCAACCCTGCCAACGCCGCAGCGCCCGCACCGCCCCGGTCGATACGGCCATCCATATTGGTCACGCGGCTATCCAGATTCGTCACCCGATTGTCGATATTGGCAATGTCAACGGCATTCTGCTTGACCTGATTGTCCAGCGCGGTGATATTCTGCCCCGCCGTATTCTCCGCCTTGATATAGTTGCCGTCCTGTTCCACTCGTGTCTCGGCATATACCGTGCCGCCCGTGACGATGCCGGCATTGTCTTTTTCCACCTTGCCGTCCGTGACGACCGAAACGGTATAGTTGGAGCTGCCGTCATCATTTTTCTTTTCGTCTACCTGCACGTTAGCGCCGGCTGTCACGGTGTTCCGCGTATCCTTCGTGGCCACGGTGACATCACTCGTCTTGCCGTCGCTGCCGGTCAGCGTGATGGTCGTCGTGTTGTCGTCGTTCTCCTGGCCGGAAAGTTCGTAGGTGGTATTCGTATCCACCCCTGCGGCAATATCAGACAGATCTACCGAGCCGGTTACCTCATTGCCTGCACTGTCTTTCACGAGGAGGTTCAACTTGCCATCCTCCACGGTGAGTCCTGACGTACTCCCCTCGAGGGTTGTGTCCTTCGTAGCCACGGTGACTTCATTCTTATTTCCGTCACTGTCAGTGAGCGTGATTGTCGTGGTATTGTTCTCATTTTCCTTGCCCGAGAGTTCGTAGGTGGTGTTTCCGTCCGCAACTCCGGCAGTGATCTCCGCCAGATCCACCGAGCCGGTCACGGTATTGCCTGCGGTATCTTGGACGGTAATGTTCAGCTTGCCCGCATCCACGGCAAGATCCGCCGCGGTGACCTTGGTGTCGGTAGCGGAAATCACGTTGTCCGCGGAAATGGTGATGTTATCACCGGCGGTGTAGGTGGTGTCCTTGTCTGTGCCGGTGACGGTGTAAATGGTCTGGCCGTCATCGCCCGTCTTCGAGGTGACGGTGATGCTGTCTGCGCCCTCTACTTCCGTTCTGGCTTTCTTCAGCTGCGCCACGTTCACCGCGTCGGTGTCGGCAAAACCTGCAGCGACATTCGTAATCTGGCGGGTATTGTTGCTTGCGCCGCCCCCTACGGAAACTGCACCGAGAGTGGCTTTCCAGATGCTGTCGTCCTGCGTGGATGCAGCGTTCGTGGACGGATCATAACCTTGTACCCCGGCGTCCGTATCCGCTGTGCTGTACGAGCCGAGAGCCACACCGCCATCAACGGTAGCCTTCGCATAGGTTCCCATGGCGATCGCATTGCGCCCGGATGCCGCACTGACTGTGCCCATGGCGATGGACTGTCCGCCGGAGGCATTCGCTTGGTATCCCATAGCGACATCAAAGTTCTTTGCGGTCGAGCTCTCTGAACCGATGGCCACAGTCCAGTCGCCTTCTGCCGTCGTCTCATTGCCGATGGCCAGCGCCATTTCGCCTTTGGCAGTCAACTTGTTGCCCAAGGCCAATCCCCATTGTCCGCCGCCGTTACCCGAGCCGATCACTGTATTTGCGTGACCGAAGGAGCTGCCCAAATTCTCTACCGTCGAGCTGGTGCCGACCACCACGCTGCCGCCGTTTGCCGTATTGGTCAGACCCACGGCCACATTCTGGTCGGAGCCTTTTGTACCGACCTTGGTGTAGATCCATTTCGTAGGATCATTCGGATCTTGTTCCGCCGTGTAACCCACCAGATTCCCCACGCCGAGAACGGTATTCTGTTCTCCTGCCACATGGGTGAGCTTATTGTCGTAATTGTGGTAATCCGTGCCGAAGACGGCGTTGTACGAACCCTCCACGGTCAGACTCTGGCCGACGACGATACTGTTATTCCTGCCGTTCTTCTCTCCGGTCAGCGTATTGTTATTCCCGATGACCATACTGTTGATACCTTCCGATGTAGAGGAAATACCGAGGACAATACTGTCCTGCGCTTTCGCTCCGTCATTGGCATAGTTCGTGCCTGCGCCCGTTTTGTCGCTCTTGGCGGAGTAATAATGAACCGTGCTGTCCTCTACCTGCTCCGTCACCTTTTCAGCCAATGATTTCAGCTGCGCCACGTTCACCGCGTCGGTGTCGTTTGTACCTGCAGCAACACCGATGATCTGGCGGGTGACGGTGTCCGAACCTACGGCAACGGCATTATGCGTGGATACCCAGGCGGCACCGGTTCCGGCCGTCGCGGGAGACCAGCCGGTCTGCCCTTTCGCCCGGTCGGCAATCGCGCCGCTGCCGAGTGCCACACTGTCTGCCAGCTTCGCTTCCGCCCCCTCACCTGCAGCCAGCGCATTGGCCGCGTCTTCGGCCGTCTTACCACCGGAGAGAGCCGTGCTGTTCTCACCGAGAGCATGGGACGCTTTCCCCATGACGAAGGAATAGTCCCCTTCCGCAGTGCTGTTAGCCCCGCCGGCAAAAGAAGCTGCGCCGGAAGCAATCGTAGCACCTCCCATAGCAGTGGCATATGTTCCGGAAGCGGTGGTTGCACCCCCCAACGGCAAAGGCCTGATTCCCCGAGGCGGTCGTTTCATACCCCATAGCAACAGAAGTCAGCCCCGAAGCAGTAGTCTTGAACCCCATAGCGGTAGAGGACTCTCCTTCCGCTATTGTATGATCCCCCATAGCAGTGGATTTGAGTCCCGAAGCGGTCGTACCAAATCCCATGGCGGTGGAATAGTCTTTTTCCGCCTTCGTGGCACTTCCCACGGCGAAGGATCCCATACCGGATGCGAGTGTCTCTTGTCCCATAGCGGTGGCATATTTCCCCTCCGCCTTCGTCTTATACCCCAGCGCCGTAGCGGCTATTTCTCCGGTCGCCTCTGTCTCGTGCCCTATGGCAAGGGAGGACTCTCCTGTTGCCTTTGCCTTATATCCCATGGCGACGGCATATTTCCCCTCTGCGTTGGTCTCAGTTCCCGCGGCAAAGGACGCTTCACCGGATGCTTTGGTTGTCGTTCCCATAGCGACAGCGTATTTCTCGGTCGCCGCCGTTTTGAAGCCCATGGCGACGGAGCTGTCCGCAGCGGCCACGGCGCCACCGCCCAGTGCCATGGCGTAGGCTCCGGAGGCCGCCGCGCCGTTCCCTATGGCCGCAGAATAATCCCCCTTGGCCTCAGTACCCAAGCCGGCAGCAAGAGATCCGTTCCCTTCTGCGGCGGTCTGCCGCCCCATTGCCACAGCTGCTTGCCCCTTGGCATTCGTTGTATACCCCAGAGCGGTAGCCGCATACCCTTCCGCTGTTGTTTCGCTGCCCAATGCAGTCGCCATGCTCCCGGTGGCCTGCGATTTATATCCCGCGGCAAGAGACCAGTCTCCCTTTGCGGTGGTTTCCTGTCCCATGGATGTGGAATAGTTTCCGGAAGCGGTGGTTTTATACCCTATAGCGGTAGCCGCCCATCCGCCGGCAGTTGTCTCTTTCCCAGTGGCGAGGGCATAGCTGTTGGAAGCGGATGAGTTCCCTCCTATGGCGGTGGCGGCATAGCCTTCCGCCTTTGTCTCAAGGCCCGTAGCGGTAGAAAATTCCCCCAGAGCCTTTGTCTGCCATCCTGTGGCAAAGGCAGCTTTCCCTTGGGCATTGGCTCCATAGCCCGTGGCAAAGGAGTGTTCCCCCTCCGCCTTGGCACTCCGCCCCATCGCAACAGCGTTCGCCTTGGATGCGATGCTTTCATACCCCACAGCAAAAGAAGCAAGCCCTGTCGCCTGTGACCTCATTCCCATGGCAACCGATGAGCCGCCTTCCGCAATGGAGCCGCCGCCCATGGCAAAGGATCCGTTCCCTAAGGCCTGCGTGGTAATCCCCATGGCAACGGAATGATCCCCCTGAGCAAGGGTGGCGGAACCGGCAGCGAAAGAGTCTTTGCCGGTAGCCTTCGTATTGATTCCCGTGGCGGTGGAATAATTTCCCGATGCGGTGTTCTGCAGCCCCGAGACGAAAGCATAGTCGCCAGTCGCTTTATTTGTGCCGCCTACCGAAAAGGACGCTCTGCCCTCGGCCGTGGTACTTATGCCCATGGCGGTAGCATAAGCTCCCGAGGCGGTCGTCGCATGCCTGGTGGCGATGGAACTATCACCGGATGCGGTCGTTTGCTTACCTGTAGCGAGGGAAAAATCTCCCGACGCGGTATTGCCGGAATTTGCCATAATAGCAATGGCGTTTGTCCCCGTGGCGCCGGGTCCGTTTTCAACAGGTGCCGCCACGACTCCGTCCCCGATCCCGGCCAGCAACGCACAAACGGCCGCTCCCGTCACTACACTTTTCGTCCGGCGGCCCGAAGACCCCTTGGAGCGCGTCACCAACTCCGAGACGACTACATATTGATTCCTTACCCGACTCCAGATACTGTTAAATCGGCGATTCATCTTCCTCCACCCCTTCGTGTACTACAACCGATTTTTCGGCTTGCCAAATCCATCTCCCGACAAATACCGCGCTTTATCTGTCGCGCGGTCCCCGCAAAATAACCATTCGGAATACATACTTGTCTTTAACTAATGTATATTTACATATTTCTATCTATATATGAAATATATAAAACACAGACAAAAAAACGCCCGTAAATAGGCGTTTGTTGCGTGTTGCATATTTTCATGGGGGAAGTTTGGGGGAAAATTATTTCAAATAAAAAAAGCGGAGCGGGCAAAATGCCTGCTCCTTTTTTATTGCAATTCGTTTATAATCGCCCGTTCGCTTTCGCTTAACTCGAAAACATGCGCCCGTTCTTGCGTTCCGCAATTCGTCTGCCACTTTTGCACCCCTTTTTATTTCACCGCGGCCGCTATCACCGCCGCAATCGCTATAATCTGCCACGCCCTCTTTTTCCGCTCAAGGCTCGTTCGCTTTTTCAGTTCGTCTTTCTTCCACTGCTCGAATGACTTCTCCGCCTCGTTCAAGGCTTGCTCGGTCATCTGCAAGGACTGCCGTTGCTCGATCTGCAATGCTTTCAACTGATTTATTTCCGCTTTCAATTCGTTGTTGCCCGCGTTCAAGCCGCCCGACGCTGCCCTCAATTCGTTGATTAACGCCTGCCGCTCGTTCGTTCGCGCTTCTAACGCGCTCCATTCGGACGTCAACGTCTGCCACTCCTCCGCCGTCAGGACTATCTCCTCCGCCCGGACTGAATAGCCACCAAGCAAAAAGACCGCCAATAACAGCGGCAATAAGAATAAAAATAACCTTCGCTTTTGCAATCGTCCTCACCTCCGAATACCAACTGCTCTGCCAACCCCCGCCCCGCGGGCTTCCGTAAACGCATCGACGAAAAACCGCCTTTTTCGGGTGTAACATCCGTTTTGAGGGGTAACGGATACCCCAATTAGAGGGTTACGCCCCATTGCCCCGCATACCAGCGCGCTTTACCCAAGATAATATCCCGTCCGTTGCCCGGCTCTTGCGGGAGCGCCATTATATCGATCCGGTCGGATCCGTATCCGTCCATCTCCGCCCAATAGTGGTGGTCGCGGATATTCTCCGCCGGCACGCCCAAACCTACCGCCAGATACGCCACGACCTGCGCCATGACTTCCACCTGCTCGTCCGTCGGCGGGTAATCGCCCCAATCGGCGACCGTGCCGTCCGCCCAAATATTCGGCGGCCTGCCCCCGCAGCAAGCTATCGCGACGCCTACGTTTGCCGTATTGCGCCGCCACGTATGCGCCCCCGCCCGTTCCAATTCGCGGTTCAGGTAGATAGCGCCCGCCCCGCTGATAACGATGTGATAGGCGTTGTAATTCACCGCGTCGTAGTCCGCCGCCGTCCAATGGAGCGTGATGTATCGGATTGCCCCGACCGCCCGCCGAATGAACGGGTCGAGTTCTTTCAGGTTTTCAATCTGTATCATTTCGCTTCTCCTTAGATTTCGACTGCCATTGGTCGCTCTGCCCGTCGTCGTCCGAGTCAACCAAGGCAATGCCGTATGCCGTTACTGCCGCCAGCACTGCCGGGCTGAATACCGTTTCGATGAACTTTCGCAATTCCTGCAGCATCTCCAGCAACGGCGGCTTGCCCTGTCCCCATACTGCAACCCATGCCCACACGCTGATGTACAGCACGACTGGCACGAACGAGAGTGTGAGTACAGCGTACAAAAAGGTCAAGCTACGGATCCGCATTCGGGCGTAGCGTACACGGCGATAGATATCGACGGTGCGATCCTTCCACATTTTGAAATTCATCACGACAGACCTCGATACCGCATGTCTTCTTGCAAGTGATCAATTCGCTTGTGGGCGGACTTCACCGACTCATCTACTTTGTTGATCCGGCTTTCCAGCGCACGACGGTCAGCAGCCGAAGCCTTCACCTCTGCTTTCAACTCAGCGATAGAAACCCGCAGCCCGTCAATCGAGAGTGTCAGCGGCTTGATCACCACGAAGTTGAACCATCCCGCTACTGCGCCGGCTATCGTGACTCCTGCGACCAAGTCCTGCAGGTTTGGAATCCAATGTATCATTTCACGTGATCACTCCGTTCTTCAATAGTAACTCATCGTTAATTTTGTAATATCGAAGTCGACTGCATGCTCGTTGATTTCCTGCGACCACTCGATCGTGATATTGCCTTCGATTCGCTCGGTGCCGAAGATCGTTTTGAATCCGCTGCCGTCAACAATGGGCACAATGGTCGGATAGCCTTTGGGCACGGGCTTGATGTAGAGCAAGTCCGGATACCAAGATTCGTCAAATGTCGGGCCAAAGGGCACAATCTTAACCGTCGCTTGCGGCTCGACATGGCAGAACTTCACTATCCCGCCGGCCGTGATTTTCAACGTGTGGACCTTTGGCGGAACTTCGAACGTCGAGTCCCTGCCCGCCCGCGCAACGAATGTACCTGTCTCAACTTCTTCGCTTTCGGTTGCCGCCGTCACGGTCACTACCACATCGCCCGTCAGTGTCAGGGCGGTGTGAGACAATTTCCCCGGGATATATCCCGGGTCGCTCTTAACGGCGATCGCCACCTTACTTCCCTGCTGGGCGTAGAACGTCTCCGAATACGATGTATTACCGACCGTCGCAGTCACCGTCTGATTGGCGGATTTCGGCAACGTTACTTTCCATTGCCAAGTCGGTATGCGCCGCGCCAACTCTTGAAAATCAATGCTTTCTCCTTTTAGCTCATACCGTGCATCGCTTTCCGCCCTTGTGTATATATCCGTTTGCCCCGGTTCGCCCGGCGGCCCTTGCGGACCGCGTTCACCTCGCGGACCTCTCGGTCCTTGCGCCCCACGTTCGCCTTTATCTCCCTTTACTCGACCTAAAAGTATTCTCACAGGATCACCCCCTAAACGACTTCATAATAAAGGTTGCCGTCGCTATCCAAAGTAAAAGTGACCTGCGGAGCGTCGCCCTTATCGCCTTTCGGACCAGCCGGGCCTTGCGGACCAGCCGGGCCTTGCGGACCTCGTTCACCAGCCGGACCTTGCGCGCCGTCATTGCCCGCCGGGCCTTGAATGCCTTGTTTGCCTTGCTCGCCGCGCGGCCCTTGAATACCTTTCGCGCCGCTTAAGTCAGTTAGAAACGTATACGCCGTCTTGCCCTTGGCGTACATTTTCGAGTTATCCGGATCATCAACGTTTTTTGTTGAGATTAAAACGACCGCGCCCTCTTCTAAGCCGTCACTCGTAAAAGCCGCGTTCATTTCGCTTACGCTTGAATATACTTTTGAAAAGCGGAACGGCTTACCCGGATCACCTTTAACGCCTTGAATGCCCTGTTGCCCGTCTTTGCCCGGCGGTCCTTGCAGTCCGCGCTCACCTTGTGGACCTTGCAACCCTTGCGGCCCCGGATCACCCTGCGGGCCTCGGTCGCCTTTCGGTCCGGTTTCACCTTTCGGACCCGGTATGCCTTGAATGCCTTGTAACCCTTGCGGGCCCTGATCGCCCTTGTCGCCTTTCTGCCCTTTGATATTTCCTAAGTGTTTTCTCGCCATTTTTTACGCCCCCTCAATATTCATCAACGTATAAATCGCCGCTTTTTTCTAAATAAAATTCAGGAGTTTTGCCAATCGGCCCTTGTGGCCCTGCTGGTCCTTGCGGACCTTGCGGCCCTGCTGGTCCTTGTGGGCCTCGTTCGCCTTTTGCGCCTTTCTCGCCAAGGCCCATAACCAGCGGACGGGTAAGGTCAACGTCAGCCGTTATCTTTTCGCTTACGATGTCAACATCAAGAGTAAGCTTTTCGTTTAAGATATCGCCCATAGTGCCCACCTCTTTAAGCTCTGCCGAGCGCGATCCAGTTTCCACTAGGTCCCGGATTATTATCGCCGCTGTATTGAACCTTAAAGTTGTAGGTCGAAAAACTCACTACATGAAAGGTGCCGTTATCTTGCGGATATACGGGATCTCCAGACGGGCAAGCAATGACCGTAAAAACAGACGAAAAACTGCGGGGGAACGATACCGTTGCTTTTCCGTGATACCCAACTTGCGGAATTGTGCCCCATTGAATAAGAAAGCCGCCCGGCTGTTTAGCATATCCGCTTGACCACCCAGCATAAATATCGAAATCGCTTTCATAAACAACCCCAGACGGTAGCCGCTCTTTGTCAAATCGACCATTATAGCCAAGCGTCGCGATCTTGCTTTGGGTCGTGCCGATCCGGCTATTCGGGATAAAATCAAGCGTTCCTACACGGATATTCAATGCGTCGAGCCGCTCTTTTGTTTTCGCTAGTGTAATATCCGGATCGTCGAACCAATGCACGCCGCCCGTGATCGCCTTAATTCTGTTCGCTAAACCGTCTAAAAGCCCGCGGATCGTGTCGTTATTACCTTTCGGTGCCGCCGTATCGTTTACGTTATGCGCCATGACTTGATGGGCTGCCGGATCGCCGTCATGGTCGCCAACGGAAGCCGTTACGATGACGCGCGCTTGCTCTTCCGTAATGCCGAGTTGGATCGTCGGCGTGACGGTTACGTTTTCCGCGCCTGTATAAGCCAGAACGATGTCAACACGCAAGACCTTATACTGCGACGACCACGCGGGGATACTCTCCAGCGTGTCGCTTTCCACTACCGCGTACGGTGTTTTAACTTCCGCCCCCGCGTCAAGGCGGGCAAACAAAGCAATCCGATTGAACGTCTGTTCGCTCTGCGCTCCCTTGTTATCGATCTGTAAAGTAACGATAACCGCTTTATCTTTCTGCTTAACGCCCGCAATGTCGAAGGTTACGGGCATTGTATCGAGTGTTAAATTATCGCCCGTACCGCCTTTAGCCGCGTAAATATTAATGCTTTTATTGTTCGCCACCGCCTCCGCGTTTAGTTTCAAGCCGTCATCGGTGACGCGCGTTTTACTCCATGTAGCCATGTTTAGCCCCCTATCGTGATGTACTCGTACGTAATAGCCGCCCCGCCGTGTCGTATTGCCGTCGTAACCGCGTGATCAGTACGCAAGTTAAGCGTTAAATTAGCGGGCGTAACCTGCCGCGCGTACGTTGTTAAAAAGTCCTGATCGATATTTTCGCCCGGCGCGATACTCAGCCACTCCGCATAGTTATTATGGTCAACGCTTACCGTCACCACGCCAACGCCAAAAGTCGCGTCCAGCATTTTTTGAAAGTTCCGGATCGTGTACGGTAGTTGCGCGTTGATCTTCGCTAAAATCTGCTGCCGGCGTTCCTCGAGTGTTGCCCCGACGGCGGGCGTTAACTTCAGCATTTCCTCCCACCGCCGCGCGCCCCGTTCGTCAATATCCAAAACAAACGTATTTAGCGCGTTGCCAACCAAATTTTGAATGACAATATCGAGCTCCGGCTCTACTACGTCAGCGTACGCGATAAACTCCGCTGCGTTAGCGAGTACGTCGGGGAAGTATCGCCGAATACAAGCTGCCCGTAAATCAAGCGACTTGCGCAAGGTATCAGCCATAATTTACCGCCCCCAAAACGGCGAGTTCGTCAGTTCCTAATTCAAGGTTTCGTGTCGACCCGTTTAGCGTCGTACCTTCAACATCAAGAACGCCCGCCACGTCTAAAATCGCGCTTTCAATGTGGGCTATGCGGACAACTAAACCTGTATTTTCAAAGCGTTTTGTCGTTACCGTTTGCGTCATTTTCCAGCCGCGATTTAACCCCGCCAAATAGTCGCGAATCGCTTGCTCGACGGCGGGCTTTAAGTCCTCCAGCACCACCCCGTCGCGCGGGGATATTTTAAGATTAACGTTAATTGCTTTATCCGTCGTTCCGGTAACCGTTACATAATGCCCGATCGGCGCAATGCCGACGCCCTTTTGTCGGTACGGTTCGGGATCGACCGCCTCTTGAACCTGCGCGATAAATTCGGCCGTTGGCGTTTTGTTTTCCGACGTGCAAAAGACGATTTTAACCGTGCCACCACCGTTCCACACGGGATAGACCTTAACGCCGCCGACACCCGAGATCGCGCCGACTTTTTCTTTGTAGTCCGAAATGTTGCCGCCGTATGATTGAAGGTCGAACGACGCGAGAAAACGCTCTCGGAAAACCTCCGTGTCCTCATCGTTGACCGCGGGCACGGTTACCTCCGTTATTTCCGCGACCCGTAAGCCCATATTGAAATCAATCGGGATCAATCGCCCGTCTTGCCGGTTGCCGTCGCGCCCTGCCGTTTCGCACTCGAGAAGCATGTAACCGTCTTTTTTAACCTCAATAACTTTGTAATTCAAATCTTCACACGAAAAACGCGCGCCAACCACAACGCGCGCCGAGATCGGCTCGTATCGCCCCTTAACGACGGCTTTCGTCGCTTTATGAGGGATAACACCGCGCTCTTTCGCGCGTTCGATCAGAAATTCCCTGTCTGCCGTATCTGCGAACGTGTTTTTTAAGTAGTAATCAAGCGCCGCGTACAATAGCTCAATTTCAATCGAAACAGGCGCCGTTGCGTCAAAAATAATACTGCCTTCCCGTTTATCAATGCCGGCTCTTGCCGCGTCTAACATGCGTTTTCTGACGGTTTCAGCCGTTTGTTTTTCATACACCGACGATCACCTCCTTGTCGGCGTCAAATGCGCCGTAAATCGTATGTACAACGAATTTTGCCGTTACGTTTCCGGACTTATCATGTTTAAGGTCGAACCGGTCAACATCGGTGATCCGGTCATCGACCATTAACGCCTCCCGAATGCGTCGGGGGATCTCCGGCAATACGTAAGGTAGCGGCAAACCGAATAAACCCGTTAATTCATGCCCGTAATCGGGCGAGTAAATAATATGCTTGTACCGCTCCGTGTTTAGAATTTTGTACACGGCTTGCTTTACCGCCTCGACTTCATCAGTTAATGCGCCATCGACCCGCTCCGCCTCGATCTGCATGCGATAAGTTGCATGTGGCGGAGTAGCGTCAATGCCGCGCGCGACTGATATATTGTTAAACTCGTCGGGCAAAAGACCCATTATAACCACTCTCCCGTCAGTTCCGCATGCTCCGCAACGCGACAAAGTACATAAAACAACTGTCCGCCGGCTTGCCGCAACATGATCACCTTTTCGCCATTTTTTAACTTGTTATGTACGGTTATTTTCTTTCTGCCGCTGTACGCGTGCGCGTGGCTTTCATAGGACGCGTCGCCGCTGCCGCCGCCTTTCGTTTCCGTCATGTGGGAAACGGAAATATCCACCGCGTAATCTCTCACCATGTCGGAAAGCATAATAAAATCAGCGTCGAGCGTTCGTTTATCGTCAATCTTTATCTCAAGCGGATCATCAGAAGTGACTATGCCAAACACTAAATCCGACGGCTTGCCCGCCGCCGTTGTCTGTGCCACCATTGCCCGAATTAAATTTGCGGGGGATTCATTCAGCATTAATCACGCCCCCTCTCAACGTTAAATTCATTTGATGGTCACGATGTGAAAAACTGTGCGTTACTTTTGTCACAAGCATTTTCTGCGCTATTTCCACGTCGCCGAGTTCCAGAGATACCGCAATCAGAGATCCGGCGCGTACGCGGATATCACCCGCCGCGCCGTCGATGGATAATTTCCGCCGCACGACGTTATGCTGCGCGAGCAGTTGTTTTGCAAGCTCCTGCGGACTTTGCGCGTTGCGTTCCAGCTTTTCGTACATTTGAAGTACGCCCCATTGCTTTTTTGCGTCTGATTTTGCAAACTCGTCGGGCGTCATCGGCGCGTAAAAGGCTTTATGCTCTCCGCTTTCCTTATCTTCTGTGACCAACTTAACCAAGTTGTATGTATCGTTATCAATGCCGCTCTCATAGGCGAAATTCTGCGCCGTTCGATTATTGATGAGGATCGGCACCCATAGCGCCGTCGGCTCTTTTAGCGTCAGCTTTCCGAAGTCGTCGAATAATACGAATAGCTTTTTAGTGTGCATCATCGTTATGTCGAGCGCCGTTTGGATCATGTCGGCAAGCGTGACGTTATCCTCTGTCCTTTTGTCGATGACAAAGCCTGTGTCGGATATGTCGCCGACTTTCAGTTGAAAGTCCTCCGCTAACATCGTGATCAATTCGCTTGCTTTTTTGCCCTTGTACGTAATACTGTCCTTGTTTTTCAAATAGCGCAGCTGGTCGTACGCCGTAACCTCGATATGTTGTTCACGGTCGCGTTTTTTCTTAAAAACATATCCAAAAAAACACGGTGTGCCGTCAATAACCAGCTGCACCGTGTCACCCTCTTTGAAATCCAATATTTCGTCTTTGTGCGCCGAAAAAACAAGTTTCCCGGGCGTTCCGGTTAACTCGAGCGACAACTCCGCGCCGTCAAGCACGGCGGGGGCAAAGTACTTGTCAGCCTCTTTATTGTGAATGATAATTTTGAAGCTATCCAAGTTTAACCACCTTGCCCCTCAAGTTTTTAGCGAGCGGATTTTCAAGCCCGCTCCGCTTTGCCGCTGCTCTCCAGTCGAGCGTGCCGTTCCCGACCCCTTTCACCGTTTCAAGCACCGATAATTGATTTGTAATCGTTACCGCCGCCGGAAGTTTTTCATCAGGAGTATAACGCCGCTCTTTTACCTTTAGCGTCTCCTTGCCGTCTTTATCCTTGACGACTTCGACCTCTTGAGTACCAAAAGGAACGTATTCACGCAGTTTGATTGCTATTTCGATGTCAGTTGCGTTGTTGGCGTTTTCCGATATCGTGTAATCCTCGATAGTGGTCAAAATATTGGTATTCCACAACATCGCGCCGTCAAAATTCATGCGAGTAACAATAAATCGCATCGGATTAACGTTTTCTTTCGCGTCTTTTATAGCGTCTAAAAACGTCGCCGCCGGCTTGTATGAAAACGAATTTCCAAACAACCGCCGCGCGCCGAACCGTTTCGCCACTTCTCCGACCGCGTAATCAATTAACCCGCGCCGAAGTGAAGTATCGTAATTAGCGAACGGATATTCACGGTTGGGCAACATGAATTTGAACGCTATATCGGTAAGTCCGGGCGCCTTGATGATCGTCGCTTCGCCCTCATCAATCAGATTGATAGTCGTATTTTTGCCGTTGATCGTCGTGTCAATCGCCGTCGGCGCGACGGGAAGAAGGGTCTCACCTAAATAGAAGTAGTAACTCATTTCAGAACCCCCTCCGTTCCCGTCTCCAACGCCTCCGCGATATTTTCACAGAACGCCCGCATCATGCCGTCAAAGTTGCGTTCGCCGCCGCTCGTGACGTGCAAGCCGCCCGCGTCGACTTTAACAGTCGCATTCACGTACCGGTTGATCGCCTCGCGCTCTGCCGCGTCGCGCAAATATTTCAGATCGCTTACCGTACTGTCGAGCGCGTCGGCTGCACGTTTACCTTGTTTCGCGCCCTCTGCCGTGTTATCGGCGATAGCGTTTTCAACGTCGCTTGCGCCGCCAATTGGCGCCGTACCGAATGCGCCGTTAGGGCTACCAATGCTGCCGAGAAAGTCCTCAAAGCGTTTACCGGCAAAGTAACCAGCGCGGGCTGCGTCTGTCATGTTCATATAGCTTGCCCGCCTAAAAGGAACTACGCCGGCAATGTCTTTACGCGCTAATGTCGGCGCGCTTACCGTTCCGACGTTCATGCCCGGAAGCTTATTAATCAAGCCGACAATATCATTTACCGCGTTGGCAACCGTTCCCACAACTCCGTTCCAGATCTCGACGAACAGATTATAGATAGCCCACCCCGGATCGACGAAAACCTCACCCAAGAAATTGGCGAAAACAACAAATTGATTCCACACAACCGCAAGCAAATTGTAAATCCCGGCAAACACAAAACTAAACACGTTGAAAATCAATCCGGTAGCCGAGACGCTCGTTCCGGCGAAGTGATTCACCGCCGCAATCGCGCCATAGAATACCGCCACCAAGCCGACCACCGCGCCGACGAGCCACGTCACCGGGCACGCGTACATTGCCGCATTTAGCCCGTACTGCGCGTATTCCATAGCGATTAATGCCGCCGTTGCCGCCCAGTCTGCGACCGCTTTCGCCGCAAATGCCGCCGCCGCAATAGCCGCTCTGCCGGCCGCAAGTAACATCATGCCGGCCGCATGTCCGAGCGCCATACTTACCGCTGTTAGCGCGCCTTTAACTAACACGCTATGCTCGTCAAAAGCCGTGTTAATTGTGTTTAAGCCGTCGGCCGTTAAGTCAATCAGCCACGTTACCGCCGTAACTGCGCCCATAAACACAGGTGCGAGCCTTTGCACTGCCGTCGATACGTTATCAACGATCGTTTGAACGCTTTTACTATTGGCTAATCGTGTAATTGCGCCAAATACAGGCGCGAACGATACGACCGCCATATTGCCAATCTTTTTGAAATGATCGCCCCAGCGTTTCGGAACTTTCGCGAACGCGTCATCAATATCTCCCATATGCTTAAGTATCGAATCTTTGATGACTGCCGATGTGATTTTTCCTTCTGCCGCTAACGCTTTTACTTCACCGCGCGTCACGCCGAGTTCTTTTGAAATCATATTCAAGAGCATAGGCGCGTTCTCCGAAATTGACCGGAACTCGTCGCCCTGCAGCCGCCCGCTGCCGAGTGCTTGCGTTAATTGCAGCATAGCGCTTTTTTGTTCCGCGACGCTTGCGCCGCCGACCGCGAAAAGCTTTTGAATGCCTTCCGTAAATCCGACTACTTCCGCCGGATCGGGGAACGCGTCACGGGCGTTAATTGTCAATTTTGAAACGGCGTTTGCCATGTCAAAATAACTGCCGCGCGCTCGTTGCGCACTCTCGAAAATAGCCTGATTAAGTCCGGCTACCTCTTTTTGTGAATTAGCCACCAAGCCGAGCCGCGCTTGAATACCCGCGAACTCTTCCGCCGATGTGCCCACCGACGCTATTGCCGAGCCGAGCGCCCGCGCTCCGGCGATTGCTCCAGCCGCAAGGAAACTGCCCGCAAATACGGATCCAAGCATATTGAACTTGCCTACCGACTGCTGCGCCGCCGTACTCGCCGCGCGGGTCGAGCCGGTGAACTTATTCAGCTTGTCGGAAGCTTTTTCCGTAGCGTTTGCAATTTTAAGAAGCGGGGCGCTCATGCCGTCGCGCAATTTTATATACGTATTAATGCCAGCCATAATTCACCCCTTTTTTAGCTTTTCCGCCTCTTTCTTTTTCGCGCGTGCGTATTCATCAACAAACGCGACTACTGCCGCCCGTTCCCAGTCGGGCAACTCCATTACTTCGTGCGGCAATAGTCCGCATTTGATAAAAGCGAAATACGCGACGCACGTTTCCGCGTCTCCCTGCGCTAGTAGTTTTTTACCGTCTTGACCTTGTCGCCCATGCCGATGTCATAGCCGCACGCCTGTTGCGCGGCCAAGAGTAAATCGGTCAATTCGCCCGGTGTAAGCAACTTTTTCAAAAGGTGCTCTGCCCCGGCTGCGCCGTAAAACTCCTGCAGTTCGCCATCGTTTAGGTTCGGATACGTCACCGCCGCCACCGCTACATCAAGAAATACCGCCTCTGTGTCGGTCTCTTTCTTGAAGTCACGCGTGCCTTTCACCGGAACGCGTTTAGTATTCCGGTCGACGATCTCCTCAACTTCATCATTCGTCAGCACACGCAATTCCCATTCAATTGGCTTTCCGTCGTCGTCTTTCATTCGTTTAGAAGCAACGTATTTCACGGGCTCACGTTGGAGCAACTCTTCGCGCATAAACGCCTTTAAGCTGCGCGCTTTTTCGTCTGCCATACTCTACCCCCTTACGCTTGCATGCCGTCGAGCATGCGGAAGTTTTTAGGGATCTTGACCCCTTCAAAAGTGAAGCCGATTTCATCTTCTAACAGTTTTCCGTCAGCGTCATAGCTTGCTACGGTCGTCTTGTCGATGTTGCAGCCGGTAAGAATAACAACACGGCCGCCCGCGTCGCTCGTCGGATCTTCGTTTTCCACCTGTAAATCAAAATACGTGTCGATTCCTTCGTTGACGAGCCGCAACATCATCTCATCAAAAAGTGCCGTATTTTTATAGATGGTCATAGTGCCCGAGCCTTTCATGCTTACGGACTTGTGCCCTTTTTGCATGCGGCCGAGAATGGCGACCTCTTCTTTTTCCTTTTCGAGCGTCGCCTCTAGCGTTTTAGCTTGAAAAAGCAAGTAGCGCTCACCCTCTCGCGTCGTGATAAAGGCGCGCGCCATTTTAGCCGATAATGTATCTTTTGCAAGCATTGTCTGTAAATTATCCATGTTAAAAAATCACCCCTTTATGCTACGACTACGGTGCAATACAGTTTTTCCATGCACGCCGTCGGCTGGATCTCGAAAGTCCACATAACGGCTGTTTTTTCCTCTCCTTGCGTCGGGATCGGCAAGTCCTGTTCGCGGAAATTTTGAATTGCGCGCACGCGTTGATACTCTTCAAAGAGTGCGACGCCGTCTTTCCAAAGCGAAATACGACCGGATTCGTCATTTTGAACTTTGCCCAAGTACAACCGATTGAAGAGGCGGGCAATATCAAGCGCTGCGTTATCCAGTACGCGGATAGTCTGATTAAGCGCGAAATCACGGTTTTTGTCTTTCGTAAATTCGGTAAACGTGTTGATGTCGGAAAGTACGCGAACGTCGCCGACAACATTGCCGCTCACGCTATCCGTCACATTGTGGAACGTCAGCATGCCGTCGGTAATCGCCTTTTCGAGCTCAAACTGTTTAAGCGCCGTATCAACCGTATATTCGCCGTCATAGAGTGCGTTTGTGCACGACGCATTGATCGGGCACGCGGCCTCTTTACCGGCGAGCCAATAAACGAGCGAGCCCTTTTCCGCGCCCTCGTCTTTTACGTCATTTTTAACCGAGATAACGCCTTCATAGTTGGCGCGTTCCAAGCCGTGAACAACGAGCTGGAACTTTGCGCCCGTTTCCTCGCGGCAACGTTTCGTGAAGTTCACCAGCAAGGTTTTAACCGCTTCATCGGCGCCCGCATAGGCTAAAATATTGAAATAGTAAGGTTCGATAAGTCCTACGAACTTTTGATAATCGCCGACAGTTACCGCGTCGCCCGCCGTGCCGCCCGCAAGCGCCTCGCCAGCAGTTACCGACAGCGTGCCGGTTGTGGCAAATTTAACATAGGCGTTTTCTTTCAAATCCTTAAAGCCGGTAATGTTCGTTTGTTCGTCAACCGTACGCAAGCCGCCGCCCGACTTGATCAGCGTTTTAACGATGAAATTGCCGGAGTGATCCGGATCGTTTTGTACTGCGATCACTAAATCATTACCGCGCGTGCCCGCGTATTTCGCCGTCGCTAAACTGTTTTTAGCCGCCACCCCGCCGCCGTTCAAACGGTAGAAGTAGCCCGTTTTAAGGTTGCGGAACAGTTCGCGCAACCCTTTCATTTCAGGCGCGCCGAAATCGTAACCGAAAATCTCGAGCGAGCGTTTTTGAAAGTCTTCCGCATCTACTCGAAAAATTTCGCCGACTTTGCCCCAGTCTAATTCAAGCGCTAACGCCGCAAAGCCGCGATCGGCGATGTCGGTCATTGCCCGATCTTTACTTACAAAATTGATGTAAGTTCCCGGCATTTTTTTGTTTTGAAAAATCCACTTACCGCCGCCAAGTGCCATTTAATCGACCCCCTTATTAATATCTTTCCGGACAGACGCATTAAGCAATTCATGTAGCTTTCTGTCTACCTCGTCCGCCGTGTAAAATTCGTCATCTTCCAATACCATGGTCAAAAGGTCGCGGAACTCTCGCCACCGCGCCGACTTTAGAATGTCAGCGCCGAGAAACTGCTCCGCGGCTTTAGTTTTTTTTGTTGCCATCGTTCACCCGCCCTTTCGCATCTAACGTTTGCATATTCTCGACCTTTTCCCGCGGCCGCATGATGTGGAAGTCGTATGAAATGTAAAAGTGCAGCACCCCATCTGTCTCCCGCCATTCCATACGTTCGCCACGTACCAATGCGCCGCCGACGTCGATATACTCCAGCACGAGCGTCATCGTATCCGCTATGTCGGTCAGCCCCAGCGTGTCGATATCCACCCCGTCGCGTGTCGCGAAATAGTGAATATCAAAATGATTTGTCCGCCAATAGCGACGGTCGAGCTCCTGCTCTTCGCCGTGCGTGATACGTTCAATGAAAAAACACGGGAAAATAGCGTTTTGTCTTTGAAAATCAGCGTAAACCGGAACGCCGAAGGCGTTATACAGTGCCGCCGATACTCCGTCAATTAAATCTCTATTTCCCGCCATTTTTCAATCCTTTCAATAATTCCGACGTTTGCCGCCGGATAATTCCGCCCGCCTTGCTTTCGGTGTAGGCTTGCGCAATTTCCGTGATGTGCTTACCTTCGACGAAATTATTCACAAGCTTTTTGCCGATAATCGGGATAAAGCGCCCGGGCGTTTGTCTGTGTCCGTCGTTAACGAACGACGCATACGACGCGGAGTTGGTGATCGCGATCCGGTGCGCGCGAGATGTTTTTTCAATCTTGCCCGCGTCCCATGACCTCTGCATGTGTTCAGAGTTAACGTGTATCACTCGTTTTTTCTTGCCGCGGCCAAAGGAAACATAACGCTCGTCAACTTCGCCGGCTTTCCACTTCTTGTTTTTATCGACTTTTTTCAGCCGTTTCTTTTCGCCGCCAATCTCGACTGTGCCGCCCAGTCCTTTTGGCGTTTTTTTAATCGCCGCCCGCAAATACGCCGCCGCCATTAGCCGCACCGCGTTTGATTTTGCCTCATCAATCCGCTTTTGATCGGTCGTTTTCGCGACGGCCTCCGCAAACTTTTTCCATTGGTCAATGTTCAGCGTAACGTCAGCCATGGTGCCGCTCCTTATGCTCAAGCGGGATCTCCTGGTGGCTGTCGTAAACTGCCGGAACGCCCGACGCGCGGAACGTCAACACGCGTCCGCGATGTTTAACTTCGATATCCGAGCCGGCGGGGATCGCAAGCTCCGGCGCACAAAACAGTTTTACCGTCTGCGCCATTTCCGCCACCCCCGTCGCCCTGTCCGTCGTCGGTAATTGTCCGTAAGAAAGCCGACACGGGAACGGGGCTATCATTCTCTCCGCTGTTGTCGGTCGCCCCGTTTTCGCGTCAATTTTCGCCGTTTCGAGCACTTTTACAGTGGCCGTGCCGTCGTATAGGCTTTCAATCGCCGCCCTTACCATTTCAGCCGCCGGTAGCATGCTATATCCCTGTCTTTCAGCAAATAATCGAGCATTGCGCCGACGCGTGCTTTTGCGTCCGCCTCACCGTCGCCAAAGTCGACCGTTGTGTCGCCCTCTTTGACCGTTTTCGGCACGCGCAAATCCTGCGCGCTCCACGCTTTCGCCGATAATTTCATGTTGATGTAGCGCCCTGCCGTCTGGTTTACCCATACGTACTGTAAGCCGACCGGAACGCTTGACCGGTTCGTCGCGCTCATTAGGTGCGTTTTCGCGTCATCGGCTAAAAGCCGGATCAAGTTAAAATCGCTCTCCGGAACGTCTTTCCCGGTCATCTCCTTAACGACAAGCCCCAATGCCTCTAAAAAGGTCATTTTTCAGCCTTTTTGCGCGTCGTTTGTTTGGGTGCGGGGGCGGCAATTTCAACATAGCCCCGCGCCAGCAAATAATCGCGCGCGCTTTTCGTCTCTACGACCTTAATCACGTTCAAATTCTGCAATTTATACATGTTTCAATCCACCCCCTCTAAACCCTTATGCTCCGGTGTTTACCCAAACGCCCGCGAGGCGATGTTTCGGTACCCATACGTCATGGAATTTACGATAATCAATCCGCCATGCGGTCGCCTGTTGGTTCGTCATCGGGTCGAAAATGCGCAGCGTATCGGTTTTAGATACCGCAATAGGCGCGCCCTGCAACATTACAATCCAGTTGATCGCTTTCGCCGTGCTGTCTTTTTCAAAGCCGCCTTTTTCCTGGCCGCTCGTTACGCCGTCGTTAAATTTGTACGCCGTCTGCATGCGCGCCGACGGTACCGTGATAATCGGGATTCCGTTATAGAGTTTTACTCGATTATTAAATTCTCCCGCTTTGAAGTCGCCTACATCGAGCATGTGCTGTACGCCGCTCGCTTTGCTTAAAATAGCGCGTGTCGACATCGGCATAGCGATTACGAATTGCAAGCTGTCGCCGACCACGTCTTGAACGGCCGCGATGTCTTTGTCCAGTTGTTCGAGAACGTTGTCCACCGTCGGAGTGAACGCTGCCGTTTCGTTTCCGGCGGCTTTTGCTAAGGCGGCAATTTTCGAGTAACGGTAAGCGTCGACTTCCGGCACGACGTGCTCTTTCTGGAACGTCGCGACAACATTAGCCGCGCTTGCAATGAAGCCGGTTTCGTCGACGTCGCGAATATCGAGTTGAAACGCACGCCCGCGATCCTGCGTCAGCTTATAGTCTTCAAATTTCAGGCTAACGCTGCCCGCCGTATAACCGCCTACACGGTCATAGTCTGCCAAGCCGTCGAGCTCGATCGTCGGCATTTTTACCGTGTCGCCGCCCGTGTATTTAACCTGCGTTGCGTTTGCTTCCATCCAGCCGCTCGTCGCGTCTTGCATCATTTTTTGGTCAAGCTTCTGTTGAAAAATCGAAACGAATTCTAAAGTGTTAGGTTTCATTCTGTTTTACCCCTTTCAAATGTTGGCGATTGCGCCGTCAATAAGTTGTTCAATGCTGTTTTTCGGTGCGGGATCTGCGCCGCTTTGCGGGATAATTCCCGTGATCTGCGCGTCCTGCTCAAACAAATAGCCGTCAGAAGTTTTAAGCGCTTTGATCTGCTCATCTAGTCCGCTAATCGTTTCGCCGTCGAGTTTTACCGCGTTCATATCTAATAGAACGCGTGCGGCTTTTGTGTTTTTCGCCTTTGCCGCAATTAGTGCGCGATCCACCGCCGCGTCAAGTTTCATCTGCTCGACCTGCGCCGCGTACTCTTTCTCTCGTTTCACTTGTGCCGCTTTTAACTCGTCTAATTGCTTGACGAGATCCGCATTGTTCGCGTTATCGGCTTTCAATTTATCCAATTCAGCCTGTGCCGTCTGCCGTTCCGCTTTTAGTGCTTTCAGCTCGTCATTTTTCGCGTTGAATTGCGATTTTGCGACAAAGTTTTTGCCGTAATCCTCAACGATCTTTTCGGCTTGTTCGTCATTCAAGCCGAGCGCTTTCAATTCTTCTTTGGTCATTTTCTACTCCTCCCGTTTCGCTTGTTATTCGGCGGCCACTCCCGCCGTTTCCGGTCTTGTTCTTTTACGCCTACAATGCTAAAAAGGCAAACAAAAAAGACGCGTTTAGCGTCTTGATTGATGTAATTAAGATAAACGTTTTTTTCGTTTATCTGTCGTGCCTCACGCTTGCCGGATCAGCCTCAATAGTTCAGGCGTACACGGCACGGCGAACTTGCATTCACTTCCTGCGGACAGGTCAATGTCGCTCAATAATTCACACCGCGGCAAGTCAACCGATAAATAGCAGCCGTCACGGCGCAGGATCTCTCCCCGCAACCCGATCGCCTCAATACGCGGCCAGTCCGGCTCTCTTTTCGCGTCATGGTCAAACGTAATCAGCACGGTAAACGGTAGACGTTTTACCGCCCGACCTCTGCCCAGCATCGGCACGTCGATTAATTCCTCACACAGTTCAATCTCCGCCCGGCAGTCGGCCAGCAAGTAACGCTCGCCGCCGCCCGTTGCGTATAACTTCCCACGCTCAACGGGTACCGTCTTTACAATTCTTTGCATGGTATATCCTTTCTCTTATGCTCCGGGGATAATGTCTTTAATACCTTTTGCCAACCGATACGCCTTTTTCATCATAGTATTATCCGCCAAGTACTCCATGCCCGCCAGCGTCAGCCGCGGTGCGATCGGTCGCACACTCGGCGTGCGTCTGCCCATGATCGGCAAAAGCTCAACCCCCGTAATATATCCGTCCTGCACTAATGCGGTCATGATAGATTCCCAGCGCGCCCGTGACACGCCTAACGATTCCGGCATAATAGCGTTCAGGTCAAACTCCTCATAGTCCATGGATTGCTCAATCGTGCTCAATATTTTATAGATAATTTTGAAATTGTCCACAGTCTCGATCCTTTCGCGCAATAAAAAACCACCTCGGCATCTGCGTCAGTGGTCTTATGCTTTCTTGCCAAACTTCTCTTCGTATTCGTCAATGTAATACACTTGTCCGTCTTCTACTACTTCCGCTTTTCGTAAATCTATCCGCCCTTTGTTGCGCTTTTTTTCTGCCATAAACTCTTCGTACGACATACCCAACTTAGCAGCAGTACTACGATATGTTTTTTCATACCCATCAGTCATTAAGAATCACCTCCAGCTTCACATAAATAATGTTATCTCTCAACTTCACATCAATTATCTTGTACTTTGTTCCTCTAGCAATTAAAAATTCTTGCTCATTTTCATATCGCGACATCGGCGCTATGTATGCCCCTCGCCCTTTTCCAGGTGGCATGCAGATTTCATACACATGCGGTGTTTTCCCACTTCCGCGGGCGGAGCTAAGTGCAAACTGCTTAGCAACACTTTCCTTCAAGGATGAACTCTGATATGCCAAGTCATCGGAAAGAACCATATCAATCATCTCTTCTGTAATAATGTCGTTGCCAGCGCGCCCCGTACCGCGATATAACCTAATGTAGTCTGTCAGCTCAAACTGTGCCAATGCCGCATCAATTCGCTCAACTTGCTGCTTTACTCTCTCCAGAAAAGCGGGCTTCAGCTCTTTCTTTCTGCGCAAATAATCGTTAATATCGCGGTAATCATCACCTGTATATGCATACACCGCCGACGCTTCCGATGATGTAAGACCGCCATTCCAGACGCCGTAACTTTCCTTAAAGTGCGAGCCAATCTCTTCATCTGACACAAACTTTTTCATATTCTCCCAGTCTGCGTCGGTCTTTGGTACTTTTATCATACCACTTTTCTCGCCGTTTGTCCCCGCATCTTCACTCACCACATATTTCTCTTTCCATTCCTTATAGGTCATATCCGGTATTTCTACCGTTTTACCCGTCACCGGATCTCGCGCTACTCTCCCGCCGTCATCGAGTAAGCCCTCAATGTACGGAACCGTCGTTGATCGGCAATGACAATGAAAAGGCGGCATCGTTATGCCCGGTTTCGCGTCTTTCCGGTCAAACACCTTGCCGTCGAGACCTTGGCATATTTCGCTTGTTTTGCTATCCAGAACGGCGCAGATCTGGTATTGCTCCAGTCCGAGCTCGTCGTAAGTGTCGAGCATTGCTTTTTCTTGTATGTACGCCGTTTCCGTTTCTACAAGCCGGTACGCTTGATTATATGAAGTGTTAAATCGCGCCGCGATCTTTTCCGATAACTGCGCCGTGCTCGTTCCGGTCATCAACGACTGCGTGATGTCCGTTTGTAGCGAATTGATTAGCTGCGTTTTGTTTTTCCAGATCCGAGATGAAAAATCTGCCCCATCGGGCGCCCACGGTTTCGAGATAACCTCTTCAATCTGCCGCTCCCGTACTGCCCGGAAGTTTTCAAAGCCCGTTACTTTCTGCGTTTCGTACGCCGTTTTATACGCGCTATCCGTGTAAACGTCGCGCATTAGCCCGCCAAGCTCTAGCCCTTGTGTTTTAGCCAGTTTTTCGACGTATTGCGCCGTTTTTAAGTATATCTCTTGTGATCTCGTCAATCGTACGCGCATAGACGCGTTCTCTAACATTCGGATATGCGCCGGATCCAGGTCAAGCCGCTTTGCCTCCTTGATGAAGTCCGCCAGCGTCATTTTGAACTCTTTTAGCTCTCTGTTGTCTAATATCCGCCGCGCCTCCGCAAGGCTTATTTTATTTTCCTTGGCAAATCGGTCATACCATTGTTCGACCTCTGCCCGAAGTTGGCGAAGCGTTTCACGGTACGCCCGGGCAAGATCGGCATTAGCTCGTTCAGCCTTTCGCATTTCTGCCGTTTTTAGTCGTTTGAAACGCTCTTCCCAATAGTTATAAGCCATTTAGCTATTCCTCTGCATTTTTGCCCGTTTCCGTCGGTTTCGCATAGTCTTCAAGGGCGGGTATCGTCTCTGATCTTTCCTTTTCGATCTGCCGCAGTTCGTCGTTCGCGTCGACCGTCCACGGGTGGTTGGCGACGATCGTGCGCATAGACAAAATACCCACGCTGTCGCGGGCGTTCGCGATCGTGTCCGCCTCGTTGATGATGATGTCGCGGTTAAACTTCCAGAGTACCGGCTTATGCTTAACGACGCGGAAGCCGTCAGCGACCAAGCCGACGAAGTATAAAAGCCGATCAAGGGCGACGGAAAATTCAAGCTGCATGCTATCTGCGTCTAGGTCAATATCGCTATACATGCTTTTAATGTTCAGTTGGTTAGCATTGCCGCCCAGTCGGTCGTCTTTCGCGTCATAGCCGCGGCCGCATTCGATAATCGCTTTTTTAAGTAGCTTGATAACGATTTCATAATTGCCCGGATTAACTTCAATTTGAAGAGTATCCACGCCGCCCTCCGCGCCGTCTTCCGTCCTGACGAATACGACGCCGTACTGCGAAAGGTTATGACGGAACTCGTCGGCCTTGGTGCCTTCGTAGTTTTTAACGACTAAAATCGTGTTGCGGCTGTCTTCCTGGATTCTATCCAACACGCCGCTCATCATGTCGTTTAACGCGTCCTGCAGCGACTTCACACGCGCCAATAACGGCTGCTCGTTGGCGTTGTACTTGAAAGCAATCAAGGGCAAGCGCGCCCAGTTAAAGCCCTTTACCCCCTCCGCGCTCTTATACGTCAAGTACGTTTCATCTTCACGGCTAATATCCGGCTCGAGTTTTCCCATATCCGTATAGATAAAGTATTTAACGCCGTCAAGCGTGTAATACTCCACGTGTTGAACGGTCTTTTTTTCGCGCCCTTTGTATTCCTCAACCCCGTAGATCCGTATAAACGCGTCGAGCTCCTCGTGCTCTTCATCTTTCCAAAAGGGCAATACCTCGTAGGGTTTAAGCCGCTTATACTTCAATTCGCCGTCGGCTACATAGACGAGCAAATAACCTATACCGCAATTTAGCGCGTCGACACCGATCGCCCGTATGCGCTTATCAAAGGCCGTGTCAAGGATAGCCGCGACTTTCTCTTTGAACTCTTTTTCGTCCGTCTGCGGCTCGATCGGATTCGCTAAAAGGTAGTTAGCCTTTTGATCGACAAGGTTCGCGTACGTGTTGTACGTTACTCTGTTATTCGGTAGATTGTGGATCGCCTCCGGCTGCCCGTTTTCGCCGATTGCCGTGCGGACTTTTTCCGCGACATCGTGCACGCCCTGATAGTAGGCTTCGCCCTCGATCATCTGCCGCCGTTTATCCGACGTCAAAAAAGCCTTGATCTCTTTCTCTAAAAACTCAACCTCGGTCATTGCGTCGTTGAAAAGCACCGTTTTATCCTCCTTGACGAGCGTCTGCCCGCGCCCGAAGTTCCGCAACGTTTGTAAAATGCTCAATTTAACCTCCAAAGCCGACCAGCTCTTTACCGAGCGCGCCCGCTAGCGCGTATCTCATAGCGTCCATTAAGTGGTTGTTATCATCTTCCGGCTTGCCCGTGTACTCGTCGAATTTATCTTTTGCCCACGCGTACAGCGACAACTCTCGCAAGGTATTTACGCAGCACGGGTGAACGATAATCCGGAAATTCTGTATCTGTTGTATGCCGTGCCGGATACTGTCGGGGCCTTTGCGGCTTTTCCGCACTCTTGTTAATCCTGCCCGGCGCAGTTCCTCGATAGATTTCGGCTCTGCGCTGTCGGCTGTGATCTGTTCTTTCGCGTAGCCGCGCGCCTCTATCGCCTTGTATAGTTCCTGATTTGTCAGCCCTTTTTCGTACAGTTCATCAAATACGTATATTAGGCGCTTTCCCTTATCCACCAGCCCGCACCATAGCGCCGCCGGATCGGTCGTAAAGCCGAAGTCAAGCCCGAACGCCGCGTTGATTCCTTCTTGCTTGCGTAACGCGTCAATATCAAAGGCTTTTTCACTCCAATTATCATAAATTAAGCCCTCGACAATACCCCAATCGCCGAGCCCCGCCACCCGGTAGCGCTTTTTATTCTTTTTCATTTCCTCGAATAGCGCCAAGTCCGACGCGCTCAAAAACTCGTTGCATCGATAATCGGTCGTAAGCGCCAATACTTGAGGGCTCTCCTCATCGAAAAAGCGTTTTTTCAACCAGTGGCGGCTGCTCCACGGGTTAAAGGTTAGCGTTAACTGTGTAAATAAATCTTTCGGCAACTGCCCGCGAATGGATTCATCTAGTCTGTTGAAAGCCTCTTCTGATGTCACCTCGTAGGCTTCCTCGATCCACGCCCAGCAAAGAACGCCGCGCGGCACGGATAAGGACGTTATTTTTAACGGATCATCGAGCCCGACAAATAATATTTTTTGCCCGGTCGGAATGTAGACGATTTCAAGCGGGCTTTTAGTCGCTTTCCAGTATGGGCTAACGCCCAGCCGATCTATTGCCCAGCATAAGTCCGAAAAACACGAGTTTTGAAGAGTTCTAAACACCTTCCGGACAACGACCAAGTTCGCCGCCGGGTACTTCATCAAGTTATAGATGTACCAAAGCGCCGTTGTTTTTGACTTTTTGCTGGCGCGGCTTCCCTTAACTACCCGATAGCGTCCGCGCCACTTCCAAAAGGCCCCGTAGCCTTTACCGACTACGTTCGGAAGATAAACGCGCCGCTCATTCATCGAGCTTATCCTCTCCGGTGATGATGACCGGAGTAACGTTGACCTGTGTCTCCGGCAGCGTCATTCCGAGACAACGAGAAAGAATTTCAAGCGCTTTGCTTCTGTCTTTAATCGTCGGCTTTCTATTCGTCCGGCTTTCCTCGCCTTGCGGATTAATCGCGACGACTTCCTCGCTCATCTCGCCGCGGACAATTTCCGTCAGCAACTGTAATACTTCTTTTGCGTCGGCGATTTTCTCCGCGTCTGCCTTTTTCGTCAGCTCCTCAATACGATTTTTTATATTAGGTTTTCTTAGGTTTTCTATTGCTATTACCGAGGCCGTTTTTTCGCTATACCCGGCCGCAATAGCCGCCTGTGTACCGTTGCCCTTAAGGCGTACGTATTCGGTCGCAAATAACTCTTGTTTTCTTGTCAGCTTCGCCACGGGCAACTCCTTTCTGTATTAAAAAAGCGCCCTCTATTGGCGCTACTTCTTTTTTATATGAATGTCTCCGATGATCTCATATCCGGCTAACGCGCATATCTCTTTTACTACTCTAATCAGCCGGTCGATCTCTCTTTTTTCCCGATCCACTCGCGCGCACGCTTTGTCGGCCGTCGGGTCAGGATAATGTTCATGATTCATATTTTGCCCCTTGCAATAAAAAAGCCGTCCAACCGGGCGGCTCTTAAGGAGGAAACCTGTTCTCTAGTTTTCCACACTATCATAATAACACGTTCTAATGTAGCATTTTGTAGCAGGTTTTATGAAAAGTGCTTTTTCTGGTACGCGTCAAGCGCTAAAACGTGCAACCGGCGCAGAGATTGATGATGATAGCCCATCTTATCGGCGACCTCTTCCAAGGTTAGCCGCTCCGTTTGTACGTAGTACCAGCTTAAAAGCAATCGGTATCGGGCATCAGAAAGTGCGTTTATTTTTTCTAAAATCCGATCCTTTCGTTCGTAGTAATCATCAATAGTCCGGTTAATCTCTCTTCCCATATCGGCCAATTTAGCGGCCGCGTTGGCTATGTCTGATCGGCGTGTACCGGATACCGGTTCAGAAAGCGGGCGGGCAAGGCTCGTCGCGCGGGCGGCCAACTTTTCTTTTTCCATGATTAACGCGTCGATCCGCGCGTTCATTTCGCGCAGCCCCTCGAGCTCCGCGCGCGCGTCTTCATTACTCGCCATCTGTCACACCTTCTTTCAGCACTTCGGCCGCCTCAAACAGCCGCTCCGACGCAAAGAGTCGCCGCACGCGTATATCCGTCGCGGCATGATGAGGTACGCACACGGCGTCTTCGATCAGATGCAGCGCTTGCGCACGCGCCCCCGTCAAGCACTTATCCACGATATACACGTCCGCGGATATACGCCGCGGGCGCTTCTTTTTCCCCAACCGCTCCCACGCGGCGGCGCGTTCCAAGTACCAGATCGCTTTTTCCAAGTCTTCGCCGTACTTGGCAGGGTCTTTTTTCCCCGCGCGCGAGATGTACTTGATCGCATTTCCCAGCCACCACGAGTAGCGGCCGCTCTCGATATAGTCCGCCGTCTCGATCCGCCCGTCCGTATAATGCGCCGGATGATTGACCGGATCGGCCATGTCGTTTCCACTTCGCGCGTCGTCCAAGCGTCGCTCCGTACGTCCCGCCATGTAGCCGATACAGATGCCCGCAAGCGCCGTCAGCGCCCACAAAAGTTCCGTCATCTTTATCACTCTCCAATCTCCGCTTTTACTGCGGCAATTAACGCGTCCTGCCCGGTGGACTTCCCGGCTAACGCGTTCAATACCCGGCCGTCCATCGTGTCTTTAGCCACGAGATGGTGAACGATCACGGGTTTAGTTTGGCCTTGACGATAAAGGCGGGCGTTCGCCTGTTGATACAGCTCAAGGCTCCAGGTCAGACCGTACCAGACGATCACGTGACCGCCCTCTTGCAGATTTAAGCCGTGCCCGGCGCTGGCCGGGTGCAACAATAACATCGGTATCTCGCCACGGTTCCACGCGCCCAGGTCCGCCTCCGTCTCCAAAAAACGGGCGTCCGGAAAGGCTTTTTTTAACCGCTCCATGTCGTGTTGGTACCAGTAAAAAACAATCATAGGCTCGTTGCACTCTTCGCGGATTTCCGCCAGGGCGTCAAGTTTCGCCCGGTGCACCTCGCACACGGCGCCGTCTTCGTCATACACCGCGCCGTTGGCCACCTGTAACAGCTTTCCGGTAAGCACCGCCGCATTGGCGGCTGTTACCTCGTTACCGTCAATTTCCGCCGTAAAATCACGCAGCAATCGGTCATACGTACGCCGCGCGGCCGGCGGCAACTCCACCTCGACCCGGTTCGTCACTCGCTCCGGTAGCGTCAGCCAGTCGTCCGCCGTCATCGACACGCAGACATCGCCGATATGACGATAAATAGCCTCGCCCGCCCCATCGCGCAGGATCCAATCATAAACTACATAGCCGTTACGCTTACCCGGCTTAAAATACGCGTCACGATACGCGCCGATGGTTTTGCCCAGCCGCGCGCCTTGATCCAACAAGTACATCTGCGCCCACAAGTCCATCAGACTACGCGGGCTTGGCGTTCCGGTTAAAAGTACTAACCGATCAATCAATCCCAGCACTTGACGCAGCGCGCGGAAGCGTTTCGCCCGATGATTTTTGAAGCTTGACGATTCATCGACTACCACCATATCGAACGGCCAACGCCGCCCGTACAACGTAACCAGCCAGGGCACGTTTTCGCGATTGATCGTATACACGTCAGCGTCCGTCGCAAGCGCCCGCTTACGTTCCGCCTCGCTTCCCAATACACGTGAAATACGCAGGTGAAGATGATCCCATTTCGCCGCCTCGTCCGTCCACGTCATCTTGGCCACGCGCAGCGGGGCGATCACTAAACACTTACGAACGGCGAAACGGTCGTTTATTAACTCCTCAACCGCCGTCAGCGTCGATACGGTCTTACCAAGCCCCATATCCAGGAAGAGCCCGACCTTTGGCGTATCGATAATGCGTTGTGTGGCGTATTCCTGGTACGCGTGCGGATCATACTTCATCGCGGCCCTCCCACTCTCTGATCATTTCGTCGATATCTTCTTTCGTCTCGACCACTCGGGCCGGAATCACTAGCCGGGTCAGCTCCTCAATCCGCCGGACCTGTAAAGGCGATACGCGCCCGCCTTTTCGTTTTACTTCTACAAAAGCCACGGACCCGGGGCGAATGACAATCCGATCCGGCACGCCCCGCCGCCCCGGTGATACAAACTTCCAACATAACCAGCCGCGCTTTTCGCACTCCTTGATCAAGTATCGTTCAACATCTCTTTCATCAATCATCACAACCGCCCCGTTCTCAATATCATCAAACGCATAGCCGATATTGCCGAAAAATTGAAGACAAATATTATTTACGGTTTATGACGGCATATTAATAAATAATCATGCTTTTGTTTATATATGCCTTCATAATTCCTAAAAAATACTTTTATGGTATTTATCGGCTATATAGGCTATATTGACTAATTAAGCACTGTTACACAAACGTTTTCTATGTAGCCGTAATCGGCTATATCGGCTACGCACGGCTATGCCTAAACGCTTTTGACATAGCCGGTGCTATTGCCGACGGACACACATCTAGCCGTTATCGGCTATACTTTATTTCTCAATACGGACATATCCGCGCTGTGGGCCATACGGGCCAAACCATAATTTACTGTTGCCGCCCGTGTACCGTTCCCAACCCGGCATCGTCATCATGATCTCGTGAATTTCGTTAGCGTCTCGGCGCTGCATTTTGCCCTGGGCGCCCTGGAAGCACTCCGTCCAGATCTCCGCAACGCAGACGCGATCGCGCCTGATCTTTCCTTCCACTTGTACGTCCGACGCGCTGTCAAACTGCGTCTGTCGCTGTTCAATGCCCCAGTCGTTCCAGCTTTCCGGTAGCGGTGTATCGAGGTAAACCTCAACCATGCCCGCTTTATCGCTTATTTCTCGGTGCGCCTGTTGCCGTGCGAAGGCTTCTTTTTCCTCATCTTCCGCCAAATAAAGCCGCCGCTCGCCGTTATCCCAGGCGTGGACCATCTCGGCCCATACCTGGTCGATGTACTCCTGGTTAAAGTCATCAAACAGTTTACGCGTATGACCTTCGTTGACTTCCACCGGCCAAAAGCGCCGGTTTCCGGTCGGATCTTTCAAAAAATATTGATTATTCGTACTGCCGAAAAAGACGCACTGCCGCGGGTAATCTTCCACGCGGTAACCGTACGCCGGGCGGAAGCTGTCCGTGTCTTTGGAAATGTAAAACTTGACCTGCTCGATCTCCATTTTCCGCATGGCGGCAAGTTCGCCGAACTCTAGAATCCACTTACCCTGTAGTTGCTCAAAGCTTTCTTTGCCGCTCATGCTGGTAGCCGAGTCAGAGGCCCATTTGCCGCCTAGACGTTTAATGAAGTACGATTTACCGATCCCCTGGCCGCCGACAAATACCAGCATGTAATCAAACTTGATCCCCGGTTGAAAGACACGCGCGACGGCCGCCAGAAGCATTTTTCGCGTCACCGTCCGGACATACGCCGAATCTTCCGCGCCTAAAAAGTCGATTAAGACCGTATCGGCGCGCGGTTCGCCGTCCCATTCCAGCCCCCGCAGATAATCGCGTACCGGGTGGTAGTGGTGAATGTACCGGTACTCCGCCAGCACGTCTTTTAATACGCTGGGCTTTCGTACCTGGTAAGTCTCTTCAAGCCAGTTCGTTAGCCCCGCGTCGTCGGCCTCGCCCCAATGCTCCGTGCCGACGCCGGCCGCGGGGCGCCATGGTGGCCGTCGAAGAACTTCAAAACGTGATGAAAAATCGTTATAGATCAACATGCCGCGCACGTGCGGGTGATGTTCCATGATCAACTTGAAGTTGGCGGCCGTCGGTAGCAGCCGGGCCAGGCGGTCAAACGTTAATTTTTTCGCCCAGGACCAGTCCTCGTCGTCGCTAAATTCATCATCAACATTGGCCAGTTGCTCTTTGTGTAGCCGGACCTTGATCCGGCCATCTTCGCGCGCCATGTCCTGCATCGCCAAAAATGATGGTAATTTCGTTGTTACCGTGCCGTCCTTAGCGTCCTCGTCCAGCGCGCCGAATTTATGCAGCCTGACCATATCAAACGCGTTGACCAGGTGCTCACTGCATGGATCGGTGGCGTGGAACGAATATAAAAATTTATTCTCAAACAACAGCGCGCCACCGGCGGTCGAGCCGTCGGTGTACGTGAAGCGGTTTTCTTGCGTTGTCGGCGCGTATACGCCCGGCAAGAATACCTCCATCGCCTCGGTGATCGAATACTCGCGGCAAAATACGCCGACGATCCCGCGCTTTTCGATCGGGTCCTGCTGCTTTTGCGTCAGCCGCTTAAAATTAACCTCGTCTTCGCTCCGCCATTCGCTCATATCTTCCCAGCCCGGGTTGGCGGCGAGAAACGCGTCAACGTCCAAAAGCTCGCCGGCGCGCCGCTGGTAATCCCACACGCCGTCGCTTGCGACCGATGGCCAATACATCAGCCGCTCCGGGGCGTGCGTCGTCTTATCGAAGTACCCTACGCCGATATCCGCCGCGATCCGGCGCGAAATAAACGCGAACTCGTCTATTTGCATCGGGCGGCTTGTCGGAATGATTAAGCGGTACCGTTGCGACTGCGCCGTGTGCTTATGCGTCGTGTGCGCGACCCAAGCGCACGCTAAATGCTCTCTTACCGTGGGTAAAAAGGTATCGTCGGCAAAATCCGCGTCAAGCGTCACGA
The DNA here is from genome assembly GCA_022771805.1 of Veillonellaceae bacterium. Classification (GTDB taxonomy): domain Bacteria; phylum Bacillota; class Negativicutes; order Veillonellales; family Negativicoccaceae; genus JALELM01. The sequence goes on along the minus strand of JALELM010000007.1, from coordinate 55,246 downwards.
GCGTTCGCCACGCCATCGCGCCTTTTTTCCGCCGGCTGCCGCGAATCACGCCGCCGACATAGCCGCCGACGTCTTTAATGTCGCCTTGTTCGGCGCGGCTCATTTTAAGGTACGCGCCGATGGTCTCCGCCGTTCGTGTCGGCGCGGCCAGTCGTTCGGCGAGCTCGCCCCAGGTGAAGTCGCGCCCGCGCCAGGCTTTCGATTGACGGTTAGAGCCTACGCTAATACGTACGGTATATGTCGCCGCCGGGTCAATCTTTGCGGTAGTATTCGGTTTCATATCCATCACCCCTCAATCGCAACCCCGGCGCCCAGTCGATCGGTTCTGCCATGATCTCGTTCACCTTTCCTAAAATTCCGCGCGGCCCGTCGATGATGATTTCATCGTGGACGTGCGCCACGATCCGGTATCCTTGGCGATCCACTCTGCGCATCGCCTCGCCCAAACAGTCGCGCGCGATGGCCTGGACCACGTTCTCGGTCAGCTTACCGCCGTACGTGTCCTGCCGTTCCCACTTATTCGTCGCCTGGTTAACGCCCATGTACGTAACCGTGTCAATAAACCTACCGAATTTCGCCACCGGCTCAACTGTTGGCTCGGCATAATACAAACACCGCCCAGACGGTAAAAATACCCGTAAAAAATCGTCTGTTGCGGACATTGTGATACCTTGCCTGATTCGCACCGGTTCGCGCGTTTTAACCGCCATTTTCGCGGCCTCTTCCAGTGCCGACCACAGCCGCACGATACGGGGCGATTTAGCCCGCCAGCGCGTGATAATATCTTGCAGCTCGTTATCGCTCAAGCCCATTTTGTCGGCGCCCATCGCCTTTAACGCGCCGACGCCGCCACCGTACCCACAGGCCAACTCCGCGACCTTGCCTTTTTGGCGTAGTTCGCTGCCTTTCGTAATCGTCTCCATCGGCACGTGAAACATCTGCGCCGCGGACGCTTCATAAATCTTGCCGTGCGTCGCGAACACGTCGTTTCGCCACGTTTCGCCCGCTAACCAGGCAATGACGCGCGCCTCGATCGCGGAAAAGTCCGAGACGGTCAAGACATTACCAGGCGACGCGACCAGCGCCGTACGTACGAGCTGTGACAACGCCACCGGAAGAGGCATAAACCACGCCTCGACCAAGTCCGCGTCACCCTGGCGCACTAATCGCCGCAGCAGATCCAGCGGCTCGATCGAATTACGCGGCAAATTTTGTAACTGCACCAGCCGACCGGCAAAGCGCCCCGTCCGGTTTGCTCCGTAAAATTGGAACAGCCCCCGGATCCGGTCGCCCTCACCTGCAACGTCTTTCATTTTTTGGTACTTCGCTACGCTCGTTTTACCGAGCCGCTGCCGATATTGCAGGGCCTCTTTTACCTTCGCGGGCGTCGCGTCATCGTGGATCAGTTCCGCCACCACGGCTTTGGTAAGCGACGGAACAGCGCGCCCCAGTTGCTCTTTCAGCCATTCTTTCATCTGTGAGACTGACCCCGGGTTGGAAAGCCCGGTTAGCTGCTGCGCCTTGGCGAGCGTCGCCGCGGCCGATGCGGTATCATCAGCAATCGCCGCCTCCACAAAGGCGCGATCAATGCGAACGCCCGTATCGTTAATTTTTTGATCCAGCACGTACAGCTCTCGCTCCGCTTCCGTGTATTCGATGTAGCTCAAGCGCTCGCGGATCTCCCGCTCCGCCTCGACGTCACGGGCGCAGTACTTCTTAAACGCCGCCCAATCCTCCGGCGCGTCAGCGGACCGGCAGCGCGTCCGCTCTCCGTTCGCGCGGCTCGGCTTACACGGCATACAAAACTTACGAATTAGCCCCGCTCCTTCGTCCATTTTCGCCTTGTCGATACCGAGCGCCGCGCCCGCCCCTTTCAGTGACGACGGTAGCCCCGCCGTTAATGCGCGCACTCGCGTGCAATCCCACTGCTCCGGGGTTAGCGACAGATGAAAGAAATGCGACAGGCAAACGCGCTCAAAGTTAGCATTAAACGCGGCTTTCAAAACGTCAGGATCCGTCAGCGCGTGAAACACGTCATCGGGCAACGCCTCGCCGGCGGTAAAGTCTACTACTTTAACCGGATCACTTCCCCAGGCGTACGCGAATAATAACACTTCAAAATCGGGGCTTTCCGCGTACTTGTATACGCCGACCTTTCCCAAGTCCGCGCCGGAGAAGGTCTCAATATCAATCGATAATTGCTTCATTGTTTCTCCCTTGCGTAGAAAAAGGGACGGGCGCATTGCCCGCCCCTATAACATTCATTAGCCCCACATATCGGCGTCATCGTCGAGGTCGTCAAATTCGGCTTCTACGTTCACCGGCGAGACGCCGCTCAACGGTTCGCCGTCACGCAGTAATTGAACGGCCCGCAATCCGGTTGTTACGCCGCGGTTACCGTGCGAATTGTACGAGAAAACATCAATGGAAACACGACCATAGCAGCCGCTATAAATAGCGCGCGGATCCAGGATTTCCTGTTTATTTCGGTCAACAACGATTACCGGGTCCTTGGAAGAGGTGTTAAAGAAGTAGTGCCCCGCAAATTCCGGGTATTGATCGGCTTTTTCCTCGTCACCATCGCGTAAAAAGGTCACTTCGCCGCGTACGCCTTTCAGGTTCTGTTTGCCCTTATCGCTGCGTTTCACGGCTTCAATCGCTTTTGCGATTTGCTCTAAGGTCTTGTTGTCACTTTTCGGCACTAACACCATTACCGAGTATTTCGGCGGGTTATTTTCGAAAGAGTGCGGCTCGAATACATGAACGAAATTAAAACGAACTTCTCCGGTAGTTAAACGCGTGCTTTTTGACATTGGTATATCCTCCCTAAAATTCATCAATAACATCTTCTATGCTTTTCCACTCCGGCCGTTTGTCGGTTGCCGGCACCAGTGTCGGCGCCCCTGCCGGTGTTTCCACATAAGCGTCGGCCCATGCGGCAAAATTCTTTTTCCCAACCACTTTTTCAAGCTTTCCGATCGTCAGCAACTTACGCGGCGCGATATCGTCGAGCTTTTGCCGGTGGCGGCGCAATTCGGCGAGTAGGCCCTCCTCGTCGGTGATTTTCCGACGGCGCTGGCCTTCGACCAACTTGTACCCGGGCCATTTTTTACCCTTAACGGCTTCTTCCTGGGCCCACGTATAGACGTCTTTAGCCCATTGTGCCAACTTGTCGGCTAGCGGGATAATCTCCGCGATCTCTTCATCAGTCAGCAGTGCCGGATCATCAAATTCATGTACGAGTAGCTGTTTGTACGCCTCCGCCCGTGCCCGGCACTGCACGCGGGCTTTGCACCAGCGGCAATGATCACCGGGGGCAAATTCGCCCGCGCCGGTGGCGGCCGCTTGTGCCCGCGGGGCGACGTAATCGCGCCCCCAGGCGATCAGGTCTTTTACCGATACGGTCTCCTCACTGATGCGATCCAGGCGCGGCTGGAAAATCACCATGCGAATTTTTTCGGGCTCATACAGCCAGCCGTACTCTTCGTATGCGCCCAGCGCGTACAGTCTTAACTGGCTGTTGTTCTCCGCCGAAACGGCGACGCCCTTACCATATTTCAAGTCAATAATCGTTAAGGTGTCCGCGTTCGTAATAACGGTGTCGGCGGTACCGAAGCCGTCCGGCACGTACTTTGAAAAGTCAACGCGGGTCTCGGTGAATAGCTTCGTCGCCGCGTCGTTCTTGCTCATCGCGTGAAATGTTTCCGCGACAAAATCCGCGTAGGCGTCGGTGCACCGTTCCATCTCCGGGCCGTAATACTCCGATTCTTTAATCCGGGCGAGTTCGTCCGGGTCTTCGTTATCGAGCAGCCGCGCGTTCAGTTTGTACTCCGCCAGCGCGTGGGCGGCTGTTCCTTCCGCCGCATACTCCGACGCGGGCTCTTCCGGATATTGCGCTTCAAGCTCCGGCGCGGCTGTACATGCTAACCAGCGCGCGCTGCCCGATGCGGATAGCGTCGCGTGCGCTCCGGGGCCGCTCATACCAGCGCCTCGGCTCGTTCGATCAAAGCCGCGTAATCTTCCGGCTTTACTTGTGATAACTTCGGCGCGTACTCTTCGAGTAAAGCCTGTACTTTATCTTTGCCGACGCGATCCATTGCTACGCCGAACGCCGTGCGCACGTCCTCGGCGGTGGCGGCTGGTTCAGACGCTTTTTCAATCGCTTTTTCAACCGTTTTTTCAACAGCTTTTCCGATGGCTTTTACTGCTTCCGGCCCCATCGGCGTGGGTACGCTTTTCACGTCCGCGCCATTGGCGGCGGCTTTTACCTCGGTATCAATCGCGACTGCTTCGCGCGCCGATTGGCTCGCGTCTTTGTCAGTAAGCCACGCGCCGCATAACAGCCCCTGCATTTCAGCCACTACATCGAATGCGCTTTCGCCCGTAATTTTGATTTCAATCATTGGTCATTTCCTCCTAAACGTGATAAACTAAATATGTAGTAGTTTTTCTTAGCGCCCGTTGCCGCGGGCGCCTTTTTTATGCTCGCAATTCATCTCGTCACCTCCTCAAAATCGACGCATAGGCTCGTTAAAATACCGCCGCCGATAATCGCGCCCCAGCTTTTCGCCAAATACTTAAGCGCCACCGAATAATCGACGTATAACTCCACGTCGGCCGTGATTAAGTTCGCCGCGCCTATCAACATAAGCGCCCCGCCGATAGCCGCCCCGATAGTCCGCCAATGCTCATGAATGAAAATCAGCGCTAATACCAGCCTTTGACCGGCGGTCAATTTTCTACGCCTTTTCATTTCTTTTCACCTCTTTCATCGCCTTTATATGTGACCCCCCGGCGCTCGCATTCGCTTTTTATCACCAGCATTACCGAAGTCACCGCGGCGACGAAAAACGCGCCGAATAGAAGCAGAATAAAAATCAGATCTAGTAACGACAATGTCATTTTTCCAACCTCTTTTTCGCTTTTAGGCTTTGCGTCGCTACAAGATAATCAATGAATGCGCCCGCATTAATAAGCCGCATCCCCGGATAACTGATGATTTTATCGTCATATTTGCCGCTAGCTTCCATCATTGCCGCGTGCTCTCTGATCTTTGTATCGCCGAGGCCTACGAATTTTTTTAGCCCACTTGTTTTGCACCAGGTATCGCTGGCGGAAATAAGCACCGGACCATCTATCAGTTGAACGTCTGCCATTTTCTACGCCTCCTCTTTGTCGCGAATGTACGCGCCGATCTCCTCCGAAAAGTAATCCGAAAGGCGAATTGTTAATCTCCACCCGTCGAGCCCGCGATATAATCGCACCCAGTCGAACAGTTTTTGAACGGTCGGCTCACCCGGGGCGCCGATATTAACCTCTCCCAACCCGGCTAAAAAACGATGATTTGTGGCCGGTGAGTAGTCTCGGCCGCGCCAATCGCTCACGTAGTCACTAAAAACCTCAACTTCTGCAAGCGTAACTCCCGGTCCCGTGCGCGCCATGTAAAACTCGATTTCTGATAGTACGTTTTGTTGGTCCGGCTCGAGCGACGCTTTCACGACTTGATACATCTTCCATTGCTTGGCTGTTGCCGTCATTTTTTTAAGCCTCCTTTCGCTTCGTTCTGGTACTCTGTTTCCGCCTTGATTAATGCCGTCAGCGGAACGCCATAGCATTTAGCCAGACACATTAGTGTGCTCAACTTAATTTCACTCTGTCGCGCCCCCGTTTCAATGTTTGATAGGTGGTTTTGCGAAATCCGTAATTTAGTTGCCGCCTGCGTCTGTGTAAATCCGGCTTGCTTACGTATTTTTCTAAGATACTCGCGCAACTTTCATCACCTCTGCTTCGCCTCCTTAACTCTTTTTCTTAAACACGATTTCAATTTCCAGAGCTGAACATATCCGCTCTACCGTGCTGATCATAGGAGAGTGCATTTCCAGCTCCAACTTTGAAATCATCTCCCTTGATAGGCCGCATTCTTTCGCCAGCCTGTACTGTGTCCACCCTTTTTCATTTCGCGCCTTTTTCATCACGTCTACAAAATGTTGACCCATATACACCCCTTACCTCCTATATCTTGTGAAATATGTTTGACCAATAAACTGTTTGGCGCTATAATCGCCTTGGATAGATTTACAAATCATTTTTTCAGAAAGGGTGTGCAAACTATGAATGAAAATGTTGAAAAATCGCCCGTTGACCTACTCGCACGGATTCGTGACTATCAATTAGCGGATTGGACTTATGAATGCTTAGTTAAGACCATCAATGAATTTGAAGCAGAATTGAATGATGATGAAATTTCAGCCTTAACAGTTGCCATGTTTTCAAATAAACCTATCATCGTAGACTCTATAGGATTTAAAAATCCAAACATCATTGTTTTTTATGGGCATTTTGAAAACGGCTCAAAAGTTGATCTCGTTGTGCATCAATCTCAGCTAAATCTTTGTTTAATCCCGGTAAAGCGCCAGGATACATCTGTTTCACGGCGTAAAATAGGATTCGTTCCAGACACAAGTTCGCCGCAAGATTCTGTATGAGTAGTTTCTCTATTTGAGCCTCGTTATCGCGTGGCTCTTTTTTAATGAGTTCTTTCCATTCCTCGATGGTGCACTTGATTTTCATGTTTGCCTCACCCCCTTTACTTGTTCTACATGTTGAACATTTAAGGCAAAAAAATATCCCTCGAATGCGGATGTAATGCCTGCGCAATTTTATTTAATGTCTTTGTTGTTGTAACTACCTCTTCGCCGCTCTCAAGCTTTGCGATTGTTGTGCGCGACACTTGCGAGCGGCGCGCTAATTCTTCTTGTGTCAAGTTAAACTGCTCTCGTAATTCTTTAATCGAAAACATGTTCTCACCCCCTCTCCCGTTTTGTCTTACATGTTGAATTATACAATGCATTTTTTATCGCGTCAAGCATGTTGAACAAAAAGTTGATTTTTTTGTTCGTTATGTTGTACAATGTACATGTCAAAGGAATATACATAAATAGCAAGAAAGGAAAACGGCATGAAACTAGGAGAGATTATTAAAATATTTCGGGAAGCGCGCGGCCTTTCTCTGGACGACTTCGCGAAATTATCAGGGCGCTCCAAAGGATATATTTCATATATCGAGCGTGGCATTAACCCCCGCTCCGGTCAACCGATCAGTCCTACAGCTGATACGCTGCAGGCGCTTGCGCAGGCAATGGAAATAAGTACTAGCGATCTGTTTGATATGCTTGATGACGATCAAACAATCACATTCAAAGAAAATACCGGTGGCCACATAGCGCCATCAATACCAGACGACCCGAATGTTTTCGTTCCGCAATTAAAAAAAGTCCCCTTATTGGGAACAACTGCTGCCGGCGAACCGATATTGTCAGATGAACATTTTGAGGGCTATGTCGGGACAACGGCAAACGCCGATTTTTGCTTGCGCGTTCACGGCGACAGCATGACCGGCATAGGCATTTACGACGGCGATATAGTTTTTGTTAAGTCGCAAAAAGAGGCCGAGCCTGGTCAAGTGGTAGTTGTGCGCATCAACGGCGACGCCGTTACTCTTAAACGTTTCTATCGGAACGGCGCAAGCGTTATTTTACAGTCGGAAAACCCCGCCTACCCGCCCATGATATTTAACGCCGATAACTGCGACGATTTCCGCGTATTAGGTATTGCTATCATCAAACAAAGTATTATTAAATAATAAAAGCGGAGCGCTGGTAACGCCCCGCAGAGAGACGCGCTCGTCGTGCATTAGGAGATGCCATAGCGACGGCGCGGACAGAAACACGCCCGAAATGGGCTGTTTTCTGTATGTTTAATTATACCATAATAAGGAGGAAAAGCCATGTATATCGAGGAACGGAAGTCAAAAAGCGGCCGCACGTCGTATCGTGCCGTCGAGACGTATGTTGACAGGCTAACCGGAAAGCGTCGGCGCGTGTCGGTCACCATGGATAAAAAGACGAATGCGACCATGAAATGGGCAACCGCCGAACTGCAGCGAAAGATCGACGAGGCGCAGGAAACGAAAACGGGGAAAAATATCACGCTCGCGGAGTTATTAAAAGAGCATGCGGAGTACCGCCGCCCCGATGTTAGACCGTCAACACAGCGCGCGCATGCAGATTCGATTAAGCGGCTTGTTAAGATATTTCCGGATGGTCTTTTAATATCAGCCATTACCCTGCCCGTTGTGCAAAGGTCTTTTCTTAAAATGCGCGACCTGTCCGGCGTCACTGTCAGCATGACCGCCGCATTTTTCAAGCAATCGATGAAGTACGCTAAACGCATGAAGTATATTGAAGATATAAGTTTTATTCACGAAATGACGGTTTCCGGACGCCCTAAAACGGTAGACGATGTAAAACGAGCACGCGAAAAGTTTTTGACGCGCGAAGAGTTGGCAGAAGTACTGCAAAAGGTGAACGAAGTAAAGCCGAGATACGCCCTCATGCTTGAATTTATAGCGCTTACCGGCTTACGCGCCGGCGAATGTTCCGGTTTGCGTTATCAAGATTTTGACGGGCGAAATATTGATATTAACGGCACGATCACCCACTCCGTCCCGTTTTCTGACAAAGAAATAAAAACGCCACCCAAAACGCTGTCATCGTTCCGGACTGTCGCCCTCAATAATCGAGCCATTGAAATTTTGAAACAGATCCGGATTGAAAACCTGAAATTGGCGGCCGCATGGGGAAAACGAAAGTACACAGAAAAAGGCTACTTCTTTACATCGTCTACGGGCAACCCTATCCGCTTTTCCGACATAAATCGCACGCTCCGCTCGCTTAAATTGCCGCGCCATGTCACGACGCACGTATTTCGGCATACGCATATATTTTTGTTGGCGGAGTTAGGCGTTCCACTAAAAACGATCATGGAACGCGTCGGGCATATCAATCCGAAAACGACGCTAGCCGTTTATTCGCACGCCAGCGAAAAAATGCACCGGGACGCTGCCGATAAACTTGATGAGATATCAATGTAACCGTGGGGGAACGGTGGGGGAAAATTTAACGATGAAAACGAAAACGCTACGATGAAAGCGAAAATATAAAAGCCTATAACGGCGGTCATTGCGACGATTATAGATTTTGTACGATGACAACAAAAACGGCAGTGTTTATATATGAAATATAACATACATCTTGCATCTTGATTTTGTACAAGTTGTGCAAAGTTAAGATATTCCTTGGTCAATGAGAAGCGATCTCCCAGCGATTCTCATTTATATCGCGGCTGCTTTGTCGGCGCAAGCGAGTGCTTTCTCCGCCGGCACGCAGCGAATGCATAGAAAATCCCGCCCGATTCCCGGGCGGGAAAATACTAAGAAAAATTTGTCATGCAATTATCCTCGACCTCGCCGCACAGGCGCTCGCGCAGCAGACCGAGCCGCCCCTGCAGGTATTGCGTCCGCACGGCCTTGGCCAGGGCAGCCCGTTCGCCGACGATGTAGACGCGCTTCTTCGCCCGCGTGATCGCCGTGTACAGCAAGTTTCTCTGCAGCATACGCGCCTGGCTGCCGAACAGCGCCAGGATCACCGTGTCGTACTCGCTCCCCTGGCTTTTGTGCACCGTCATCGCATAGGCGGGTTCCAGTTCCAGCCGCTCCAAGCCTTCGTACACCAGCTCGCGCTCGCGAAAGTCCACGGCGACGGTTTGCTTCGTCACGGCAAAGACCGTGCCGATGTCGCCGTTGTAGACATCTTTTTCATAATTATTCACAATCTGCATGACCTTGTCGCCGATGCGGATATGTTGCTCCCCGTCCGCCGCAGCGGGATTGGCCGCAAGCTGCAAGGTCGCATTCAGCGCTTCCGTCCCGCAGATTCCTTTACGCATCGGCGAGAGCACCTGACAGCGAAATTGCCGTTCCGGGGTCAAATAATCTTCCGCGCGGCACAGGTTCAGAATGATTTCCCGTCCTTCCTCTTCCGTGCATTCGCATAACACGACATCGTCATTTTCCCGCGGCACCGTACCCGTCAGCACTTCTCCCGCTGCCGTCACGATACCGCTGCCCTCCTCCTGCCGGAAAAGCGTCCGCAGGCGCACGACGGGGATAGCCGTCGCCGCCATGCAGTCGCGCAGGACATTTCCCGGCCCGACCGAAGGCAGCTGATCGACATCCCCGACCAGCACCAGACGGGCGCCCGACGGCAACGCTTCCAACAGCCGGTACAGCAGGAAAATGTCCAGCATGGAAGCTTCGTCGATGATGAATACATCGCCCTTCAGGGGATTGTCCCCGTTCCGGCGAAAAACGGCTCGCTCCTCCTCGCGCCCGGCTTCCAGCAATTTGTGGATCGTCGCCGCCCGGTGCCCCGTCGTTTCCGCCAGGCGTTTTGCTGCCCGTCCCGTCGGCGCCGCCAATACGACACGCAGATTTTCCTGCTGCAGGCAACTCAGCAGCCCGCGGACGAGTGTCGTCTTCCCGGTTCCGGGACCACCCGTGATGACGGTAACGGCCGCCGTCAGTACGGTTTTCATCGCTTCCCGCTGCTCGGGTGACGGCTCGATCCGCTGCGCCTGCAGGCTCGACTCGGCGAGGATTCTCGGTGCCGGAGCGCGCCGCTGCAACCGCGCCAAATGGTAGGCCGCACCGGTTTCCGCCTCATACACCTGCGGGTGGTAGATGTACGGCACCCCGGCGGCCATGCTCACCGGCAACACGCCGAAATCGACCATCTCGCCCAAGAGCGGCCGCAACAGATCCGCACCGAGACCGAGGAGAACGGTCGCACGGCGCAGGAGCATGTCCTCTTTCAGGCAGCAATGCCCCTCCGCCGTCGCCGTCCACAAGGCATATTCCAGCCCGGCTTCCAAACGGGAAGGTGCGGTCATGTCCAACTCGGCTCGGCGTGCCAATGCGTCCGCCATGCCGAAGCCGAAACCGTCCAAATCCCGCACCAGACGATACGGCTCGTTCCGTACCAAGTCCGTCGCATATTCGCCGTACAGCCGATGGATCGGTGCGGCAAAACGGCCGGGAACGCCCGCCGTCTCCAAGTGCGCGTACAGCTCATGCACGTCCCGGTTTTCCTTGTACGAGGCGACCATTCGTTCCAGCTGCCGCTCCCGTATACCGGGCACCTCCAGCAGGCGTTCGGGCTCTTGCGCCAGGACTTGCAGCGCCTCTGCGCCGAATGCCTCGACGATCCGCCGCGCCAGGACATTTCCGATTCCCGGAAACAGATGCGAACGGAAATAGCGCACGAGCCCCTCCGTGTCCGCTCCTGTCCCGCCTTCGATCGCCACCGCTTCAAACTGCGGGCCGTAGCGCGGATGCACGACCAGCCGCCCCGTCACCGTGACATACCGTCCCGGGGTCGGTGCTGTCAGGCGCGCCGTCACCGTCACGGCTTCGCCCCGCTCCGGGCGCAGGGTAAATACGGTGTAGCGCCTGTCCGGCGAGCCGAACAGGATGCGTCCCACACGCCCCGTGATCATTTGCATATCTTCCTGCACTATACCTGCTCCCGTTTTGCCAAATCCATGACCGTCTGTAGAAATTCCCGATAGAGTGCACGCCGGCGCGCATCGCCGATCCCAGCGCTCAATGCCGCCAAGTTCTCCCGCTCCCGTTCGGCATCGTATACGGGCAAATCGTGCGCCCGCTTGTATGTTCCGATCTGCGCCGCCGCGTCCATGCGTGCCGAAAACAGCTCCCGCATTTCCGTATCCAGACGGCGAATCTCGCTGCGTAATCGTTCCAGTTCGTTCATAATTCCTCCCCCGCTATTATACCCCATTCCCGTGCTATGCGGACAAAACAGACCGGCAGCGGGCAGCGACAAAAGCGACAGATCGCCTCTTGCGGCGGATATGCACGTAAAGTAAAACCCGTGCCTTGCCAGGCACGGGTTTTCGGGTTTATTTCTTTGCCGCGATGTTGTAGAACACATCGATGCCGTTGTATTCGGCCAGTCCTTCCAGTTCTTCTTCGATGCGCAGCAGTTGGTTATACTTCGCCACCCGGTCGATACGGGCGGGCGCGCCGGTCTTGATTTGGCCGGCATTCACGGCGACCGCGATGTCAGCGATCATCGTGTCGTCGGTTTCGCCGGAACGATGCGAGATGACCGCCGTATAGCCGGCGCGTTTGGCCATTTCGATCGCATCAAAAGTTTCCGTCAGCGTGCCGATCTGGTTCACCTTGATCAAAATCGAATTCGCAATGCCCGCTTCGATCCCTCGTGCCAGACGTTCGCTATTGGTGACGAACAGATCGTCGCCGACAAGCTGAATTTTGTCGCCGAGCGCTTCGGTGAGCAGCTTCCAGCCTTCATAATCTTCCTGCTCCATGCCGTCTTCGATGGATACGATCGGGTATTTCTCGACCAGCATCCGGTAGTATTCCACCAACTCCGGTGCCGTGCGGGTAATTCCTTCGCCGGTGAAAATGTATTTCCCGTCTTGGTAAAACTCACTCGCCGCCGCATCCAGCGCGAGGACGACATCTTCGCCCGGACGGTAACCCGCCGCTTCCACCGCTTCCAAAATGAGCTGAATGGCTTCCTCATTGGATGAGAGATTCGGCGCAAAGCCGCCTTCATCACCGACGGCGGTGACCAAGCCGCGGTCTTTCAGGACGCGTTTCAGCGTGTGGTAGACTTCCGTACCGAGCCGCAACGCTTCGGCAAAGCTGTCCGCGCCGACCGGCATGATCATAAATTCCTGAATATCGACATTGTTGTCGGCATGCATTCCGCCGTTCAGGATATTCATCATCGGGACGGGCATTTCCGCCGCGCTGATTCCGCCGAGGTAGCGGTACAGGGGCAGGCCGGCTTGTGCCGCGGCCGCGCGCGCCACCGCCATGGATACGCCCAGCGTCGCATTCGCCCCCAGACCGGATTTGTTGTCCGTGCCGTCGAGTCCGCAGAGGATCGCGTCGATCAGCATTTGCTCCGTCACGGGCAAGCCGACGAGCTCCGGCGCAATGTCGTCATTGACATGGGCGACGGCCGCCTGCACGCCCTTGCCGTCATAGCGCGCTTTGTCGCCGTCACGCAGCTCGAGCGCTTCAAACACGCCGGTCGAAGCGCCGGACGGAACGGAAGCGCGGCCGCGGATACCGTTTTCGAGCAGGACATCGACTTCGACGGTCGGATTGCCGCGCGAATCGAGTATTTCTCTGGCGTGTACATCTACAATAATCATGTTATACCTCCTGAGTGTCCAACAAAGATTTCCCGGTCATGGCCGCCGGTTGCGCCACGCCGCCGAGCGCGAGCAGGGTCGGTGCCAAATCGGCGAGAATGCCGTCATGCAAATGCCACCTCGCCACATCGTTGCCGAGCAGGAATACCGGCACGGGATTTGTCGTGTGCGAGGTCGCCGGCTCACCCGTGACGGGATCGCGCATAATCTCCGCATTGCCGTGATCGGCGGTGACGAGCATGTAGCCGTTCTTCGCCCGGACGGCTTCCCACAGCTTGCCCAGGCAGGTGTCCACCGTACGCACGGCGGCCTGCGCCGCAGACAATACGCCGGTATGCCCGACCATGTCCGCATTGGCGAAATTCAAAATGATGAAGTCGTATGTATCTTCGGCAATCGCCGCCAACAATTGTTCGGTGACTTCATAAGCGCTCATTTCCGGCTGCAGGTCATATGTGGCCACTTTCGGCGACGGCACGAGAATCCGATCTTCGCCGGGATAGGGCTCTTCCCGTCCGCCGTTGAAGAAATAGGTGACATGGGCATATTTTTCCGTCTCGGCGATACGCAGCTGGCGATACCCCGCCCGGCTGACCACTTCGCCGAACACATCTTCCGGCTGTTCTTTTTCATAAATGACCGGTGTCGGGAAATCGTCTTCATACCTTGTCATACTGAGGTAGTGTACCACCGGACTGACGGTACGTGCAAAACCGGCAAAATCTGGCAAAATCAGCGCCGCAGTCAGCTGGCGCGCCCGGTCGGGTCGGAAATTGAAGAAGACGACGCCGTCCCCGTCCTGCATGGACACGGGCTCACCGATCCGCGTCGGCAGGACGAATTCGTCCGTTTCGCCGCGGGCATACGCATTTTCCAGACCTTCCGCCGCGCTTGCCGCCGCAATACCGCAGCCGCGCGTCACCAAATCATACGCCAGCCGCGTCCGCTGCCAGCGTTTATCCCGATCCATCGCATAGTATCGCCCGACAATGCTCGCGATACGGCCGACACCGATTTTTTCCAGCTCGGCCTCCACATAGTCCAGGTACTCGCCCGCTCCCTGCGGCGGCACATCCCGACCGTCCAGGAAGGCGTGGACATAGACCTCGGCGATGCCCGCCTCTTGCGCCGCCCGCACCACGGCCAGCAGGTGATCCTGATGACTGTGCACGCCGCCGGGTGAAACCAATCCCATGACATGCAACGCGCGTCCCCGCTCCCGTGTCGTCCGCAGCAGCTGCTGCAACGCCGGCTTCCTGTAAAACTCGCCCGAAGCAATATCTTTACGAATGCGGGTCAATTCCTGATAAATAATGCGGCCGGCTCCGATATTCAGATGGCCGACTTCGGAGTTGCCCATTTGTCCGTCCGGCAACCCCACCTGTTCGCCCGAGGTAATGAGCCGGGCGCTCGGGTAGGTTTCCAGCCATTTCGGCACGTTCACCGCACCGGCGGTCGCTACCGCATTGTACGGATCATCCGGCTTACCGTTCCCCCAACCGTCCATAATGACAAGCATTACCGGGCCGTGTTGTTTTGTCATGCTTCCTCCCCGTAATTGACGATGCCGGCAAAATCCGCCGCCGTGAGCGACGCACCGCCGACGAGTGCGCCGTCGATATCCGGCTGCGCCATGAGCGCGGCAATATTCGCCGGTTTTACGCTGCCGCCGTACAGAATCCGCACGGCCTGTGCCACTTCTTCATTCTGCACTTCCGCCAGTACTTCCCGAATCAGGCGGCATACTTCCTGCGCCTGCTCGGTCGTCGCAGTCTTGCCCGTACCGATCGCCCAGATCGGTTCATAGGCGATGACCGCCTGCGCCGCGTCCGCCGCACGCAAGCCGCGAACGGCAGCCGTGACCTGGCTGCGGATATGGGCGGCCGTTTCGCCCGCGTCTCGCTGCGCTTCCGTTTCGCCGCAACAGATCACGGGAATCAGGTGATGGGCAAACGCCGCTGCCGCCTTACGCGCCACGCCTTCGTCCGTTTCGCCGAAAAGCTGACGGCGCTCCGAGTGGCCGAGAATGACATATTCACAACCGGCATCGACCAGCATGGCCGGTGAAATTTCGCCGGTGTACGCACCCTGTTCTTCCCAGTGCATATTCTGCGCGCCGAGGTGTACGGGCGCATCTTCCAAGACTTCCGCAACGGCCGCCAGCGCCGTAAATGGCGGGCAAATCAGCACTTGCGCGCCGGTATTGAGCTCCGTCTCCAGAAGCTCGGCTACCAGTTCCGCCGCCGCCGTCCCCGTCATGTGCATCTTCCAGTTACCGGCAATCAATGGTGTTCGCATTTACGCCTCCTTCGCCAGACAGGCAATCCCGGGCAGTTCTCTGCCTTCTAAATATTCCAGTGATGCGCCGCCGCCCGTGGAGATATGTGAAATCTGCTCCGCCACGCCGCATTGGGCAACCGCCGCAACCGAGTCGCCGCCACCGACTACGGAGACGGCGTCCGCCGCTGCAACGGCACGTGCCACGGCCGCCGTTCCCGCGGCATAAGTCGAAAACTCAAATACCCCCATCGGCCCGTTCCAGACGATGGTCTTCGCTTCTTGCAACGCCGCCGCATACCGCGCGGCCGTTTCCGGTCCGATGTCCAGAACCATCCGGTCGGCGGGAATCGCAGCGGCCGCTACCGTCAGCGGTTCGGCAGATGCCGCAAATGTCGCCGCCGTCACCACATCCGTCGGCAAGAGCAAGCTTTTGCCGTTCGTTTCGGCCTGTGTCAACAAGTCCTTTGCTTCCTGCACCTTATCCCGCTCCGCAAGCGAGGTGCCGATTTCAACCCCCTGCGCCAAGAGGAACGTATTGGCCATGCCGCCGCCGATAATCACCGTGTCCGCTATCGTCAGCAAGCGGGCAATGACACCGATTTTGTCGGATACTTTCGCCCCGCCGACCACGGCGACGAAGGGTCGTTCCGGCCGAGCCGTCGCCCGCTCCAAAAACTCCACTTCTTTTGCGACGAGCAGTCCCGCAACCATCGGCAGGTGCTGCGCCACGCCGACCACCGAGGCGTGCGCCCGATGCGATACACCGAAGGCATCATTGACTGCCAGATCCGCCAGTGACGCGAGTTCTTTGGCAAAGGCGGGATCGTTCGCTTCTTCTTCCGGGTGAAAACGGACATTTTCCAGGAGCAGCACCTCGCCCGGCTGCAGAGCACGTGCCTGCGCCGCCACTTCCGAGCCGACACAATCCGCCGCCTGACGAACGGGACGACCGAGCAACTCCGCCAGACGAATTCCTGCCGGACGGACGGAATATTTTTCCTCCCGCACGCCTTTCGGCCGGCCGAGATGCGTCGCCAACACCAGCGCCGCGCCGCCGTCCAACAAGAGTTGCAGCGTGGGCAATGTCGCCCGGATCCGCGTATCATCCGTGATTTCCCCCGCATCGTTCAACGGGACATTGTAATCCACCCGCACATAGACGGTCTTACCGGCTACCGGTAATTTGTGAATATCTTGTAATTGCATATACCCTCCACGGAAAAAGGCCGCCGGCGGCGGCCTCGAGATTATAAGCCCTGTTTCGCGATGTAGGCGATCAAATCGACCACGCGATTCGAATAGCCCCATTCGTTATCGTACCAGGACACGACTTTCACCATCGTACCGTCGATGACTTCGGTGAGCAGGCTGTCTACCGTCGAACTGTTCGGGCAGCCGTTGTAATCGCTCGAAACGAGCGGCAACGTGGCAAAGCCCATGATGCCTTTCAGCGGGCCTTCCGCCGCTTCCTGCAGAAGACGGTTGACTTCTTCCACCGTCGTTTCCCGTTCCACTTCGACGGTCAGGTCGGTGATGGATACATTCGGCACCGGCACCCGCATCGCAAAGCCGTTCAATTTGCCTTTCAGCTCCGGCAGAACCAGGGCGATCGCTTTCGCCGCACCCGTGCCGGTCGGGATGATGTTTTCCGCCGCCGCGCGCGCACGCCGCAAATCGCTGTGCGGCAGGTCGAGAATCCGCTGGTCGTTCGTGTAGGCATGGACAGTTGTCATGAGACCGTGCCGGATCGTCAAATTATCGTTCAGCACTTTTGTAAACGGCGCCAGACAGTTCGTTGTGCAGGACGCATTGGAAATGACATGATGCTTCGCCGCATCATAGCTTTCCTGGTTTACCCCCATGACAATCGTAACGTCTTCGCCTTTCGCCGGTGCGGAGATGATGACTTTTTTCACGCTGCCTCCCAAATGCTTTTTCGCATCGGCCGCATTCGTGAAGCGCCCCGTCGACTCTACCACGACTTGTGCGCCCGCTTCGTCCCAGGGAATTTCCGCCGGATCGAAGCATCTCGTCACGCGGATTTCCTGCCCGTCCACTACCAGGTTGCCGTCACGGATCTCCACCTGTGCTTCATGCCGGCCGTGAATCGTATCATACTGCAGCAAATGTGCCAGCGCTTCGATGTCGCCCGGGTCATTGATTGCTACCACTTCCACATCAGGATTGTTCGCCGCGACGCGGAATACATTGCGTCCGATCCGTCCGAAACCGTTAATGCCGATTTTTGTTGCCATAGTCCGTTTCCTCCGTTTTCCGCAATTCCTTCTGAATTGCCTTCGCCGCCCCTTCGTCCGTGACCAATCGGCCCCGTACGCCGGCCTGCGCCATTGCCAAAATTGCCCCTGCCTTGCGCGAACCGCCGGCGACCAGGACGATTTCCGGCACATTCGCCAACTCCGCCAGTGTCAGACCGACATTCGGCCGACAATGGACGATGCTGCCATCCGCGCGCGCATAGTAGCCGAGCGCTTCGCCGACCGCTTTGCTGGCGAGGATCAACTCCCGCTCCTCGCCGGCCAGCTGTCGCTGCTCCGCCATGCGTTGCGCTTCGCCGATACCCGTCACCAGAATATCCGCCCGGTGGATCAGCGCCTCGACTTCCCGCAAGTTGGCGTCTTCACGCCGCAGCAGGTCGATGACCTGCGGGGAAAATCCGTCGGGTACGTGCAGCATGTGGTAATTGCCGCCCGTCTTGCGCGCAATCGTCGCCGCCACCGCATTGGCCTGTGCCTCCAGCCGCTCGCCGAAGCCGCCGCGCGCCGGAACGACCGTCAGCCGCAGCGGCGTCTCGGGAAAGGCTTTTGCCAACAGCGCCAATGTCATGCCGCCGCTGACCGCAAGCACCGCATCCTCCGCCAGTAAGCCGGCGACGAGCAGCGCACCTTCCTGCGCCATATTCGCCTGCACGCTTTCCTGCCGGGAGGAATCTCCCCGCACGATACGCACCTCGGTCATGCCGAGCCGCTCCGCCAGTTCTTCGCCCAACTGCTGCAGCGATTGCCGCGCCCGGAAAAATTCCGCCAGGCCGACCAAGAGCCGCTCTCCCTTGCGGGTCGTGCGAATCCCGACCGGCGACACCTCGACAAGCGCATTTTGCTCCAGCCGGACAACCTGTCCGCGGACCACCCGCTCCGAGTAGCCTGTCGCATCCGCAACCGCCCGCCGGCCGACCGGACCATGCAGTGAGATCTGCTTCAATACCACATAGCGACGCTCCGCTTCCTCGAACAATTCGGGAACCAGACGCATCAGCACATCGTCCACCGCATTCACCTCCGCCCGCGGGACAATTTGCGTCCAACCAAGAGCAAAAAAATATAATTTCCATTACTATTATACCTGTAACGACGGCTTTTTTCAAGGACGGAGAACGGCGAGTATTTGCACCGTATCCGCCCGAAAAAACGCCGCGGCGGTACAGTTGGCACTGCCGACATCTTATGCTACGATAGGGTCAGTACCGCAGAGTTATGTGTTTTGACGAAAAGGATGTGTTCGCATGCTTGAATTGTATACCGAAATTCCCGCCGGTGCGCGTGCCGTGCGCGAAGAAGTATTTATCCGCGAACAGGGCTTCACCAACGAGTTCGATGCCACGGATGCCGTCGCAACGCATGTGGTATGGCGTGACGGTTCTCGGATCGTCGGAACCTGCCGTTTTTTCCCGGACACCGTTCCCGGGCGGTATCGGATCGGTCGCATGGCGGTACTCGCCGCCTATCGCGGGCGGCAAATCGGTGCTGCGCTTCTCGCGGCCGCCGAAACGGGTATCCGCAAAGCCGGCGGCAAGGAAGCCGTCCTCTCCGCCCAAGTCCGCGCCCGCGGCTTTTACCTGCAAGCCGGTTACGAGGAAACAGGCGAGCGGCACGACGAGGAAGGTTGCCCGCATACGACCATGGTGAAGCGCCTGTAATTTACTTGCGTTTTTTGCATTTTTAACGTCTCAATCCCTATTGCGGCATGGGTAAATATATACTATAATAAATTGAGATATTAAATATTATCAATATTATAATGATGGAGTTAGGAAGGATGTGTCCTATGAAGACAAAACTGACTGAACTGCTGGGAATCCGCTACCCGATCATTCAGGGTGCGATGGCTTGGATTTCCGAGTCGAAGCTGGTCTCCGCCGTTGCCAATGCGGGCGCGACGGGTGTCATCAATACCGGCGGCCAGACGAGCGACTATATTCGCGAGCAAATCCGTCTCACCAAACAAATGACGGATAAGCCGTTCGGTGTGAACCTGATGTTGCAATCGCCGAATAAAGACGAAGTGTTGGAGATTATCTGCGAGGAAAAAGTCGCTTTTGCGACGATCGGCGCAGGCAATCCCGTCCCGTATTTCGAGCCGCTCCACGCCGCCGGCGTCAAGGCGATTCCGGTCGTGCCGAGCGTGAAGCTTGCCAAGCGCGTGCAGGAAAAAGGCGCCGATGCGATGGTCATCGAGGGCTTTGAAGCGGGCGGTCATGACGGTATGCAAACGACATTGGCGCTGATGACGAATGTGCTGCCGGAAATCCTCGACATCCCGGTCGTCGTCGCCGGCTCGATCGTCGACGGTCGCGGCATGGCGGCGGCGTTGCTCATGGGAGCCTCCGGCGTGCAGATGGGCTCGCGTTTCCTTCTGGCGGAAGAATGCCAGGTCCATCCGAATTCCAAAGCCGCCATCATCGCGGCGACGGATACCGATTCCGTCATCACCGGCTTTACGCGAAACAACAACGTGCGCGGCCTGCGCAGTAAATTCACGGATGAATACCTGCGTCTGGAACGCGAAGGAGCGGACGACGAAGTCCTCATCGCCTTGGCGCGCGGCACCAATCGCAAAGCCGCCGTCGAGGGAGATACCGTGAACGGAGTCGTCCAGGTCGGGCAGGGTCTGAATCGACTGAATCGGATCCAGCCGGCAAAGGAAATTGTGGAGGAAGTCATCGGCGAAATGACGGAGCTCCTGCGTAATGCCCCGAAATTAGTCGAGTAATCTGCGGTAACAGATCCCACCGGAAGGAGTCACGCTATGTATACTTATGAAGGCAAGGAGTTCAAGGGCATCCGCCCGCAAATCCACGAAAATGTATATCTTGCAGAGGGCGCTCAGGTTGTCGGCGACGTACGCATCGGCGAGTGGAGCAGTTTCTGGTACAATACGGTCGCCCGCGGCGATGTCGATTATATTTCCGTCGGCAAGTATTCCAATGTCCAGGACTTGGTCTGCCTGCATGTGGCGAAAGGTTTCCCCTGCATTATCGGCGACTATGTCACGATCGGTCATTCGGCTACGGTTCACGGCTGCGTCATCGAGGATCATGTCCTCGTCGGTATGGGCGCGACAATCCTGACCGGCGCAAAGATCGGCCGCGGCTCCATCATTGCCGCCGGCGCGCTCGTCCTGGAAAACCAAGAGATCCCGCCGCATTCACTCGTCGTCGGCGTCCCGGGCAAAGTAGTGCGCACACAGGACAATATCCAAACGCTGCACAATCAGGCGCTGAAATACAAGAACGAGTGGACCGTGGAATACGGGCTCTACCCGGATGCGCCGGGCGAACGGTACAACGGCGACGACATCATCTGATCGCCGGCTGCCGCGGTGAGCGGCTCCGAATAACGCGGTACGATAAAAGCACAACGGCAACAAGAATCCCTTGCTTGCCGTCGTGCTTTTTTTATTTGATACCGACCGATACAAACGAATTCGGCAATAAAAAACAGCCCGGACGGGCTGTTTTTGTTTCGTGTTCCGTATCTTAACGTTTCGAGAACTGGCTGGCCTTACGAGCTTTCTTAAGGCCGTTTTTCTTACGTTCCTTCATACGCGGATCGCGTGTCAGGAAGCCGGCTTTTTTCAACGACTGGCGGAAATCCGCATCGACTTCGAGCAACGCCCGGCTGATGCCGTGGCGAATTGCGCCGGCTTGGCCGGTATAACCGCCGCCTTGGACATTGACCAAAACGTCGTACTGGCCGGTCGTATTCGTCAGCTCCAGCGGCTGCTTTACGATCAGCTCCAGCGTTTTCAGACCGAAATAGTCTTCCATGCTGCGATTATTGATAATGATGTTACCTTGACCCGGAACGAGACGAACGCGGGCAACGGATTTTTTTCTGCGGCCGGTGCCGTAGTATTGTGCTACTGCCATGTAATGTTCCTCCTTCCGGTATTAACGAAGATCCAATTCCAACACTTCCGGCTGCTGCGCTGCATGCGGATGTTCCGCACCGGCATACACCTTCAGTTTGCGATACATATTCTGACCGAGACTGTTTTTCGGAAGCATGCCGCGAACCGCCATCTCGATGACCTGTTCCGGACGATGCTCGAGTAACCAGCTCAGTGCGATGAAACGACCGCCGCCCGGATAACCGGAATGACGGAAGTATTTTTTCTGTAAAAGTTTCTTACCCGTGACTGCCACTTTTGCCGCATTGATCACGATGACAAAATCGCCGGTATCCTGATGCGGCGTGTACGTAGGCTTATGTTTACCCCGCAAGACGGTCGCTACTTCGGCGGCAAGACGGCCTAACGTTTTGCCTTCCGCGTCGACGATGTACCATTTCCGTTCAATATTGCTCGGATTGGCCATAAACGTGGTTTTCATACTGAAAAACTCCTCCTTGTTCCATAATCAAAAACGTTTACTTCATCCTTCCGGGGCTAAGGGTAAGGACAAAAGCTCACTCGTATTATTTTAATAGGTTTTGGTCGCACTGTCAAGTCAAAATCCCCATTTCATAAGGAAACTCCGTCCGTCGTTATCGTGACGGGGTTTGGGCAGGAAGACCGCTCCGTACAGCCGATACTCCGCGCCGGCAAATATGCTCCGAGCGCAAGAGACGGTGCTTGCCCGTCTTCGTTCGGATTTATTTTACCGCTCCTGCTCCGATCCTCTTTGCGTTATAATAATTAGAGTGTACTACGGACGAACAGGTTCGGGAAGCCGAACCATGTGTTGTCCGACAGAATTCTTTCATGACGGAATGTTCCCGCAGAGAGGAGTATCCTATGCTTATTTCACCTTTGGCTGTCAGTGCCTCGTTACTAGCCGCCGTACGGGCCGTTCTGCCCGCCGAAGCGGTGCTGATCGACTCCGCCGTAACGGCGGATGCGGCGGCCGCCGTGCTCACCGCGGATGATCCCGCCCGCGCCCGCTGGGAAGCAGCGCAAGTCCCCGTCAGCGTGCTCACGCCGGCAGAATGCACCGCCGAGAGGCTTGCGGGCGTGCTGGCGCAGGCAGAGGCGTACGAACAGAGCCTGCTGCCGCCCTTCGTCAGCGCACTCGTGCGCTACACCGCCGGCGATCAGACCTCTCTTGCCACGCCGGGACATCATGGCGGGGAGTTTTTCCGCCGCACGCGCGCCGGTCGTCTGTACTATGATTTTTACGGGCCGGCGATCTTTCGTACCGATATCTCGTCCTCCGATGCCGGCCTCGGCGATATCCTGACCCACGAAGGCATGGCCGCCGCCGGCGAGGAGCACGCGGCGAAGGTGTTTCATGCCGATCGTACGTACTTCGTACTGAACGGCACTTCCGCCGCCAACAAAGTCTGCACGAACGCACTCCTTACGCCGGGCGACTTGGTGTTGTTTGACCGCAACAATCATAAGTCCGTCCATCACGGCGCTTTGATCCAAGCCGGCGCCACGCCGGTGTACCTGGAAACGACACGCAATGCCTACGGTTTTATCGGCGGTATGCCGAGTCATTGCCTGAACGAAGAGAGCTTGCGTAAACGCGTGGCGGAAATCGATCCGGCGCGGCAACACGTTGCGCGCCCGTTCCGCCTTGCCGTGTTCCAGTTGGGCACCTATGACGGCATTCTCTACAATGCCGCGGAAATTCTCGAACGCGTCGGGCATCTCTGCGACTATATCCTCTTTGACAGCGCCTGGGTCGGCTACGAACAATTTCTCCCCATTCTGGCGGAAATGAGTCCGCTGACTCTCGCGCTCGATGAAAGTTCGCCGGGCATTCTCGTGACACAGTCCGTGCATAAGCAACTGGCGGGCTTTTCGCAGACCTCGCAGATCCATAAAAAAGACAAGCATTTGCAGGGGCAGGCACGCCGTGTTTCTCACGATCAATTCAATAATGCCTACCTGCTCCATGCGTCCACTTCCCCGAGCTATCCTCTTTTCGCCTCGCTCGACATGAATGCCGGGCTGCACGAGGCGCCGCATGGCGAGGAACTCTGGCTGGCGGCCGCGACAATGGCCACCGAAACGAAAAAAGATATGCTGCGGCGGCTGAAGTACTTCCGTCCGTTCGTGCCGCCGACAGTGGACGGCATCGCTTGGGAGGATATCCCGACGGAAACGATCCTGGCGGATCGCAAGCATTTTGCGCTCGATCCGGAAGCGACCTGGCACGGGTTCAGCGGGATCCGCGCCGGCCAATACTGCCTCGACCCCTGCAAGATTCTGTTGGCGACTCCGGGAATCCGCGTGGCGGATCGCGCCTACGAAGATTTCGGTGTGCCCGGTGCCGTCGTTTCCAAGTACTTGCAGAGCCGTCACCTCACGCCGGAAAAATCCGATCTCAATTCGTTGCTTTTCCTCATTACCCCGGCCGAATCTGCGGAAAAAATGACCCGCCTCGTCGACCTGCTGGCGGAATTGGAAGCACACCTGGATGCAGATACGCCGCTGCGTGAAGTAATTCCCGCCATTTGGGAGAAGCATCGCGATCTGTATGCGGACTACGGCATCCGCCGGCTGTGCCGCGAGTTGCACGATTTCTATCGCCGTGCCGATGTCGCGCACTTGCAGCAGGCGCTCTTTGCCCGGGATCAGTTGCCGCCGATCGCCATGCCGGCGCAAGCGGCAAATATCGCGTTCCAACGCGGCGAAGGGGAGCTGCTGCCGCTCGCGAAGCTTGCCGGCCGCATTGCGCTGGAGGGCGCTTTGCCGTATCCGCCGGGCATTCTGACCGTCGTCCCCGGCGAACGCTGGACGGATGTTGCCTGCCGCTACTTTGCGGCCTTGGAAGAAGGAATCCGCAACCTGCCCGGCTTCGAGCCGGAAATCCAGGGTATGCACCTTCGTCCGACCGCAGACGGGCCGCGTTTATTCGCCTATGTGCTGAAAGAATAAGATTTGACAAGCATCCGTATTATTTGCTACAATACAAAGGCTGTACTTGACAGCAAAAATTTTTCAGAGGAGTGATATAATGGCAACACGTCGAGACGCACGTTTTAAGGCAAGCCGACGGTTCGGTCTGAATATTTACGGCCATCCGAAAGCGTTAAAACGGCAACCGAAAGAGCAGCGGCAACGCAAAATGTCGGAATACGGCATGCAGCTCATGGAAAAACAGAAAGTCAAAGCTATTTACAATTTGTTGGAGCGTCAGTTCTATCGTTACTTTCTCAAGGCGCGCAAAATGGAAGCCATCGTGGGTGAAAACCTGCTCTTCCTGCTGGAAACGCGCTTGGACAGCTTGGTCTATCGCGCCGGTTTCGCCCGCTCGATCCGCCAGGCCCGTCAGATGGTCAACCATGGTCTGATCCTCGTCGACGGCAAACGCGTCGATATCCCGTCCTACGGAGTTAAGCCGGGGCAGGTTATTGCGCTGAAGGAAGAAAAACGCGGCAACGAGTTGTACAAAGGCAGCTTCCAGGACATTCGCGCCTTCGAGCTTCCGTATATAGAAAAGAACTTCGACAAATGGGAAGTTACCCTCGTTCGCATGCCGTTGCGGGAAGAAATCCCCTTCGCCAACGACATCAACGAAACGCTCATCGTCGAGCTCTACAGCAAGTAAGATAGCAAGATCCCCGTACGGGGATCTTTTTTATTGCCTAAAACAAGCCCTATGCTTTTCGGCATGCACGGGCAACGAATCGTCCGTGCATGCCATATGCGCCTGCCGGCCTGCTTTGCGATACACTTGCCGCGACGACACAAACAAAAACTGCGTTCCGCTCCATGCGAAACGCAGTTTTTTCGTGATCTGTCCGGTTCTCGTTTGAGAACTTTTTCGCCGCAGCGCGGCTTACTTTACTCCTCGTCCGCGGGTGCGCCTTTTACCTTGCCCACTACTTTCTCGACGGTCTCCTTCACTTCATCTGCCGGAGATCTCTTGTCGCCACTCTTTTTATCTTTGGAATCCGCATCCTCTTTGTCTTTTTTCTCCTTGTCTTCCGGCTTGGAAGGCAGCTGGAATCCTTCCGCAGCGATGCCGTCCACTCCCGGCGGCACCGTGAAGCTCGTCGCCGGCATGTCCGCCACCGCCCGGCTCATGAAGTCACGCCAAATCGCCGCCGGTATGGTGCCGCCCGTCAAACCCTGCAAGTTGCTGTCGAAATCGTCACCGATCCAGACCGCGGCGGAGACATCCGGCGTGTAGCCGACGAACCAGGCATCTTTCGTATCATCCGTGGTTCCCGTCTTGCCGGCCATCGGACGACCGATGTAGGCATTCCCGCCCGTCCCGTGCAACACTGCTGATTCCAGCATATTCGTGATGACATAGGCCGTCTTTTCGCTGATGACTTGTGTTTCCCTCGGGCTATTTTCTTCCAGGACATTGCCGTTGCGATCGACGACACGAATGATCGCCGAAGGTGCGACCCGCACCCCGCCGTTTGCCATGACGCCGTAAGCGGCCGCCATATCGAGCGGCGTCACCCCTTGCGTCAGCCCGCCCAAGGCACTGGCCAGGTTGTCATCATTCATAGCGCCGGAGAATACCAGCGTGGAAATCCCCATATTTTCCGCATTGGCCAATACATTATGCATGCCGACCTGCTGCGCGACTCGCACGACCGGCACGTTGATGGAGTGCATCAACGCATAACGCAGCGTTACCTTGCCGCTGAAACTGCGGGAATAGTTCTGCGGCGACCAACCGCCGATCGTCAGCGGCGAATCATCGACCAATGTTCCCGGCGACATCCCTTTTTCTATGCCCGTCAGGTAGACGAACGGTTTGAATGCCGAGCCCGGCTGCCGTACCGCCTGCACGGCGCGATTGAAATGATCCGTACCGCGCCCGCCGACCATGGCGAGAATGTAGCCGTTGTGCGGATTGATGGCGACAATCGCGCCCTGCGGCTGCAGCAAACCGTTTTCATCGGTGTAATAATCCGGCAAATTTGCCGCCAGTGCTTCCTCCGCTGCGCGCTGCATATCCAGATCGAGCGTCGTGTAAATCTTCAAGCCTTCTTTATACAATACTTCCGCATCGTATTTTTCGCTGATCAGCTGCTCGATATAGCTGACAAAGTAGCCGGCTTCCCCGCCGGAGGTCAGCGTCTCTTGCGACCGCAGACCGAGATCCGCTTCCTTTGCTTCTTCCGCTTCTTCGGCGGTAATGAACTCGTACTTCGCCATCTGATTCAGCACGGTGGCCTGCCGCGACTTGGCGGCCTCCAAGTTGTTGAACGGCGAATAATAGTTCGGGCTCTGCGGCAAACCGGCGAGCAAGGCACACTGTGCCAGGCTCAACTCGCTTACATCTTTGCCGAAATAAATTCGCGAGGCGGTTTGTACTCCGTATGCTCCCTGCCCGAAGTAGATTTGGTTCATGTACATTTCCAAAATCTGCGGTTTTGTGTATTCGCGCTCGATTTGCAAGGCCAGGATCGCTTCCTGGAATTTACGCTCCAGGGTGCGGTTCTGTGTCAGGAATGCGTTACGAGCCAGCTGCTGTGTAATCGTACTGCCGCCCTGTGCAATTCCCTGCTGACCGATATTAGCCCAAACGGCGCGCAAGATACTGCGTGGATCGATGCCCATATGGTCATAGAAACGAATATCTTCCGCCGCCAGAAACGCCTGCTGTAAATGCACCGGAACCTGCTCCAAATCCACCGGCAACCGGTTTTCTTCCGCGTGAATGGTACGAATCAGACGTCCTTTGATGTCAAATACCTGCGACGAGGCGACAGGTCGATCCGTGTCGCGGACACTCGGCAGATTACCGATCGTCGCACCGATGAACCCGCAGCCGGCTCCCAGTAAAATAATCAGCAGGACAATGATGCCGAGAAATAAAACGGGCTTCTTGGAACGCCGTTGTTTTCTGCAGCGCGTAGACTGACGCATAACATCCTCCTATATTACATAAGTTAAAACAATAACTATCAATTTATTATACCACACCGCCATCTCGCCGGGTGCAAATCCGCAACGGATAATTGCCGCCCGTCCTCGGCGGCAAGCAGTGCAGCGAGGCCGTTCTCCCGCCGATCTCCTGCCGCGCGCTTCGCATTTCCCCGACAGCCGCACGAGGCGAACACATTCCCCCGCTCCCGGCGTTCCCGAGGATCGCAGCCTTGCTGTTCCGTTTACCGCTTATTCCTGCAGCGCAGCCGCCGCATCGGCAAGCCGGGCAAATTCTTCCAGGCTGAATGTCTCGCCACGGCGCGCTCCGTCAATCCCCGCCGCAGCCAGCAACCGGTCGCAGGCTTCGGGATCCCAACCGGCGGCGCGCAAATTGTTCCGAAACGTTTTGCGGCGTTGAGCAAAGGCCAGCCGCACGATACGAAAAAGCATCCGCTCATCCCGCACGCTCACCGGCGGCACGGCGCGCGGTCGGAACAGCGCCACGGCCGAGATCACGTTCGGCGGCGGCAGAAACGATTCCGGCGGCACTTCAAAAAGGATCTCCGCCTCCGTATAGTACTGCACCGCCACCGTAACGGCTCCGTATGCCTTCGTCCCCGGCGTCGCCGTCAGGCGTTCGGCGACTTCTTTCTGCATCATCAGCACCAGCCGGCGCAGCGGCAGCCCCGCTTCCAGGAGATGCAGCAAAATCGGTGTCGTAATGTAGTACGGCAGGTTCGCCGCAACGGTAAACGGCTCGTTTCCCATCAAGCCGGGAATATCCGTCTGTAGGATATCGCCCGAAACGATCCGCACATTCGGGTACGGTGCCAGCGTCTCCGCCAAGATCGCCGGCAGCGCGGGATCGAGTTCGACCGCCGTCACCGCGGCCCCCGTTTTCGCCAAGCCTTGCGTCAGCGTCCCGATCCCCGGCCCGATCTCCAGTACCGGAGCACCGGGCGTCAAGTCCGCCGCCGCTACAATTTGCGCGACCGTCGCCGGACTGATGAGGAAATTCTGCCCCCATTTTTTTTGCAACCGCAAGCCGAAACGGCCGATGATCCGCCGCACGGCTCCCTTGCTCGCCAAATTAGTTTCCATCCTCTGCCTCCGCCTCTTTGCAGGCCTCGCGCCATTCTTCGCGGGTAACGCCGTAATGATTCAGCCGCTCCAAAAAACGCTTGGCGTTGCCGTAACCGATCCCGAGTATTTTCCCCAACCGCGCACGCCGGGCGGCGGAAGTCGGCATCCCCGTCAAACCCGCCCGCCACAAATCCGCCGCGGTGAACTCGTTCTGCGGTGTAAACTGCCGCGTACGGACTTTCGCCAACGCCGCCCGAATCGCTTCCGGCGAAGCCTGCTCAATGCCGATGTCATCATGTGCGGTCGCCTCTTCGCGCGGCACGAACGCATGCGCCGCCTGCGGGAAACGCTCGGTCAGGAAGCGCCGAATCCGCTCGCCCGCGCCGTCGGGGTCCGTTAAAATAATGATCCCGCGCTTTTCGTACGCATAGCGAATGGCCTCCAAGGTTCGCTCACTCAGCACGAATCCTTCCGTTGCGATGAGATCCGCATCGACTGCCAGGCGAACCCGTGCGATATCCGATTTTCCTTCCACTACGATAACTTCCTGCAACATATTTCCGCTCTCCGTATTCCGTTATATTACCATTGTCCCCAATTCCCGCAGCGGCGGCCAAGCAGCCCTGCCGGAAATCTCCGCCGCCGGCAGCCCCGGCACCACCGCCAAAGGCCACTTACACCGTATCGCTATCGATCTCTTTCCCGTCGATTGCGGCAAGCAATGCATTCGTACCGCGGACGATCGCCGCATAGGTCGCCGCGAAGTCGCCCGTGTACCACGGATCAGCAATATCCGCAGAACTTCCGGCAAAGGAGAGAAGAGTGCGGATCTTCGGGCTGCTGCCGCCGACAATTCTCTCCATATTGCGAATATTGGCGCTGTCCATACCGATGAGGTAGTCGTAACGCCGTTCGTCCGCCGCCTGCATTTGCACGGCGCGATGCGGTACGACCGGAATCCCCTCCGCCTGCAGTTGCCGTACCGTTCCCGGGTGCACGGGATTGCCGATTTCCTCGCGGCTCGTACCGGCGGAGGCGATTTCAAATTCGTCCGCACGTCCCAAGCGCCGAACCGTTTCCGTAAAAACGGATTCCGCCATGGTGCTGCGACAAATATTGCCGTGGCAAACAAATAGAATTTTTATCATCGTTATATCCTCCGTTGATTGCTGCGTCCCGCATTATAACTCATGCTTCCATTATAACGCGAAGTCGGCTTCTTCGCTTGGCGGACACGGCCTTCCTGCCGCAGCGCTTCCCCGCCGTCCGCACGACCGGATTCCCGGCGGTTTAGACAAAACAAAACCCGCAACCGCAAGGGTTACGGGTTATTTTGTGGTGGAGATAAGCGGGATCGAACCGCTGACCTCTTGAATGCCATTCAAGCGCTCTCCCAGCTGAGCTATACCCCCATTCAGTAACGATACAAGTATACGGAATAAAGCACTCCTTGTCAAGTCAGCCGCCGTTGCGCCGCAGCAGCGGAACCGTCTTTTCCCGCACCACGGGTGCCAAGTCTTCCGGCGTATGCCCCAGCGCCAATGCGCCCAAGGGAATAAATCCTGCCGGGATGTCAAAGTTTCGCAGGTAACGCGCTTGCGCCCCGAGCGCCCGGATCGCTCCGCAGATATACACCGAGCCGAGTCCTTCCGCCGTCGCCGCCAAATGCATCTGGTCAATGATGCAGCCGGCATCCGCCCCGCGCAAACTTTCCTGTACCTGTTCCGCTCCGAGAACGACCAGCAGGATTTTCGCTCCGTACACCGGATCTCCTTCGTGCCCCTGTTCCCGCCATTCCTCCGCGAGGGCGGCCGTTTCTTCCGGACGGTCGATCACCAGGATGCGATACGAGTTATGCCGGCTCATCGAGATCGGCGCGCTTCGTCCCGCTTCCGTGATCCGCTCCGTCACATTCGCGGCGACCGGCTCCGCCGTGTAACGACGTACCGATCTGCGCCGTGCGAGTACTTCGTACAGTTCCATAATTCCTCCTTATTTGTTCAGCAGATCCGCCCAGACATCTTCTTTGAAGCCGGTCGTGATATGATGCGTATCGACAATCAGAATCGGGCGCTTCACCAACATCCCGTCGGTCGCCAACAATTCCGCCAGCTCGGTGTCGCTCATTTCCTTGCGCTTTTGCGCCAGACCGAGTTCACGATATTTCCTGCCGCTCGTGTTGAGGAAACGTGTCAACGGCAGTCCGCCGTCCCTGCTCCAGCGCAACAGTTCCTCGGCTGTCGGCGGTTCTTCCGTAATATGCCGTTCTTCATAGGAAACGCCCTGCGCATCGAGCCAGGCTTTGGCTTTGCGACAGGTGCCGCAACGCGGGTACTGAATAAACAACATGCTATCCCCTCCTTTAGTAATTATTATACACCATACGGAGGCGGCAAACAGTTTAATTCCTGCCGCGACGGCGGTATATTCTCACTCGTCACTATGGTATACTGAATGAAGAAAAAGGAGGGAATCGACATGAGAAAAATCCGTGTATATTTTGATTTTGTCTGCCCGTATTGCTTCCATGAATGGGCGAATATCCGCCATTGGCAAGCGGAACATGCCACCCGGGAAGATCTCCCGGAAATCGAGTGGTACGGCTGGGAAATTCATCCGGAACGGCAGGGACAGCCGGCTACCGCCACTCAGTATACGGATGCCGATATCGAGTATTTTGCCGCCCTCGGTGAAGTGCCCGAAGTCAATGCCACCGAGCGCCGCTGGAATGCATCCAGCCACGCTGCGTTGCGCCTGTTGGAGGAAGCCAAGCATCAGGGAAAAGCGGATGCCTGGGTCGATCGTGTTTTCAAGGGTTCCTTCCAGGAAGGCGCGGATATCAGCGACCGCGAAACCTTGCTTGCCTGGGCATATGCGATCAGTCTCGCCAATGCCGACGATGTCCTGAACGACAAGCGCTATGCCGACGTGCTGCTCGATCATGACCGGCACTGTGCGGAAATCGGTCTGGAATATGTCCCGTCCCTGGAGGAAAACGGCGAAATTCGTCTCGCCGGCGTTCTTCACTACGAAGAAACGGCTGACTTCCTCGACGGAAAGTAATAATAAAAAAGTGCCATGTCGGGCACTTTTTTATTTTCCATAATTCTTCCCGCATTCAAGCGATAAAGATTCACATTTTCTTTTCTCTGTCGTCTGTTTCCCGTTGACAGAGCCCCAAAAGAGTGCTAAAATACGACTATCACAATTTGACATGGACCACTAGCTCAGTTGGTAGAGCACCTGACTCTGAATCAGGGTGTCCAGGGTTCGACCCCCTGGTGGTCCACCACCCTTTTTACCCCGCAGCCGGTCCAAACTGCGGGGTTTTTAATTCGACTGAAAAGCGGTCATTCCATCCGGAATGACCGCTTTTGTATGCGCTTATTCAGTTATGTTTTGCACAGCCGCAGCCGGTGCTCTTGTTTCTCTTCGCCCCGCAGCCGCAGGACATCTTCGCGCCCGGACAGCCGCCGGCATCGCAGCCCGGGCAATCCGCGCAATTCGTTTCCTGCAAGCCGCGCCAGAAACGCCGTGTCAGGTATACTGCCGCCGCAATGACGATGAGCGCAATGACCATTGTTTCCATATTTCCTCCTCAGAATCCCAACAAGCGGCCGCCCTGATACACCACAAAGGAGCAGAGCCACGCCAGTCCCGTGCAATAGGCAAAGACGAATGCCGGCCAGCGGTAGGAGTTCGTCTCACGCCGCATTACGGCAAGTACCGCCAGGCAGGGACAGTACAGCAGGACAAAAATCATCAGGCTGATCGCCACCAACGGATCAAAGGCCTCATCCGCTGCAATGCGATCCCGCAATGCGCTGTCGTCTTCCTCGTCCGCTTCCAGGCTGTAAATTGTCCCCAACGAGCTGACAAGTACTTCTTTCGCCGTCAGAGCGGCAACCAGCGACACGCCGATCTTCCAATCGAAACCGAGCGGACGGATGACCGGTTCCACGAAACGGCCGAAACGGCCGGCATAGCTGCCGGCAAGCGCGTCCGCCTTTTCCGCCCGCTCGATGTCGGCCAAGGCTGCAGCGCGTTCCCGTTCGAGGCCGTAGTACTGCAGCGCCACCGGGTAGAGGATCGGGTTGTCGTTCGCAGCCGCCTGCAGGGCCAACGGATATTCCCGCCCGAAGGCGGTGAATGTCCGTGCCAACGACTCCCGTTCGACCGCGTTGTCTTCTTCCTCCGCCGCTGCCGCCGCTTCTGCGTGCTCGGCGGCCAGTGTTTCGATCCGCTCCTTCACCGCCGCCAACTCCGCGCTGTCCGCAACGGCTTGCAGTCCCAACGGCGCCAGCAATTCCGCCGTAGCGGCAGTAAATGTCGTCTCCGTCTGTGTCCGCAGCGCGTCATAATCTTGCGTGTACGGCACTTCTTTCGGGTAGCTGGTGATAAACCAGACGACAATCGAGGCCGCCAAAATAAATGTCCCCGCTTTTTTGAAGTAGAGTACCGCCCGTTCCCACATATGAATGAGAACGCCCTTCAGCGTCGGCATGTGGTATTCCGGCATTTCCATGATAAACGGCTCCGTCTCGCCCGGAAAAACGAACTTCCGGAAGATCATCGCCAGCACGATCGCCAGCAGGATACCGAACATATAAATACCGAAAAGTACCGTTCCCGCCCACTGCTCCGTGAAGAAGGCGCCGATCAGCAGGGTGTAGACCGGCAAGCGCGCGCCGCAACTCATCAGCGGCGCAACGAGTATCGTCACCATGCGGTCACGCGGATTGTCGAGCGTACGCGCTCCCATGACGGCCGGTACCGTGCAGCCGAACCCGAGGAGCAGCGGAATGAACGATTTCCCGTGCAAACCGACGGCGCGCATCAGCCGATCCAGCAAAAATGCCGCCCGCGCCATGTAGCCGCTGTCTTCCAAAATGGCAATTCCCATGAATAAGATCAAAATCAGCGGCAGAAAACTCAGTACCGCACCGACCCCGCCGACCATGCCGTCCACGACCAATGATCGGATCTGTCCTTCCGGCAACACCGTGCCCAGCCAAGTGCCGAAATCGCCGATGAGGGCATCCAGCCAATCCTGCGGGTACGCCCCGAGCGTAAAAGACCGCGTTGAACATCACCCACATCAGGAAGGCGAAAATAAGCAGGCCGAAGACTTTATGTGTCAGAATGCGATCGACTCGATCCGACACGGTTTCCGCCGCGGGATCGGCTACCGTGACGGCATAATTGAATACTTCTACTGCAAATTGGTGGCGCTTTTCTGCAAAGACGAATTCCGGATTCATCGTTGCCGGGATGGCTTCACGTAAGCGTTGCGCCAGATGCAACACGTCTTCCATTCCCTTTCGCAAACTCAGCTTTTCGACTACCTCGCTGTCATTTTCCAGCAATTTGATTGCCAGCCAGCGGATCGGGTACTCGACATCCGTATGCTTGCGAATACTTTCTTCCAACAAACCGATTAAACGTTCCAGTGTCGGCCCGTAATCAATCCGGACTTGCGGTGTCTGCCGCTCCTGTGCCGCCCGGGCGACATCGAGCAGGAGATTCTGCGTGCCGCGATTCTGATTGCCGACAGTTTGCACTACCGTGACCCCCAAACGCTCGGAGAGTTTCCGGATATCGATCCGGATGCCCATGCGCTCCGCCACATCCGTCATGTTCAGGGCGATGACCGTCGGAACGCCGAGCTCCACGAGCTGTGCCGTGAGATACAAATTTCGTTCCAAATTGGATGCGTCCTGTACATTCACGAGGACATCCGGTTCTTCATTGATGATGGTGTTACGTGCCACCACTTCATCGAGCGAGCGGGCAGTCAGGCTGTACGTTCCCGGCAGGTCGATGAAAACCATCTCCGTGCCGTTGAAATGTTTGCGGCCTTCCTTACGTTCCACGGTGACCCCGGGATAGTTGCCGACATGTT
The DNA here is from genome assembly GCA_022771805.1 of Veillonellaceae bacterium. Classification (GTDB taxonomy): domain Bacteria; phylum Bacillota; class Negativicutes; order Veillonellales; family Negativicoccaceae; genus JALELM01. The sequence goes on along the minus strand of JALELM010000007.1, from coordinate 20,793 downwards.
GCCGTGCGCCCGTGATGTTATTGAACATCGTGGTCTTACCGCTGTTCGGGTTGCCCGCCAGAGCAATCTTGATGGTGCTCATACGTCCCCCTTCCTACCGTTCAATGGTGATACTTGCCGCTTCCGCCTTACGCAACGAGAGATTGAAACCTTTCAGCTTCACTTCGATCGGATCGCCGAACGGGGCGGATTTCACCATCGTGACCCGCGTCCCGCGAACAACGCCGATATCCACCAGTCGATGCCGCACATTTCCGCTGCCGGCAACGGAAACGATGACGCCGCTCTCGCCCGGCGCCAATTCCGCCAACGTTGTCTGTGCCATATGCCACCCCCTTTGTGATAGATTACTCTTTATCATACCGTCAAATGACCGTATAGCGCAAGGATTTTAATTACCGCTATCATAAAAGAGCGATCATTTGATCGCTCTTTTCCTGCCGCCGTTATTTCCCGTTTTCCGTTTCTTCCGCGTCAATAATCTCCCGATATATTCCGTAACCGGCCGCCTCCAATTCCTCATAAGGGATAAAGCGCAGCGCGGCGGAGTTAATGCAATATCGCAAACCGGTAGCGGTCGGCCCGTCCGGGAATACATGCCCCAAATGGCCGCCCCGGCTGCGTACCTCCGTGCGCGGCATATACGGAATGGAAGTATCGCGCACCTCATGAATCGAGGTGTCCTCCAGCGCCGCATCAAAAGCGGGCCAGCCGCAACCCGAGTCGAACTTGCGCGAGGAAGTAAAGAGCGGCTCCCCCGTGACCACATCAACATACAGTCCCTTGGCGAAGTGATCCCAATATTCATTTTGAAACGGCGGCTCGGTCGCGTTTTCCTGCGTGACGCGATACGCCATCTCGCTCAATTCCCGTTTATTCTTCTCCATTGTCCGCCTCCAAAAATTTCCGAATCTTCGGATTTGCCAGAAAACGCGCCCGGTCTTCTTCCCGCGGCAAGGTCACCTTGTCCCGCACGCTGTTTACCAGGCAGAAAAAGCCGAGTTCTTCGCCCTGATTGGCTCGGAACTGGTGCCAGGTCCAGGCCGGAATCTCGACGGCATCGCCCGCCGCCACCGCCACCACCTCATCACCGAGGAGCGCCTCGCCGCGGCCGCGAAAAATGACCACCCAATGCGTGTGCTCGTGATGCTCCAGTGTCGACCAGCCGCCCGGCGCCACCTCAAAATACCGCCACTCGCAGGGAATGTCCGGCGCATTGCGGAATAACACCTGACGCGTCACGTCCCGAAAGGTATCGTCCTGCTCCTTATACCGCAGCAGATCTACGCCTTCCCACCGATATTCATGCTGTTTGCGCAGCATACGCCACCTCTTTCCGCAAGTCACTGCTTCTTGCAAACAATAATGGTATCACAACAAATTCTTACCACAGTCTTCAACCGCCAAGCAATCTCCGTCATTTCATCTGTATCCGTGAGCCCGTCCTTCTCCATAATATCGAGCTGCACATAACACGAGCATACTCAACCGTATCAAGATATCTCTTGGTGGTATTTATTTTACCATAGGTTGAGCCGATACGTAGACCGAGCCGATACGTACAAATGTCCCGTTACCGTCATGCGGCCGATCTTCGGACTTGACATGTTGCAGCATTTCCTCTACACTGATGGTAGAAGAAGTTGCTATCGAGGTATCAGTTACGGCGGAATTATATTCCCCGGCTGGTTTGAGCCAGGTAGCAGCTTCTATTTTTGTTGCCTGTGAATCATAGTAGAACGTCCCGTTCGCCCGTTTCTTCAAGACGCATCTCACTATCCATTCTTCGGGCTTGACATGTTGCAGCATTTCCTCTACACTGATGGTAGAAGAATTGCTGAGTTCATCAGCATCGTTGGCGACGGTTGTTTTCCCGGCGTACGATGCTGATAATGACTCAGCAATTTTTATTTGCGTACTTTGTGTATCGTAGTAAAAACGTCCCGTTATCCCGTTTCTTTATACGGATTGCAAGTCATGTACGCACTCCGAGATGACGGTCATCCAACATCGGCTTGGTGTCTAAAATCAATTCCGGCTCTCGCTGTTTACGGCTTTATTGGAAATAGACGCTCCCACCATCACCCTTGACACTGCGCAATAAATCTGATATTCTGACATCAGATGCAGCAACAGTCGCTGGTTTTAAGGTAGCATTATGGCTACTTAGGCCGGACTGTTGTTGCATTCTTTCTTCTGGATAACATCATACAAAATCAATTCCGGCTGTCGCTGTTTATGGCTTTCTTGGAAACAGACATTCTCATCAGCATCTTTGACATTTTTCAACAAATCGTGTATAGTGATGGTATCAAAAGCAGCTGACCCACTCAGGCGGTTAAAGCCCGCTCTGTGGCAGCTGCTTTTGTATTTTCTTCCGGGATCATATCATACAAAAGCAATCCCGGCTGTTACTGTTTGACGCTGCGCAATACATCGTGTATAGTGATGGCATCAGAGACGACCGGCTCGATAATGTGGTTTAAAACCCACTTCCCGAGTGGTCGCCTCTTTTCTTGTCGCCCTATTGCGTTTTGTTTTGTCTGTGTAGTGTCTTCCGGTATTACATCATAACAATAGCAAATCCGCCCGTCGGATATATTGTACTTTCTTTTCGTTTTTTGTTGTTCCTCAACAACTAACCGAATCGGATATATCCCATCATGTACCCGCCCCGCTGCCCGGTAACGATGATACTGCGCCGCATCATCCGCGCGAACACCTTCGCCCGTTTCGCCCAAAGATATGCCGCCTGCTGCGCACTCTCCACCAAATTTTCGGATAAGTTTTTGACGGATTGTTGCCGAAATAAAAAAGAATCCTTATTTCCCGATCTTCCCTGCGTTTTTATTCAATTGTGTTACAATAGTTTTATACTTCATACCACTTCACGGGAAGGATTTTATATGCTGACTACATCTGCGTACATACTGTACCCCCTGCTGGGTATTCTCGTCGCCGCCTTCGGTACTCTGATCGGAGCGGGCGGCGGGATTATTTTCGTGCCGCTTTTTCTCTTTTTGTTTGATTGGCCGCCGGCCGCTATCGTCGGCACTTCGCTTACCATCGTCTTTTGCAATGCGCTGTCCGGCTCCTTCGCCTATATGCGCCAGGGCAAGGTTCGCTATGACGCGGCATGGCTTTTTGCAGCGGCGACCGTCCCGGGCGCCGTCAGCGGTGCCTTGCTCGCCGACCACTTCAGTGGCAGTACCTTCAAGCTGTCGTTCGGCTCGTTTCTCGCCGCTCTCGCTCTGTTCATGCTGTGGAAAAACGCCCGTCATAAAGGAGCGATTGAGGAAAGCGCCGGCATGGACTTCACATATTCCAAAACGCGCGGCGCACTGATCAGCACGGCGGTCGGTTTTATCTCCAGCATTTTCGGGATCGGCGGCGGTGTCATCCACGTTCCCGCAATGATTTACCTGCTCGGCTTTCCGACCCATGTCGCGACGGCGACGAGCCATTTTGTCTTGGCGCTGTCCGCGTTCATCGGCGTGGTTACCCATGCCGTACAGGGTCATGTGTATTGGCCGCAAGCCCTGCTCTTCGGTGCCGGCGCCCTCGTCGGCGCCCAAGTCGGCGCCTTGCTCGCCAAACATGTGCGCGCCAAGCTGATCCTGCAGATGCTGGCCGTCGCCCTGCTCTTACTCGGCCTGCGCCTGATCATTCTCCGCTGAGTTCACTTGCGGAACAAACGGGAAGGGACTATACTGGAAGATATATGAAAGGATGTGCTCATATGGAAACATACAGTCGTACCAAACCCGTCTGGCAACGCTGGACGGCTAAAGAACGCAAAGCCTGCCTCGCCTATGCCGAGGAGTACAAGGCATTTCTCGACCGGGCTCGCACGGAGCGTCTGGCCAATCGTGAAATCATTCGTCAGGCGGAAAAGGCCGGCTTCCGGCCGTTGTCGGCGTATCGCAAACTCAAGGCCGGCGACAAAGTCTATCTCGATCACAAAGGCAAGTCCGTGATTCTCGCCGTCATCGGCAAAGAAGATATGCGTAAGGGCTTGAAGCTCGTCGGCTCGCATATCGACTCCCCGCGGCTGGATCTGAAAGCGAATCCGCTCGATGAAAAAGACGGCCTGGTCTTTTTCCGGACGCATTACTACGGCGGCATCAAAAAATACCAGTGGGTATGCCGACCGTTGGCCGTGGTCGGTGTCGTCGTCCGCAAAGACGGCAGTGTAGTCGATGTGGAAATCGGTCTGGATCCGGACGATCCCGTCCTCTACATCACGGATATCCTGCCGCACCTCGGTCAGACACAGGCGCAGAAAAAAGTCGGTGAAGCGGTCACCGGTGAAATGCTGCTGCCGGTCATCGGCGGTCACGGCGAACGGAAAAAGAGTGCACGCGAAACCGTCCTCGCCCTGTTCGGCAAAAAATACGGCATTGAAGATGAAGATTTCACCACGGCGGAACTGGAAATCATTCCGGCCGACAATGCTCGCGACGTCGGACTCGACCGCGCTTTCATCCTCGGTCACGGTCACGACGACCGCGTCTGCTCCTACGGCAACCTCACCGCGATTCTTGCGGCGGAGCCCGGTGCAAAAACACAAGTCGCGCTCTTTGCGGACAAAGAAGAGATCGGTTCCTACGGTAACACCGGCGTGACCTCTTCTTATGTGCCCGATTTCATTATGGATTTGTTGGCGTTACAAGGCCATGAAGACCATCGCTCGCTGCGCGACACGCTTCGCAACTCGGAAATTCTTTCGGCGGACGTGACGGCATCGTTCGACCCGACTTTCCCCGATACGATGGAAAAGACGAATGCCTCGCTCACCGGGCACGGCATCGTTCTGACGAAGTATACCGGCTCGCGCGGTAAGTCCGGCAGCAACGATGCCAACGCCGAGTTCATCGCCAAGGTACGGCGGATCTTCAACGCCGCCAATGTGCCTTGGCAGATCGGCGAGCTGGGCAAAGTCGACCAAGGCGGCGGCGGCACGATCGCCTTGTACCTGGCGGCCTGGGGCTGCGAAGTCGTCGATTGCGGTGTCACCATGCTCAGCATGCACGCACCGCTCGAATTGGTGGAAAAATCCGATGCCTATACGGCGTTCCTCGCCTACAAAGCATTCTTTGAAAGCAATTGATTGCACAAAAAAAGACTTCCTTCGGGAAGTCTTTTTATTATTATTTATTTACAGCGAAAAGGCCTGTAGACAAGTACCGCTCGCCGGTATCCGGCAAGAGAGCGACAATGCGTTTGCCGGCAAATTCCGGCCGCTTCGCCAACTCGGTTGCGGCGGCGACCGCCGCCCCGGACGAAATCCCGACAAGGAGTCCTTCCTCCCGTGCAAGCGCCCGCATCGCGGCAATCGCATCTTCGTTCGTCACCGTCAGCACTTCATCATACACATTCCGATCCAGCACTTCCGGGACAAAATTGGCGCCGATCCCCTGAATCGCATGCGGTCCCGCCGTCCCCGCCGTAAGCAGCGGCGATGCGGCCGGCTCCACCGCCACGATCCGGATTGCGGCGTCATGCGCTTTCAGGCCGCGCCCAACACCCGTGACGGTACCGCCCGTGCCGACACCCGCGACAAATGCCGCCAGCTCGCCGCCGACATCCTCCCAAATCTCTTCCGCCGTGGCTCGTTCATGCATTGCCGGATTCGCCTTATTCGTGAACTGTTGCGGAATGAACACATTGTCATCCGCTGCCTGCATTTCACGCGCTTTATCGACCGTTCCCTGCATGCCGGCCGCGCCGGGCGTCAGAATAATTTCCGCGCCGTACGCCTGAGCCAATTGGCGCCGCTCCACGCTCATCGTCTCCGGCATGATAAGAATGACGCGATAGCCTTTTACCGCGCCGACAAAAGCCAGACCGACACCCGTATTGCCGCTGGTCGGCTCCACGATCGTCATCCCCGGGCGCAACATCCCGGTTCGTTCCGCTTCTTCCACCATCGCCAACGCGATGCGGTCTTTCACGGATCCCGCCGGATTCTGCTTTTCCAATTTCACAACGAGCTCGGCCGCCAAACCGCGCCGACTGCTATAGCGTCCCAAACGCAGAAGCGGCGTCTTGCCGACCAGCTCGGTAAGCTGAGAATATATTTGCATCATCGCACACCTTCCGTCTTTCTAGATTTTACGCATACTGACAAAGCCGCCGCCGAGAAGAGTATCCCGCACCCATTTTTCCGGCGCGAAAAACTTCCGTATCGTTTCATCATAAATTTCCGCAACGGCCGGCTCCTGTTCCGTGTCGAAGGAGACGATCGGCACCCAATGCCAAGTATCGATCGGCTCCGCACCGCGATGCCGGTTCAAAAAGGCCACCGGCGAGTCCGCCGCCAACGCCTCGGCGATAAATGCCTTCACGGCAGCGGGTTCCGGGCGATGCGCCGAACGCACCGAAACGGGCAGCGCGTCCACCCGGTAGGGCAGGCGATAGTCCGCCAAGTAGCGGCGCAAACCATGCACGAGCCAGCGCGTTTTGAAGAGACCGCCGTGACCCGGCGTGACATAATTCCATATTTCCTGCATCCGCCGCAAGACCGCGGCCTGCGTCGGGAGTGCCTCCCAGTAGCCGTCACGAACGAGATGGTATGCCAATAAGGAAGTGGCGGTCGTCGGGCCGCAGCCCGCACGCGCCTGCCAGCTGTCCGTGTACCAATCCTGCGTGTAGCCGTAGCAAACCGTCCCGTTCATTGACAAGGTCAGCCGCTGCGGTTCCCGCAATTGATAGATCGGCATACCGGCCTCCTTATTCAATGATTTCCACTTTTTCCATGCGATCGCCCTGCAAAATGCGGTCGACCGCTTCCATATTGTCCGTTACTTTTCCGAACACCGTGTGTACGCCGTTCAGATGCGGCTGCGGCTCATAGCAAATAAAAAACTGACTGCCGCCGGTATCCTTCCCCCGATGCGCCATGGAAAGCGACCCGCGCTCATGCTTGTGCGGATTGCCTGCCGTTTCGCAAGGGATCGTATAGCCCGGCCCGCCCGTACCGGTTCCGTAAGGGCAACCGGTCTGCGCCACAAAACCCGGAATGACCCGGTGAAATTTCAACCCGTCATAGAAGCCTTTTTTGACGAGGGAAACAAAATTTTCCACCGTCTTCGGTGCTTCTTCGGGATACAATTCGAGAGTGACAACTTCCTGATTTGCCAACGTAATTTTTGCCTGCATTCGCTTTCATCCTTTCTTATTCACAGCCGCCAGCGCCCGGATTACTTCTCCCGCCAGCAGCATTCCCGCCACCGGCGGTACAAAAGAGACCGAGCCCGGCACTCGTTCTTCGCCGGGCGCAAAAACGGGGCGGCACGGTTCCTCGCGCGAGTATACCACGCGCAATGCCCGCACGCCCGCCTGACGAAGTTCCCGCCGCAGCACGCGCGCCAGCGGGCAGACGGATGTCTCGTAAATATCCGCCGTCTCCAGCAGCTCCGGCTGCAGTTTATTGCCCGTGCCGAGCGCCGCAACCAACGGAATTCCCGCAAGTTGCGCTTCAACGGCAAGACCGACTTTCGCCGGGACATCGTCGATCGCATCAATCACATAGTCAACGCCGAGCCTCCGCAAGTATTCCCGTTCCGTCGGGCGATACATTTCCCGGCGGGTTTCCACCCGGCAGGCGGGATTGATATCCGCAATACGCGCCGCCATGACAGCGGTTTTCACCTGCCCGACCGTACTGACCAGCGCGGGCAGCTGGCGGTTTCGATTGCTGTCGCTCACCACATCGCCGTCGATGAGTACCAGACGGCCGATGCCGGCGCGCGCCAGCGCTTCTGCGGCAAAAGAGCCGACCCCGCCCAAGCCGAATACGGCTACCGAGGCTGCCGCCAGCCGCTCGACCCCGTCGCCGAGCAAAAGACGCGTGCGTTGTGTAAATTCACTCATTTCGCCGGCACGATCTCCAGCCAATAATGATCCGGATCTTCGATGAAATAGATCCCCATCGCTTCATTTTCAAAACAGATACAGCCCATGGCACGATGTTTCTCGCGCGCCGCTTCGAAATCCTCCGTCACAAAAGCGAGGTGGAACTCATTTTCGCCGAGGTTATACGGCTCGGTGCGATCACGCAGCCAGGTCAGCTCCAACTGATGCGGCGTGCGACCGTCGCCGAGGTAGACCAATATGAAACTGCCGTCTGCCGCTTCATACCGGCGCACTTCCCGAAGTCCCAACGCCTCACGATAAAAAGTCAGGCTTTTTTCCAAGTCGAGCACATTGAAATTATTATGTGCGAATGCAAATTCCATAGTCGCTCCTTACACAGTGTATTAAACGATTTTTTTCGATATCCCTATTGTAACACAGTTTCCGTACCGGCGCAATGTCAGCCGAGTACCCAGTGCGCCCGGCTGCCGCTTTCCGTCTTGACAATTTCCAGACGGGTATCAATCCGTTGCCGTAACTCTTCGACATGACTGATAATCCCGACAAGTCGTCCCCCCGCCCGCAAATCCGTCAAAATGCGTAAGGCTTCATTCAGCGCATCGCCGTCCAACGTGCCGAAACCTTCATCGATGAATACCGTGTCCAGTCGAATGCCGCCCGCATACGCCTGAGCGGTATCCGCCAGTCCGAGTGCCAAGGCCAGCGAGGCAAGGAATGTCTCGCCGCCGGAAAGCGTATTCGCCGGTCGCTGCGCCCCGCTCCAGTAATCCAGGACGACGAGATCGAGCCCCGCCGTGCGCCGGCGATCCGTCGTGCCGATCATGCGCTCCAGGCGGTAGCGCCCGTGGCTGAGCAGACGCAGGCGTTCGTTGGCCGAACGCAGCACATCTTCCAACAGCGCCGCCAACACGTAGCGTTGAAAACTGATGCGGGCATCCGCAGCATTCCCGTCGCCCGCAGCCAAAGCCGCCAGCCGACCGACTACCGCCTGCGTTGCGTCCATGCTCGCCAGCTCCTGCGCCAGCGCCTGCGCTTTCGTTTCCGCATTCCGGTAGCCTTCCTGCCGGCTCCGCGCCGCGGCCAGTTCCTCCGTAGCCGTCCGATACGCTTCCCGGGCAGCTGCCTCCGCCTGCTGCAACGCTTCGAGATTCGGTTCTTCCCGGTTCGCCAATTCCGCGACCAGGCTCTCTTGCGCCTTTTCCTGTTGCGCCGCGTGGACACGCTCCCGTTCCGCCGCCGCTTTCAGCTCTTCCAGTTCTTCCGTCCGCTCCAACAGGGTGCGCAGTTCCGTCAAGTCGGCGATGCCCGCCTGCTCCGCCCTCTGCAGCAATTCAACCCGATTGTTGCCGTATTCCTGCCGGTATTCCTCGATACGCCGTTGGCGTTCTTCCTGCTCTTGTACGACGGTGCGGTAGGCTTCCCGCTCGGCATCCGCCTGTGTCGCATACGCCCGTTCGCGCCGGTCATAGTCCTCCCAGGCGGCCGTTACGTTGGCCAATTCCGTCTGCAAACCCGTGCCTTCGCGATATGCTTCGGGAACGTTTTGCGCCAGCATGACCGCCCGCTCCGTCAAAGAAACGAGCGCTTCCGAAGCGGCTTTTTCCGTCGCCCGGGCTTGCGCCAACTCGCCCCGCAGCTCTTCCAGTCTGCTTTCCGCCGCCGTGACGGCTTGCTGCCGGGCAGCCGGTTCACCGATCGCCCGGCGATTTTCCTCCAGGGCAGTCTCTGCTTGCGCCAGTTTTGCCGTCAATTCTTCCCGGGAAACAGGCGGCAACTTTGCCGCCGCTTGTGCCGCCTGCTCGGCCAATGCCTTACTGCGCTCGCACCGCTGCGAAGCGATATTTCCCTGCTCCCGTGCCGTTTGACGGGCTTCGCTCAAGGCAGCTTCCGCCGCTTGCCACTCGGCCTCCGTCGGCACAATATCGTCCATCTGTGCGGGCGCGGGATGATCCGTCGCACCGCAAACCGGGCAGGCTTCTCCCGCGACCAGACCGTTCGCCAATGCCGCCGCCGCGTATTGCTCCCGCAGCAGAGCCAGGCGGCGGTAATTCGTTTCCGCTTCCCGCTCGGCCGTTCCCGCCCGCGTTGCTTCCCGAACGGCCGCCTCCGCCGCTGCGGCCGCCGCTTTCGCCTGTTCGCAAAGCGCTTCCCCGGCGTCAAAGGCCGCTAAATCCTGGCGAGCCTGCTCCAACGCTCTCTCCTTCGCCTCCGTCTGTGCCGCCGCCATTTCACCGGCATTACGGTTTTCCTGCGCCGTTTTGAGCACCGCTTCCGCTCGGACAAATTCCGCTTCCGCCGTTGCCAACAGCGTCGCGCTTGCCGTCGCCGTCGCTTGCGCCTTCCGTTCCTTTCCCCGTACTTCCTGCAATTTAGCTACGCGCTCCGCCATGTCTGCCAAATCTTTCTTCAGCAGAAAGCGTTGCTGCTGTGCCTCTTTTCCGGCTCGCAATTCCGTTTCTTCTTTGTTCCAAAATTCCGCGCGCTGCCGCTTCTTCTCCCGGTCGGATTCCGCCGCGTCGGACTCCTTGCGCAAGCGTGTTCCCGCCTGCAGGACACGATCGAGTTCGGTATAGCGGTCCCGCATCGTCGCCGCGGCTTCCAGTTTTCGAATGTCTTCGGCACGTGCCCGCACCGCTGCCTCGGCCGCCGCCAGACGCGCCAGTTCCCGCCGAACCGCCGCCAGCTCCGCAAAACGCGCGGCCAGGGCAGTCCCGACTCCGACCGCCTGTTGCGCCGCGGTATGTGCGTCCGTCGTCCGCCGCACTTCGTCCTCCGCCGCCTTGATCGCCGCGGCTTGCGCCGTAACGGCCGCCGTCAATTCCGCCGCCGAAGTCACGCCGACCGCTTCCCAATTCGCGCGCCGGCTCTGTTCGTTTGCCGCATACCGCTCGTGCAGCTCCTGCGCTTTTTCCCGCAGTTTTTGCGCCACTCTGGCGTAGACATCGGTGGCAAAGAGTTTCGCAAGAATCTTTTCCCGCTCATCGGAACCCGCCAGCAGCAAACGGCGAAATTCTCCCTGCGGCAGCAGCACGACCTGGCAAAACTGCTCCACACTGAAACCGATCAGCTCCGTAACCGCCTGCGTCACATGGCGATCGCCGAGCGAATGCAATTCGTTTCCTTCCGCATCCGTCTCCAACAGTTCCGTCTTGCCGCCGAAATCCCGTGTCCCCGTGCCGCGCAAGCGGGCAACCGTTTGGCGCGGCTGGCGAATCACACGATAATACTTATCGCCGAGAGAAAAATCCAGTCTGACTTCCGTCAGTAAATTTTCATCGGCATACGCGCTGCGCATCTGTACCGCATCGCGCCCGCCGCTCGTCACGCCGTAAAGGCCGTAGCAAATCGCATCAAAGACCGTCGTCTTCCCCGCTCCCGTCGGTCCGTGGATCAGGAAGAAGGAACGCTCGCCCAAGCGGCGGAAATCGATCTCCTGCCGGGCGACATACGGCCCGAATGCCTGCATCGTCAAACGGATCGGTTTCATCGCTCATCCTCCTCTCGTAATTCACGCCAGACCTCCGCCATAACTGCGGTCTCCGCTTCATTCAGCGGCCGCCCGCCCAAGCGTTCCGCAAACATGTTAAACAATTCCTCCTGCCCCACGCGGCGCAAGTCAGCCCGCTCCCGTGAGGCGGTCGGCGCTGCCAACCCGATCGGCTCGATCCCGAGAATCTGCGGGAATTTATCACGCAGGCGCCCCATAGCATCCAGCACCGGACCTTCATCCGTCAGACGCACCAGCAAATAATCTTCGCAGGACGGCGTTCCTTCACCGATCAACTCCGCAAAGGATCCCGTCAAAATCCGCATATCATACTTCGGTCGCAACGCGACGCTTTCCCGTGTCGCCGAACCGTCCGCCCCCAACTCCACGATATCAATGCCTTTACGATGCTCCGCCTCGTCAAAGGAATACTTTAATAACGAACCGCTGTAGCGGATATACGGCTGCCCGACCTGTTGCGGGCGATGCAAGTGACCGAGCATCGTGTAATCATACTCCGCAAAAGTCGTCCACGGCACCTGCGATGAACCGCCGACCGAAAGCGGCCGTTCGGATGCGGACTCCTCACCGCCGGCGACAAAGGCATGCGCCACCGCGACCGACCGGTTTCCCGCCGGCACCTGCGCCCGCAAACGCGCATGCTGCGCCGCAAACAGTGTCGCATAATCCCGGACGGATTCCGCGCCGAACTCGATCCGAACCGTTGCCGGATCGGCAAACGCGAACGGACAGATATACACCGGCCCCGCCGCATCGCGCAAAACCAGCGGCGCGGTATCCGGTCGCGCCATTCCGTAGAGATGCACGCCGCCGGTTGCCATCAGCCGGGCACCGAACTCGACGCGCTCCGTGCTGTCGTGATTGCCGCTGATGGCCACCACCGGTACCCGCATCGCCGCAAGCTCCGTCAGTACATCATCCAGCAACGCCACCGCCTGCGCCGGCGGCACCGCCCGGTCATACAAATCACCTGCAATAACCACTGCGTCGGGGCGCACTTCGCGCACCAACTCCAAAAACTGTGCCAGCACATAGGCCTGATCTTCCGTCAGGTAGCGCTCGTAAAAAATCCGCCCCAAATGCCAGTCTGCCGTATGTATAAATCGCATGATCCGCTCCTTTACTTCTTTTCTTAAGTCTACCACAGAACGGGGCGTCACACATCGTTTTCCGCATCGCTTTTCCGCCTTGAGGCAAAGAAAAAATCCCCTTGCGGGGATTGTAAACAAATCAACAAACTACAGGCTGACCAAAACGTCGACCAGCTCCTCGACAAAGCGACGGCCTTCTTTTTCTTTTCTATTCTCTTGCACACCCGCCAAAAATCCCATGTCATAAAACAACAACCGGGTTTTGCCCTTGGCCTCGTAGATCAGCACCTGTGTCGGCAGCACGACTTGTAAATCCAAGGGCAGGAAACGCTCTTTCCCGACCGGCGGCAAATAACGTATGCGATACATCGCCTTGTCGGAAGCACCTTCGCGCCGCATGTCGACCTCGTAGCCTTCCTCACGCAATGCCTGCACCAGGCTCTCCGCCAAATCCTGCGGTGTGCGCTCCCAAATCGTTTCATACGCGGCCGTACCGACCCGTTCCCATTCAATATTCGCCTCTTTCAAGGCTTTGCGAGCGGCGCGCGGCAATTCACTCCGTTGCACTTCCGGCCAATACCCGTCACGAAAAACATCCGTACCGACATAACCGCCGACCCTTCCGCCCGATCCGATGCCGATTCCGATCGCACCGAAAAGGGATGCCTGCGCTGTCAGCAGGCAGGAAACGGCCAAGGCGGCAGCAAGCAGACCTGTCCGATACATATCCATCCCTCCTTGATTTCAGTGTATCATAGTAAACAGCAATTGCAATCTATTATAAAATATAATTTTATGATATAATAGATTAGTTACAGGAGGAATTACATGTTACAAGCATTCAAAGATTTACAAATCTCTGCAGAAATTCTGCAGGCACTCAATGAAATGGGCTTTGAAGAACCTACCCCGATCCAGAGAAGTTCCATTCCGCTGGCACTCGCCGGTCGCGATCTGATCGGTCAGGCACAGACGGGAACGGGCAAAACCGCCGCATTCGGCGTGCCGATCTTGCAACGGCTCCGCCCGGAAGGCAAGGGTCCCTTCGCCCTCGTGCTGGCACCGACTCGCGAGCTTGCCATTCAGTCGGCGGAGGAGATCAATCGCCTGGCGCAGTACTTGCCCTATTGGGCATTGCCGATTTACGGCGGTCAGGACATGGGGCGGCAATTGCGCAGCCTGCGCAAGAATCCCCCGCTGATCGTGGCCACTCCGGGGCGCCTGATGGATCACATGGAGCGCGGCACGATTTCACTTGCCGATATTCAGATCATCGTCTTGGACGAAGCCGACGAAATGCTCAACATGGGCTTTATCGACGACATCCACACCATTCTCGCACAGGTACCGGACGAACGGCAGACCCTGCTCTTCTCGGCCACGATGCCCCCGCAAATTCGGGAATTGGCCGACCGTTTCCTCACGAATCCGGAACACGTCACCATGAAGGCGGCGCAAGTCACCATCGACCTGATCGACCAGGAATATATCGAAGTGCCGGAAAATCAGAAGTTCGATGTACTGTGTCGCCTGCTGGATATGCAGGAACCGGACTTGGCGATTATTTTCGGCCGAACGAAACGCCGTGTCGATGAAGTCACCGAAGCCTTGAAAAAGCGGGGCTATACCGCGGAAGGTCTGCACGGCGACTTGTCCCAGGCCAAACGCGACAATGTCATGCGCCAGTTCCGGGAAAACACGATTGATCTGCTGGTCGCAACCGATGTAGCCGCCCGCGGACTGGATATCAGCGGCGTTACGCATGTATACAACTACGACATGCCGCAAGATCCGGAAAGTTATGTGCACCGCGTAGGACGGACGGGGCGCGCCGGTAAAACCGGCCGGGCGACGACTTTCGTCGTGCCGCGCGAAATGGAGCACCTCCGCGCCATCGAGCACCTCATCCGGCGGCGCATCACTCGTCGCTCGGTACCGAGTCTCACCGAAGTCATCGAAGGCAATCGCCGCCAGGCACTGACCAGCCTCATTCGCACGGCGGAACAGGACAATCTCGAAGGCTTCCACGCTCCGGCGGAGGAACTGCTGCGGGATCTCGATTCCGTCGCTCTCGTTGCCGCAGCCATTAAGCTTTTGACCAAAGAACCGGATACCACTCCCGTTCACATTACCGCCGAACGACCTCTGTATCGTAAGCGTACGAGTTTCTCGCGCGGCAAGAGCAGTAAAGGCGGCCGGCCCTTCCGCAAAAACGAGCGGGACGGCAAAAAAAGCGGCAAGAAATTCAGCGGCAAAGGAAAATTCAAAACCAAATCCCGCGGCGGTGAAAAAGGCGGCAAAAAGAAAAAATTTACATCCGGCTTCGAGCCGTACTTCCGAGACTGACTGTCTCAACATAAATAAACAGTTTCACAAAAAAGAGAGCGGCCAAACCGCTCTCTTTTTATTCGCCGTATCACGGTACTCCCGGACAGATCCGCCGCACGAATTCCTGTCTATTTCTTTTCTGCTTCGGCTTGGACTTTGGCCGCATATGCCGCTGCCGCTTCCCGGGTTATTTCCTCCCACCTTGCCGCCAGAAGCTCCGCATACGGCTGCGGCCGCAAGCCGTAATTGCCCAGACCGTAGCCGTCATTTACTTCGACGAGCAGCGTTCTTCCCTTCGCATCGACGCCGAAATCGATCGCATATCCCCGCGGCGCGGAGCGATACGCCGCAACCGCACTCTCGACGACGGCAATCTCCGGCTGCACGCGCCAATCGCCCGCATACCAATGCAGACCGATCGGCTCGCCGTCACGGACATAGACACGCCATTCCGCGCGAAAATCCACCCGCTCGCTGCACCAAATATCGAGATCGGTAACCATGCCCCCGAGTTTCACGAGATCCTTCGTTTCCGCCAGAACGGTCCCTGTAAAACGCCGCGTCTCCGTCAACGGCTTGATAAAAATCCCCCACTTTTTCGGGTCGTTGACAACGGTAGAGAGTGTGGATGTCCAAATTTTTCGCCCCAGGAACGGGTGTAATTCTTCGGGATAATCCAAGGTCGGCGTCGTAATACCCCAGTCCTGAAAAAGCCAGTTCAAATCCGCATAGCTGCCGACAATGACTGCCGCCGGATCATTACCCCGCAACGCATGCACCGTTGCATAAAACTGCGTTTCGCCCAACGCACGAAACCCCTCATAAGCCGCCTGCATATGATAATCATATAATTCGCCGCCCGAATTTTTTCGCAAAAATGCCCGCATTTCAGCCTCCTACACAATACCGAGCCGCCGTCAACGCCAGCAAACAGCCGGCCACCGACGTGATGATATAGCCGCCTGCACCGATGAAATCTCCCCGCTCCAACATGGCAACCGTATCCAAAGTAAACGAAGAGAATGTCGTAAACCCGCCGCAAAGTCCTACACGCAAAAATAAATCACTTGCCTGCGTACCGCAGACACGATTCCAGCCGAAGACGACGAGTCCGATTAAAAATACACCGGCGATATTTACCGTAAGCGTCCCGTACGGAAATGTATAGCCTGCCAGCCTTGTCACCCATGCGTGCCGCAGCACGGCTCCCAAGGCACCGCCGCAAGCAATCCAAATGTACTCCATACGCTACGCTTCACTCCTTTGCTATTTCCATTATACCATTTTGCACGATGCCGTTCTTTTCTTTTCCGATACTTTGCCGTTCGGCTGTAACGATAATCTTCGTTCGGGCATAATAAAACCCCCGCCGAAGCGGGGGCAGGTCAACATCAGACCAACTCGATGATTACCATCGGAGCGTTATCGCCCTGACGGGGACCGAGCTTCAGAATGCGCGTATAGCCGCCATTGCGATCGGCATACTTTTCCGCGATTTCGCCGAACAGCTTTGCTACCACACCTTCATCCAAGACGAACGCCAACGCTTGACGACGGGCGTGCAAATCGCCACGTTTGCCCAGCGTAATCATCTGATCGGCGACGCGGCGAAGCTCTTTGGCTTTCGTTTCGGTCGTCTCGATCCGTTCATGTTGGAGCAGGGAGGTTACCAAGCTGCGCAGCAAGGCTTTGCGCGCCGAGCTGTTGCGCCCTAATTTACTGTAGGCCATTTACAATTCCTCCTCATTCGTCCTTCTGCTTCAAAACCAAGCGGCCTTCGGAATAATCTCCCAGGCGCTGCCTGATTTCTTCAATCGATTTTTTACCCAAGTTGCGAACCTTGCCGAGATCTTCTTCGGTACGTTCGAGCAAGTCTCCCAAGGTGTTGATGTTCGCACGCTTCAAGCAGTTGAAAGCGCGTACGGACAGCTCCAGTTCCTCGATACGCACGTCGGTATAGTCTATTTCCGGATTCTCGTTCCCTTCCTGCGTGTCATCGTGTGCATTACCGATAGCGATAATATCTTTATCGGTTGCAATATTCTGGAATTTACGCAGGTAGAGCATCAGAATGGTCGCCGATTTCGCTACGGCATCCGCCGCGGCAATCGAACCGTCCGTCGTGACTTCCAACGTCATCTTGTCATAATCCAACTCGTTGCCGACACGGGTGTCTTCTACGGTATAGTTGGCTCGCAAGATAGGAGAGAAAATGGAGTCGATGGGTATCACACCGATTTCCTGATCCTCATGTTTATTTTTTACCGCAGGTACATAACCGCGCCCGCGGTCGATAGTCAGGGTCATCCGAATATTTGCGTCGTTATCGAGCTGTGCGATGTGCAAATCGCCGTTCAGCACCTCGAGTTCCGACGGCACAACGATATCGGCTGCTTTGAATTCGCCTTCCTTTTGGATATCCACCACCACTTCCAAAGGCAATACCGCTTCGGAAAAAGCACGGAAGCAGACTTTCTTCAGGTTCAGGATGATATCCGTCACATCTTCGCGAACACCCGGAATGGTTGAAAATTCGTGCAGCACGCCATCGATCTTGATGGAGGTAATGGCCACGCCGTCCAGCGAGGACAACAATACTCGCCGCAGACTGTTACCCAGGGTAATACCGTAACCGCGATCCAACGGTTCGCATACAAACTTGCCGTAGCTTCCGTCTTCAGATACTTCCACCTTATTGATGTCAAAGCTTTTTTCTTCAATCATGCGGAAACCCTCCTCCTATACAACTGTCACTACCGTCAAACGCTTATACACGTCTACGTTTCGGCGGGCGGCAACCGTTGTGCGGAATCGGCGTCACGTCTTTGATCATATTGACATCGAGACCGGCAGCCTGAAGCGCGCGAATCGCCGCTTCACGACCGGATCCCGGACCTTTTACATACACTTCCACTTCGCGAAGGCCCATATCCATTGCCGCTTTCGCAGCCTGTTCCGCTGCCATCTGTGCGGCAAACGGCGTGCTCTTACGCGAGCCGCGGAAGCCGAGACCGCCTGCGGAAGCCCAGGAAAGGGTGTTACCTTGCGTATCGGTAATGGTGACAATCGTGTTGTTGAAAGTCGAGCGGATATGTGCCGCACCGGACTCTACATGTTTCTTTTCTTTTCTTTTTGTACGTTGTTTAGCCAAGTCAATCCCCTCCTTTACAGACTATTTTTTCTTACCGGCAATGGTCTTCTTCGGACCTTTACGTGTGCGAGCATTCGTTTTCGTGCGCTGTCCGCGAACGGGCAAACCCGAACGATGACGACGGCCGCGATACGAATTGATCTCGATCAGACGTTTGATATTGAGCGACTCTTCACGACGAAGATCGCCTTCTACTTTATATTCATCCAACGCATCACGCAATTTAGCGACTTCATCTTCCGTCAAATCGCGAACGCGGGTATCCGGATTCACGCCGGATTTTTCCAAAATTGCTTTGGAAAGAGTGAGGCCAATACCATAAATATAGGTCAAGCCAATCTCAACGCGCTTATCACGGGGTAAGTCTACACCGGCTATACGTGCCATCTACTCTCCACCTCCTGTTAACCTTGTCTTTGTTTATGTTTCGGATTTTCGCAAATGACCATGACACGGCCCTTGCGTTTAATGACTTTGCATTTATCACAAATCTTTTTTACGGACGGTCTTACTTTCATTTTGAACCTCCTTCTTCGGGGCGTTATTTAAAGCGATAGGTAATCCGCCCGCGATTCAAATCGTAAGGCGTGAGTTCCATCGTTACCCGGTCTCCCGGCAGGATCCGGATGAAGTTCATCCGCATTTTGCCGGATACATGCGCCAATACGATATGGCCGTTTTCCAGTTTGACCTTGAACATCGCATTGGGCAACGCTTCGATAACTTTCCCCTCTACTTCAATGACATCTTCCTTGCTCATCGGAGCCTCCTTCTTTGCTTGCCGATCGGCATTGGGTTATTGCTGCGCGGATTTCTTCATCGCGCACGGAGCGGTTTCCGTTCCGACACTCTTCCGGCAGTTGCGGTTGCAACTGCAAACGACGCAGATGACGCTCGTTTTTACGTTTCGGACGATGCAGCGGATACTTACGTCCGTCGGCCAACAGTCGATATCCTTCCGCCGTCGTCCCGACAACCATAAAGCAGCTGCCCGCCGTACGTCCCGCCGTCACAATCACGATCGTTCCATAGGGAATCGTCGCCATCATTCGCTACGCTCCGTCAGAATCATCGGACCGTCTGCCGTAATTGCAATCGTGTGTTCAAAATGCGCCGAGCGCTTTTTGTCTGCCGTAACAACCGTCCAGCCGTCACGGAGCATTTTCACTTTTGCCGTGCCTGCGTTGATCATCGGTTCGATACACAGTACCATCCCGACTTCCAGCCGCTCCCCTTTGCCGGGTTTGCCGTAATTCGGCACTTGCGGCTCGGCATGCATTTCCGTACCGATACCGTGCCCGACAAAGTCACGCACGATACCGTAGCGATAAGGCGCGACGTATGCGCTGACGGCATGCCCGATATCACCGACATGAGCTCCCGCCCGTGCAGCGGCTATTCCCGCCTGCAGTGCGCCTTCCGTCACCGCCAACAATTGCCGGGATTCCGCATCGACCTCGCCGACGGGTACCGTAATGGCCGTATCGCCCATAAAGCCGTCTTTTTCCACGACCAGGTCGAAACTGACGATATCCCCCTCCCGAAGTATTTTCCGTTCGGAAGGAATTCCGTGGACAACGCCTTCGTTCGGCGAGATGCACACACTGCTCGGAAACCCTTGATACCCCTTGCAAGCGGGTATCGCTCCTTGACTGACGATGTACTCTTCCGCCAGACGATCCAGCTCCGCCGTGCTGATCCCCGGCCGCGCGTGGCGCTTCAGGAGCGTCAACGTGTCGGCCGCGATTTTGCCCGCCGCCTGAATTCTGGCGATCTCACGCAAAGAGCGAAGAATAATCATTTCAGTCATTCTTTTCCAGCGCGGAAACAATGTCATCAAATACCGCGTCCATGCTTTGCAAGCCGTTGATTTCTACGTAATGTCCGCTATTCTTGTAGTAATCAATGAGCGGCTTAGTCTGGCTGCCGTATACTTCCAGACGCTGACGAACGGTTTCTTCCCGATCGTCGTCACGCTGGTACAGCGCACTGCCGTCCTTATCGCAGATGCCTTCCTGTTTCGGCGGAGCCGAAACGATGTGGTAGGTCGCTCCGCAGGTCGGACAAATCAAACGACCGGTCGTACGCTGGATCAACTCTTCATTCGGGACGGCGATCTGAATGACACCGTCCAAACGGATATCCAACTCACGCAAAATCGCATCCAGAGATACTGCCTGCGCGGTTGTTCGCGGGAAACCGTCCAGAATAAAGCCCTTGCGGCAATCCGGTTGTGCCAAACGCTCACGAACAATACCGATCGTGACTTCATCCGGTACCAATGTCCCGTTATCCATGTGTTTCTTTGCTTCCAAACCCAGAGGCGTACCGCTTTTCACCGCCGCCCGGAACATGTCGCCGGTAGAGATCTGGGGGATGCCGTATTTTTCAATCAAGCGCTCCGCCTGCGTACCTTTGCCGGCGCCGGGCGGTCCCATCAAGAGGATGTACATCGTAATACCTCCTATTTCATGAAACCTTCGTAATGACGCGTAATCATCATCGACTCAATTTGCTTCATCGTGTCCAAAGCGACCCCGACGACAATCAATAACGCCGTGCCGCCGAAGTAGACCCCCTGAATCCCCGTCACATTACCGATCACATTCGGCAAAATAGCAACGAAGGCCAGGAAGAACGCCCCTGCCAACGTAATCCGCGTCAGCACGCGATCGAGATAATCCGCCGTCGGTTTGCCCGGTCGTATGCCCGGAATAAAGCCGCCGAACTTCTTCATATTGTCGGCAATATCATTGATATTGACCGATATGGCCGTATAGAAATACGTGAAGAAGATAATCAGGATCGCATAGAGTACTGTATTCAATACCGTACCC
>JALELM010000002.1 GCA_022771805.1 Veillonellaceae bacterium | reverse complement strand
CCGCAATCGCTTCCGCTGCGACGATCTCCTCCCGCGCGGTCGCGGTCAGGCGTCTGCCCTGCACCGGCTTTTGGGAAAGCACTTGCGTCAGCCCGCGCTGCGCTCGGGAGACGGTCCGCTCCTCAAGGAATTCGCCGAACGCCATGATCCACGCCACTTCCGCCGCGGCCAGCACTTCACCGAGCCCGATACAGGCCGCCATCGCTATCCCGATGAGCAGCCGGGAGGTAACGGTTTTTTCTTTGACGAGATAATACATGCCCTCTATCGCAATCGGCAAGCCGGAAATCAACAGCGTCGCCCAGCCCGGATCCGGCGACCATTCCCGCCCCGTGAGGTGCAGATAGCCGCTTGCGAGCGCAAACAGCCCCGACACCAGTATCGGCGGCAAGCTGTACGCTTTTTCAAACCAACGTTCCCACATCACAGCCTCCTTGAAAAATTATATTTCCTTCGCTACAATGAACGTAATGAAACAATTTGTTCCGTACTTACCTTTATTGTAACGAAATACACTCCGCCGGAACAGAAGCAAAACGAGCAGAGTGTACACTACGGAACAGTTTATTCCATTTGTCCGGAGGAGCTATGGATCGCCGCCAACAAAAAACACGCACGGCCATTTTCCGTGCGTTCACCGATTTGCTGACCCGTAAGTCGTATGCGCGGATCACCGTGAGCGAAATCATCGCCGCAGCCGATGTCGGCCGCAGCACCTTTTACTCTCATTTCGAAACGAAGGATGCACTCTTGGAAGAATTGTGCCGCGATCTGTTCGGGCACATCATCCGCAGCGAGGGGCAAATCTGTACCGAAGCAGCGGAGTACACGCCCGAGCCGCCGGACTATGAGCCCGTCACGGACGATTATCGCGGCCTCATTGCCCACTTGCTCTACCACATCACGAACCGGCGGGAAGCCTTTCTCTCGCTCCTGCGCTCGGACAGTCAGCTGTTTTTCCTGCACTACCTGCAAGAGCACCTTTCGCCCCGCTTGGTCGAGACCTGGCTGAGCGAAGGGCGGCGGGCGCCGGACGTGCCGCCGGACTACCTGCGCCATCATTTCGCCGCGGCGCTCGTTGCGACGATCCAATGGTGGATCGGCGGCGGCATGGAGCAAACTCCCGAAGTCGTCGCCGACTATTTCGCCGCCGTCATGAACCCCCTGCTGCAATACACACGAACGGAAGAATAATAAAAAGGTACGAAGCCATGCTTCGTACCTTTTTATTTTAACGCGCCACGGACATCATCATGCGTTCCAGTTCCGCAATGCGACGCTCCTGTGCGTTCAGTTGTTCCCGCAACTCGGCATTCTCGCGCTGCATAGAATAACGATCCGCAACGCTCGAGCCGGCGCCGACTTTCACCGTCACGCCCAAGTTCCCCATGTACTTGTCGTCACCGTCGTACGCGGCCCCCGCGTGGAACATCAGGTTTTCCTTCGCGTAGTGCGCGACCCCGAGGGCAAATCCCTGCTTGCCTTCGTAGGTGGATACCGCCGCCATGACCTGCGTCGGTGCCGCCGGATCGTACTGGATCGGCTTCAGCCCCGCGAGCGCCCCCGTCAGCGCGCCGACACGGTCGATACGCGTATCCAGACGGTTCACTTCCGAAACAAGGCGTGCATCTTGCACCGCATCGACTTTCTTTTGCGCCGCCTGATATCCCGCCAAATCATCTCTCACTTTTCCGATAGCAGTTCGGTTTTCACCGATAGCGGTGCTGTTCGCGCCAATGGCGGTTCGGTTTTCGTCGATTGCATTCCGATTGGTTTGGATATCCTTCGTCAAGGCCTTTTCGTTTGCCTTGCGATCCTTTACTTCGTTGTTCAGACCTTCTTTCAACTCTCCCAACGCGGCTTCCGTTTCCGCTTTATCCGCCTTGTTACCTTTCAACGCTTTTATGGCGAGTCCATGTGTATCCACGCGATCTTCCAGTTCTTCTACCGCACTTTTATCCGCTTTGGTATCTTTCAAGCCGTCAATTTCCTTCTTATTTTCTTCTACCCCCCCCCGATTGGTTTGCATCTCTTCGACGAGGCTCTTCTTCATATCCTGCAGCTCGGCTTTGTCCGCCTTGCTTTCCAGCTTGCCCTCCACCGCAGTTACCCGCGGGATAAGCGCCTCTACCTTGGCATCTACCTCTTCCGCCATCATCGGCGACGCCATTGCGGTTGCATTTCCCAACAGCACCGCGCCGACACACATCGTCAACCATTGTTTCTTATTCATAGCATTCCTCCCGTATCCATTTACTCTTACGCACTAAAACAGTCTATGTTCATCATTTTATATTATACGCTCTTTTAGGCGATGTCAATTGTTTTTTAATTCATCTTGTTCATATATTTTGACTTTATTATAAAAATAGCGCATAAACAAAATCACTTAAAACAGACGCCGCCCTGCGGGCAGCGTCTGTTGCCCCCTTGTGCCGCTACTCCCAGCGATACATCCCGATCCGATTGTTTCCCAAGCGAATGAGCGGGACTGCGAGCCGTTTCCAAGCGGGTCGGATACAGTCCCGCATCTCATCCGTGGGATCGGCCAGGCCGATTTGGCGCAACCCTTCTGCCCACTGAAGAACTTCGCTGCCGTCCCGCGAGCCCCAGCGGAATTGCGCCCCCAGCGCCGCCACGGCATCGTGCTGCTTTCGCAAACGATACGCCAGCGCGGAGATCAGATCCAAATGGAGCGTGCACGGCCGGAAATGTTCGCCGACGATCCCCAAAAAAGTTTGCATCTCCGCCGGCGTGAAGTACATGACCACGCCTTCGGAAACGAGGAGCACCTCGCGTCCGGCGGCATCCACCTCCTGCGGCCACTTCGGATCCAAGGCCGAGGCGGCAATACAGGTTTGGCGTGCCGTTTCCGGCGGGAGCAGCTGTCGCCGCAGCTTGATTACTTCCGGAAAGTCGAGGTCATACCAGCGAACGCTGCCGTTGTCCACGCGCTGAAAGCGGGTATCTAGGCCGCTGCCGATCGAAATCACTACGGCATCCGGCTCGGCTGCCAGGAAACGTCGCACCTCGTCATCCATGCGTTTGGCGCGCGACACACAGCCCCAATAGGAAAGCGTGATGCGGGCCCATTTCGTAAAGTCATAATCTATTTTTGCCACGGTGTCCGCCGCGATCGTATCGCCGAGGTATGGCTCGGCTTCTCGCGCATCGCGCGCCCGCATGTACAGCGGGATCAGCAATGTTTCCGGAACACCGCGCAGCTGAATGCTTGTCTGTCTCATATGTCCTTTCCGTGCCGTGGCGGCACTATGACCTCTTTGCCGGGCAATTATGCCGAAAACACTCGACAGCTGCGGCAAAGAGACAAACCTTTCCGGTTACATGTAAAGAAAACGGGATGCGTCCGCAATTTTTTGCCGTCCCTGCTCGGTCAGGCGGACGACAGCTTCCTCGATACGAATGTCGCCCTGTTCCTGCAAAGTGCGACAGATCCGCATGGTATATTTCGCCTCCCAACGCAGGTGCTCGTGCAATGTACCGATGCCGCATTCCGTCCGTTCCTGTGCGGTGCCCTCATGCGTATGCAAATGGCGGAGCAACACCGCCTGTGCATAGCGAACGCGCAGCCGGCGGCGGTTCCGCAGGCCTGCCAGAATACCGGTCTTCGGGGCAAGCACGACGGTAATCAGAAAGACGACACCGATGGTCGCGGCAATGGCTCCGGCAATGGAGACATCCCAATACATCGCCAGCCGGGTACCGACCAGCGCACAGACCGCGCCGATCGCCGCACTGCCGAACAGCATCCGCGACAGGTGATCGGTCAGCAGGTACGCCGTGGCGGGCGGGCCGATCATGAGCCCGATGACAAGAATCGCCCCGACCGCTTGGAACGAAGCGACGACCGTCACGGAGACCAGTGTCATCAGCAGGTAGTGCAGCAGCACCGGCGAGAACCCGAAACAGGCCGCCAACAATGCATCGAAGGAAGCCAATTTCATTTCCTTATAAAGCACGCCGACGACAAAGCTGTTCAGCAGCCCGACAAAGAGCAATGTCCAGAGCGCCGCCGGGCCCATATCCGTCCCGCCGAGGTAGAATCGGTCAAAAGGCGCAAAGGCAATTTCGCCGAGGAGTGCCGTGTCCACGTCGAGATGCGCGTTGCCGCTGTAGAGGTTCACCAGAATGATCCCCGCCGAAAAGAACAGCGGGAACACCACACCGATCGACGCATCTTCCGCGACCAGTCGGGTGCGGTACAACGTTTCCGTGCACCAGACAGTAAATACGCCCGTCGCCGCCGCGCCGAGCAGCAGCCAGGGCGAGTTCAAATCCGCCGTGGCAAAAAAGGCGAGCACGATGCCGAGAAACACGGTATGGGTAATCGCATCCGCCATCATGGACATTCCCCGCAGGACGAGAAACGTCCCGGGCACGGCGCAGGCGGCGGCGGCGAGAACCGCAATGCAAAGTACTTCACTGTAAGCCGACATCTTGCGCCTCCTTTCGCCGCGTGCGCCGTTGCTTGCGCAAGCGCAGCCAACGCCGGATAATACCGCGATTCGGTGCGGCGAGCAGGCTCACGCCGACGAACACCGAAGCGATGACGACGATCGCCGGTCCCGTTGGCATTTTCCCCACGACAGCCGACCACCAGGTGCCGCAGAAGCAGGCGGCGCCGCCCATGGCTCCCGCCGCCAGCACCATCACACCGAGTTTGTCCGTCCACTGGCGTGCCGCAACGGCGGGCGCGATCAAGAGCGAGCTCATGAGGATCGCCCCGACGGATTGCAGGCCGATAATGACGGTCGCCACCAGGACAGCGCCGTAGACGACCTCGATTTTGCCGACGGGCAGCTGCAGGGAGCGGGCAAAATCCGGATCGAAGGCGACGATTTTCAACTCTTTCCAGAAGCACCACTCGACGAGCAGGATCAACACGGCGATCGCCGCCATGAGGTAGACATCGCGCGCGAGCATGGTCGCCGCCTGACCGAAAATGAATTTGGCCAAGCCCGCCTGCGCCGGATTATTCCCGCGCTGGACATAGGTCAGGAGCATCATCCCGAGGCCGAAGAACGCTGCGAGAACAGTGGCGAGTGCCGCATCGAAACGCAGCTTCGTATAGCGGGTGGAGATCATCACGAGCGCCATGGCGACGACCGCCGCAACGGCCGCACCGCTGAGGAGGACGCCGAGTTCTTTCATGCCGATGAGCATGAACGCCAGCACCACGCCGGGAAACGCCGCATGGGAAAGGCCGTCGCCGATCAGGCTTTCCCGCCGCAGGATCGCGAAGCTTCCCGTCACGCCGCTCGTGATCCCGAGCAGTACCGTCCCCGCCGCAACGACCTGAAACGTGTAGTCGCTCAGGATTGCGGTCATTGTTCCGTACCTCCCGGCGCTTCGGCCGCCCGATAGGTGCGGGAAATATTTTCCTGCGTAAACGTCTCCTTGAGCGGCCCGGAGGCCACGCATTGCAAATTGATCAGCGTCACCCAGTCAAAAAATTCCGCGACGGTGTCCAAGTCGTGATGGACGACAATGACGGTCTTGCCGCGGCTTTTCATTTCATTCAGCAAGCCGATGATCGCTTTTTCCGTCTTTACATCGACGCCCTTAAACGGTTCGTCCATAAAATAAATATCCGCCTGTTGGATCAAAGCGCGCGCCAAAAACACACGCTGCTGCTGCCCGCCGGAAAGACGACTGATCTGCCGTTCCGCATACTCCTGCATCCCGGTACGCGCCAGCATTTCCATGGCCAGTTTTTTATCCACCCTGCCCGGCCGGCGCAACCAGCCGAGATGCCCGTAGCGCCCCATGAGGACGACGTCCAGCACGGTCGTGGGGAAATCCCAGTCCACCGAGCCGCTCTGCGGCACGTAGGCGATCCGCTTGGCCTCCTCCCGGGTCGTAACGAGACGGCCGTCCAGGTAAAACTTCACCGAGCCGGAAATGCGCTCCACCAGTCCGAGCATCGCTTTGACCAAGGTCGATTTCCCTGCACCGTTCGGTCCGACGATCGCCGCCAGCGAACCGCGCGGCACCTGCATATCGACATCCCAGAGTACCGGTCGCTCATCGTAGGCGACCGTTAAATCTTCCACTTCTACTGCCCATTCCATCCGTAATCTCCTTAGCCTCCTCCGGAATTAAAAACGGGTTCCTGACGGAACCCGTGTGTTTATTTCAATGCCTCCACAATGGTGTCGATATTTTCTTTTACCATACCGACATATGTGCCGCCTTCACTGTCCGGGGCTCCCAGCGAGTCGGAGTACAGCTCGCCGCCGATCTTCACTTCCCAACCGCGTGCCAGGCAGGCTTCCTGCACGGCTTCAATCGTTTTGTGCGGGACGGAAGACTCGACGAAAATCGCTTTGATTTGGTGCGAAACGATGAAATCCGCCAATTCGCGCACATCCGTCGCGCCCGCTTCGGATGCGGTGCTGACCCCTTGCAGACCGCGCACTTCAAAGCCGTACGCACGGCTGAAATACTGGAACGCATCATGCGCCGTCACCAGTACGCGGGCATTCTCCGGTATTTCCTGTGCGCGTTTCGCCACGTACTCGTCCGCCGCCTGCAAGTCCTTCAAATAGGCTTCATAATTTTTCATGTACAAGTCCTTGTGTGCGGGATCTTTCTCGCTCAGGCGTTCCGCAACGATATGCGCGGCCTTTTCCCAGTTCTTCACATCAAACCAAATATGCGGATCCTTTGCCGGTACGCCGTCTTCTTCAAAGTCCAGCAGCGTCGCCGGATCGAGCGCATCGGCTACACAAATCGTCGTCTTCTTATCTTTTTCCAGCTGGGCAAAGACTTCGCCCATTTTCCCTTCCAAATGGACGCCGTTGTAGACTACGACATCCGCTTTCGACATGGTCGCGACATCACCGGCGCTCGCCTGGTACAAATGCGGGTCTACGCCCGGTCCCATCAGACCTTTCACTTCGACCGCATCGCCGCCGATGATCTGCGCCAGATCGGTCAACATCGTCGTCGTGGCGACAACCTGCAGCTTTTTCGCTGCTTCCCCTGCGGGTGCTTTATCGCTGCCGCATCCCGCCACTACCAACATCGCCACGGCCAACATAGCCATGACACTGCGTTGAATCCATTTTTGCAAAATAATCCTCTCCCTGTTTCTCTATTTCCGCCGTCGGCGGATGATGGCTACAGTATAGCATAAAAGAAAATGGTTTTCAATGCCATTTCGTTCGTTGTTACAATCGAATCTCTTGCGCCGAATTTTCCGCAACAAAAAAGAGCGGGATTTCCCGCTCTCCGCCGTTCTTCAGCGCGAACCGTAACCCGCCGTCGCCGGCAGGCTGCGATAGATGAGGTAGCAAATGAAAAAGAAAACGGCCGCCGTCGACCAGAACACCGCGCCCATGTCAAAGGTGAGCGCGATCAGGCCGGAGGCAATCGGCCCCGCAACGTTTCCCATGAGCGCCGTGCCGGAGGTGACGCCGAATGCGATACCGCGTTTTTCTTCCGGCACTTCCCGCGAAACGATCGTATTGGCGCTCGGCATCAGTGTCCCGATACAAAGCCCGTTCAAAAACCGAAACAGACCGAGCAGGTAGACGTCCGGCGCGAAATGCTGCGCAATGAAGAAGAGTCCGCCGAAGAACGTCCCCGCCAGCATGATCTGCCGATGGCTCCAACTCTGTGCGATGCGCCCCATATTCATCGCGCTGACGGCGCCGGCCAGACCGCCGATCGCCAGGATGCCGCCGGACAGCGTCGCCAATGCCGGTACGGGCCCCGCCATTTCTTTGATGTACAGCGGCAAAATCGGTCCGAGTCCCGTCAAGGCGAAGTTGACGAAGAACTGACAGATCATCATCAAGCGCACCAGCGGCAGACGGAAAAACAGCTTGAAATTTTGCCAGACGGATTCCTTCGGCTTATTCGGTACCGGTTTGAAATCTTCGTACAGGTATCGTTTGGCAAGGAAGAAGCCGAGCAACGTCAGGCAACCGAAAAAGAGAAATGTTTCACGATAGCCGATAATATCCGCGATCCCGCCGCCGATGAGCGGCCCCAATGTCGCCCCGAGGACGATGCCCGTCTGGTAAGTGCCGAGCGCATATGCTTCGTGTTTCTGCGGCGTCTGCGTGACGACCATCGTCAGCCCCGCCGCAATGAACCCGCCGACGGCGCCCTGCACCGCCCGTAAAACAAACAGCTGGAACGGCGAGCGAACCAGCGACATGGCGCACATGACCGCCGTCAAAAACAGCAGGATCTGCAGGAGGACGCGCTTGTGTCCTTTGCGGTCGCCGTACGCGCCCCAGTACGGATTCGAGAAGGCGGCGGTGAACGCGGTCACGCCCGTCACCAGCCCCGCCCACATGCTTGCCGCGCCGGCATCCGTCACACCGAGATCATGCACAAAAAGGGGAATAAAGGAAATCACGCCTAAAATGGCACTCCCCGCCAGAATTTGAATGGCCACCAGCCAATACAGATTTTTTCTCCATAATTCCATGTACTTCACTCCATCCGTATATAATCTCCACTGTAAAACGCACCGGCAGAGCCGATGCGCTGTCATGACTATTCCTCATATATCTGCTATTATATCACATTTTTCGATACGCAACGAAATTTTCTCTCCGACACCGCGTTTGGCGCATATGTCGCGTTGTATAACATAAAAAGAAACTCTCGCAACTACGAGAGTTTCCGACCGAGCCGTATTTATTTTGCGGCGGCCGCCGCTTTTTCTGCCGCCGCGGCCAAGCGTGCGGCTATGCCCGCCGCCGCTTTCTTCGCTTCGCGCATGGCGAGCACTACCGTCGCCGGTCGATGCACCACATCCCCGGCGGCAAAAACGCCTTCGATATTCGTTTCGCCGTAGTAGGGCGCATCCTGTGTCCGGATATACCCCGCCCCGTCACGCTCCAGACCGGGCAGTACCGAAGCCAGCCAAGTGCTCGGCACATGCCCGACAGCGATGATAATCGTATCGGCCGGCAGGCGTTCTTCCCGTCCCGTATCGTGCAAC
Source organism: Veillonellaceae bacterium (assembly GCA_022771805.1). Taxonomy (GTDB): domain Bacteria; phylum Bacillota; class Negativicutes; order Veillonellales; family Negativicoccaceae; genus JALELM01. Next base: position 172,540 of record JALELM010000002.1, on the reverse strand, counting down.
TCGCCGAGCTCATTGATTTCCTGCTCGCTGTAGACGAAATGCGTGACCCGCTCCTTGCCGTCTGCGCCCACGGGTGCCGCCAGGAAACGGAAACGGACGCCTTCCTCCTTTGCCGCCGCATATTCCGACGGCAGGCAGGCCATAAATTCCTCCGTGCGCCGATAGGCGATCGTCACCTCGGCCGCATGGAGCCGCAACGCCGTGCGCGCCGCATCGATCGCTACATTCCCGGCACCGATGACGACCACGCGCGCACCGCGCTGAATCCGGAGCTCTTCGGCGGCAATGTTTCCGTCACGGTACTGTTGGGCTTGATGCAAAATGTCCATCGCCTGATAAATCCCCGGCAAATGGCCGTTTCGCAACTCCAAATCCCGCGGCTGCGCCGTACCGAGGCCGAGGAAGATTGCACCATAGCCTTGTTCCCGCAATTCCTCCAAGGTAATATCGCGTCCGAATACTCGCCCGCAATAAAAATTCACACCCATATTGCGCAGCCGATCCACTTCAAAGCGCACCACCGATTTGTGGATCCGAAAGTCGGGAATACCGTGCAGCAATACGCCGCCCGGCTCCGCGTCCCGCTCGTAGACATCGATCTGATAACCGAGCAGGCGCAAATCGTTCGCCACGGTCAGTCCGGCCGGGCCGGAGCCGATGACCGCCACTTTTTCTTTTTTGCGCGGCAGCCGGCGGGGTTGTGTCAGCATCATCGCATTGGCCACGTCGCCGATCAGGCTCTCGATCCGGCCGATCTTCACGGGCTGACCGCGACGATTCAGGATGCAATGCCCTTCGCACTGGTTTTCGTGCGGACACACGCGCCCGCAGACCGAGGGCAAATTGCTGCGCTCGTTGATAATGCGGACGGCTTCGCCGATATTCCCCGTCGCCAGTTCCGCGATGAATTTCGGAATTTCATTGCCGACGGGACAGCCCGTGCGGCAGGTCGGCCGCGGGCAATTCAGGCAGCGCCGCGCTTCCACGATGGCCTGCGCCATATCCTCCATGGCCACCCGCACGCGATCCGTCGCCAACGGGTACTGGGTATGTTTCATAGTTTCTCCAAAAGAAAATGGTGCGCCCAAGATGATTCGAACATCCGACACGCGGTTTAGGAAACCGCTGCTCTATCCCCTGAGCTATGGGCGCACGAAAGGTCGCCGAGCGACCGTTTCTATCTTACCCGGCAGGTTGCCGGTTGTCAAACATTGAAACGGAAATAGGTAACATCGCCGTCCTGCATGACATAGTCCTTGCCTTCCAAACGCAAGAGGCCCTGCTCACGAGCTTTCGCCATGGAGCCGGCTCGGATCAGCGCGTCGTAGGAAACAATCTCCGCCCGAATGAAACCGCGTTCCATATCGCTGTGGATTTTTCCCGCAGCCTGCGGTGCTTTCGTGCCTCGCACGATCGTCCAGGCGCGCGCTTCCTGCTCGCCCGCCGTGAAGTAGTTGATCAGTCCCAGCAGCGAATAGGCGGCTTTGATGAGCCGATCCAGACCGGGTTCTTCTTCGCCGATTTCCGCCAAAAAGAGAGACGCTTCCTCCGGCTCCAGCTCCGCGATTTCCGCTTCGATCGCCGCGGAGATCGGCACCCATTCCGCCCCTTCCGATGCCGCCAAATCCGCTACGGCACGCACATGCGGGTTCTGCAACGGATCCGCAATCTCATCTTCGCCGACATTTGCGACATACAGCACGGGCTTGCGGGTGAGCAGGTTCAGTTCGCGCAGCAGCGCTTCTTCCTCCTCGCCGAGCTCCGCCAGTCGTGCCGGCTTGGCTTCCTGCAGCAGCGGCAGCACTTTCTCCAAAACGGCCAACTCCGCTTTTGCTTCCTTATTCCCGGAGCGGGCGATTTTCTCCAGACGTTGCGTGCGTTTTTCGACCGCTTCCAGATCCGCCAGACACAGCTCGGTCATAATGATCTCGATATCGCGCAGCGGATCGATGCTGCCCGCCACATGCGTGATGTTTTCATCCTCAAAGCAGCGGACGACTTGCGCTATCGCATCCGTCTCGCGAATATGGGCGAGGAATTGGTTGCCGAGGCCTTCTCCCTTCGAAGCGCCCGCGACCAATCCGGCAATATCGACAAAACGCATTGCCGCCGGCAATTTCCGTTTCGACTGAAACATTTCCTGCAAGGTATCCAAGCGGGGATCGGGCAAATCGACTACGCCGATATTCGGTTCGATCGTGCAGAAGGCGTAGTTCGCCGCTTCGGCACCCGCTTTCGTGATGGCATTGAACAGGGTCGACTTGCCGACATTCGGTAAGCCGACGATGCCTACTTGTAAATTCGTGCTCATGTATTCTCCTCTTCGGGCACGGCCGGTACGGTCACGCGCCAATGTAAGTAACCTTCGCCGGCGGGGCCGAACAGGCCTCCGTCCAGCGGAAGAATGTTTTCATCTGCCAAGATACGGCGCAGCGAGGACGGGACTTCCGTCGTCCATAAAATCGGTACGCCGGGGCTCCCCCAAACCTCCACGCCGGCAGTCCGGAATGCGGCGCCCAGAGCCTCCGTGCGAGCGGCAACCGCGGTGCAGTACCGCCGCCACTCGGCCTGCCCCTGCGGGGAGTACCAAGCGGCCATACCCGCCAACACTACAGGCGCCGGCTCCGCATCTTCCAAGTAGCGATGGACATATTCGCCGTAGGGTCGCGGTTTCTTGTCCCGATCATCCGCCTGCAACTCCGGCGGAACGACTGCGTAGGTTGCGCCCGCCAAGCCGACCGCCGCCAAATCGACGACCTCCGCAACCACGGCCGTTGCACCGGGTGTCGCCAGGAATGTCGTCGGTTCGTCCGAGACATAGGCGGACAGGCTCGCATCGTGGCAGATATGCATGCCGGTTTGCTCCGCATAGCGTACCCAGCGCAGCATATCCCGCGCCGTCAGCACCACTCCGGTCGCCGGGTTCGGCGAGGCCAGATACGCAAGCCCCGGCTCGTGCACGGGCAGTGTCGGGCGGAAATCGATCTCATCGAAAGCGGTCAGGTATTCCACACCCTGAAAGAAACCGCGATGCCACCGTCCCGTGCGCCCGTCACCGACATGGGGGTAGATCAGGCTCAAATCGCCCGGATGACTGAGCGCAACGACGGTTTGCTCCGCCGCCAACGCCGCCAAATCCCAAGTGCGCACACCCAGGCGAACGGCCGCCGCGGCAATATCCGCGCCGCAGGCTCGGTATGAAGCCGCAATCGCTTCGCGTACCGCAGCCGGTGTCGGTGCGGGCGCGCCGTCCAGCACGGCGCGCATCGCCGCGCGAATGCTCGGCAGCAGCGGCACCTGCCACTGCTGCGGCGCCGCATACCGCCGTTCTTCCGTCAAGCGCAACAAAGTTTCTTTGCGTTGCAATTCATTCACCTCATTTGTTCATTATTTCATTATAGCATATCGCGCGCTTTCCGCACCGCCGTCCGCCACCGAATATATCGAAAGCGGACTGTTCCCGCAGGTACGCTTCGGGCATATTTATAAGTCGCTTTTTCACATTGGCGGCCGACACCTTTCTATGCTATGCTGAATAGCAGGAGATGAGAAGATGGAATTCATTCATATTTTGGTCTTTGATATGTTGCCTCTTTTCGGCGTGGCCGCGATGGGGTATTGGCTGGACAGTCTGTTTCCCATGGATGTCAAATCCCTGACACGAATTGTATTTTACCTGATCTTACCTGCCTTTGTCTTTCGGAGCATTTTCGCCACACACCTGTCTTTCGACTTGGTGCAGCTGTTTCTTGCCGGCATCGTGCTCTTTTCCCTGCATGCCGTGCTGACAAGCATCATCGCGAAGATCCGCGACTACGACAGCGGCATGACGGAAGCGTTCCGCGTGGGAACCATGTTCAACAATTGCGGCAATGTCGGCGTTTCCATGATCGCATTGATTTATTCCGGCGCTCCGTTTGTTCATGACGGAGTCCGGCCGTATTACAATTTGGCTATGGCGGGCATCACGGTACTCCTGATCCTGATGAATACGTCCGTCAATACGGTCGGTCTGTACCTGGCGGGGCGGGGACGGATGACGCCGCGCGATGCCGTGCTGATGATCGCGCGAATGCCGGTGCCGTATGTGCTCGGGCTGGTCGTCTTCTGCAAGTATTTTGCCATCCCGGTCGATCGCTGGTTTGTCTGGCATATGCTCGAGATGCCCGCCGTCTGTCTGCCCTTTATCGCCATGCTGATCCTCGGCATCCAATTGCACCGAACGCAATTGACCTGGCTGAACCCGGACGTCTGGCTTGCCATTGTTTGCCGCCTGATCGGCGGGCCGCTGTTTGCGCTGCTGATCATCTATATCTACGGCGGGTTCACGCCGCTGATGGCGCAAGTCTTCTTTATCTTCTCCGCCGTACCGAGCGCGGTCAACAGCGTAATGTTTGCCGTTGAATTCGATAACTATCCGGGTTTTGCCACCCAAGTGGTTATGATGGGCTTTGTCGTCAGTTGTCTGACGCTGACGACGGTGATTTTTCTGGCACGGTATCTGTTTCCGCTGCCGATGTGGTAATAAAAAAACTCGCTCCGCAGAGCGAGTTTTTTTATTACTTCGTTTCCGGTACCGTGGCGGGCGGTGAGTCTGAGTTTGTCCCCGGGTTGCGCCAGGCTGCGAACAGCGAGCCGGAAATATTGTGCCAGACGCTGTAGACCGCGCCGGGCAACGTCGCCAACGGATTCGCCGCGAAATTGGCCGTCGCCAGGGCTACGGCAAGACCGCTGTTTTGCATCCCGACTTCCACGGCAATGGCCGTCGCCTGGCGCGAGTTCGTCCGCAAGAGATTCGCTGCCAGAAGCCCCAGCCCCATGCCGAGCAGGTTGTGCAGGACAACGACGGCAAGCACGAGCAGACCGGCTTCCAGCAGTTTATCCCGATTGACGGCAATGATCCCCGCGATGATGAAAACGATCGCCGCCGCGGAAATCGCAGGAAATACTTCCTGCAACGTACGGACGCGCGTCCCGCCGAAGCGATGCACGAGGATCCCCGCCAGCACGGGCAAAAGAACGATTTTCACCACGGAGAGCATCAGCGCGGCAAAGGATACGTCGACCCACGCGCCCCCGAGCGTGTACACCCAAAACGGCGTGACCACCGGTGCAAGCAGTGTGGCTGCGATCGTCATCCCGACGGAAAGCGTGACATCGCCGTCCGCGATATAGGTAATGACATTGCTTGCCGTCCCGCCGGGGCAAGCGCCGACCAGGATGACTCCCAGCGCAATATCCGCCGGCAGCTGCAACAGCTGCGTGAGCAGCCAGGCTCCGAGCGGCATGACCGTAAACTGCAACAACACGCCGAAAAGCAAGACTCGCGGGCGCGTGAATACGGCGCGGCAATCTTCCGCGCGCACGGCCAGCCCCATGCCGAACATCGCCGCGCCGAGGAAGACCGGCGTGTAGCCCACCGCCCAACCGAACACCTCCGGTTGCCAACAAGCCCAACCGACCGCCAGCAAAATAAAGACGCCGATATGTTTGGTAAGCAGCGCGGCCCCGCGCGCTACGCCGCTCATCGTGACACCTCCGCCGTGAAGTTATCGATCAGTCGTGTCGTCCCGATGTAAACGGCGATCGCAACGAGCATCTTCCCTTCACAGCGCTCCAACGGTTCCAGCGTGTCCGCCTGTACGATTTCAATATAGTCTGTCCGGGCAAGCGGTTCCGCCGCAAGGACCGCGGCAATGTTCTCCCGTACAACGCTTGTCGCAAGCCCGGGGCGCAATATCTCCCGCGCCGCACGCAACGCATGGGAGAGAACCGGCGCGGCATTGCGTTCGGCCGGATTCAGGTACGAATTGCGCGAAGACTTCGCCAACCCGTCCGCTTCACGCACGATCGGACAGCCGACAATCTCCACTGGGATAAACAAATCGGCGACCAGCTTGCGAATAATCGCCAGCTGCTGCGCATCTTTCTCGCCGAAATAGGCGCGAGTCGGCTGCGCGAGTTGAAACAGTTTCGTCACCACGGTGCATACGCCGCGAAAATGCGTCGGGCGCGAACGGCCGCAAAGTCCGTCCGACAGACCCGCAATATCGACAAACGCCTTGGGATCCCGGTACATTTCCGCCGGCGCCGGCATAAAAACCAAGTCCGCGCCGAGACGCCGGCACAATTCCGTATCCCGCTCGGGATCCCGCGGATAACTCGCCAAATCTTCGTTCGGGCCGAATTGCGTCGGATTCACGAAGACCGAGACGACAACCACATCGTTATCGGCTACGGCCTGTGCAATCAGCGAGGCATGCCCCTCATGCAAAAAACCCATCGTGGGAACAAGCCCCACGCTTTTGCCCGCGTTGCGGGCGGTCGTGAGTGCGGTTCGCAACTCGGCGACAGTGTGAACAGTCTGCATACGAATACTCCTTTGATGTAGATTCGGTAGATAGCCTCGGGACCGCGCAGTCCGTCCTAGTTCATATCGCTGAGCCGACCATGTCGTTCATAGTCGGTCACCCGGCTGATCTTATTATCCTCATCTACAAACACGGCAAGCGGCCGATGGCCGATCGCCTCGTTCGGTGTCATCGTCGCATAGGCCATAATAATGACCCGATGCCCGGGCGCCGCGCAATGCGCCGCCGCTCCGTTTAGACAAATCACACCGCTGTCTCGTTCGCCTGCGATGGTATACGTCGCCAAGCGGGCACCGTTGTCGATATTGACCACGTCCACACGTTGGTACTCTCGTATCCCCGCCGCCTCGAGCAGCGCTTCATCCACTGTAATACTCCCGACATAGTCGAGCTCCGCCTGTGTCACCACAGCACGGTGAATCTTTCCCTGTAATACCTGTATCTCCATTTACGTCCCTCCGTTTCGGGACGAACGGCGCGATCCGAGTATAGTTTCCCGCAGGAATACTATCTCCTGACGGCAAGTATACCATATTCCGATAGCGATAACAGTAACGGAAATAAAAAAGATCTCGTCGCAACGAGATCCTTTTATCTTTACAGTTTTTTCTGTACGTCCGGCGTAATATCCACACCGCCGGAAACGACGACATCATAATCGACAACCGCGTCCAGCTGTTTTTCCACGCGTACTTTGTCGATGGCTTTCTGAATATCCTGCAGAATCGGTGCCATCGCTTCCTGCTGTTTCTTCATCAGCTCTTCCTGCAGCCGGAAGAACAGTTCGCGTTTGGCATCTTCCGTTTCCAGCTTCGCCGATTCCTTTTCAAACTTCTGCTGCTGTTTTTCCGCATCCGTACGGATGGTCAATTCGGTTTTCGTAAACTTCGGATGTGCCTGTACCAGCATGTCGCGGTTCACATAGCCGAGACCTGCCGCCTCCGCACCGAACGAAACACCCAACGCAAGTACTCCGGCAATCGCCGCCATATACATTTGTTTCTTCATCTTCTGCCTCCTTAAAATCCTATTCTCCCTCTCATTATAACGGGTTGTCCGCGCCAGGGCAAATCATTCATCTTCTTCGCGAATGTAGATGTATTTGTCGTTTTTCAATTTATCGATGATTTCCGGCGCCATGTTCAGGATTTTTTCAAATGCACCGCTGGTATTGCCGTCTTTTACCGAGAACATTTCCACCCGGTCGCCCTTGATGACCAGCACCGCGGTCGGCGTGAGTTTCCCGCCGCCGCCACCGCCGTTGTAGCCGTCTTTATCCGTCATCCCGGTCCCGAAACCGAAGGCCACGTCCACAAACGGCACCAGCGTGGTATCGCCGATCCGAACGGGTTCGCCGACAACGGTGTCGACTGCCACCATTCGCTTGAAGCTGTCAAAAATCGCTTCCAGTTTTTCTTTGCTGAATTGTACTTGCGTGTCCATACTGTTTCCTCCTCATTTCCTGACCTGTCGCCAGTAATATAAACCGGTCTTGCGAACCGGTGCGGCCGTAATGAACCGCAATGTATCCCAACACAGCATCAGCGGGCGTACGCCGCCGCCGATTACCAAGTGCCCTTCGGCTACTTCTTCCGTAAAAGTTACCTGCAGGCGGGCGGCCACTTGCGGCAATGCCGCATGCAGCGCACCGAGCAGCAGGCCTTGTGCATACGGATCTCCCAAGCCGAGACGTCCTTCGCCGCGTGCATACCGCGGTGTCATGCGTCCCCAAACACGGCAAATGTATTGTATCGTACTGCCGATAATTCCCTCGCGAATCGCATATGCGGCCAGGCGCAGGTAATCGGCGAGGCTCGGTTGCTCCGCCGCCTCTTCTCCTTCCGCAGTCGTTGCCGTCACGGCATCCGGCTCCGGTTTCGGCGGTGCTTGCGCCGAAGTGCGTTGCTCCGTCGGCGCGGCCGGCGCAGCGTCACGGTCTGCCGCTTGCTTCTCCTGCCGTTCGACCGCTTCGCCTTCTGCCGCCTGCTCCTCGCTGCGTGAACGTTGCGAATCCAAACCGCCGAACGGCCACTTCAGTCGCCAGTAGAACCCCGCGCCCGTGTGGTAACGTATCTCGGCCGCGACCAAATCCCCCGCCCAACCGACAAAGAACGATGCCCCCGCCGTATCGTAGCGAAAACAGCGAAACTCATAGCGCACGCGCAGCCACAAGAGGAAGAGAACGGCCGACAGCAATACCAAGAGGAAGATCCCGACACCGCTCAGCCAAGTTCCCATCGTTTTCGCCTCCTAGTCCTCAATGCCGCGTCGGTTGGCCACACCGCGATCAAAATAATGTTTGCAGGCGACCATTTCCGTCACCAGATCCGCACGTTCCAGCAGCCATTCCGGAGCCTTGCGCCCCGTAATAACAAGCTCCGTGTGCGACGGTCTGGCGGCCAGCAGGGCTTCCATGTCTTCCCGCGTAACCAGGCCGAAATACAGCGCCACGTTCAATTCGTCGAGAATCACCACATCATACTTTCCCGTTGCGATTTCCTCCGTCGCATACCGAATACCTCGCCGACAGTCCGCCACATATTCCGCCGGCGGATTTCCCGGCGGGAACACAACCACTTCGCCCAACGCCGCCATTTGTTCCTGTGTCAACGCACCTTCCGGTGCAATAAAATACGGCTTTCCCAATGTCTCCGTCCGCAACAGCGGAGAGATTTGCGGCAAAATCCGATGCTCACTGTATGCTTTCGATTTCATAAACTGGAGCAGCCAGACCCGCTTGCCCGCACCGACGGCTCGAATCGCCAACCCGATCGCCGCAGTCGTCTTGCCTTTACCGTCCCCCGTATAGACTTGGACATACCCCTGCATCACGGCTCCTCCTCATCTTCTCCGGCGGGAGTTGCTGCCGGCCGCGGCTGCTTTCTCGCGCGATGCAACGCCGGTAAAAAACGCTCCCGGTAGTGTCGCAAATCTTTCCGCCGCCGGGAGGCTCGCGCCGACTCGGACATTGCCTCCGGAGGATTTTGCGTTGCCAACCGGATCGACATCACATCGTCCAGCTGTTCTTCATCCCAATATCTCTCGCCGCTCGACACGGCCTTTTCCATAACATAGTCCGTCTCTGTACTATTCTCCGTCGGTGCCGCGCTTTCCTCTATTATACTTTTTATACTTTGGTAACAGCCTTCCTGATCTTCCCAAAAATACAGATCCGTCAACTCCGCCGCCGTCGTTCGCATGGCGGCAACCAGCTCCTGCGGCGCCAGTATCTTCAACGCGGAGCCGAACTGCAACGCCCAATGGTACAGCGCTTTGGGATTCACCTTGACCCGCAACACGACGGACTCGTCATCGCTCTCCAGCACACGGATTTTCTTACCGAAAGCATCCATCACCTGATTCATCAAGTTGCGGGCAATGCGGAATGTACAGATCTCCGCCGGCCCCGCGAACATATTCACATGCTCCGCCAGATGTTGCGGCAAATCCAATTTATTGTTTTCAATTCCGATCAAGCCGCGCTTCGGCCGTTGAAATCGGTCGGAAAGCACCTCTGCCGCCGCCATCCGATCGATACGATAGTGGGAAATATCATCGTAGCCTTCCTTGTTGGCAATGAGGTAAAACCGGCCGTTCGTCGCCACCATCGCATACGGGCTCACCTCGTACCAATACGGTTCTCCCGTTTCCGGGATCAGGCGCGGCGTCGCTTTTTTATCCGTGCCGTAGGAGAGATATTGAAAGCGCATCATGTAATTGTTCTCGATCGCTTCGTTGATCACACGAAAAGTTTCCCACAAACGCTCGTTCTCCCGGGATTGTTTTGTGCGATCCGGCCAGCTTTCGTTCGGCAGGTTTTCCATATGCACGGCCGGATTTTGGTAGTAATCGCTCTGCAAATTTTTGAGCTTCTCCACCAGCCCCATGACCTGTTTTTTCGGCAGATGCGTAAACAGCAGACTGTCAATCAGTGCCGTCATTTCGACCGGAGAGAATTCATGCTCATAATACCAGGAGCCGTAAACCTGCTCCGTACGGTTGCGATCGCTGCGATGCCGAGTCCAAGGCTTGTTTGCCAACGGATACCCCGCATCGACCAGGTTCATCAGGTTGCGCTTGACGGCCTTGCGATCCAAGGTCATCCCGTATTTTTCCTCTAAGACGGTGAGAATATCTTGTTGCGACAGCGGGTGCTCGGCATCCGAGTACCTGCGCAAAACTTCCAAAATATACAGTAAACTGAGTTTCTTCGCCGGCGAATTATTTCCCGGCGATATTTTTTTCGTGTTTACCATGCCCACACCTCCCGTGATACAACGGTGTCTTATTCTCATTATCTCCTTGTCATATGCATTTGTATTCTACTTTAGTATAACATTTTTCTGCTACTTTACACCCTTTTCTCTTTTAATTCCTATCGAATAGTTATAAAAAATCCCTCTACGTTTTTCTCTTTACAAGGTCTTTATACGGGCGTATAATACTCTCCGAAAAGAATCTAAAAGCCGAGTTTTCGTAACGAAAAACGGGGGAACCATCTTTGGGGTGAATCACCATGAGGAAGGACACCTTGCCCTTCTAACCCGACAGCTAACCTCGTAGGCTAAGTTAAGGTCCCTGAGACCGGGAGGGTCTATTTTTGATGCTGAAAAACAGTACACGCTATTCACTTCGCCGTATTTTACTCGGCGAACGGCTCGCCTCGCGCGAACTGACGGAAGAAAAATTACCGAAATGGAAAGCCTTGCCGATTTTTTCTTCCGACGTGCTTTCTTCCATCGGGTACGGGCCGGAGCAAATCGCGCTCGTCCTCGTGCTGCCGGGGATGATCCTGTATAACTACTACCCTTGGATAATCGCGGCGGTAATCGCTCTGATGCTCATCGTGACGGTTTCTTATTCGCAAGTCATCAAGGTGCATCCCGACGGCGGCGGCTCGTATTCCATCACCAAACAGTACCTCGGCGAGTATCCCGCACTGTTGGCCGGAGCTTCCCTCTGTGCCGATTATGCGCTGACGGTCGCCGTGTCCGTTTCTTCCGGTACGGATGCGCTGGTTTCCGCCTGGCCGGCACTTGTGCCGTATCAAATCGCCATTAACCTTGCCGTGCTGTTCGGCGTATTGATGCTGATCAATCTGCGCGGAATCCGGGAAGCCTCTACGGCGTTCGTTTGGCCGACATATGCCTTTCTCATCGCGGCGCTGGCGCTGATTGCTTCCGGGCTGTATCAAATTATCGCGCTCGGGCAAATGCCGTCCGTACCTCCGGCGCCGGCGGAAGGCTCCGTCTCCGGGGCCGCATTGCTGTTTCTGCTGCTGCGCGCCTTTGCAAACGGCTGCTCGTCGATGACGGGTGTCGAGGCGATTGCAAACGGTTCGGACTCTTTTCGCGAGCCGCGTGCCCGCAATGCAAAACTGACCATCACCATGATGGCGGCATTGCTTTCGAGTTTGCTCGCCGGGCTCGGTTTCCTCATTTGGTACCACGGCATTTTACCTCAGCCGGATCAGACCTTGCTTTCCGCGCTCACCGCCGCCGTTTGGGGGCGAGGGACCGGTTACTTCATCTTCCAGCTGCTGACGATGATCATCCTGTATCTGGCGGCCAACACCGCCTACAACGGCTTGCCGCCGCTGTTATCATTTCTTGCCCGTGACGGCTACATGCCGCGTTATCTTGCCAATCGCGGCGGCAGACTTTCCTACGACAACGGCATCATTCTGCTGTCCGTTGCCGCGGCGGCACTGATCGTCATTTTCCACGGCAATGTGGAGCACCTGATTTCGCTGTATGCGCTCGGGGTCTTTCTCTCGTTTACCTTGGCGCAGCTCTCGCTCTGCGTGCATTGGCGGCGGCAAGCCGGCAAAAATTCGCTGCTGCATTGGGCCGTAAACGCGTTCGGTGCGCTTGTCACCGGCGGCGTAGTATTGGTCATCATCGTGACCAAGTTCCTGCACGGCGCCTGGCTTATTCTCGTGTTCCTGCCGGCGATGATTTACCTGTTCCGGCGCATTCGCGCGCATTACGACCTCATCGCCAAACAGCTGATGATTTCTCACGAAGAATACACTGCCTACATGGCGGCCGAGCCGACCGTGCATTACGTGCTTTTGCCCGTCGCCTCTCCGACACGAGCCGTGGCACGCGCCATCCGCTACGCCCGGCAGCTGGTGCCGCCCGAACGGATTATCGCGGTACACATCGCAACCGATATCGAGTACGGTGAAAAAGTCCGCCGTCGCTGGGAAGATTGGAACCCGGATATTCGGCTGCAAGTCGTCGAATCTCCTTATCGGGAAATTTCCGAGCCGCTGATCCGTTTTGTCCGCGACTTCCAATCCCTGCACCCCCAAAGCCCGGTAACGGTGCTCATTCCGGAGTTTGAGCTGGACTCCCTGCCGTATCGCTTCCTGCACAATCAACAAGGTGTCCTGCTGCGTTGGCAATTGCTGAATCAGCTCGATGTCATCGTGACCACGGTACCTTTGCAACTGGCCAGTACCGAAACGGACTCGCTGCAAAACGAATAAAACAAAACGGCGCACAGACTGCAAACTGTGCGCCGTTTTGTTGTCAGCCGCCCAAGTAGGCCGCACGGACTTCTTCACTGGCGGCAAGTTCCGCACCGGGACCTTTCAGTGTAATACGTCCTGTTTCAAGCACATAGGCATAGTCGGCAATGGAAATCGCCATGTGTGCATTCTGCTCGACAAGCAGGATGGTTGTCCCCTGCTCATTGATGTGTTGAATGATGTCGAAAATTTCTTTCACGAAAAGAGGAGAAAGCCCCATCGAAGGCTCATCCAACAAAAGCAGCCGGGGTCGGCTCATCAAGGCTCGCCCCATCGCAAGCATCTGCTGCTCGCCGCCGGAAAGCGTTCCCGCAGCCTGACTCTTGCGCTCCGCCAAGCGCGGAAAACGCGCGAACACCTGTTCCATATCGGCGGCGATGCCGGCCTTATCTTTCCGCAAAAACGCGCCGAGTTCAAGATTCTCCAAGACGGTAAGCGGCGCAAAAATCCGCCGGCCTTCGGGAACCTGACTGATCCCGCGCCGCACGATCTGCTGCACGTCCACTTTGGCGAGGGATTCCCCTTCAAAAAGGATGTCCCCGATTTTCGGCCGCAACAGACCGGATATCGTCCGCAAGGTGGTCGACTTTCCCGCCCCGTTTGCCCCGATAAGAGCCACGATTTGGCCGGCCTCAACCTTCAAACTGACTCCTTTAAGCGCGTGGATAGCGCCATAGTAGACATGAATGTCCTGTATGTCCAGCATCGCTACACCTCCGCACCCAGATATGCTCGAATCACATCGGGATTGCTCCGGATTTCCTCCGGGCTGCCCGTCGCCAATACTTTACCGTAGTCCAGCACATAGATTCGTTCGCACAAATCCATGACGAGCCCCATATCGTGTTCAATAAGCAAGATCGACAGCTCAAATTCATCCCGCAGCCGCCGAATCAATTTCGTCAATTCCGCCGTTTCCTGCGGGTTCATTCCCGCCGCCGGCTCGTCGAGGAGCAGCAGCCGCGGTCGGGTCGCCAGCGCACGAGCGATTTCCAAGCGCCGCTGCTCGCCGTACGGGAGGTTGCGGGCGTATTCGTCCGCTTTGGCTCCCAAGCCGAACAGTGACAGGAGTTCCCGTGAGCGCTGCTCGATTTCCTCTTCCTCCCGGGCGTAGCGCCCGACCCGCAGCACCGCTTCCGCCAGGCTGTAATGTGCATGCAGGTTGCAGGCGATCTTGACATTTTCCAAAACGGTCAAATCGCCGAACAGGCGAATGTTTTGAAAGGTTCTGGCAATGCCGACCGCCGTAATTTCATACGGCTTTTTCCCGACCACGGATTTGCCGGCGAACGTAATGGTGCCGGAGGTCGGACGATAGACGCCGGTGAGCAGGTTGAAAGCCGTGGTTTTGCCGGCTCCGTTCGGGCCGATAAGCCCGATGACTTCGCCTTCATCAATATGCATGGTAAAATCACGTACGGCCTGAATCCCGCCGAAAGATTTCGCCACCTTATCGGTCGTCAGCAACTCCACGCCGAGCACCTCCTTTCCATTTAGGCAGGAATGCCGTAAGTTCCAGATTGCCGAAAAGGCCCCGCGGACGGAACATCATCAGCAAGATGAGCATCAGCGCATAGATGATCATCCGAAATTCCGGATAATCGGACAGCGCCGCCGTCAGGAACGTCAGCAAAACCGCACCGACCACAGACCCGGTCATACTGCCGAGGCCGCCCAGAACGACCATCGTCAGATAGTCATACGACTTCAGGAACGTAAAGCTCGACGGATGGGCAATACTGAAATAGTGAGAAAACAGTCCGCCTGCCAAGCCGGCAAAAAGAGCGCCTACGGCAAAAGCGAGCACCTTCGCTTTGGTCGTATGAATACCCATCGCTTCCGCCGCGATCGCATTTTCCCGCACGGAAATACAGCTGCGCCCGTATGTGGAACCGATGATATTTTTCAAAATGTAAAGAATCGCAAGCATGGTCAGAAATACCCAAGAAAACGTCGTTTCCCGCGGAATTCCCGTCATGCCCGAGGCTCCGCCGACCGCTTCGATATTCAGAATGCAGACCCGGATGATCTCGCCCATTCCCAGCGTCGCAATGGCCAAGTAGTCCCCGTCCAAGCGCAGCGTCGGAATACCGATAATACAGCCGACCAACGCGGCCGTCAAACCGCCGAGCAGAAGACTGAGCGGAAAGGGCAGCTCATAAAACACCGTTCCGACCGCGGAGACATAGGCACCGACCGCCATGAACCCTGCATGACCGAGAGAAAACTGACCGGTAATCCCGTTAATCAGGTTCAGACTGGCAGCCATAATAATATTGATCGTGATGACTATGATTTGCAGCCGCCAGAAACTGGGTAAAATGCGTTCTTCTACCAGAAAGTAGAGCACACCGTAGAGAACCAGTGCCGCCAGCCACCAACAGAGATCGCGTTTGCGAAAATCGCGTACCATGGCTACACCTTTTCCCTTTCCGTCCGCCCCAAGAGCCCGGTAGGCTTAATCAGCAGGATCAAAATCAAAATAGTAAACGCCGCCGCATCGCGGAATGTCGACGAGATAAAGCCGCTGACCAGCGCTTCCACCACGCCGAGAATCAAGCCGCCGAACATCGCCCCCGGAATAATGCCGACACCGCCGAGAACGGCTGCGACAAACGCTTTCAGTCCGGGCATAATCCCCATCAGCGGATCAATGGCATTATAGTACACGCCGACCAGAACGCCCGCCGCTCCGGCCAAACCCGAGCCGACCGCGAAGGTAAACGAAATAACTCTGTCCACATGGATACCCATCAGGCGCGCGGCCTCCGCATCGTAAGATACAGCTCGCATCGCTTTGCCCATCTTCGTATGCTGCACGATATAAGTCAAAATCACCATCAGTGCCAGCGAAGAGCCGAGAATTACCAACTGCTGCAAGGTAATGAGCAAGGGTCCCACATGGTATGTGGTATTTTCAAATACCGGCGGAAACGTCCGCGGTTGCGGAGTCATAATAAACATGGTCGTGTATTCGATGAACAGGCTGACCCCGATCGCCGTAATCAACAAGGCAATCTTCGGGCTGTTTCGCATCGGACGGTACGCAATTCGTTCGACAAGCACGCCGACGATTGCCATTACCACCATCGCCGTCAATAAGGCGGGGAAGAAAGACATCCCGCCGACGGTCGTGGCAAAAAATCCGACATACGCACCCAGCATATAAATATCACCATGTGCGAAGTTAATCAGGCGCATGACGCCGTACACCATGGTATACCCCAGTGCAATCAGCGCGTAAATGCTGCCCAGCGATACGCCGTTGATCATCTGCTGGGCGGCCTGCACCCACCAATTCGCTTCCATCCCTGCACCTCCTTTTGTGATGAGAGCGCCGGGCAAAGCCCGGCGCAGGTCTTGCTTACGGTGCTACTTTTTCCATAAAGGTCAGTTGACCGTCTTTGAACGTCATAATGTAAGCATCCTTGATGGTATCGTGACGTTCGTCGATCCGCATCGTACCGGAGACGCCTTCGAAGCCTTCCGTCTTCGCCATTGCGTCTTTGATCTTCACCGAATCCGTGCTTTGCGCCCGCTCGATCGCATCCACGATCATGTACAGCGCGTCATACGCCAACGCCGCATACGCGTCCGGAATGACTCCGTATGCCTTTTCGTAAGCTTCAACGAAGTGCATCGCTTTCGGGTTGCTTTCATCGATCGCATAGTGGTTACTGAAATAGGTGTTGTTCAGATTTTCCGCACCGGCAATTTCCGCCAGCTTTACGCTGTCCCAACCGTCCGCACCGAAAATCGGTGCCATGTAGCCCATTTCACGCGCCTGCTTGATGATCAGGCCGACTTCCTGGTAATATGCCGGAACGAAAATTGCGTCCGGATTGGTCGCGATAATCTTCGTCAGCGTCGCTTTGAAGTCCGTATCTTTCTGCAAGAAACCTTCCGTTGCCGTCACCGTACCGCCGGCACCTTGGAACGCTTCGGTGAAGAATTGCGCCAAGCCCTTGGAATAGTCGCTCGAGTTGTCGATCAGAACCGCCACCCGTTCCGCCGCCAGGCGTTGGGACGCGAAGCGCGCCATTACCTCTCCCTGGAACGAGTCCACAAAGGTCGCACGGAACATAAACTCGCGTACTTTATTCGCCTTATCATCCCAGGTTACGCGCGGGTTCGAGCTCGTCGGTCCGATCCCGAGTACCTTCGCCGATTCATTAATGGCGGAGGCCGCAATGGCGTTCGAGCTCGTATCCGGGGCGATTGTCGCAACCGCGCCTTCATCGATCAGCTTTTGCATCTGTGTAGTCGCTTCCGCCGCTTCCGAGCGATTGTCCGCCAGTTTTACTTCGATTTTCTTGCCGAGCACGCCGCCCTTGGCATTAATTTCATCTACCGCGAGTTTCACCGCATTTGCCGAACTCTGCCCGAAGGAAGCTTGGTTCCCCGTCATTTCCAGATCGGCACCGATTAAAATGGTGTCACCGCTTTTCTTTTCCCCGCCGCCACAACCGGCCAACATTCCTACTACCGCTAACGCCGCGAGAGAACTTACCATCCAACGCTTGGAAAAACGCATATCATTCACCCTCCTTATTCATTCTGCAACTGAATACGCTTCAAGAACTTGCGTTCGCCATCAACCAAACGGATAATTACTCCGCTGGAGACCGTATTATGTTTTTCGTCAATCGTAATTTGACCGCTGACACCGTCAAATTGCTGCATCCCGGTCAATTCCTGCTGCACCTTTTGTGCATCGGTAGTGCCTGCGCGCCGAATCGCTTCCAGCAACAAGCGTGTCGCATCATAGCCGAGCACGGCATACGAGTCCGGCTTACTGCCGTAGCGGCGTTCATACTTGGCAATGAACTTTTGCAGATCCTCGTCCGTATCATCCGGAGCATAGTGGTTGGTATAGTATGTATTGTTCAAATTCTTCGCTCCGGCGATCTCCGCCAGTTTGTCCGAGTCCCAACCGTCCCCGCCGACAATCGTTACATCCCAGTCCATTTCCCGAGCCTGACGGATGATCATACCGACTTCCTGATAATAACCGGGAACAAACAGTATATCCGGATTCTGCGCCCGCAATTTTGTCAAGGTGACCTTGAAATCCACATCACCTTTCAGATAGGCTTCCCGCTCAATAACGGCACCGCCCGACTCGGCAAAGCGCTCGCTGAAAATATTCGCCAGACCGATAGCATAATCGCTGGAGTTGTCGATAAGTATCGCCGCCCGACGTTTGCCGAGATCCTGATAAACAAACTCCGCCGCCAAGCGCCCCTGGTACGAGTCCTCATACGTCGCCCTAAATACATAGTCGCGAACCCTGCCGGAAGCCGGATCCACCGTCACGGCGGGATGTGTCGCCTTCGGGCTGATCAGGGGGATGTGATGCTCACCCACCAGAGGAGCGATTGCAATGACATTCGAGCTGGTATCCGGCCCGATGATCCCGGCCACCCCCGCATCCATCAGTTTGAACATCGCATCCGCGGTACCGGCCACTTCACTGCGATTGTCCAGTGCGATCAACTGTACTTGCTTACCGAGCAGGCCGTCCGCATTGTTTACTTCCTCAATGGCCATTTTCATGGCATTCCCGGTCGAGTTGCCGAAGCTGGCGTTCGAGCCGGTCATTTCCAGGTTGCTGCCGATAGTAATCAAATGAGCGGTCTTGGCGTTGTCATTGCCACAGCCAACATGCAAGAGGAGCGCACCGCCCAGCAGAGCCGTAAGCAGGCAGGCCTGCCATTTTCGTTTCATTGATATCCCTCCTTTCCGCAATTCCTCCTTATGCGGCTAATTATAAGAGCCGAAAAATGCACGGTCAAGCCCTGTTTTTCGGGCAATGCCGTATTTTGTATACAAAAAACATGCCTCCATTTCGACCGGTTTTCCTGAAAGTCCCGTAAAACGGGACTTTTTTCTCTTTACGCAAGTCAAGCATGCGCTTGGCAAATACAAAACAGCTGTGCATAGTACGTATGATACCGGCTCCGATTGCATAATCCGTATAGCATATATCTCTATTAGTATAGCCTATTATGTTGCCGGCGACCTTTCTCCCCTTCCGTACCGGGTTTCCGCAGCGATCTCCCGCCATAAAAAGCGACCGAGCAAATTTCCGCTTTCCATTTGCCGAAAACAAAAACAAAGGCCCTTTTTCAAGGCCTTTGTTCATTTTATACAAATTCCCATTCGAAAAAATTTTTATCCGCTTAAAACGCCTTTATTTCGACACTTACCGCGCCGGTAAGAAAATCCGCGGATCCACGGGCGTGCCCTGAATCCGTACTTCATAATGTACGTGCACACCGGTGCTGTTACCCGTGCTGCCCATCAATGCGATGACCGCTCCCGCCTGAACCGGCTCGCCTTCCCGCACCAGCAGCACGGAATTATGGCCGTAGCGTGTAGCAATGTCGCCGTCATGTTGCAGCTCTACCAAATTTCCGTAGCCGTCCTGCCAGCCGGCGTACTTTACTCGCCCGGTTGCCGTCGCCCGGATCGGCGTTCCGTAAGTTCCGGCTATATCTATTCCCTGATGAAAGACGATCCCACTGCCGAAGGGATTAGGCCGCCAACCGAAGCCGTCTGTCACTTCCCCTTCCGCCGGCCACAGCGAGGGCACCGTGTGGTCCTGCTCTGCCTGCTTCAGCCGCGCCTGCATTGCCGCCAGCGACATGGTTCCGCCCGAAGCGCTCAGCACGCGTTCGCTGCGGACACGATACACCACCTCGCTCAGGCTTTCGACCGCCGCCAGCAATTCTCCCGGGGTATATGCCGTACGTACTCCACCCGCGCGGCCTCCGCCGCGGGATACCGGGCTGCCCTCACGTTCCACAACCGGCCCCTGCAACGCGGTCAGCTGCCCCTGCAACTCTTCCAATTTGGTGCGAGCCATTTCCAGCTGGCGCGCATGCAGAGCCTGCTCTTCCCGCAAGCGAACCGTTTCCGCTCGCGCGGCAACGCCCCACACCACAGCTGCGATCGCTGCCAAAAAGAAGAGAAGTTCCAGCGCGACAAGAACGTAAAGTGTACGCTTTCCGATCTGTAAGTGCCAGCGGCCGCTTTCTTCATGCAAATACATTACTCTGCCGCCTCCGCTTCATGCCGCAATGCCTGCTGCAGGCTTTGTTCTTCTTCCCGGCTCGGGCGCGTCATAAACTGCCCGTTTGTAATCCGCTTGGCATACAATCTCGTTTCTTCCATACCGGTCAGCGAGGTTAATACCAAACCGTCGGCTTTGCCGTCAAGCAAGGTAACGGAAAAACTGTCCGGGCGTCCGTTTTCTCCGAACGCATTGTACCGGACAAACCCCAGATGCTGCAGCGCTTCGTGCTGCACCCGCGACAAATTCTCCTGCTCCGCGACCATCGAAGAAATCGCCGCCGTCATTTCCCGCAGCTCGCGGACTTCCACCGCCAGCTTGCGCTCCAACGTATTACCGTCTTCTCCGCGCATAAACATATCGTACTTGCGCGTCAGACGAGTGACTTTTGCCTGCAAGATCATTATATATACAACTAATATGCACAACAGGGCAAGCTCCGCGCCCAACAGCACTGTCCCGCCGCCTCCGTTTAACCAGTCCATGCAACCTCCTGTTTCACGTGAAACCTATTCGAAATAGGCAAGCAGCCGTTCCAACTCCGCCGTACTTGAAAAATCGATCCGAACCTCGCCGCGAACCTGCTGCCCCTTGCCCTCCGCCGAGATACGCACCTTCGTCCCCAGCGCCAAGGTCAGCTGTTCCTCTGCCCGGTTCAGTTCCGCCTGTAACGCACCCGACCGACCGGTCAGTTTCTTCCGCACAGCGGCCTTTTTCTGCGGTGACTGTTTGGCCGCTTCCTCTGCCATAGCCTGCTCGACTTGCCGGGCATTCCAACCCTCCGTTTCGATTCGCTGCGCCCAACGCAACTGCGCATCCGGATCGGTCAGCGTCAGCAACGGACGTACCTGACCGACCGTCAGGCGACGCAACGCAAGCCCCTCCCGCACATAATCATGCAACCGCAACAAACGCAGGCTGTTCGCTACATACGGGCGACTCCGCCCGACTTTTTCGGCGATTTCCGCCTGCGAAAGAGAAAACTCGTGTTGCAGGCGATAGTATGCCCCCGCCTCTTCGATCGGATTCAAATCTTCCCTCTGCAGGTTTTCGATCAGCGCAATGGCTGCCCGGGCCATCGGATCGTATTGCCTTACTACGGCCGGCACTTTTGTCAAACCGGCCAGTTCCGCCGCCCGCAGACGGCGCTCTCCGGCCACCAAAACATATGTATCGCCTTCACCGCGGACAACCACAAGCGGTTGTATAATGCCGTATTCCCGAATGGATGCCGCCAGCTCCGCCAATGCTTCCGGTTCGAACTCGGCTCGCGGCTGGTACGGGTTCGGTATAATTCGGCTGCGCTCGATTTCCGCCACGCCTTCATTCGGCACCGGCGTGTCGCCCAACAAAGCACCCAAACCGCGACCTAAGTTTCCCTTACGTTTAGTCACGCCCGACGACCTCCTTTGCCAATTCGCGATATACCCGTGCCCCTTTGGAGCGCGAATCATACTGAATAATCGATTCACCGTAGCTCGGCGCCTCACTCAAACGTACGTTGCGAGGAATGAACGTTCTATACACCTTATCGCCGAAGAAGCGCTTTACTTCTTCCGCCACCTGTAACGACAAATTGGTGCGTCCGTCAAACATGGTAAGCACCACGCCCTCCACTCGTAAAGCGGGATTCCAGTTGCTGCCGACAGAACGAACGGTTTGCAGCAGTTGTGCGACACCCTCCAAGGCATAATACTCGCATTGAATAGGAATTAGCACGGAATCCGCCGCAACCAGTGCGTTTATCGTTAAAAGGCCGAGCGAGGGCGGACAGTCGATCAAAATATAGTCATATGTATCCCGGACACCGCGCAACACCTCCCGCAGTTTTGTTTCACGTGAAACAACGTTGACCAACTCCACTTCCGCTCCGGCCAACGCGATCGTTGCCGGCAGGACGGATAAATGCTTCAGCGCGGTCGGTTGCACCACGTCCGTAACGGCGACATCTTCGATCAGGACATCATATGTCGAGTAACGAATCTCTTCTTTGGAAATCCCCAGCCCGCTTGAGGCATTGCCCTGCGCGTCCATATCCGCAAGAAGGACCCGCTTCCCCATCTCCGCCAGACAAGCCGCCAAATTTACGGCTGTTGTCGTCTTGCCGACGCCGCCTTTTTGATTCATTATCGCAATGATTTTCCCCAACGCCCTGCCTCCTTTTCTATTCTTTCAGTATACCATATCCGAAAAAGAAAACCGGCATACTCGATTCGCTCCCTACGAGCCGAATCGGGTATGCCGATTGATTACTTCGTCAGCAGTGCTTCCAACGCCGTCTTGCCTTCTTCCGCCAGCTGCTTACGCCAGGCTTCAATCTGTCGGCGTGTAGCCGGGGGCAGTTCGGGGTATGCCGGCTGCAACTTACGAAAAACAGCATTGGTAATACGAGCCACCAAGTAGCGCGCAAACCATTTCTTATCGGCCGGAATAATGTACCACGGTGCAACCCCCGTTGAAGTATACTTAAATACCTCTTCATACGCCTCGCCGTAGTCATCCCAATGACTACGCTCATTCACATCCGCCAGGGAAAACTTCCAATGCTTTTCCGGCTGCCGGATCCGATCGAGAATACGTTCCGCCTGCTCTTCTCGCGAAACATGCAGGAAAAACTTCAGAACGGTAAACCCGTTCTCCGACAGATATTCTTCCCAATTGTTGATTTCACGAAAGCGATCCTGCCAAACCTTTTTATGCTTCATGTCTTCGAAATAGGCTTGGTTATCCAGGAGCTTGTGCACCCGTGTAACGATGACTTCTTCATAATGCGAGCGATTGAAAATTCCGATCTCTCCGCGCCGCGGCAAGGCTTTATGAATTCGCCAAAGATAGTCCCGATCCAACTCCTCCGCGCTCGGCTCTTTGAAAGCGGTCACATGTACGCCCTGCGGATTCAGTGCGGTAAAAACATGCTTAATGGTGCCGTCTTTGCCTGCCGCATCGCGCGCCTGAAGAACGATCACGAGGCCGCGCTCCTTTTCTGCATACAGCTTTTCCTGCCAAGTTTTCATCTCTTCCAGTTCTGCGGGAAACCACTCTTCTTTGACGACGTTCTTTTCCACATTGCTCGGCGGAAGCGTCGAAACTTTCGCCAAATTCGGTTTAATCCCCGGTTCTACACGATACCGTTCCCAATCCATATTTATCCCTCCTACAGCGGTTTCTTGGCCGCAATTCCCGGTTTACGCGGATACGCCTTCGGCGTCGGCGCGACTTTCTCAATATAGAAAACAGTGCGGCTTTCATCCGTTCCCGGCAGCGGCAACGTAACCCTCTCCCGCAAACGACCGCCGAGCAGCGCTACCGCGCGTTCCGCCGCCGCCCATTCTTCCTCACCGCGCGGCCCTTTCAGCGCAATGAAGGTACCGCCGAGCCGGACGAACGGCAGCGCCCATTCCGCCAACATTGCCAACCGTGCCACCGCACGCGATGTAACGATATCATAGCATTCCCTCTGCATCGGCTCTTTTGCCGCCTCTTCCGCACGCGCATGCAGTACGCGGACATTTTCCAAACCGACAGACCTCGCCGTCTGTTCGATGAAACGCAGCTTTTTGGCCGTCGCATCCAAAAGCGTCCAGCAAATATGCGGCGTCAACGCTGCCAACGGAATTCCCGGGAAACCGCCGCCGGTGCCGAGATCCAATGCCTTTTCGGCGGCGGCGAACAGTTCCTGCCGATAGCAGAGCAACGAGTCGAGATAATGTTTCCGTAAAAAATCTTCCGGCTCTGTAATTGCGGTAAGGTTTATATGTCGATTGGTATCGGTTACCGCCGTATAATAGGCGGATAATGCACTTGCCGCAGCCGGAGTTACCGGCAGTCCTGCCGCCTGTAATGCCGCTGTAACGGCAGCCTCCGTCAGTTGATCAGGCATCACTTCGCTCCCTTTGTTCCAAGTATATCATTAGAACCGAAATATCGGCAGGGGAAACACCGGAAATACGGCTTGCCTGCCCCAATGTTTCCGGCCGGATCGCTGCCAGCTTCTGGCGTGCTTCCAAGGAAACGCCTCGCAGTCGGTTGTAATCCATATCTGTCGGCAATACCGTCGTTTCCATTTTCTGCTGGCGACGGATGCGATCCTGCTGCTTGGTAATATATCCTTCGTACTTGACCGCAAATTCCAGTTCTTCGCAGATATCAACAGCCGGAATTTCCCAACCGAGCAGATTCGCAACATCCGGATAACGGATTTCCGGGCGGCGCAGCAATTGTTCCGCCGTAATGCCGGTTTTGAGCGCCGCCGTCCCGAGCGCCGCCAACCGCTCCCGGATTTCCGCCCGGGGAGCAATGACACTCGTACGTAACCGGTTCCGACCGGCCTCGACCGCCTCTTTTTTCGCCAGGTAGCGCGCCCAGCGATCATCATTCACCAAGCCGATTTCCCGGCCTTTCGGTGTCAAGCGTAAATCGGCATTGTCCTGCCGCAACAGCAGACGATATTCACTGCGACTGGTCATCATGCGATACGGTTCATTGGTTCCTTTTGTAACCAGATCGTCGATCAGCGTACCTATATACGACTCCGCACGTGTCAGTGTAAACGGCTCTTTCCCCTGCAAGTAGCGGGCTGCATTGATTCCGGCAATCAGACCTTGCGCCGCGGCTTCTTCGTAACCAGATGTCCCGTTTGCCTGCCCGGCGGAAAAAAGGCCTCGAATCTTGCGATGAGCAAGCCCCGCCGTCAGCTGCAACGGATCGAGGCAGTCATACTCGATAGCATATGCCGGGCGCATAATTTCCACACGTTCCAAGCCGGGAATTGTCCGCAAAAACGCATGCTGGACATCCATCGGCAACGAAGTCGACATCCCCTGGACATACATTTCCGTCGTATCTAGCCCTTCCGGCTCGACAAAAAGCTGGTGCCGATTTTTGTCCGCAAAGCGTACCACTTTATCTTCAATGGACGGGCAATAGCGCGCCCCGACACCTTCCACTTTGCCGGAGTACATCGGCGCTCGGTGCAGATTCTCCCGAATCAGTGCATGTGTCGTTTCGTTCGTATACGTCAACCAGCAACAGGTATGATTCCGATTTTCCCGGGCGGAAAGAAACGAGAAGCAGTGCCCCTCCGTATCTCCGTCCTGCCGAATCATCTTCGTCGTATCCAACGTTTTAAAGTCTACCCGGCTCGGTGTTCCCGTCTTGAAGCGCAACAGACGCACACCCGCTTCACGCAAGGAGGCCGCCAGATCCATACTTGCCCGGTAGCCGTTCGGGCCGCTGTAGTAACTGTGCTCACCAATCAGAATCTTGCTCGTGAGGTACGTACCCGTTGCCAATATCACCACCGGCGCCGTATAGACTTCGTCCAGCTCCGTTCGAACGCCCGTCACCGCACCATCTTTCGTAAGCAGTGCGGTAACCATCATTTGTTTGACCGCAAGTCCCTCTTGATTTTCTATGACCCGCTTCATCCAGCGATGATATGCATTTTTATCGGCCTGCGCCCGCAGCGAATGCACCGCCGGGCCTTTGCCGCGATTCAGCATCCGCATCTGGATCGCATTCGCATCGGCGGCAAGCCCCATTTCGCCGCCCAAGGCATCCAATTCGCGAACCAGATGACTTTTCCCCGGTCCTCCGATTGCGGGATTACAAGGCATCATCGCAACATTTTCCAAACTGATCGTGCAAAGCAGCGTATCGGCTCCCAAGCGCGCGGCCGCCAAACCCGCTTCGCAACCTGCGTGGCCCGCACCGATGACGATGACATCATAATTTGCCACTACATCCATACATACTCCTTACTTACCGACACAGAAGCGCCGGAATATTTCACTCACTATATCACTTCCTGCCCGCCGACCGACAATGGCTGCCAACGCCTCCCGAGCCTGGCGCAAATCTTCCGTCAAACAATCTTCCGGCAAACCGAGAGATACACCTGTTGCCGCGTGTTCCAAGTGTTCCAGCGCGGTTTCCGCCCATTGCTGCTGACGGACATTGGTCAGCAGCGCGGCATGAGAGCCGGTCAAGCCTGCCGCACCGACAAAATCGTAAATCGCGAGTCCCAATTCCGTCAGACCGTCACCGGCGCGTGCCGATAGCGATACCTCCGGCACATCGCCAATAATCTCCCGGACTCGCCGCGTATCCGCCCGCAGCGGCAAATCCGCTTTATTCCACAGCAAAATAACCGGTTTTCCGACCAGCGTCCGTAACCAAGCTTCCGTCGCTTCCGTCACCGGCTCGGAGCCGTCCAGTACCGCCAGGATCAATTCCGCCTGTGCCGCCTCCCGCCGCGCACGGTCCACACCGATGCGTTCGACGGTATCCGTCGTCTCCCGAATACCGGCCGTATCGATCAGATGCAGCAAAATACCGTGCAAGTCGGCATACTCCGCAATAATATCCCGTGTCGTTCCCGGAATCTCCGTAACGATAGCCCGCTCTTCACGCAAAATGAGATTCAGCAGGCTCGACTTACCTGCATTCGGCAAGCCGCTGATTACCGTACGTAAACCTTCCCGCCAGACCTTGCCGGCACGAGTCCGGGCAAGAATGTCCCGCAAAGCGTCACACAACTTCGCCAACCGCCCCGCCACCTCATCCCGCCCAAGTTCGGCAAGATCTTCTTCCGGATAATCAATCGCCGCTTCCAGCGAGCTCACCAGAGTCAATATTTCTTCTTCCGCCGCCGCCACCCAGCGCGACAGAGAGCCGTTCAATTGCCGCACGGCAATATCCAGACCGGCGTTGCTGCGGGCGGTGATGATATCCTGCACCGCCTCCGCCTGTGCCAAATCCAACCGACCGTTCAAAAAAGCCCGCTCCGTAAATTCTCCGCTTTCCGCAGCGCGGCAACCGGCTTGCAAGCAAAGTTGCAACACTCGCCGCAGAACCAATGTTCCCCCGTGGATCTGTAACTCCGCGGTGTCCTCCCCCGTATACGAGCGGGGCGCCCGCATGACAAGCAGCACACATTCATCCACCGTTTCCTGCTCGTCACGGACATGGCCGTAATGTGCGGTGTATCCCGGTACCGTTTCCCAATCGATGCTGCCGCCGGGATGAAACAGGCGAGCCGCGACCGCCAGTGCTTCCGATCCGCTGATGCGAATGATTCCGATCCCGCCTTCGCCCGGTGCCGTAGCAATTGCCGCAATCGTATCGCGTATATACATACAGACCTCCTATCAAAAAACGACCGGAAGATCCGGTCGTTCAGTCACGATAATGAATTACCAAGTGACGATCCGCATCTTCACCTTCACTGCGGGTGTAGACTTCCGGATCATCCTGCAAGACAAGATGGATTATTTTTCTTTCGTAGGCATTCATCGGCTCCAAGACCAGCGGTCGCCGCGTTGTCTGGACTCGTTTGGCCAGCCGCTGCGCCAATGCCTGTAACGTTTCTTCCCGCCGGGAGCGATAGTCTTCCACATCCAGCATGACGAAGTAGCGACCGCGCACATTTTTATTGGCGACCAAATTCGTCAGGTATTGGATCGCATCGAGAGTCCGTCCGTGCTTACCGATGAGCACGCCTAACCCGTGGCCGTGCAAATGCAAATGAATTCGTTCCGGGCTTAATCGTTTTTCAATCATCACCGACAAGCCCATCGCTGCCGACATATCCTGCAGAAATTCACGCCCGGCCTGCGCCGCCGCTTCCTGCTCGGCCTCATCGAAAAAGGCCTTGCGGGATTGTTCTTCCGCTTCTTCCGCAAGCGGCTCCGCATTCCCCGCATCCGCCGGAGCATCGTCCGGCGCTTGCGTCGATGACGTGTCAGCGGCCGCTTCCGCCTGTGTGGGCGGAACTTCCGGCGCCGCGTCCGTCAGCGGCAGTACCGCCGCCGGTAACACATCACTGTCATCACTATGCAACGGATCACTCGACTCCGCAACTTTGCTTGCCAGTACACGAGCCTCTTTCGCCATCAGACCGAAGATTCCCTTGGATCCTTCATCAAGAACTTCGATCTCTACTTCCCCGCGCCCTACCTGCCAAGCTTCTAAAACCTTGGCAATGGCTTCTTCTACCGTTTTGCCGGTAAATTCCGTTTTTTGATTCATGCCTTAGCTCCTTTCGCCTCCCGGAACATAAAGAACTGCTGAACGATCTGGAAGACATTGGACACTACCCAGTAAATAACCAATCCGCTGGGAAAGCTCAAACTGATATAACCGATAAATAACGGCATGAACACCGCCATGATTTTCTGCTGCTGTGCCATCACGCCGGATGCGGACGAACCGGAGGTCGTCTGTTTCTGCATGAGGAACGTGGTGAGCGCCGCCAAGACCGGTAAAACATAGATCGGATCCGGCGCACCCAAACTCGGCAGCCACAAAAAGCTCATGTGTTCAGGATTGTATTGATACTCCCGCAATGCATAAAAAATCGAAATCAGTACCGGCATCTGTATAAGCATCGGCAGACAGCCGGAAAGAGGATTTGCTCCCGCTTCTTTGTACATTTTCGCCATTTCCAGCTGCATTTGCTGCGGATTGT
Source organism: Veillonellaceae bacterium (assembly GCA_022771805.1). Taxonomy (GTDB): domain Bacteria; phylum Bacillota; class Negativicutes; order Veillonellales; family Negativicoccaceae; genus JALELM01. The sequence goes on along the minus strand of JALELM010000002.1, from coordinate 144,092 downwards.
TCTTATATTTTTTCTGAATTTCCTGGATGCGCGGCTGCAATTCCTGCATTGCGCGCATCGAGCGAATCTGCTTGACAAATAACGGGAATAACAGAATTCGGATGATCACCGTCATAATAATAATGGCAATTCCGTAACTCGGTACTCCGAAAGCCGCCGTCCAACCATAACAAATGGACAGAAACTGTTGCATAATGCCCGCGATAAAGTCAATCGTATCGCTGAATATACTCACGTACTTCCTCCTTAATGGCTACGTTTTTCCCGTACTTCCGGGACCGGATCATATCCGCCCGGATGAAAAGGATGACAACGCAAGATACGTCGCACCGCCAAGTACGAACCGTACACAGCTCCGTGTCGATGCAATGCTTCCAAAGCGTACTCGCTGCAAGTCGGATAAAATCGACAGCAGGGCGGTTTCAGAGGAGAAATAAAGCGACGGTAACCGCGCACTCCCGCCATCAGCACTTCGGCTAACATGACAGTACCTTGGCGCGATGCAGAACCTGCAGGACTTCGTTTTCAACGGCAGCATACGCCAGCTCACCAAGTCCCGCTCGGCCGACAAATACCAATAAGTATCCGTCCGCTAAACGCTGTCGCTGCCGGCGATACACTTCGCGTAACAGCCGCCTGGCTCGATTGCGATGCACCGCATTACCGACCCGCTTGCCGGTCACAAATCCCGCTCGCGTCGGTCCGGGTGTCGCCAATATATACAGCACAACATGAGGGCGAACCAGGTATCTTCCGTGACGATACACCCGGCGATACTCCCGACCTTCCCTGATGCGGTGTCCTTTTTTTAATTCCTGCATACATTTTCTCCGTTAGAGACAGATAGAACCCGGCGACCGCCAAGTTCTATCCATGTCATTAGGCGGATATTTTCTTTCTGCCCTTCAATCTTCTTCTTTTTAAGACCATGCGGCCGCCTTTCGTTTTCATACGCTCACGGAAGCCGTGCGTCTTTTTACGCCAAAGTACATTCGGCTGATACGTTCTTTTCATGCTATGCACCTCCTTCTATACCGACGGGTTTTCCCGCAAATTTACTCCATAATAAAATTATTATAGTGAAAATTACCCGGACTGTCAAACCGGAAACTTCAACCGCATCATACGTTGCAACATGACATGGTCTTGTACAAACGCTGTTTTACCACCGGCTCCCGCTATATTCTATCACAAGAAATCAACATACTCTCGAACAGTTTATTTCTTAGCATAAATGCTCCGCCCAAAAAATCATGTAATATTTTACACAAGAGCCTTGCCTTTACAATTCTTTGTGGTATAATAATGAACAATTATATACAAAAGGATGTGATTCTAATGGCAAACAAAATTTCTCGTTCCGCCTATGTGTCTATAGGCCTCATGCTATTTGCTCTTTTCTTCGGTGCGGGGAATTTGATTTTCCCGGCATCGCTGGGACAAAATGCAGGTAGTAATTTTCCGGAAGCAATTCTGGGATTTTTGATTACCGGTGTCGGTTTGCCTCTGCTGGGTGTTATTGCAGTCGGCATCTCAGGCAATAAAGATTTACAAGATCTCGCCTCGCGGGTACATCCCGTATTCGGACTCGTTTTTACATTGCTTTTGTACCTGACCATCGGACCGGGTTTTGCAATCCCGCGTACCGGTACCGTTTCTTATGAAATCGGTATTCGACCGTTTCTCGGGGCGGGCGCCGGCAATATGGAGCTGGCCGCTTTTCTGGCTGTATTTTTCGTCATTTCCTGGTGGTTCTCGATCTCACCGAATAAACTCGTTGATCGCATCGGTCGGACTCTGACACCTTTATTGCTGCTGATGTTAGCCGTGCTGGTAGCCAAGTCGTTAGTTACTCCGATCGGCTTGCCCCAGCCTCCGACGGATGCATATGCTACAAGCTCCGTTGCTTTAGCGCAAGGATTCCTTGACGGCTACAATACAATGGATGCACTGGCTTCCATTGTCTTCGGTTTCCTGATCATAAAGGCCGTACGTCAATACGGCGCAGAATTTGAAAGTGATATTGCCAATGCGACCTTCCGCTCCGGTTTGATTGCGGCGGTTTGCTTGGGTGTCGTATATATTTTCATCGCCAACATCGGTGCGACTTCAGTCAGCGGCATCGGTTTACAGGAAACCGGCGCTCCGGTTCTTTCGCTGTCGACGCAGTACTACTTCGGTGCCCCCGGTGCGGTTATCCTGGCAATCATCGTATTGCTTGCCTGCCTGACTACAAGTATCGGTCTGATTACCTCCTGTGCATCTTACTTTACGGAGTTGATCCCGCAACTTTCACATCGTGCCTGGGTTACCGTTTTTGCGGCCGTTTCCTTTTTCATCGGAATGTTCGGTCTTTCCACAATCATTTCCGCAGCGATTCCGGTGCTGATGTTCCTGTATCCGTTAACCATGGTACTGATCGCGTTGACTTTCTTGGCACCGCTCTTTCATAATCGACAGGCGGTATTTTTGACCACCATGCTCTTCACCATGATTCCCGCCCTGTATGACGGGTTGCGGACAGCCGGTTTTGAGTTGGAAACCGCTACGCAATGGATGGAAGGAAATTTACCGCTTTTCGGTTTCGGCCTCGGCTGGGTATCCTTTTCCGTCATCGGCTTCATCCTCGGCTGGGTATATACCGCGGTCGTGAAAAAGTAAGTTATTCAACACCTTTCGGATAATAAAAACACCTGCTAAAGCGGGTGTTTTTTATTTGAAAAACGGCAACGGTTTTATTCAAGATGTAAATCTGTTAAAATATACACATACTTATCCACAATTTTATCTGGCGGAAAAACATCCCGTTTGGTAAGTTTTTCCCATTTTTTCGGAGTGAGTTATGAATACCATTTTTGACTTTTGGGAGCAGGTTCTGCAACGCATGTCCGGACAATTGCAACCGGATACCATCGATCTGTTGATGCGCTATGTCCTGCCCGTTGCTTTACATGAAGAAAATAAAGAAATCGTTTTGCAAGTCAGCAAACCGTTCTTCAAAGTATGGCTGGAGCAAAACGTGTTGCCTTTATTACACACCGAATTGCATAATTTGACCGGTAACGAGATGCGAGTAATCATTACTCTACCGAATATGCCCGCTGCACCGCTTGAACCGTCTGCTCCGACGCCATCAATTGTTGCGGAAAGGGCAGGAGGTGTATCTCCCGCCGGCAGCATAACACGGTCGGATCCGGCACAGGAAATTTCCAAGCTGTTACAGCCGCCGGAAGTAAAACCGGCAGCCTCGGAAAACACAAACAGTATCCCGACACAGACAGCTTTGTCGCCGATAGAGCCGGAAATACCCTTGGCAAAACTTCAGGCTGATCAAGTTCCGATTGATGCGTCTTGTACTTTCGACAGCTTTATTGTCGGGCAACCAAATCAAATCGCCTTTTCCGCTGCACAGGCCGTCGCAAAAAATTCCGCCGGTGATGCGATCCAATTACAAAACCCTTTATTTATTTACGGCGAGTCGGGGCTTGGAAAAACACATTTAATGCATGCCGTTTGTAATTATTTAACCGAGCATGCTCCGGACAAGAAATTTGTTTTTCTCAGCAGCGAGGCCTTTACTAATGATTTTATCGAATCGCTGCACCATCGGGATGTCCGTTCGACACAAGCTTTTCGGCAAAAGTATCGCTCTGTAGATTATCTTTTAATCGACGATGTACAATTTTTCGGAAAGAAAGAAGGTACACAGGAAGAGTTCTTTCATACTTTCAATGATCTGATCAATTCTAGAAAGCAAATTATAATGACTTGCGACCGGTTGCCGGATGATATGGAAAAAGTAGAAAAGCGTCTGATTTCACGCTTTCTTTCCGGCTTAGTCGTAGAAATTAAACCGCCGAATTACGAAATCATAGCGGCTTTTCTGAAAAAACAGGCGGCAAACTCACATATTGTTTTTGCCAACGACGTAATTCCTTTTCTTGTCGAAAACTTTTCCACGGATTTTCGAGAAATAAAGGGTATTTTCAATCAAATCGCGATGTCGTATTCGCTTCACCCCGTGCCTATTCTGACTATGGAATGGCTGGAGACGCATCTGGCGGATCGTTTACCGAAAAAGAAAAAAGTCATCTTGAATCCGGACTTAATTATTCACGAAGTAGCGGCATACTATAAAATCCGCCGCGAAAAACTGGTGGGCAAAACAAGAACTAAAAACATTGTTGTTCCTCGTCAGGTAGCCATGTATCTTTGCCGTGAGTTACTCGATATTTCCTTTAAGGAAATTGCCGATGCGTTCAATAAACAGGATCATACCACCATTATTCACGCCCGGGAAAAAATCGAAACCGAAATGCGTAAAAATGAAATCTTACAACAAGATGTACACACGCTCACTGCTATTTTGAAGGGTGAATAAATAGTGTACTGAATGTGGATAATATGTGGATAAACCTCGTATTTATCCACATTTTCTCAGGGAACAGGGGATTCAGTGTAAAGAGACATTCACTTTCCACCGAATTATGCAAGCCTTTCCCGCCCAAAAATACTGCAGTCCACATACTTTTCCACTTATTCACTCTTCCTACTACTTCTACTACGAACTAATTGAAATCAATCAAATTCCGTATTCGTTAAGGAGGCTCTTTATGAAACTCATCATTCATTCCCGTGATTTACAAAAAGCATTTGATCAAGTCAGTCGTTTAGCTACACAAAAAGTAGGAAACAATGTATATGCCGGTATTCTGCTTCGTGCCGAGAACAATGTATTGGAGATGCAAGCAACCGATTACCAAACAGGCATTCGCGTCTCGGTTCCCGCGCAAGTGGAAGAATCGGGTGAAGTCGTAATAATGGCTTCCTATTTGCCGGAAATGGTCAAAAAGTTTCCGGATGGCGCTGTGAAAATTATGAAGAAAACGGAAAATAACATGCTTTCTATCCGTGCGGGGCGCAGTGATAATGAAGTGGTTATCGGTATCGTTTCTGAATTTCCACGGGTTGAAAACTTTGAAGCAGCACAGCAGGTAACTCTGCCCGGCGATCAGTTAAAAGAAATGTACCAGCAAACCCAATTTGCCGTTGCCAGTGAATCACAGCGACCTATTTTCAGCGGTCTTTTACTGGAAGTAGATGGAGAACGGGCACGCATGGTAGCAACCGATACGTATCGACTGGTTTATCGGGAAGTGGGTATCGGCCATGATATGGGAAGTAATCCGGGAATTATCATTCCGGAGAAGGTACTTTCGGATGTAGTTCGTCTATTGCCTACGGACGGAGCTGAACCGGTGGAAATCAGTTGGTATCGTCACAAGGTGGCATTTCGCTTCAGTAATGTATACTTCACTTCATTACTGATTGAAGGAAAGTTTCCCGATTACAACCGGATCTTCCCCTCGCAGTTTGATGCTCGGGCAATAATTGATCGGCGGGAATTTACCGGTGCATTGGAACGTGCTTCACTGTTGGCACGGGATATGTCATATAAAACGGTTTCTTTGTCCTGGCAACCTACACAGGTGGACATTCATGTCACCAATGCGGAAGCAGGTAGTATGGAGGAAAGCGTGGCCTGTGAGTATGAGGGGGAACCGTTGCAGATAGCATTCAATTGTTTTTATTTGTTGGATATTTTAAAACGTTCGACCGGCGATACCGTGATTTTACATATTTTGCGTAACGGTCCGATGCGTGTTGAACAGGAAGAAGACAAGTGGTATCGTTACCTGGTTACACCGATGCGGAGTAATTCAAATGAGGAAAATTGACATTCATACCGAGTATATTGAATTAGATCGTCTTCTGAAACTGGCGGGAATAGTCAGCTCCGGAGCGGAGGCGAAGCATCTGATTCAGAGTGGTGAAATTTGGGTAAACGGTTCCTCTTGTACTGTTGTGCGAAAAAAAATAAGACCGGAGGATCGGGTAGATGTGCCGGATATCGGTACTCTGACCGTGAACATATGCGAATCCTGAAGTTGCACCTGGTTGATTTTCGCAATTACAGCGATTTTCAATTTGAATTTGAGCCGGGAATTAACTGTCTTTATGGTGCCAACGGTGCGGGGAAAACAAATATTCTCGAAGGACTGTATGTTGCTTCTGTCGGAAAATCACCGCGCACGCATCATGATCGGGTCTTGATCCGGCAAGGTGCGGAAACATCTTCGGTGCGTGTGGATTTTGAGCGCCTGGGAGTTCGGCAATATGTGCAGGTGAAGTTGTTATCGACCGGTAAAGAATTTTCCGTGAATGCAACGCCGGTACGCCAAAAAGAATTGGTAGGCAGTTTGCAGACTATTTTTTTCGGGCCGCAGGATTTGCAATTGATAAAAGGAGGTCCGCAAGTCAGACGTCGTTTTTTGGATCTGAGTTTATCTCGAGCGGACGGTAACTATTATGATGCCTTATTGCGCTATATGCGGATTTTGGCACAACGAAATGTTTTGTTGAAAGAAAGAAGAGAACAGGAATTGGCTGTTTGGGATGAACAGCTGGCGAAACAGGCAGCGATTATTACCCGCTATCGTCTGGCGGCCGTGGAGGATTGGAATAAACGGATTGTCGAAGTCGGTAAGCAGTGGTCTGCCGGTCGTCTGGATTTAAGATTGGTGTATCGTCGTTCCTATGTTTCCGGGGAAGAAGTGACAGCTGCACAGTATTCGGAATTATTATTGCAGCGACGCGAGCAGGACTTGCGTTACGGTTATACATCGGTCGGCCCCCAGCGGGATGATTTGGCGTTCCACAACGGGGCTTTGCCGCTTGCGGAATACGGTTCGCAGGGAGAGCAGCGGTTGGCGGTTCTGGCAATAAAAATTTGTGAAACGGATTATCTCGGTGAACAATTGGGAGAGTATCCCGTTCTTTTGCTTGATGATGTATTCAGTGAGCTGGATGAAGAACGGCGGGAGCAATTGCTGGCCTGGACTCGCGAACATAAATTACAGACGATTATTACTTCGGCAGCCATGCCTTCCTGGGCAGCAGAAGCTTCATTGTGTCGGGAGTTGAAATACGATGGATCGTATTGACGGGATATTGTCGGAATGGCAGCAACGATGGGGCGATAATGCAAGCTTTCAAATTTTTAACTTGAAACATGCCTGGCCAGTCATTGTCGGCACGATGCTGGCGAAAAAATCGTATCCGACCAAGCTCGAAGATGCCGTATTGCATGTATATGCGGAAAATTCCGTTTGGTTACAGGAATTGTTTATGCGCAAGGATGCTGTTTTGGAGAGCATCCGAAAACATTGTCCGCAAATGGAATGTAACGATATAGTATTGCGTATCGGCCGTGCGAAAATCGCGGAGAAAGAAAAGAAGGCTGCAGCAGCGGAAGCGCAACCGGTGCCGTTACAAAAGGAAGAAGTAGCGGCAGTCCGGGAAAGCTTGAACGCTTCGTTACCGCCGGATCTCAGCGAAGCATTATTCAAGCTGCGTATTGAGCAATTACGTTTACGTAACCGAAAACAATCTCTCGGCTGGCATCCTTGTCCGCGTTGCGGAGAACAAACCGCAGCGTCCGATCTTTGCGGTAATTGTGTGACAAAAGAATCGGAAGAGAAGCGCTATGCCGTTTTACGGTACTTGAAACGAAATCCGGCAGCATCGTATCCGGAAGCGGTGGCCGAGACGGGCTGTGCAGGCAAAGAATATGAAAAAGCAAAACAGCAATTAATTTATCGTTTGTTGGATTGTGTATATAACCGCCATGACACCGCAGAGGAAAGAAGACAATTGTTGCAACTGATTACGGGGCGACCGTTGGCTGATTTAAGTGAGGCGTTTCAAAAAAATTTACTGAATAAACTGAATCGACGGAAAGAAGAATGAAGAAAAGAAAATTTGTCCTTTCTTTTTTCTATGTACCCCGACTGCTGAAAAAACAAAACAAGCGAAAAAAGGCGAATTTTGATAAAATGGAGCGCTTTACTTTTCAAAATAGTGTATAATAGATACATAACAGGTAATAAAGAGAGGCAGACTATGGCAGAAAATGAAAAGAAAAAAAGCGGTTACGGCGCAAAAGATATCCAGGTTCTGGAAGGTCTGGAAGCAGTTCGTAAACGCCCGGGAATGTATATCGGGGATACGGCGGAGCGCGGTTTACATCATTTGGTTTACGAAGTTGTCGACAACAGTATCGACGAAGCGTTGGCCGGTTATTGTACACATATTTGGGTGACGATCCATCCGGATAACAGTATTACCGTAGTCGATAACGGCCGCGGTATTCCTGTAGATATGCATAAAACGGGTAAACCGGCACTGGAAGTCGTTTTGACGGTGCTTCATGCCGGCGGGAAATTCGGCGGCGAAGGATATGCCATTTCCGGCGGTTTGCATGGTGTCGGCGTGTCGGTAGTCAATGCCTTGAGTGAAGAAATGCGTGTAACCGTCCGGCGAGAAGGAAGAATTCATGAGATGGTATTTTCTCGCGGCAAGGTAACGGAAGGTTTCCATTCTTACGGCACGGCGGATAATACGGGGACAACGGTGCATTTTTTGCCGGACAGAACCATTTTTAATTCGATCGTCTTTTCATTTGATGTGTTGGCGACACGCTTCAAAGAGCTTGCTTTCCTCAATAAGGGGCTGACCATTCAGTTGCGTGACGAGCGCGGGGACGAACCGCGCGTAGAAGATTATCATTTCGAAGGCGGTCTGAAAACCTTTATTGAGTATCTGAACTCCAATAAAGATACCATCCACAATACCGTTATTGAATTTGAAGGCGCACGGGAAGGCATCATTCTTGATGTCGCCATGCAATATAATGACGGCTTCAGTGAAAATATTTACTCTTTTGCGAATAATATCAACACGATTGAGGGCGGAACGCATTTATCCGGTTTTCGCACGGCGTTGACAAGAACATTGAACGATTATGCGCGCCGGACAGGGCTGATTAAGGAGAACGAGGAAAATCTTTCCGGCGAAGATGTCCGGGAAGGTTTGACCGCGGTTATCAGTGCAAAAGTTCCCGGTCCGCAGTTCGAGGGGCAGACAAAGACCAAACTGGGTAACAGTGAGGTACGAGGCATTACCGATACTTTGGTCTCGGAAGGTTTGCGGACATTCTTGGAAGAACACCCGGCGGACGGTAAACGGATCATTGAAAAATCAATTTTGGCCAGCCGTGCCCGGGAAGCGGCCCGCAAAGCGCGGGAGTTGACGAGACGCAAGAATGCATTGGAAGTGTCGAGCCTGCCCGGGAAGCTTGCCGATTGTTCCGAACGCGATTCGAAACTGACAGAGATTTACCTCGTCGAAGGTGACAGTGCGGGCGGCTCCGCAAAATCGGGTCGGGATCGTCGCTTCCAGGCGATCTTGCCGCTGCGGGGTAAAATTTTGAACGTGGAAAAGGCACGTTTGGATAAAATTCTGAGCAATGAGGAGATTCGTTCGATGATCACCGCTTTCGGTACGGGAATCGGCGATGAGTTTGAGATAGAAAAACTTCGTTACGACAAAATTATTATCATGACGGATGCCGACGTCGACGGGGCACATATCCGAACGTTGTTGCTGACCTTTTTCTATCGCTATTTGAAACCGCTGATTACGGGCGGGCATGTCTATATTGCACAACCGCCTTTGTATCAATTACGAAAGGGACGCAGTAAGTGGTACATGTACAGCGATGATGAATTGAACAGCAAATTGAATGAAATCGGCCGAGATGGAATTGCCGTACAGCGTTATAAAGGTCTCGGGGAAATGGATGCCGTACAGTTGTGGGATACGACGATGAATCCGGAATATCGGACAATCCTGCGGGTAGGGATGCGTGATGCGGTAGAAGCCGATCGTATCTTTACCGTGCTGATGCGAGATAAGGTAGAACCGCGCCGGGAATTTATTCAGGCCAATGCCAAAAACGTAACCAATCTGGATCTGTAAGAAACACCGCCCGGCGGGCGGTGTTTTTTATTTATGAGGAAAAGGCATACGAATGCGGTAATAGTCAGATTTCTTCTAGCGGATACAACATAATACCTGTGGTGTCGTACCCTTGAGTACATGTAGAGGTCGTACTTAGGGAGTTTAGTGAATCCGAGCAGCAGAATACTGCACGGTCGTTGTTTTCCGTTTTTTGTAAAATGGTAAACAAAGGGTTGCAAAGTTGCGGAGCAATGCTTATAATTTAGCTATTAAATTTAAGGAAAAGAGGGTGATCGTAATGAGTGAAAACAAAACGGTAACTATGACAAAGGAGCCGGGTTTGAAACGCAGTCTCAAAGAACGTCACATAAATATGATCGCTCTGGGTGGAGCCATCGGGACCGGCTTGTTCGTAGCCGGAGGCGAAACGGTATCTCAAGCAGGTCCGGGCGGTGCATTGGTTGCATACGGATTGATTGGGATTATGGTTTTTTTCCTGATGACCGGACTCGGAGAAATGGCAACGTACATGCCGGTAGCAGGTTCTTTCGGTACGTATTCTTCGCGTTTTGTTGATAAAGCATTCGGTTTTGCGTTGGGTTGGAATTATTGGTTTAATTGGGCGATTACTTTGGCGGCGGAGCTGGTTGCAGGTGCATTGATCATGAAGTATTGGTTTCCCGATACACCGGCAATCGTCTGGTCGGCTTTGTTTTTTCTGGTAATTTTTTTCCTGAATTATTTATCGACTCGTTCGTTCGGAGAAAGTGAATTCATTTTTGCCGGCATCAAGGTAATCACAGTATTGGTTTTCCTGTTCATCGGGACATTGATTATTTTGGGCGTGGGTGGAACCTCACCGGGTTTTGCTAACTGGACGGTGGGAGAAGCGCCGTTCGTCGGCGGTTGGCTTTCCATTCTGAGTGTATTTATGGTAGCGGGGTTCTCTTTCCAGGGAACGGAAATGATCGGGGTTGCTGCCGGTGAAGCGGCGAATCCGGAGGAATCGATTCCGAAAGCCGTCCACTCCATTTTCTGGCGGTTGTTGATTTTTTATCTGGGAGCCTTCACTGTTATCGGTTTCCTGATCCCGTATACGGACCCGAACCTGTTGAATTCATCGATTGAGAATGTTTCCATCAGTCCGTTTACGCTGGTCTTTGATCGTTTCGGTTTCCCGGCGGCGGCGGGGCTCCTGAATGCGGTTATTTTGACGGCGGTTCTTTCCGCCGGGAACTCCGGTCTGTATGTGTCGACACGGATGTTGTATGCCTTGGCGGAAGAAGGACAGGCACCGAAATCATTGATGAAATTGAACAAGCGGGGCGTTCCGGTCAACGCATTGTTATTGACCTCGGTGTTCGGTCTGTTCGCTTTTCTTACGAGTCTTATCGGCGACGGTGTAGCATATAATTGGCTGGTAAATATCAGCGGCATGGCAGGTTTTATTACCTGGGTAGGTATCGCAGTCAGCCAATACCGATTCCGGCGAGCCATGGTAGCACAGGGACATGATTTGAATGAGTTGCCGTACAAGGCGGCATTCTTCCCGTTCGGGCCGCTCTTTGCTTTGACGGTATGCCTTATCGTTATCGCCGGTCAAAACTATTCAGCCTTTACCGGTGAACAAATCGATTGGTACGGTGCCAGTGTTGCCTATATCGGCATTCCGGCGTTCCTAGCCGTTTATCTGGGCTACAAGTGGAAGCATAAGACCAAGCTGATACCGTTGACGGAAGTCGATTTGACACGAACCGAGCGGTATGATGAAAGCGCTGCACAATAATTCTATACATTAAAAGAAGCTGCATTTCCGTAATGGGAGCGCAGCTTTTTTCTTTCGGCAAAACGGAATGCAATACATAAGGAAAAGAGCTTTCTCCGCGGAGAAAGCTCTTTCCTTATACAAGCAGATTACCACCCGGCAATATTTCGAAGCCAATCCCAAACGAAAACCCATGCAGACATGGAACCCGTCTCGAGTAATGGTGACGCTATAGAAAACGGATGGTAATCCTTTCCTTTTCTGCTTTTATTATAGCATACGTGGCATAAAATGCAAAGAGAGGAGGTTTATTCCTCGGGTTTATTTTCCGTTTCCGCTCGCGGCACGGGCAGGCGTGTCAGCAACACTTTATCGACACGAAAATTGTCATTGTCGATGATTTCGAACTGCCATTCGTTATACCGGATGATTTCTGTTTCCTGCGGCAAATAACCGAAGAGGTAGATGACGAAGCCGCCGACAGTCTTGTAATAGTCCTGCCCTTCTTTGGGGAGCGGTTCCGTAATGCGGAACGACTCTTTAAACTCTTCGATCGGCAGGAGGCCGTCGACCAACCAGGCGTTATTTCCGCGCGGAATAATACGATTGCGTTCCTGAATTCTCTCTCGTACGCTTCCCGGCATGGCTCCGAGGAGCTCTTCCAGGATATCATGCAGCGTGACAAGCCCTTCCGGTGCGCCGTACTCATCCAGAATAACGGCTTCGTGAGCATTTTTCTCACGGAAAAGGGCAAGCGTTTTATTCAGCGTCAACGTTTCCGGAATATACAGGGGAGGACGAAGGACGGAAGTGATGATTTCCTTCCAGCTGCGCTCGGGATGCCGCAAGCGATGCGAGAGCAGATCCCGTACGGCAACGAGACCGCGAAAGTCATCCAGAGACTCCTGGCCGACGGGCAGACGGGTGTGGTTGCACTGTAAAATGACGCGATTCAAATCTTCTTCCGAAGTAGCCAAATCCAACCAAATAAGTTGAGGCCGGGCGGTCATGATATACTCCACCGGTACATCGTCCAGACGGAAAACGCGATCCACCAACTCCGGCTCAGCCGCATCAAAGGCACCGAGTTGTGCTCCTTGGCGCAGAAGAAAACGAATTTCTTCTTCCGTGACGGGCTCTTCACTGCGGATCTTGATTCCGAGCAGGCGCAAGGTCGCATTGGTCGAGACGGTAAGAAACCAGACGATCGGCTTATTCAGTCGCGCAAAGGCTTGCATCGGCCGAGCCACTGCCGCCGAGATGACTTCGGGAGAATTCAGGGCGATCCGTTTCGGTACAAGCTCACCGATCAGAAGGGTGAGGTACGAAATGAGCGCCATGATGAGGAAAAGGCTCAAAGCCTGTGCATAGGGAGCCAGGAAGGGAATCTGACGGAAAATATTCGCCAGCGGTCCGGACAGCGAGGAGGCCCCGAGCATACCGGTCAAAATACCGACCGAAGTAATACCGATCTGGATTGTCGAAAACATTTGGCTCGGATCCTGGGCAATTTCCATTGCCGCTTCGGCACCAGCATCACCTTTTTCCGCCCGTTGCGCCAAGCGAGTTTTTTTCGCGCTGACGATGGCCAATTCGGTCGCCGAGAACACACCGTTTGCAATAATTAAAGCTACAAGGAAAAAAATTTGCCAACCAGGATAGTCGTTGTCCATACAATCTCCTTTTTAATAGCAGTATTTTATAGTATAGCTAGTATAGCATAGAAAAAGAGAGAAGAAATAAAAAGGAAAATGTAATTGCGTGACGAACATATGTATAGAAACGACTTGAGTTGCCTGAAGGAGGACTGACAATGAACAGCATGGGACCGAAAGATGTATATCGCCTGACGATCGGAGCGCTGCTTCATGAGGTGTGCCGCGAGCTGTTGGATGGGGAGGAAATCCATCAAGAGTTATTGCGCCGGCGGGAAGAATTGGCCGAACAGGACGAGGGGACGGATGAGGTCGCGATGCATGAATTTGCGGCGGAGCAGGTATTATTGCGCCGGGATCGCTACCGCAAGCTGGGAGAGCTGGTAGACGAGGTAATTGATCTGTACGAAGATTTACAGGGGGAGCTGTACGAAGACGGTTGTCTTTGCGAAGAGGAAGGCCCGTGGCTTGACGACGACTTCGAAGCGGCTGACGAATACGAGGAAGAATGGGAAGACGGGGAACTGCCGGAAGATTTCGAGCCGGTCGGTGAGGACGAATACGAAGAAGTCCGGGACGAAGAGCCGGAGCCCGTAGAAGAAATTGTTTTACGCAAAAAGAAGAAGAAATCAAAGAATAAAAAAGAGAAGAAAGAAAAGAAAAAAAGAAAAAGGCGAAGAAGTAAGCAGTAAATGAAAAAGGCGCACTCGTTCCGGCGAGGGCGTCTTTTTGGAAAGGAGCCGATATGCGGCGTTGGATAATGCATGTGGATATGGATGCGTTCTACGCCTCGGTGGAACAGCGAGACCATCCCGAATGGCGGGGCAAGCCGGTCATTGTCGGCGGCGTTTCGGCGCGGGGAGTGGTTGCGACGGCATCGTATGAAGCGAGACGCTATGGCGTACATTCCGCGTTGGCCGGAAAAATTGCGCGGGAGCGTTGTCCGGACGGGATCTTTGTTGCGCCGCGAATAGCTGTCTACCGCAAAATTTCTCATCGGATACGGGAAATTTTATTGCGCTATGCGCCCGCTATCGAACCCTTATCCCTGGATGAAGCGTTTCTCGATGTATCGGGGCTGGGAGCGCATTTTGCCACGCTGCAGGATCTCGGCCGGGCGGTACAGCGGGATATTTATGCCGCCACGGAGCTGACCGCATCGGTCGGTATCGCTCCGAATAAATTTCTTGCTAAACTGGCCAGCGATCTGCACAAGCCGAACGGTTTGGTAGTCATTCCGTACGGTCGCGAGAAGGAAATCCTCGCTCCCTTGCCCGTGCGTAAGCTTTGGGGGGTCGGCGGGAAAACCGAAGCGATCCTGCTACGCGCCGGCTTGCATACCATCGGTGATGTCGCCGCTGCCGATCCGCTGCAACTCGAGCGGCTTGTCGGCAGACACGGACAAATCCTGAAGGAACTGGCGCAGGGCAAAGATGACCGCCCCGTGGAAGGGAATCGGCAAAGAAAGTCGCTCGGTGAAGAGGAAACATATCCGGAGGACTTGCATGATGATGCGGTGATTTTGCGTTACCTGCAGCGCTACTGCGATTTGGTGGCTGCCGGTTTGCGGCGGGAAGGCCTGCGCGCGCGGACGGTTACACTCAAATTGCGTACGGGATCGTACAAGACGATAACTCGTTCCGTGACGGTTACCGAGCCGATGGACTTGCAGCAGGAATTGTATTTCCGGGTGCATGAGTTATATAATAGAATCAAGCGTAAGGAAGGCGTGCGCTTGTTGGGGGTTACCGCTTCGAACCTGATTCCGGCCGGCGAAGAAATGTCCCTTTTCCCCGGCGAGCGGGAGCGGCAACGGCAGGTGGCACGCACATTGGATTCCCTCCGAGCCAAATTTGGCGAGCAGGCTGTACGGCCCGGCTATTGGTGGGAGGACGAGAAAGAAGAGGAGGAGCGACATGATCAATAAAGAACGTGTGTTGCAAGAATTTTTTGAACTGGTCGGGATTACCTGTCACACCGGCGATGAACGTGAAGTTGCCGATTTGCTGAAAGCACGTCTGAAAGAGCTCGGCGCAAGTACCATTCATGAAGACAATGCCGGCGAGGCGATTAACGGCACGACGGGGAACATTATAGCGACCTTTGAAGCGACCCGTGCAGGCTTGCCTACGGTAGCTTTTACCGCACATATGGATTGCGTAGAGCCCTGCGAAGGGATTGAACCGCAACTGATTGACGGTGTGATTACATCCAAGGGAGATACGATTCTCGGCAGTGATGATAAGTCCGGCGTCGTGGCCATTCTCGAAGGGTTGCGCCTGATGAATGAGCAGAATTTGCCGCACGGTAAATTGGTTATCATTTTCTGCATTGCCGAAGAAGGAGGCCTGAACGGCTCCCGACATATTGACACCGACTATACGCAGGGGATTGATTTCGGGTATGTGATGGACTCCAGCGGCGCACCGGGCAAGATCATCAATCAGGCGCCCGGCCAAAATGCGATCCATGTTACCATGCACGGGCGTCGTTCCCATGCCGGTTTGGCTCCGGAAGACGGAATCAATGCCGTTGTGATGATGGGGACGGCACTCAGTCGCTTGCCGTACGGTCGCATTGACGAAGAAACAACGGCGAATGTCGGCTTTATCGAAGGCGGTATTGCAACGAATATCGTCGCCGACAGCTGCACCTTGCAGGCGGAAGCCCGCAGCCGCAATCCGGAAAAATTGGCGGCGCAGACAAAAGCGATGGTCGAGGCATTCCAATCCGTGGAAAAAGATTTCCCGGGCGGCATTGCGGAAGTAGAAGTCATTGAAAAATATCAGCCGTACTTTATTGAGCCGGACAGTCCGAGTATTTTGCTGGCGAGCGAGGCTGCTCGTGCCGTCGGCATCGAACCGATCGTCACTGCGACCGGCGGCGGCAGCGATGCAAACAATTTCAATCGGCACAGTTTTCCCGCGGTCGTGCTGGCAACCGGGATGACAAAGGTTCATACGCCGGAAGAGTACATCCTCGAGGAGCATCTTTACCAAGTCTCGGAATGGGTGTACCGAATCTTGGAAACCATACAGAGTGAATGAGTCATAATAAAAGCACTGCGAAAGCAGTGCTTTTATTATGACGCAACAAAGAAAGAGACGTGCTTGCTACCGGTTGTTTGATCTTATAACACGGCGTGCAGTCGATGAAACAAACAGTTATCCACATTGTTATTCACATATATCCACCGGGCGGAGTGTAAAAACGTTTTGAGAAGGTAAAAAGCATGTAAAACGGCGGTTTCGGACGAATATATCTTTGGAGCGGACAGGGATACCTGTGGATAAATCTCCGGAGGAAGGAATGAAGATAGTGAAAATGAAACAGAAAACAGCCTGTATTAGGCAATCTGTTCGTTATGCTCTGTTATCAATATGAGGAGTGGATAAGTGTGGATAACCTCCTTATCTGGGTGTGGATAAGTAAACGGATAGGAATAAGAATCGTAAAATTTTTGAGAAAGTAACGCGCGGCGGAGAGTAAACGACATTTTTGTGCACAATAATCGCGAAGTTGTCCACCGCAGACGGATATGGTGTACACAGATGGCAAGCGGCATATGCTGTCTTGTCTTTTACTACCCCTTTTGTTATAATCACAAGAATTACTACTAAGGGGGCGAGGCGATGTCACGAGAGTTTCGGGAGGGATTGTTGCGGGGAATTCCGATTGCAATCGGCTACATACCCATTGCCGTTGCTTACGGCGTACTGGCGGCGGCATATGCTTTGCCGACCTGGTTTATTGCGGCGTCCTCGATCTTTATTTATGCGGGGGCTTCGCAATTCATGGTTATTTCTCTCCTTGCGGCGGGCGCGACGGCGGGCGACGCAGTGTTTGCCGGAGCGGTCGTTAACTTGCGGCATTTGCTTTTGTCGGCGGCGGTGGCCGCTAAAATTCCCGTCGATACGGCACGCTGGCAACGTGCGCTGCTCGGCGCTTGGGTGACGGACGAAAGCTTTTCCGTGATCACGCTGAGCGGGGAAGCGGAAATGTCCTCGCAAACGGCGCTCGGTATCGGCTGTATCGGTTACGCAGCCTGGGTTGCGGGCACACTGCTCGGTCTGACGGTACAGGAAATCCTGCCGCCCGGCTTGGCGGACAGCATGGGCTTCGGCTTATATGCGCTCTTTATCGCCTTGCTTGTTCCGGCTTTGCGGGATCGGCCGGAGTCCCGCCCCGTCGCTTTGGCGGCGTTCGTCATGCACCCGCTCTGTGTCTGGGCGGCAGCCCGTCTCGGCATCGGCAGCGGTCTGACCCTGCTGACGGCCGCGGCGACGGCGTTGGTTATTGCGATGGTCTGGGAGGAGAGTGCAGATGGAAAATAAATATCCGGTCATACTCGTCGGACTTTGTCTGGCAACGCTCATTCCGCGGGTATTGCCATTTTTCGGTAATTTCCTTGAGCGGGTTTCGGCTACGGGAAGGCGCGCCCTGCGTTTGACACCCTATGCCGTCTTGACGGCTCTCATTGCTCCGGGGATTTGGTCCGGTACCGCGGTACAGGCGCCGCTGCCGGTGCTCGTTGCCTCATTGCTGGCCGTCGGTTTGGCGTGGAACAGGTTTCCGTTGGTGTGGACCGTTTTGGGAGCGATCGGTTGCCACTGGTTTGTCGGCTTGCTGTTGTAACGAAACGGAGCGAACCGTCGTTTGTCGTGCCGAACATATCGTCTTGTTGTTTATGGGCATCCGATAGCGGTATAATTAAGATGATGAAATATGCCAACGGAAGACACCGGAAACGGGCGAAAGAGAGGAACGATGTGTATGAACGAATGGAACGGCACACAAGCACCGGAAATGACGTGGACAGGGGCAATCAAGCGCTGCCTGCAGGAGAAGTATGCGGATTTTAACGGTCGGGCTTCCCGCGCGGAGTTTTGGAAATTTACGATTTCCTGCTGGTTGTTCAACTCCTTGGTGCAGATCCTTTTGGGACCGTTTGCGGGAGACGGCTCCGCAGCGGTAGAAACGATTCCGGCGCTTATTTCGTTAGCGTTGCTCCTGCCGTCATTAGCGGTAGGGGTACGTCGCCTGCATGACACGGGACGCACGGGTTGGTGGCTGTTGATCGGACTGGTGCCGATTATCGGCTTGTACCTGCTGTACTGCTACCTGCAGGGATCGCAGAGCGGAGTCAATAAATACGGTCCGCAACCGCCGGAAACATTGGCATGAAGACGGGGTCTCCCGTCTTTTTTTGCGGCTGTAAAGCGCAGAAACCCCGGTTTCTCGGAAGTCCGTATTCCCTAAGCGACCGAGCTGGCATGTGGTATAATGTAGGTATCGGTTTGTGAGCGGCTAAGCAGGTCAGTAAGTCAGAATTGTTCGGGAAAAATATGTTCGAAAATACAATACAGGAGGTATTATTTTGGCAAATGAAAGATTGCAAATTATTCCCTTGGGAGGCTTAGGGGAAATCGGTAAGAATATGACCGTATTCCGGTACGGTGAGGATATTGTTGTTTTGGATTCGGGTTTGGCATTTCCGGATTCGGAAATGCTCGGGGTGGATATTGTTATCCCCGATTTTACTTACCTTATAGAGAATAGGGACAAAATTCGGGCGATCGTTATTACGCACGGTCACGAGGACCATATCGGCTCGCTGGCGTACCTGCTGAAGCAGGTGACCGCGCCCGTGTATGCGACACGCCTTACCTGCGGCTTAATCGAGGGAAAACTGCGTGAGCATCGAATCGGCAAGTATGAATTGAATGTCGTGAAGTCCGGCGATGAGATCCGGGCTGGCGTATTCAAGGTAGGTTTTTTCCATGTCAATCACTCGATTCCGGATTCTTGCGGGATTTACTTCCGTACGCCGGTCGGCACGATTGTGCACAGCGGCGACTTCAAGATCGACTACACGCCGGTGGACGGCAAGTTGATGGATTTTCGCAAGATTACTGAGTTGGGAAATCGCGGTGTTCTGGCGTATTGCGCGGACTCCACGAATGCGGAGCGGCCCGGTCATACGCAGTCGGAAGCGATTGTTGCGGATGCCTTGATGCGTGCGTTCAACGGGGTGCGGGGACGGATTATTCTCGCAACGTTTGCGTCCAACGTATCGCGGGTGCAGATGGCAGTGGACGCTGCCGTGGCACATGAGCGCAAGGTGGCGGTATTCGGCCGCTCCATGGTCAATGTGGTCGGGATTGCCCGGGAGATGGGCTATCTCAAGGCACCGGAGGGAACGTTTATCGATGCCGAGGAAGTCAGCCGGTATCGTCCGGATCAGTTGCTGATTCTGACGACGGGCAGCCAGGGGGAACCGATGGCCGGGTTGTCGCGCATGGCGGACGGCTCACATCGGCAAATCCGGATTCATCCGAATGATACGGTTATTTTGTCGGCCTCGCCGATTCCCGGGAATGAAACGAGTGTCGGCCGAACCATTGATAAGTTGATCAAGCTCGGGGCTCATGTGGTGCACGGCTCGACGCAGGGAGTGCATGTCTCCGGCCACGGTTCGCAGGAAGAGTTGAAGATGATGCTCGCGCTGTTGCGGCCGCGTTTCTTTATTCCGATGCACGGTGAGTATCGGATGCTGTACAAACATGCGGAATTGGCGGAAAGCATGGGCGTCGCCAAGGATAACATTCTTATCGGCGACAACGGCCAGATTTTTGAGTTCACCAGTCGCAAAGGGCAACTGGGGGACAAGGTACAGGCCGGTAAAGTATACGTTGACGGACTCGGTGTCGGCGACGTCGGCAATATCGTCATTCGGGATCGACAGCAGCTGTCGCAGGACGGCATGGTCATTGTCACGATGGTCCTGGAACGCGGTTCCGGCGCGGTCTTGGCAGGGCCGGATATCGTTTCCCGCGGGTTCATCTATATGCGGGATTCGGAGACGCTGGTGCGTGAAATGACGAAGCGCGTGCAGGCAGTCATCGATTATTGCGAAGACAATAACACCACAGAATGGAATGTCATCAAGACACAGGTTCGGGATACTCTTTCGCGCTACATCTATGAAAAAACACGCCGGCGGCCGATGATTTTGCCGATTATTCAGGAGGTTCATTAATGGCGCAGCGGACACAGACGCGTGCGCTGACGGAAGCCGGGATGACGGTGGGATTGATGATGATCCTGTCGCTCATCGGGGTATATGTGCCGGTAATCTCGTCCGTGGCATTGCTTGTGTGGCCGGTGCCGGCGGCGTATCTCGGAGTGAAAAACGGTACTCGTTGGGCGATTATGGCGACGGTAGCAACGATTTTGCTGCTGATGTTTATTACCGGACCGGTAATTGCCGCGGGACTGGGTCTGACTTTCGGCACGGTCGGCATCGCGTTGTGTGAGGGATTTCGCCGCCAATGGTCGGCGAGCCGCACCTTTCTCGTGACGTCCGTTGCCTTTTGTATCGGTTTCGTTGTGCAGTTCCTGCTGTCGTTTTACATCATGGGTGTCGATTTATTCGCGATGTACCAGCAGATTATGCAGGAATCGACGGAGCAGGCGTTCCGCACAATGGAAAGCACCGGCTACAATGCGATTGAGTTGGCGGAGGCGAAAGCGAATTACTTGGCGCAACTGTCACAGATGCAGCGATTCCTGCCGTTTATTGTCGCCTCGGCAGGGATGCTGTTGGCGTACCTGGATATTCGGATCGCACAGGCCATTTTGAAGCGACTGGGCGTGCAGGTGAAGCCGTTTCCGCCGATTGCGGAATGGGAAATGCCGCGCGTGGCGTTATACGTGTACGTATTGGCGATGCTGGCAGCCTACTTTGCGGCGCAGTTGCCTTGGTTGCCGGTCGATTTGGCCGTCAACGTGCAGGTGGCGGCGATGTACGTTATTTGGCTGCAAGGCATCGCGGTGGTGTTCTGGTTGGGACGGCGGTACTCCGGTTTACGGATTCTTCGTTGGCCGGTGGCAATTGCTGCGGTGTTTATCCCGCTGTTCATGGCACTCGTGTTTTTCATGGGGTTGTTGGATATGGGTCTGAATTATCGTAAACGGAAAGGATACTACGGAGCGTGATGGAATTGCGTAACACATGGTTCGAAAAACGCAGTGATCGTGTGTATATTGCCATTGTCGCGGTATTGCATCTGGTTATTGCTTATTTCAACCCGATTGCGGCCGGCTTATGCGCCATCCCGGTGTTCGGTGTCTACTTGGTGACGAAGAAACGGGAGCGGGAGCAGGCGGCCGAGCTGACGGAGTATTTGGATTCCGTTTCGGCTTCGGTAACGGAAGCTTCTCTGTACGCGACGAAGAATTTACCGATCGGGATTGCGATCATCGACGAAAAGAGCCAGTTGGTTTGGGGAAACTCCGTATTTCGCGATTGGGTTCAGGATCTCGAAGACGGGGAGCGGTTGCAACGTCTCTTGCCGCATACGCAATTAGCGAAGCTGTGGGGAAAGTCCGGCTATTTTTCCACTCGGATTGAAGAAAGATATTACCGCGTCATTTATAAGTTCCTCGATATGGAGCATGCCGGCGAGACGACACAACAATACATGTTGCTGTATTTTGACGACATTACGGAAGCGGAGCGGAGCGTGCAGGAAAGCGAGCAGGCGCTGCCGGTGTTTTGCTATTTGCAACTGGATAATTTTACGGAAATCGCTTCGGATCTGACGGAAGTGCAGCGGTCGGCGCTGTGGTCGGAAGTGAATACGCAGGTACTTGATGAATTCGGCCGTCTGGACGGGTTCATCAAAAACTACGATCGCAACAATTACATTGCCTGCATCAGTCGCAAGTCGCTGCAGCAATTGATGGAGGCGAAGTTCGACATTCTCGACAAGGTGCGATTGATTCATACGCTGAATAAAATTCCCGTCACGCTTTCCATCGGTTGTGCGACAGGTGACGAAGGTTTCGCCGCGCAGGCGGAACAGGCTCGTCTGAGTTTGGATTTGGCCTTGGGGCGCGGCGGCGACCAGGCTGTCGTTCGGCTTGGCGAAGAAACGCAGACGTTCGGAGGGAAATCGACGGCACTGGCGAAAAATACTCGCGTGCGGGCGCGCGTGGTTGCCCAAGCGATTTATGAGCTTATCGGCAAGGCCGATCGGGTGCTGGTGATGGGACACAGCCACGAAGATTACGATGCCCTGGGAGCCGCGATCGGTGTAGCGTATATGGCGACGTCCGTCGGTGTGCCGGCGCGAGTGGTAGTCAGCCCGCAGCAGGAAAATGTCGAAAAAATGATCGCCCTCGTCGAAGAGACGGAAGGCATGGCGGATTTGATTACGGACGGAGAGACGGCCGCTCGCGACATCACTTCGCGCACGGTGCTCTTCATTGTGGATACGCACCGGCCGGAACTGACGGCCGCCCCGGAATTGATCGAGAAAGTCGGCTCGCGGGTGGTTATCGATCACCATCGGCGCAGCAATGACTTCATTCCCAATCCGCTGCTTACCTATCTGGAACCGTCGAGCTCGTCCGCCAGTGAATTGGTGACGGAGCTGTTGCAGTACTATTCGGAGACGGTCGACCTGAATGAGACACAAGCCTCCGCGCTGTATGCGGGGATTGTCGTCGATACCAAAAACTTTGCCGTACAGACGGGCGTGCGTACCTTCGATGCGGCGAGCTACCTGCGCCGTTCCGGGGCGAACACGGATTTGGTGCGGGATCTGTTTATGCTGGATTTCGAGACCTTGCAGCTGCGTTCGGATGTCTTGGCGCGAGCGGAACGGATTGAAGGCGGGATCGCCTGCGCGACGATTCCCGACGATGCGGACAACGCACAAATCCTGGCGGGACAGATTGCGGATATTCTGCTGATTGTCGAGGGCATTCATGCCACGTTTACGATTTATTACAGCGACGGAGATTATCGGGTTTCCGCCCGTTCGGACGGCTCCGTAAATGTGCAGGTGGTCATGGAAACGTTGGGCGGCGGCGGGCATCAGACGATGGCCGGCGGACGCTTCCCCGACATGACGCCACGAGAGATTCGTGATCGGTTGGTAGAGGCGATTCATACGTATCAAAAGGAGAATACAAAATGAAAGTAGTATTACTGGAAGACGTAAAGAAACACGGGAAAAAGGGAGATATTATTGAAGTGGCGGACGGCTACGGTCGGAACTTTCTGATTCGCCGGGGCTTGGCACTGGAAGGAACGCCGGAAAATCTGAACAATGCCCGCCAAAAGCAGCAGGCGCAAGCGCATAAAAAGCAAGTCGCCAACGACGAAGCAGTGGTCTTGGCCGCGCAGCTGAAAAATGTCGAAGTGGAGGTCGGCCTGAAAGTCGGTGCGGACGGTCGGGCATTCAACAGTATCACGCCGCAGGTCATTGCGGAGGCGGTTGCCGCCAAGTATGATTTGCAGATCGACCGCAAGAAAATTGAACTGAAAGAGCCGCTGCGGACGGTCGGTATGTTTCCCGTAACGGTACGCCTGCATCCGCAGGTGACATCGGAAATTCGTGTGCATGTGGTGGCGGAAGAATAATGAAAGAATTGTGGCAACGTCTGTGGGAGCAAAAAAGTCGTAAGCCGGGAGACGAAGACGCGCTCGGGCGCCAGGTCTATGTACTCTACGGCGTGTACACGGGCATAGTCGGTGCCGAGCGAATGATTTTAGAGGCAGGACGCGTGAACGCCCTGTCCTATTTGCATGCGGAAGATTCCCGCTCCCGGCTGGTCGGGCTGGCACGCATGGTGCTGGAAGATGCGGATATTCCGATCCCGGCCTCTTGGGAGGTTGCCGGTCTGCTCGATCGGGTGGAGAATCGTTTGAGCGATTTGTTGGCCAGACAGGCAGTGGAAGAACGTCTGGAGCAGAAGATCAATGATACATTGGAAGAAAAACACCAGGAATACGTGCGCGATTTGCGCTTGGAATTGTTGAACGAAGAAACGGGAGAAACCGAAACGCCTCACTCCAAACGCAAGTTGGCCGAGTTGGAAGCGCTGGAACGAGTGCACCTCACGCCGGGCGTGGCGGCGCAGGTTCGGCCGCAACGCTTGGTAGATATCGTGGGGCAGGAGCAGGCGGTGGATGCCTTGCTGGCAAAGATCGCGACGAAGTATCCGCAGCACTTGATTCTGTACGGCCCGCCGGGAGTCGGTAAAACGACCGCCGCCCGCCTGGTTTTGGACGAGGCGAAGCGGCTGAGCTATACACCGTTCGAGGCCGATGCACCGTTTGTCGAGGTGGACGGCTCCACGTTGCGCTATGACGAGCGGGAAATTACGAACCCGCTCATCGGTTCGGTGCACGATCCGATTTACCAGGGCGCACAGCAGTCATTGGCGGACAAGGGCATTCCCGAGCCGAAGCCGGGGTTGGTCACCAAGGCGCACGGCGGGGTGCTTTTCATCGATGAAATCGGTGAAATGTCGCCGCTGTTATTGAATAAATTATTGAAAGTATTGGAAGACAAGCGCGTGCATTTTGAATCTTCATACTATAATGAAGAGGATGCCCGGGTTATGGATTATATCCGTAAGCTGTTTCAGGACGGGGCGCCGGCGGATTTCATTCTGATCGGAGCGACGACACGGGCTCCGGAAGAAATCAATCCGGCGATTCGGTCGCGTTGTGCGGAAGTCTTTTTTTCGCCGCTTGCGCCGCCGGAAATAGTTCGCATTGTGGAACAGGCGGCAGAAAAGCTGGACGTAGCCTTGGAGACCGGAGTGGCGGATGCGATCGCCGAGTATACGGGCGAGGGTCGCAAGGCGGTGAACTTGCTTGCCGACGCATACGGTGCCGCATTGCGTCGCGGCGACGGTACTGCGGTTGCGGTTACCCGGGGCGATTTGCGCCGGGTCGCGCAGGCGGCGCGGTTGGTGCCGGAGCGGCGGGACATCGCCACCGACGAATACCGTGTCGGGCATGTGTACGGACTCGGCGTATACGGCTATCTCGGCTCGGCGCTGGAAGTGGAGGCGATTGCGTTTCCGGCGAAGGAAAAGGGTAAGGGACGGCTCGTGTTTAACGGTACGGCGGGCAGCATGGCGAAGGATTCCGTGCAGAATGCG
Organism: Veillonellaceae bacterium; assembly: GCA_022771805.1. Lineage (GTDB taxonomy): Bacteria > Bacillota > Negativicutes > Veillonellales > Negativicoccaceae > JALELM01. The sequence continues at coordinate 118,847 of JALELM010000002.1, read as the reverse complement.
GCGGCGGTTATTCGCAGCCTGGCCGACCTGGATCTGTACGAATACGACGTGCATGTCAATGTCGTCGGGGGCGGTCAGATTGACGGACCGTCTGCGGGCGCGGCGATTACCTGTGCCATGCTGTCCGCATTGACCGGTAGAGCGTTGCGGCAGGATATTGCCGTGACGGGTGAGGTGTCGTTGACCGGGACGGTGAAACCGGTCGGCGGTATTATGGAAAAGGCCCACGGCGCAAAAAAAGCGGGCATGAAGCAGATGCTTATTCCCGCGGAAAACCGTGACGACATCCCGGCGAAATACCTGGGGATGGAAGTGAAGCGGATAGCGACCGTGGCGGAAGTGTGGTCGATTTTAACGGGAGGCACCCATGATTGAGCGGATACCGCCACAGAGTATCGAGGCCGAAATGTCGGTGCTCGGTGCCATGCTGACGAATAAAGAAGCGGTAACGACAGGCATCGACCTGCTGCGAGCGGACGATTTTTATCGGGAAGCCAATGCCATTGTGTTTCAGGCCATGGCGGACTTGCAGATGCGCGCACAAAGTGTGGATATCCTGACGGTGACGGAAGAGTTGCGGCAGATGGGGAAGCTCGACTTCGTCGGCGGCATTGCCTATGTGACAGAGATCCCGAACCATGTCGTTTCGGCGGCGGATATCGAACGGCACGCGCAAATTGTCCGTGACAAGGCGCGCCTGCGGCGGCTGATCTCGGCTGCGGACATAACGGCGGGTGAAGCCTATGCGGGCGAGGATGATGTGGTCGATATCGTCGATGCGGCGGAGCGACGGATCCTCGAGGTGGCAAAGGATGATCGGCGACAGGAAATGACGCCGATCGGAAGTATTGTGCAGGGACAGATTGAGGACTTGGCGCAAAAGGCAAAAAATCGGACGGGGCTCACGGGTCTGGAAACGGGCTTCCGCGATTTTGACCGGCTGACGAGCGGATTGCAGAAATCCGACTTGATTTTGATTGCGGCGCGCCCGTCCATGGGTAAGACCGCATTCACGTTGAATATTGCCCAGCATGTGGCGTTGGAGACGGGGAAAAACGTGGCGTTCTTTTCTCTGGAAATGTCGAAGGAACAGCTGGGAATGCGTATTCTTTGTTCCACGGCGCTCGTGGACTCGCAAAAATTGCGGACGGGCCAATTCATAGCGGAGGACGAATGGGCTCGGATCGTGATGATGACGGAAAAGCTGTACGGAGCGAATCTGTTCATTGATGATACGCCGGGCATGACGGTTGCCGAGATGCGTTCCAAGGCGAGGCGCTTGCAGGCGGAGCAGGGTCTTGATTTGATCGTGGTCGACTACCTGCAGTTGATGCAGGGCGGTACCGGTCGCCGGGCGGCGGAAAATCGGCAGCAGGAAATCTCGGATATTTCCCGCTCGCTGAAAGGGCTGGCGCGTGAGTTGCGTGTACCGGTGATCGCGCTTTCACAGCTGAGCCGCAGCGTCGAGGCGAGGCAGGTAAAGCGGCCGATGCTTTCCGACTTGCGCGAATCGGGATCGCTCGAGCAGGATGCGGATATTGTCGCCTTTCTATATCGCGAAGGCTACTACCAGCCGGAAATGGAAGGAACGGAAAAGAATATTACGGAAGTCATCATCGCCAAGCATCGTAACGGGGCGGTCGGTACAGTGAGCTTGTATTTCCATCCGCACTGGACACGCTTTGTCGATTTGTCATCGCAGGATGCGCCGGAGGAATAATGGCGAAGGTAACGGATATCGTATACGATGCGATATACCCTTGTACGGCCTGTGCATTACGGCAGGAAGGGAATCGCGGGCCGACCGGCTGTACGGGCTCGGATCGATCCCCGCTGATGATTGTCGGCGAGGGGCCGGGCGCCGTCGAGGACGAGTACGGAGTCCCTTTGGTCGGGCAGAGCGGTCGCCTGCTGGATCGGGCATTGGCCTCCGTGGGGATTTCGCGGGAGCGGGTCTATGTCACGAATGTGGTGAAATGCCGACCGCGGGGCAATCGTACGCCGACACCGGCGGAAGGCGCATATTGTGCCGAACGCTGGCTGGTACAGGAAATCGCCGCGCTGAAGCCGGCGGTTATCGTAGCACTCGGGAAGGTGGCGCTGCGTTTTTTCGCACCGCAGGAGCGATCCATTGTCCGCAGTCGCGGCAGTTGGCGGCAATGGCAGGCGGCGGACGGTACCGTATACCCCGTCCTGCCGACGTTTCATCCGGCGTATTTGTTGCGGTTAAGCGGCCGGGAAGCGCGCGAAGCGAAGTGGCAGGTATACTATGACTTGACGGCGGCGAAAGAACGGGCGAGTGCCGCCGCGCCGGATTTTATTTGGCAGGTGGAAACGCCCGCGGATACACGCGCTCCGTTCCTCGCACGACGCGAAGCGAGACGGAGTGCAGGGAGGTAAGCATGCAGGATCCGATTTTGTTCAAGCATTCCATTGCCGTACAGAAACCGCGCAGCCTACAGGCGGATCCCTGTCCGTTTTGTCAGCCGGAAACATTGACGAATATTTTGGCACAAGACGGCGATAAGATTTGGCTGTTGAATAAATATCCCGTCATGGAGAAAATGTGGCAAACCGTTGTCGTAGAGACAGCGGAACACGAAGCGGATATTACGACCTATACGTCGGCGGAGTGGTGCGATATTTTGCATTTCGGCCTGCAGCATTGGCGGGAAACCCGCGCGAGCGGAAAGTTTCGCTCCGTGATTTATTACCGCAACTTCGGCCCGGTTTCCGGCGGCTCCATCCGGCACCCGCACGGCCAGATTATCGGCTGTGAGGAGTTCGACTACCTGCGTGAAGTGCGGCCGGAGCATCTGGCGGGGGAAGTCCTGCACAGGGCACCGGGAGTGGAAGTCACGTTCTCCGATCGGCCGATTTGCGGCTTGCGTGAGTTCAACGTACGACTTGCCCGGGAAGAGGCACTGCCGGAATTTGCGGAAGCGATTCGTTGCCTGGTGTGCTTTTTGCGCTCGGCACAAGGGCTCGGTTTCGGGAGTTATAATATCTTCTTTTATGCCGCGGCAGATGCGGAGTATTGTAAAATAATCCCGCGCGGGATCACCAGCCCGTTGTTTCTCGGCTACGGTCTGACTCAGATTCCGGACGAAGAAGCGAGAGAGAAACTGTTGGCTGCGGTGCGAGACTTGTGGTGAGGGGTAGAGGAGACGGGATGAGACTGTTTGCGCTTAGCGATTTACATTATTCGGGAATTCCCCCGCAAAAGCCGATGGACGTATTCGGCCCGCACTGGGCAAATCATCGGGAGCGGATTGAGCAGGCTTGGCGGGAGACGATCGGCGAAGAGGATTATGTACTGGTCGGCGGCGATATTTCTTGGGCGATGCGTTTGGAAGAAAGCCTGCCGGATCTGGAAGCGATTGCCGATCTGCCGGGCAAAAAAATTCTGCTCCAGGGCAATCATGATTTTTGGTGGAGCGGGGTACAGAAAATGCGTCGACTCACCGGCGACCGCTTGTTTTTTCTCTATAACAATTTCATTCCGGTCGGGAATATCGCCGTTTGCGGGACACGCGGCTGGCTTGCACCGGGAGATGCGAATACGACGGCAGAGGATGAAGCTGTATTTACTCGGGAAGTGCGCCGCTTGGAACGTTCGCTGAAGCTGGCCCGGGAAGCCGGCTATACGGAGTTTTACGCCGTGTCGCATTATCCGCCGTTCAATGAGCGTCGGGAACCGACGGCCTTGTTGACCAAGGCCAAAGAATTCGGCGTGCGCCGGTATATTTACGGTCATCTGCATGACGAGCAGTCGTTCGCGCAGGTGCCGCAGGAACTTGAGGGCGTACGGCTGTACCTGACCAGTGCGGACTATCTCGGCTTCCGGCCGCAGGAAATTCCGTTGGCCTGATCGTTCGACGGGAAATAAAAAAGCAGGGCAATGTTGCCCTGCTTTTTGCGTATTACAACGGGAGATGATCCAAGTCCAGATGTTTCTTGATGAATGTCTCGCAGCTCTTGTCGAAAGCCCGTTCCGTGCTGCTGGAGCCGGCGGCATTTTCTTTGACGCTGACTTTTTCATTGACGAGGTATTTATCTTCTGCGACCGAGTACAGCAATACATTGAAGAGTGTCGTGACTTCGTATTTGAAGCCGGCCCAACTGAGCCAGGCCGCTTTGGCTGCCTTGTTCGTAATGCGGGTGTTGATGAAAAGTACATAGTCCGCATCGGCCTGCGCCGCCATTTCTTTTAAGTAGGCCTTTTTGGGAGCAAAGCCGCGCATGCTGGCATTGTCCAGGGGAACCAGGTCGTTTTCCATGATGTATTCATCGAAAATTTCCTGGCTTCTGTCAGCCGGGACGATGGCGACCGAATAGCGCTGCAGTTTTTGTGCTACCGCGTCATTGATCATATTACGGGTTTTGGTTTCGTCATTGACGGCTTCCGGGCTGATCCAGACGAGCGTCATGACTTTCGGCATGTCGGCTGCCGCCGCCGGCGCAGTATTGCAAAAAAGCAAGATACCGAAGACGGCAACAAAGAGAGCGGTAAAAATTCGTTTCATAAGGCCTCCTTAACAAAAAAGAAATAATTATGTGCTGAATACAGTATATATAGGGCCTATCAAAAAGTAAAGAGAAGTATTGAAAAAGTTTTTGCCGAAACAGAAGATTTTTTCATTTTATCTCTTTACTTTTTTACCAAAGTAAAGTATCATACTAGGTAACATCAACAGAAAAGGACGGTGGTCGGATGCAGGATCGACATACAGGCGGCAACGCGAGACGGGAGATATACAGTCATTCCCGCTCCGGCCGCAAAGAAGAACAAAGACAATTCGACGTAAAGGAAAAATAGTCCACAGGAGGGATGCACAATGAACTGGAAAAAAGTAATGGTAACGGCAATGATCGGTTTGGGTGTAGTCGGCGTATTGGCCGGGTGCGGTGAAGAGAAAAAAGAGGCACCGGCGGCACAATTACCGACGAAGGTAGTCGTCGGGCTGGATGACAACTTCCCGCCGATGGGGTTCCGCGATGAAGCCGGACAGCTGACGGGTTTTGATATCGAATTGGCAAAAGAGATCGGCAAGCGTACGGGGATCGAAATGGAATTCAAGCCGATCGATTGGGCCAGCAAAGAAGCGGAGTTGGCTTCGAAGCGTGTGGATTTGCTGTGGAACGGGCTGACGATCACCCCGGCACGAAAAGAAAAGATTGCCTTCACGGAGCCGTACATGCAAAACGATCAGATTGTCGTCGTTCTGGATTCGCGGGAGGATATTCGGGATCTGGACGCGCTGACCGGTAAAGTGGTCGCAACGCAGGAAGGCGGTACGGGTGTCGATGCGCTGGAGAAAATGCCGGACTTGCAGAAATCCTTTAAGGAACTGAAGTTGTACGGTGTATATACGGATGCGCTGCTGGATTTGGAAATCGGTCGTGTGGATGCGGTGCTGGTCGACGGCGTGGTCGGGCGTTACTACATGACGAAGAAGCCGGGCGTATTCCGTGAACTGCCCAGCGTATTGGCAACGGAAGAATACGGCGTAGGTATGCGTAAGGAAGATACGGCCTTACAAGATGCGCTGAATAAAGCGATTGAAGATGTGAAAAAAGACGGCACGGGCGAACAGATTTCGCAGAAATGGTTCGGCGTGAACGTAATGAAATAATTCCGGAGAACGGCCGGCTCTGCCGGCTGTTCTTTATGAAAGAAGGATGGCTATGTGGGAGTATATCGTTTCAATTCTACCGACCTTGCTGAGCGGCTTGGAAGTAACCGGCGGGATTTTCTTCCTGACGCTGGTGCTGTCGTTGCCGTTGGGCGTTCTGTTGGCGATTTTTCGATTGAGCTCGTGGCGGGTTTTACGCGATCTTGTCGCAACGTATATTTACATTATGCGCGGTACACCGCTGATGTTGCAGATCCTGTTTATTTACTACGGGTTGCCGCTGCTGCCGGGAGTACAGGTCCAGTTCGGTGATTTCAGTGCGGCGCTGATCGCATTTGTCGCAAACTACGCCGCCTATTTTGCGGAGATTTTCCGCGGGGGTATTCAGAATATCAGTCGCGGTCAATATGAGGGCGCCAAGGTACTCGGCTTCAGTTATGCACAAACGATGCGCTACATTGTGTTGCCGCAGGTGGTCAAGCGCGTGTTGGCACCGGTGGGAAACGAGACGATTACGCTGCTGAAGGATACCTCGCTGGTGTACGTGCTGGCGATGGATGATCTCATGCGGATGACTCGCTCGGTGGTACAACGCGATTTCGACACGACTGCGTTCTTTGTCGCGGGGCTCATTTACCTGTTCTGGACATTTATTTTAACGAAAATTTTGCTGCGGCTGGAAAAGCATTATGCCGTGTATGAAGATTAGGAGGCTGCCATGGCGTTTATTGAAATGCGGGATATTCACAAACGCTTCGGCGCTACCGAAGTGTTGCGCGGTTGCTCGCTGTTGCGCGAGCAGGGCGGTGTGACGGCGATTATCGGGCCGTCCGGCAGCGGCAAGAGTACGTTTTTGCGCTGTTTGTGTCATTTGGAAACCATTGATACGGGAAGTATCCGCGTTCGCGGCGAGACGTTGGTCGAGGACGGTGTGTATGCGCCGCCGGCGCAGATTCGAGCTGTCTGCGGCCAGATGGGGATGGTGTTTCAGCAATTCAATCTGTTTCCGCACATGACCGTCTTGGAGAATATCATGATTGCGCCGAAAGTCGTTCGCGGGATGAACGAGGCGGATATTTTGCCGTTGGCGGAAGCACAGCTGGAGCGGGTCGGTCTGGCGGCGAAGAAAGACGTGTATCCGAGCAATTTGTCCGGCGGTCAGAAGCAGCGGGTGGCGATTGCCCGCGCGCTGGCGATGCAGCCGGAGATCATGCTGTTCGACGAGCCGACCTCGGCCTTGGATCCGGAGCTGACGGGTGAAGTGCTGAAAACGATCCGGCGCCTGGCGGAAGAGCATATGACGATGATTCTCGTGACACACGAGATGGCGTTTGCCAAATCCGTTGCCGATCATGTACTGTTCATGGTTGACGGGAAAGTGGAAGAGGAAGGGACACCGGAGCAGGTATTCGGTGCGCCGCAGAATCCGCGGACGCAGGCGTTCCTTACCTCCATGCTGGATCGTCTGTAAAAAAGGGCGTTGCGCCCTTTTTTTGTGCCTGCGGCGGTCGGCCGGTTTGCTATAATAGTAGCCATAGGGAAAGGAGTGAGGGCATGGTGACGGCAATCGAATTGGTACGGGGAGCGGCCGGCAGCGGCAAGACGCGGCATTGTTTCGCCGCTATCGCGGCGGCGCTGCGGGAAAATCCGGCGCGTCCCTGCGTGCTGATTGTGCCGGATCAGGCATCCTATACGACGGAGCGGGAATTGGCACGGTATTGCGGCGGCGGTTTCGCCAATGTGGTTGTGCTCGGTTTTGCGCGCCTGGGATACCGACTGTTTCAGGAGCAGGGAGAAACACAGGCCTGCGGACTCTCGAAATTGGGCAAGGAAATCGTTTTGCGGCATGTGTTGCAGCGGGAGAGGGAGCAGTTGACCATTTTTCAGCGGGCGCAGCGCCAGCCGCACTTTTCAACGGTGCTGGCCGGAGAGCTGCAAGCGCTGTCGCAGTATCGGGTAACGCCGGAGGACTTACGTCGAGCCGCCGCGCAGACGGACTCCGTTTTAGCGGCGAAATTGCGTGATACGGCAACGGTAAAAGAGGCGTACGAAGCATATCTTGCCTTACACTTTCCGGCGAATGAAGAGCGGACGGATGCCCTGCTTGCGGCGATCGACGCGTCGCCTTGGTTGGCGAGTGCCGCGGTGTGGGTGGACGGGTTCCCCGGATTTGCGCCGCGGGATCGGGAGATTATTACGGCCGTGCTGCGGCGAGCCGCGCGGGGAACGATCACGTTGACCTTACCCGCCGCACCGCAAACGGCGGCGAATGAGACTTCCGTTTACCATCGCCAGTGGCAGGCGTATGAAGCGATGCGCGCGGCGTTTTCCGGGCTGCGGGAAATCGCATTGACGGAGGAGCCTCGCTTTGCGTCGGAATCCGGGCTTGCGGGCTGGGCGGGAGCGGCATTTCGCCGTACGCAGAACAGCACGGCGCCGGCCGGCATCCGAGTGACGGAAGCGCATAGCCCCGCTGAAGAAGTAACGGCCGTGTTGCGGGAGATTTGTCGGCTCGTCCGCGAAGAAGGGTACCGCTATCGAGACATCGCCGTTCTGTTGCGCACGCATTCCGCTTACACGGATCGTCTCGTGCGCGCTTGCGAACAATACGAGGTGCCGTATTTCACGGACAGCCGGCAAGCGATGCGGCATGATGCGCTGGCGGTTCTTTTGGATTGCGCGGTACAGATTACGGCGCGGGGCTGGCAGACGGATCTGGTGCTGCGGCTGCTGAAGACGGGGCTGTTGCCGTTGGCGCGGGCAGCGGTGGAAGAAACGGAAATGTATTGCCGCCGCTATGGTATTCGGCCGGCGGATTGGACGCGAAAAGAACGTTGGGAGCATCGGGAACGGCGCAATTTGACGGACAATGAAGAACCGACCGAAGCCGAGCAGGCGCTTTGGGAACGGGTGGACGGCGTGCGGCGCTTTCTGCTCGATTGGCTGAAGCCGTTGACGGAGGCCTTTCGCGCCAAACAGACCGTTCGCACGCGCGCGACGGCGATGTACCGATGCCTGGCGGCATTGCCGCCGGAAGCGACGGCAGCCGCTCCGTTGCCGGCGGAGGATGCGGATCTGTATCGTGCTCGGATTCAGGTGTATCGGCGCCTGCTGACACTGTTGGACGAATGGGTGTATGTGGCGGGGGAAGAAGTCTGGTCGGTTGAGGAATTCCTGCAGGTATGGCGAGATATGTGGCAGGAATTATGCTACAGTCTGATCCCGCCGACACTCGACCACGTAACGATTACGACGATTGATCGCGGTTTCCACAATGAAGCGCGAGCGGTATTCATCCTCGGTCAGAATGAGGGGGTATTTCCCCTGCATGCACAGGCGGAGGGCTTGTGGACGGATCGGGAGCGCACCGAGTTGCTTCGGCTGGCGGTGGATCTCGGGCCGAACAGCATGCAGCGCAATTTCCGCGAACGGCAGTGGCTCTACCTGGCTTGGACGCGGGCGCGGGAGCGTCTGTATATCTCTTATGCGCTCGGCGGCGAAACGGGCGAAGCATTGGAGCCGGCGTTTGCGTTGCGCCGCCTGTGGGAACGAAAGGCGCTGTCCCTGCCGCAGCCGGCGGCCGCCGCGACGGTCGGCGACGATTGGGTGCGGCCGCGACAGAGTCTGCTGCAGTTGCCGGCGGCGTTGGCCGAAGAAACGGCGGATCCGCTCTGGTATGCGTTGTACGACTGGGCGTTGACTACGCCGTACCGGGAAGCGGCGCTGCGCTGGACGCGCGGGCTGTTCTATCGGAATGACACCGTCACGTTGGCACCGGAAGTCGGGCATGCACTGTATGCACCGGACAATCGTTTTCGCGGCTCGGTTTCCGCTTTTGAAACGTATCGGCAATGCCCGTTCCGTTTCTTCGCTCGCTACGGTTTGCAATTGGAAGAGTCGCAGGAGCACGGACTCAATCTGGCGGATTTCGGGGTCTACCTGCATGCGGGCTTGCAACGTTTCGGCGAGGAGTTATTGGCTTCCGGCCGGCAATGGCGGGATGCCGACACGGCGGAAATTGCCGAGCGCAGTCGGGAGATTTCGGATGAAATCGCACCGCGGCTGCACAATGACATTTTCGGCACGAATGCGTATTTCGGTTTTATTCGCTACCAATTGGATCGCACTTTTGCCAAAACCGTGCAACGGTTGGCGGAATGGTCGGCGCGGGGCGAATTCCGCACGGAGGAACTCGAAAGCCGTTTTCGCCTGGCGGCCGGGGAAGTCGACGGGGTCGATTTCGATCTGCGCGGTACGCTGGATCGCCTGGATGTGTATCGGGATCCGGAAACGGGACGGGATTACTACCTTGTCGTCGATTACAAAACGGGCAATGTGAAGTTGTCGTTGGCGGATATTTACTACGGGTTGCGTTTGCAATTGGCAACGTATCTGTATGCGGTCCTGAGCCGGGGCAACGCCGCCAGACCGGCGGGAATTATGTATATCTATATCCGGGATGAACGGCAGGATCTGCCCGCACCGCCGGAGTCGACCGAAGAATTACGGAAGTTGATTCATAAACAATTGCGGGCCGGCGGCTACTTCCTGGCGGAGCGGGAAGTGTTGACGAAAATTGACAGCGAGTTCGCAACGGAATGGTCGTTCCTGCCGATTGAGCTGAAAAAGGACGGGACGTTTCGTAAAGATGCGCCGGTCGAGACGGCGGACGTGATGCGCGACATCGTCCGTTACGTTGCGCTGCTGTTGCCGCAGTTCGGAGCGGAAATTCTCCGCGGACGGGTGAGCGTTACCCCGGTTCGGCAAAAAGGGGAGTCTCCCTGCCGTTACTGCGGCTACCGGTCGCTTTGCGGATTCGATCCGCAGTTGCCGGGCAATGTGTACGAGGAGATTCCGCCGCTGCCGGAAGAAGATGCGTTGGCGCGGATCCGGGCGGCGGTGAAAGGGGGTGCGGACAATGGCTTGGACGGAAGAACAACAGGCGGCGATTGACAGTCGCGGTCAGAACCTGCTGTTGTCGGCGGCGGCCGGTTCGGGTAAAACGGCGGTGCTTGTCGAACGGATCATCGGCCGTTTGCTTGATCCGGACGCGCCCGTGGAGATTACGGATTTGCTCGTGATGACATTTACCCGGGCGGCCGCGCAGGAAATGCGTACCCGCATCGGGTCGGCTCTGGCTGCGGCAGAGGCAAGTCAGCCTTCGCTGCGGATCGAGCGCCAGTTGGCACTGCTCGGCTCGGCGCAGATTTCGACGGTGCACTCGTTTTGTCAGCAGGTATTGAAGCAGTATTTTTATCGGCTGGACTTGGATGCGGGGTTTCGCCAGGGAACCGAGACGGAAATTTCACTTTGGCGGCAGCAGGCACTGGAAGATGCGATGTTGGCCGCCTACGAGTCCGACGATGCGGCTTTTTACCGGTTGGCGGACGGTTTTCGCAAGCGCAATGAAGACCGGATACTGCGCAAGGCCGTGCTGCGGCTTTATGAATACAGTCGCAGTCTGCCTTTTCCGCAAGCCTGGCTGGAGAGTTTGGCGACCGCTTATGAGGAACCGGGGAGTATAGCGGAACTCACCCGGCCGTTGTGGGAGCGCTGGCAGACGGAAGCGGCGCAATATGCGGTGCAAATGTATGAGGCGGTGCAGGCCTTGCAAGTTTATGAAGAGCTTGCGCCGCACGCGGCGTTATTGCGGGCGGAAGCGGCGGCCTTGACGGCAGCGGCAAGCGCGAACTCTTGGGAAGATGTCGGCGCGGCGGTGCGGAGCGTGGTATTTCCCGTTTGGCCGCGGAAAAAGACGGAAGGCGTGGCGGATGAGGTCAAGCAGCAGGCCAAGGCCGTGCGGGATAATGTCAAGAAATGGCTGGACGGCTGGTTGCAGGGTGTGCTGGCAACGGATCCCGCCCGCTGGCATGAGGATTTGACGGCGACGGCAGCCGAGGTGCGATCCCTCGTTCGACTGGTGGAAGACTACGCAGCGCGTTTTGCCGCCTACAAAAAACAGGAACGGATTTTGGATTTCGCCGACCTAGAGCATTTCTGTCTGGCGCTGCTGCTGGCGCCGGAGTCGACGCCGGAGCGGCCGGTGCCGTCGGAAACGGCGCGCGAACTCGCCGCAAAGTACGCGGAAGTCATGGTGGATGAATACCAGGATACGAATGCGGTGCAGGAGCTTATCGCACAGCTCGTTTCGCGTGCGGATAATCGTTTCATGGTCGGGGATGTGAAGCAGAGTATCTATCGCTTTCGTTTGGCGGACCCGTCGATTTTCCTGACGAAGTATGCACGCTATGCCCGAGCCGCTTCGGCACCGGAGCGGCGGATTGACTTGGCGTGTAATTTTCGTAGCGAGGCAAATATTTTGGCGGCGGTCAATCATATCTTCCGTCGGATTATGCAGCCGCCGTTGGCCGATTTGAGTTATGGTGATGCGGAAGCGTTGTATCCGGGACGGACGGTGCAGGATGCGCCGGCGAATTGGGTCGGCGGGGCGGTCGAGGTGATGCTCGTGCCGCCGGCGGGTACATCACCGGTGCCGACGGAGGATGTCGACGAGGATGCGGCGGCACCGGATGATTTGACGGCGCAGGCGGAATGCTTAGCGGCACGTATTTCCGCATTGAAGGCGCAGGGAGCGCTCGTGCAGGAAAAGGACGGTCGTTTCCGGCCGCTGGCCTGGCGGGATGTCGTCATTTTGTTGCGTTCCGTCAAAGGGCGCGCCGAGGTTTTGGTCGAATGCCTTCGGGCGCACGGAATTCCCGTCTACGCGGAACAGGCGGGCGGCTACTTTGCGGCCACCGAAGTGCGAACGCTGTTGGCACTGCTCACCGTAATTGACAATTCGCGCCGCGATTTGGCATTGGCCGCGACCTTGCGTTCGCCGTTAGTCGGCTGGGATGAAAATGATTTGGCAAGGCTGCACTTGCTGCAACGGGAGACGGAGGGGCATCTGATCGATGCGCTGCCGGCTTGGTGCGAGTCGCAGCGAGGGACACCGCAAGGTGCGCGTACGCAGGATTTCCTCGTGCAACTTGCCGCCTGGCGAATGTTGGCGCGGCGGGAAAGTGTGGCGGCATTGCTGCGCCGCATCTATGACGACAGCGGCTATCGAGCCTATGTGGGCGGCTTGCCGCAGGGCTCCGTTCGGCAGGCGAACCTGACGGCGCTGTACGAGCGGGCGCGGGATTTCGATGAAAGCATGGGCGGCGGTCTGTCCCGTTTCCTGCGTTACTTCGAGCGTTTGCAGGCGCAGGAAGAAGATCTGGCGGTACCGTCCGTCGTCGGCGAAAATGAAGATGTGGTCCGCATTATGACCATTCACAAAAGCAAGGGGCTGGAATTCCCCGTCGTTTTTGTCGCCAATATGCAGCAGGGCTGGAATCGGCAGGATTTACAGGAGCGGGTGCTGCTGCACCGCCGGGAAGGACTCGGCATGTATCGTTACGATGCGACGGCGGGGATCGCCTACCCCACGATCCGCTACCATGTGCTCAAGGAGATTCTCCGCCGGGAGAGTTTGGCGGAAGAGCAACGCCTGCTTTATGTGGCGATGACGCGGGCGCGGGACAAGCTGTACCTCGTGGGGACAGGTGAGGTTGACGCGGAAGCGCAGCAGCGTTTCCTGCGGCCGGCCGCCGGCTCGTACTTGGACTGGGTGATGAGCGCCTTGGCGGATCATCCCGACTTGGTCTCGTTCTGGGAGGTGCCGACGGAGAACTCCGGCAAGCCTGCGGAGGGACACTTCCGCGTGCTGCGGGGTGAAATGACGGAGGTCGCGCGGACAACGCTTGCGGATCGGCCCGAGTTGGCCGCCGTCGAAGCGGGCGAACCGACGGGATGCCCGTTACCGGACGATTTGGTGCAGACGCTGTGCTTCCGCTATGCGGGTGAAGAGGCGACCTGCATTCCGGCAAAGGTAACGGTCACGGAGGTAACGCACGGACGAGTGCCCGTCTTGCGCCCGCAACCGCCGGGCTATCCGCTGCCGACACGGACGGCGGAGACGGATGAAGAAGCCATGCGGTACGTGCGGCTGCTGGCGGCGAAAGGCGCACTGACCGCCGAGGAGGAAGCGGCCGAGCCGTCCGTTCCGTTCGGCGAGCCGGAATCGCCGGTGTTGCCGGAGCCGCCGCAATTTCTGTCCGGCGACGGAGAAATACGAACCGGAGCACAATACGGCACATTGCTGCACCGTATTTTGGAACTCGTGCGTACGGACGGTCACCCCGGCGACGGGGAACGCCTGCTCGACGAACTTCATTTACGGGGGCTTCTTTCGGCGGAAGAGCGGGAGTTAATACCGGCGGCAGCACTCGATCAATGGTTCGGTTCGGCGATTGCGGCGGAACTGCGGGCGGCGGAAACGGCTCTATACGAGTGCCCGTTCGGGCTGTTACTGCCGGCAGCCGACGTGTTGCCGGAGACGGCTACTAGGGACGAAGTCTTTTTACAGGGCGTCATCGACTGTGTATTTACGCGTGCGAACGGAAGTCTGACCATTCTGGACTACAAGACGGATCGCGTCGCAACGCCGGAAATTTTGTTGAGCCGGTATCGCCGCCAACTCGATTTGTACGCGGCGGTCGCAACCCGAATTTGGGGGCGCCCGGTGCGGGAAAAAGTGATTTATTCGCTTGCTTTGGGGGAGGAAATCCGTTGGCGGTAACGTGCGATGAAGTATAATAAAGAAAAGACGGCAGGACGGAAATGACGATGGAGTTTTGTTTGGAACATATCGGAAAGACATATTATGACGCGGCCGGACGGGAGACCGTCGCATTGGTCGATGTGACGGAACGGGTCGCTCCGGGTGAATTCGTTGCGCTGCTGGGGCCGTCCGGTTGCGGTAAGTCGACCTTGCTGCATATTGCGGCGGGATTGACCCGGCCGACAAGCGGAGAGGTCTTTTGGCGAGGCGCGGAGCGCGTTCCGCGGACGGCGATGGTCTTTCAGGATGCGGCTCTGTTCCCGTGGCTGAGCGTGCGGGATAATATCGCTTTCGGGATCCGCGAGAGCGGCTTGGGAGCCGCGGCGATACGGGAGCGAGTGGAGGAGCAGTTGGCGCTGATGCAATTGACGGATTTCGCCGACCATTATCCGCAAGCGCTGTCCGGCGGCATGCGGCAACGAGCGGGAATTGCGCGGGCGTGGGCGACGGAGCCGGAACTGTTGTTGATGGATGAGCCGTTTTCCGCGTTGGATGCACAGACGCGGCGGCTGTTGGAAGAAGAACTGGCGCGTTATTGGGAGGCGTTGCGACCCGCGACCATGTATGTCACTCATAATATCGGTGAAGCGGTTCGCTTGGCGGATACCGTCTGGGTGTTTTCGCGCCGACCCGGCCGAATTTTACGGCGCGTCACCGTGGCGATCCCGCGGGCGGAGCGACGAGCGCCCGCACGGCAGGAGCGTCTGGCCGCGTATGAAGAAGAAATTTGGGAACTCATCAAGGATGACGTGCGGGAAGTACTGAGCGAAGGAGGACGGCATGCGTGAGAAGATACCGATCCCGAATCGTTTGCAGCGGCTTCACGGTCGGGAGCGATCCGTCCTGATTTGGGCGGCTTGGCTGATCCTGCTGCTGGGTTGGGAAGCAGCCGTGCGTGTCGGCTCGATACCGGCACTGTACTTGCCGGCGCCGACGATCATCCTGGCGGAACTGCAGCGCCTGCTGTTTGACGGAACCTTGCCGGCGGCATTGCTTGCAAGCGGCGGCCGCTGGCTGGTCGGCGTGGCGGTCGGAACATTCTGTGCGTTGGTGCCGGCACTGGCCTTGGGGCTTTCGCCGACAGGGAGGAAATTTTTATTGAGCGGCGTACATGTGTTCTATCCCATGCCGAAGATCGCGTTACTGCCGTTGCTTGTACTCTGGCTCGGCATCGGTGAACTGCCGAAGTATGTCATCATCGGCTTGGGAGTCTTTTTCCCTTTGGCCTTGAACACATTGGCGGCGCTTGCGCAGGTGCCGCGCCAGTATTATGAGGTGGCGGCGGTGTATCCGACTTCACGCGGGCGGCTGATCCGGGAAGTCTTGTGGCCGGCGATCCTGCCGGCGATTTTTACCGGTTTGCGGCTCGGTTGCGGTACGGCGCTGATCTTGCTGATCGCAGCGGAAATGCTGGCTGCCGATACGGGACTCGGCGCCCTGATTTTGCAATACGGCGGCCTGATGCTTACGGCGCCGCTTTTAGCCTGTGTAGCCTTACTTTCTCTGGCGGGAGTGTTGATTCAGTGGTTGCTCACTCGGGCGGAGTATTATGCGATGCCTTGGCGGCGTAAGGAGAAAAATGCATGATAAGCGACAATTTGACAAGTGCGTATGCTTCTCTGCAAGAGAGCCTGACAACGCTGATCGGGGAACCGTGGACGGACATATTTTGGCGGAGCATTTGGGGTCCGGAGCCGCTGCATTATTTTTATTATCGCCCGCGCTGCGGTGCGGGAATTCTGTACTGGACGGATCTGGTCGAGCGCGGCAAGGCGGCCGAAGATATGTGGGCGGAAATGGATGCTTGCGCCGCGGCGGCCAAGAGAGTCTGGAAGGCGTGGATTGATGACAATGCGGGGCGCGCTCCGTGGACGGTTGCAACCCTGCACTATCGCCCGAACGGGTTGGTGTGCGCCGCCTTCGACCATCGGCATCGTCAGCAAATGGAGCCGATAACGGAACAGTTTGTCTGGGAGCAGGCGCAATGGGGGCGTGTTGTCCTGCCGTATCGCCTGGCGCGTCTGCGTCGGGCGGGGCGATCCGCTTGGCGCCGGCCGAAGCGCCGCCGTAATCCGTGGCGGATACGGGAAACGGGCTATTGGGAGATCTTGCCAGCACAACTCGCCGTGTACCGGGGCAGCGGTCTGCGACGCATCCGTTTGCCGCGACCGGCGGAGTCGCCGGTACCCGCAACGGTTGTCGACGAAGAAGAGAATGCGTAGAAAGCATCCGTTACACGGATGCTTTTTTCATGAGGAACAAATTTTCAAGAGCGAAATATTGGAATAACCGAAAATTGTAACGAATTACGGAAGCCGTTCGGTGCTACGGTGCCGCCTTTGCATAGTAATTCCCGACATGGCATGTTAAAATACAGGTACAGGGAATCGGTTATGGTCAAGGAGGAAGCATGATTAAACGGATATATGTCACCAAGCGTGAAGAAGTCGCGGTGGAAGCGCCGCGTCTGTTGCGTGAGTGGCGGGAGCAGTTGGATCTGACGGGCTTGCGGGCGGTGCGGGTGTGGCATCGGTACACGGCGAAACATGTCGACGACGCCTTGTGGGAACGCTCGTTGCCGACGATTTTTGCCGAGCCGCCGCTGGATATCTGCACGGAAGATGAACCGACGGGCGATTATGTATTCGCAACGGAACTTCTGCCCGGTCAATACGATCAGCGGGCCGACTCCGCAATGCAATGTCTGCAGTTGCTGGATCCGACGACAGAGGGGCGCGTAGCTTACGCAACCGTATATGCGGTAGACGGAACCTTGAGCGAAGCGGAAAAAACTCGCTTAAAAGAGTATGTCATCAATCCGATTGAAGCGCGGGAAGCGCAGCGGGAATTGCCGACATCACTGCTGCCGGATTTGCCGCAACCGGAACGGGTGCCGGTATTGACCGGGTTCATTACCTGGGATGCGGCGGAGCTTACGGAAAAGACGGCATCGTACGGTTTGGCGATGGAGCCGGCGGATTTGGCCTGTGTGCAGGAGTATTTTCGCACGACCGAGCGGCGGGATCCGACCTTGACGGAAATGCGCGTATTGGATACGTATTGGTCGGACCATTGCCGCCATACGACATTCGCGACGGCATTGCGGGAGGTTCGGATCGAAGAAGGGCGCTATGCCGAGCCGATTCGGGAGGCGTACACCCGCTACCGCACCTTGCGGGAGCCGCTGTTTGCCGACCGACCCCGCCCGGAAACATTGATGGATTTGGCGACCTTCGGAGCGCGCTACCTCAAAACGCAGGGACTCCTGCAAGAGTTGGACGAATCGGAAGAAATCAATGCCTGCACCATTCGTATCCCGGTGGAAACGGAACACGGTACGGAAGAATGGCTGCTGCTGTTCAAGAACGAAACACATAACCATCCGACGGAAATCGAGCCGTTCGGCGGCGCGGCGACTTGTTTGGGCGGCTGCATTCGCGATCCGCTGAGCGGTCGGGCGTATGTGTACCAGGCGATGCGCGTGACGGGGAGCGGCGATCCGCGGCAATCATTGGCGGAAACCTTGCCGGGGAAATTGCCGCAACGGGTTATCACGACACAGGCGGCGGCGGGTTACAGCTCCTACGGGAACCAGATCGGTCTGGCGACCGGGGAAGTAAAAGAGTATTATCATCCGGGGTATATCGCTAAACGCATGGAAATCGGTGCGGTGGTCGGTGCGGTGCGCGCCGATCAGGTACGGAGGGAAGTCCCCGCGCCGGGCGATGCGGTTGTATTGGTCGGCGGACGTACCGGTCGCGACGGTTGCGGCGGCGCGACGGGATCCTCGAAAGAACATGACGAAAGCTCGCTGTTGACGGCAGGAGCGGAAGTACAAAAAGGGAATGCCCCGACGGAACGGAAATTGCAACGGCTTTTCCGGCGTCCGGAAGTGTCGCGCCTGATCCGCCGCTGCAATGATTTCGGTGCCGGCGGTGTTGCGGTTGCGGTGGGGGAACTGGCCGACGGCTTGAAAATCAATTTAGACGCGGTGCCGAAGAAATATGCCGGTCTTGACGGGACGGAGCTGGCCATTTCCGAATCGCAGGAGCGGATGGCGGTCGTGTTGGCGGCGGCGGACGCGGCGACCTTCATCGCCCATGCGGCGGAGGAAAATCTGGAAGCGACCGTGATTGCCGAAGTGACGGCGGAGCCGCGTTTGGTGATGCATTGGCAGGGCGAGGTGATCGTCGACATTGCCCGCAACTTCCTGGCGACCAACGGCGCCGACCGGGAGGCTGCGGCGGTTATCGAAGCACCGGAAGCGCTGGATTTCTTCGCAGCGAAGGAAGTGCAAACGCAGGCCGACGCCTGGCAGGATTGCCTCGGCGATTTGGCGGTGGCTTCGCAGCGCGGTCTCGGGGAACGTTTTGACGGAACCGTCGGAGCCGGTACGGTGCTCATGCCCTACGGCGGCAATACGATGTGTACGCCGGTAGCGGGGATGGCAGCGAAAATACCCGTGCCGGACAGTGAAACGACGACCGCGAGCATCATGACGCACGGCTTCGATCCGCACTTGGCGAGCTGGAGCCCGTTCCACGGGGGCGTGTATGCCGTGCTCGGTTCGCTTGCCAAGCTGGTGGCGCTTGGCGGCAATCCGGCGCAAGCGTACCTGACCTTGCAGGAGTATTTTGAAAAATTGACCTCGCCGCAGGCTTGGGGTAAGCCGACGGCGGCGTTGCTCGGCGCATTGACGGCACAGCTGGAGACGGGTGTCGGTGCGATCGGCGGAAAGGACTCCATGAGCGGCACTTTCCTGGACTTGCATGTCCCGCCGACACTGGTTTCTTTTGCCGTCACTTGGGGCGATGCGGCGCAGATTGTCAGCCCGGAATGGAAAGAAGCCGAGGCTGTGCTGCTGCTGGTGGAGACGGAACGCGATGCAGCGGCGATGCCGAACTGGGAGATGTTCCGCACACAGGCGACAGCGTTGCACCGGGCGATTGTCGCCGGAAAGATTCAGGCGCTGAGCGCATTGGAAGCCGGCGGCTTGGCGGCAGCCTGTGCCAAAGCGGCTTTCGGCAACGGAATCGGAGCCGTGTTGGCTGATGACCTGACGGCGACGGAACTGTTTGCGCCGCGCCCGGCGGCTTGGTTGGTCGCGACGGACGAAGCGACGGCCGCAGCCTGGCAGGAGATGCCCGGTGTGCGTCGCATCGGCACGACGGGCGGCACGGCGATCGTTTGTGAGGGCGAACGTTTTGAGCTGGCTACCTTGCGCGCTTGGTGGGAGGCGCCGCTGGCGGAAATTTTCCCGCCGGAAGCAAACGAAGCGGCACCGAAGCCGGATATTCCTCTGTACACGCAGCGCGCTCCGTATATTCGTACGGAACGGGTGCGCCCGCGCATTGTGATTCCTACCATGCCGGGGACCAACTGTGAGGAAGATACGGCGCGTGCGTTTCGCTTGGCCGGCGGCGAGGCGCAACCGCTGGTGTTGCGAAACCGGACGGCGGCGGAACTGGCCGAGTCGGTACAGGAATTGCGCCGGGCGATTGCCGAGGCGCAGATTATCGCTTTCCCGGGCGGCTTTTCGGCCGGCGACGAGCCGGAAGGCTCGGGTAAGTTCATCGCTGCGCTGTTTCGGAATGAATACCTGCAGGAAGCGGTACATGAGCTCCTGCGGGAGAGAGACGGCCTGATTATCGGGATCTGTAACGGCTTCCAAGCATTGATAAAATTGGGCTTGGTGCCCTATGGTGAGATTCGCGCCCAACAGCCGGATTCGCCGACATTGACTTACAATACGATCGGTCGTCATATTTCGCGTTACGTGACCACGCGGGTCACCTCGACGCTTTCGCCCTGGCTGCGTTACACCGAGGCGGGAGATCTGCATCGCATTCCCTGCAGTCACGGGGAAGGGCGTTTCCACGCCTCGCCGGAAACGGTGCGGGAATTGGCAGCGCGCGGTCAGATCGCCACACAATATGTCGATGCGAACGGTTTGCCGAGCGGTGAAGCGGAGGTAAACCCGAACGGGTCGATTGCCGCGATTGAAGGCATTACGAGCCCGGACGGCCGTGTTTTCGGCAAGATGGGTCATAGCGAGCGAGTCGGGCGCTATCTCACAAAGAACATCGCGGGATCGAAGGAACAACGTATTTTTGAAGCCGGAGTGGATTACTTCGCAAAGTGAGGCATGTATGCAACGATTTGCTAAAATTTCGGCGTGTACGCTGAGCTGCTGGGCGGTGAGCAGCTCCGTACTCGCCTGTCCGTTTTGCCTGTTGGGGATGTACGAGGCGCATATTGCCAACTTCAGTAATTACCTGATGAATGTGCTGCCGATTCTGGCGCCGCTGTTGACGGCACTGGGCTTGTACTGGAAACAGCTGAAGCGGAGACTCTTCGGATGACGAACCGCAGGAAGCAGCGGGTCTTGCTGGCGGTGACGATGTTGTCGCTCCTGCTGTGGGGCGGTTGGCGGTATTACTTGCTGCATATGGAAACGCAGGCGGCTCGTTGGTACGGTACTTGGCAGGCGGTCGGTGTCGATACGGCGGGACGGCGTTATGTGTGCCGGATGAGTATTTTGCCGCTGAAGCGTTTAAGCGCAACGGAGTTTGCCGCAATGAGTCGTTACGGCTTGGCCTACGCCGACCCGGCTCCGCAGTTGGTACCGGCGGAAGCATTGCCGCTGTTGCTGAGCGGAGACAAGTTGTATTTGCCGCCGCAAGGCGACGGGGACGGCGCGGAGAAGACATTGGTCGGAGAATTGCAGGCCGACGGCCGATTGGCGATTCGGGATTTCACGTTTAGCAAAGAAAGCGAGACGGCGTTCAGCGAAACGGAACTGATGCGGCAAGCATACCGAGCCGTAGCGGTCTTGCCGCCGGCGGCACCGTGAACGGATTTTGTAAAGCACTTGCTTTTTTTCGGAAACAAGGCTATAATAAGCCTTGTTATATTCCCTGATAGCTCAGCAGGTAGAGCAATCGGCTGTTAACCGATCGGTCGTAGGTTCGAGTCCTACTCAGGGAGCCAGGCCCGTTGGTCAAGCGGTTAAGACACCGCCCTTTCACGGCGGTATCGGGGGTTCGAATCCCCCACGGGTCACCATTTACGGGCGATTAGCTCAGCTGGGAGAGCGCCTGCCTTACAAGCAGGATGTCGGCAGTTCGATCCTGTCATCGCCCACCACAAATTGCGGCCCGGTAGTGTAGCGGTTAACATGCCGCCCTGTCACGGCGGAGATCGTCGGTTCAAATCCGATCCGGGTCGCCATTTTTATATCCCGCCTCGGTAGCTCAGTTGGTAGAGCAGAGGACTGAAAATCCTCGTGTCGACAGTTCGATTCTGTCCTGAGGCACCATTCGGTACACACAGCTTGCGGCTGTGGCGGAATCGGCAGACGCGCTATCTTGAGGGGGTAGTGGAGTTTACTCCGTGTGAGTTCAAGTCTCACCAGCCGCACCATTTTCATATCGTTTCACAACACGCGGTTGTGGCGGAACTGGCAGACGCGCTGTCTTCAGGCGGCAGTGGAGCAATCCGTGAGAGTTCGAGTCTCTCCAACCGCACCAGAAACTATCCGAGCCCATGCGGCTCGGTTTTTTGTCGGTATACATGCTTGCGGGAATTTCCGGGCGCATGCAGAGCGGCGTTCGGATTCTTACCGTATGCGGACAAATAAAAAGCGCTTCGTACGAAGCGCTTTTTATTATTTCATTTTGTTCAGCCGACTGTGTCTGCGACCGTAGAAAAAATACACGAGAAGGCCGAGGAAAAACCAGACGGTAAAGAGTTCCAGGGTGTGCGCGGACAGTTGCGTAAACACATAGAAGCAGGAGAGAAAGCCCAGCGGCGCAATGATTTTCGGCGCGGGGCATGTGAACCGACGCGGCATGTCCGGATATCGCTTGCGCAGAACGAGCAGACCGATGCAGGAGCAGAGGAAGGCGAAAATGGTTCCTGCCGAGCACATTTCCGCAACGATGTGAATCGGGGTGAAACCGGAGATCAAGGCGACAGCCGCACCGACCAGCAGCGTGACGCGATGCGGCGTGCGGTATTTCGGATGGACGTGGCAGAGTTTCTCCGGAATGAGTCCGTCGCGGCTCATGGCATAGAAGGCGCGGGTTTGTGCGTAAATCATGACGAGAAGCACGGTGGACAAACCGCAGATAGCGCCCGTACCGATGAGAGCCGAGCCGAAATGGGAGCCGATGCGCTGCAGGACATAGGATGCCGGTGCCGCCGTATCCAGTTCGGTGTAGGGCAGGACGCCGGTCATCACGGCGCTGACGGCGATATAGAGCAACGTAGTCAACGTCAGCGCGGCGATGATGCCGATCGGCATATCCCGACCGGGATTGCGTGCTTCCTCCGAGGCGGTCGACAGCGAGTCGAAACCGAGATAGGAGAAGAAGAGCACGGCGGTTCCCGCTGAAACACCCGCCCAGCCGTAGGGCAGGAAGGGCGTCCAGTTGGCCGGATTGACATGTGGTCCGGCGAGCAGGAGAAAGAGGAAAATCGTGCCGATTTTCACAAATACCAGGACGCGGTTGGCCGTCGCGCTTTCCCGTATACCGCGCAACAGGAAGAAAACGGCAAGGCCGACGATCAGGATCGCCGGCAGATTCATGATGCCGCCTTCCGCGGGCACGGCGGTGAGGGCTTTCGGCAAATGGATTCCCGCATCGGCGAGAATACTGGTAAAGTAGGCGGACCACCCGCCCGCGACGGCACTGGCGCCGACCGTGTATTCCAAGATGAGAGACCAGCCGACAAGCCAACCGAAGACTTCGCCGAGCGAAACATAGGCATAGGTATAAGACGAACCCGCCACGGGAATGAGCGAAGCAAGTTCCGAATAGGCCAGACAAATGAAAGTACAGACTACCGCGGCCAAGACGAAAGAAAGCATCAGGCCGGGGCCGGCGTACTGTGCAGCAACAATCCCGGTCAGGACGAAGATGCCTGTTCCGATCATCACGCCCAACCCGAGCAGCGTGATATCCAATGCCGTCAGCGATCGCCGCAAACTGCGATCATCGTCGAGTGTGCTGACTTCACCCAACAATTGGTGCAAATCTTTCGTTCTGAATACACTCACCATACCACCATCCTTCAAAATTATTTCTCTTCTATATTACTCAGTTAAAGAGAGAAATGCAATAAAAACTTCAGAATTTCAGAAGATGTATAACATAAAAACTGCCCGCAATAAAACGGGCAGTCAAACGACATATGTCGGCAACGCTCCGAGCGAAAGTAATACAGCTCGGCTCGGCTGCCGAATTTTATTTTGTAAAATAAGCGTCAATCGCATCCGTGACCGCCGCCGTGCCGAAATCCCGATCCTGCAGATTCGGTGCGGGAGCGATGTGTGCTCGCGGTGCGACTTGCTGCAGGTCGCGGAGGCTGACACCGATCTTGCCGCCGCCGCTGGTGCACACGGGGACGATCGTTTTGCCGGCGGTCGGGATGCGCTCGAGCAAGGCGATTACCGGTGCGGGCAAGTGCCACCACCACAGCGGGTAGCAAAGAATGATGCGGTCGTAAGCGGATACATCCGGGATGCGGATAAGTTCCGGGCGGCTGTGGGAGAAAAAGCTGGCGCCCGCCCGCAGCACCGCCAACAGATACGTCTGGGGATACGGGGAGTGCAGTTGCAGGTCGAACACATCCGCGCCGGTGCGGGCGGCGATTCGTTCGGCAGCTTCCCGGGCGTGGCCGGTCAGGCTGTAACAGATGATGAGAGTATGTTGTGCCATGGAGACCTCCTGAAAAATAAACACGTACGTTCCCGTGCCGGGATACTCTTATTATAAACGATAACGCCGGTCGGCGGTTATGATAAAAGTATCTCATAAAAGTATCTCGCCCTGCGAACTCCGCCTTTGCGCCGGGCGATCGGTATGGTGGGAGGTTTTCCTCGGTGCCGGGCGTTTTTCGGATAGAAATAAAAAAGAGCCGCTTTGCGGCTCTTTTGTCTTATGCCAAGTACGCGTTGGTGAACCAGAGTTCCTTGCTGAAGAAGGTGACATGGTCTTCCAGCATGCTGACGAGGACGAAGTTACCGTCTTCATCGGCTGCGTTGCGAAGGTCGGTTGCCTGTTTGATGATCAGTTCGAGATCGTCAGCGAGAATTTTCAGCGCATCGGCAATCGAAATGTCTTTCGCTTTGATTTCTTTCAAGGTAGCAATTTCCAAGTAAGCTTTTGCGGAACCTTCCGGCATAGCACCTTGCTGTTTCATCAGTTCGGCGACGGCATCATAGTATTCGAATACTTCTTCATAGATTTCTTCGAGGAATTCATGGATTGCTTTGAATTCGGAACCCTGGACGTTGAAGTGCAGGTTGTGCAATTTGATATTCCACAGGGCGAGGTTCGCCAAATATACGTTCACATCTTTTGCGTTGTTCAGTTTTTTCATTTGTAATCCTCCCTTTTTGGTCAATGCATTTACCGAATCGTTTCGGTTCTTGACACATCTATAGTATATCACGAAATGTCGTTACATGCAAATTTTTCGATATAACGCCAACGAATTGCATTATCACTTGGAATCGAAATGGTGTTCCTTGGCGTCTTTTCCGTATTCGGTGCGCCGGGCGGCCAATTCTTCGGCAGCAATGCGTGCGGGGCACAGGGAGGGGAAGCTGTTCCAAGGCAGCGGATAATCGCGAAATGTGGCAAACAGAGAATCGTACATTGCCCGGGCGAGCATTTCACCGAAACGGGAATGCGTGCCGGCATCCGTCAGACGAGGGCCGAACGGGTCGACGGCGACCATCAGACCGTCGGTGCCCGTGCCGGTTGCCGGCAGTCCGGTACGCAGTGAGGCGATACCGCAGTCCTGCAAAGCGGCGGCTTTGGCCTCGGTGACGGTCAGAAATGTCTTCGCGATAATGCTGTCGGGGAGCGAGGCGTTCGTGCTGAGGATGGCATTGATGGTACCGACGGGATAGTAGGAGCCGTCCTGTTCATAGTAGTAGGCCGGATCGCCGGCGCGCGCCGCTGTCTGCTCCACGCCGGCAGTGAGCAGACACTCCACGCAGATATTTTCATGCGAGTGGCAGCTGTAGCTGTGCCAGTCCATGCGGGCCGATGTGAGCATGGCGGTACTGTTCGAAGGCGATGCCCCGCGTTGCAGCAGGCTCAGCTCCAGGTAGCTGCGGACGGAACCGCCGGGGAAATCTCGTTCATGCGGGAAGAATTCCGTCAGACGATGATTGTAGCAATGGTAGAGCCAATGCAGGCCGCCGTTGCAAATGCCGGTCGAAAGAACGCGGCGCGGTCCGTCAAAGCTGACAAGCATACCCGTGTGACGGATGTCGACGCGGCCGCCGGTTACCAGTTCGGAAGGTGCGTACATAAGATCTCCTTTTGCTTGTATGCTAACATTACGCGCGGTTGCGGTCAAGCCGCCGGCAAAGACGAGAGGACTCTCCGGATAACGAGAGCCGAGACCGATCGCCGCGAAGGGGGCGAGTGCGGCGGAGGCCGGGTGCATGCGGTTTCCGTCTTGCCGCGAGGACGGCGGCGCGGCTCGGCAAGGGGAAATGTTTCCGCCATGCCCGACAAGGGTTTGTGTTATAATATACAAAATAATAAACATGAACACAGATCGATGCAAAGGATCGACTCGGTTATAGCTTGAAGGGAGAGGACAGATGTTCCCGTACTTGGTAGTGATTATGGTCGCGCTGGCATTTTTGGGCGTGTGCCGTTTTTTCTTTTATACCCCGTCGCAACGGCGGCGGGCACCGTATGTACCGCGGGAATATGCCCGCTCGAAGGATTTGCACGCGTCGCACCCCATGCCGGTACATGCGCCGGCGGAGCCGGTTGCGGCAATAGCGGAAGAGGAGCCGGCGGAGGAAGAAAACGCTGCGGAGGATTTGGAACAGACATTGGTCGTTTCCCGGGATTCGTTGACGGCATTGGCGCAAGGCGAAGAAGAAGTCCCGGCAGCTGCGGGCGAAGCGTCATTGCTTGCCGAGCCGGAAGTGGCGGCGGAACCGGAGCCGGAAATTACGGCGACATTGCAGGATACCGGTTCGCTTTTGCGGCGCCATGTACGGCATTTCCTGTTGCGTTATGCGACTGTCACGCCGGAACTGGCTCGTGATGCCCAGACGGTGACGGAGCGAGCCTTGGAAAAGCTCGGGACGACGGACGAGAGTGTGGTGCAGGATACGCTGGCGCATATTATGGTGCAGGAAGCCCTGCTGAATGCACAGCGGATCTATGTCATGATGCCGGAGCCGTTGATTCTGAATATGGTGACCAATGCGTTTGCGGAAGTGGCGCAGGGAGAGCGGGACGATACTCTGACACTCCTGGCGTACGATGCGCTTCAAGTCATGACGCATCTGGAGCCGGCGCATTTTCGCATTTTGTCTCTACTGTTGATTTTCCATCATTCGCATCATTCGGATAATACGACGACGGCGGCCTTTCGCCGGTATGCGCGCAAGTACGTCGAGCCGTTTCTGCAGCATTTGCCGACGGAATACAGCTACTTCGAGCAGTTGGAATACTTGCGCTGCACGGATATGCGCCAACCGGAGCAAATGTTCGGCCGGGTTTTGCGGGAGTCGTATCCGTTGTTTTTCGGCTACCGCGGCTTTACGCGGGAAGAACTTGCCGCGGCGACGGCGGGGCGCAAGTGGGCCGCTTCGGATGTGGTGCATTCGTTCTATGCCGATTATTTCAAATTTCCCGCGGCGCAAGAAAAGGAAATGGAACTTTGGGCGCATCGCTTGGGGATTCGCAATTCGGAGGAATTCGCCGTGCTGTTGCAATTGCAGCGCAGCCGTCCGGTGCCGTATGACCGCCGGGAATTGGCGGCGCGTCTGGCGAAGGTCGCGCCGGCTCTCGGGCGACTCTGTGACGCTTGGGATACCAGCATGATGCGGTACTCCGCTCCGACGTTACTCGGGATGTATATCGCCCGGTTGTACATTCGGGAGATCATCGGCGAAGACTTTGATTTACAGCATTGGGTTTGAATTGACGGAATGAGCGGTGCGGTGCCGGGGAGGAGAAGTATGCGTTGGCTTAATTGGCGGCGCGGTCGGCGCTATCCGCTGCCTGCGGAAGTGTGCGAACTGCTCGAAGCCTTGACGGCGGCGGGCTATGCCGCCTATGCGGTCGGCGGCGGCGTACGGGATCTGCTGCTGGGGAAAAAACCGCAGGATTGGGACTTGGCGACGGCCGCTCGCCCGGAAGAGATCGAACGGGTGCTGACGGCACGGGGAGCCGAGGTGATTCCGCAGGTCGGGGCGGCATTTGCCGTCGCGCTGGTGCGGTATCGGGGCAAGACGTACGAAGTGGCGACCTTTCGGGGCGAAACATACGGTGCGGATGCCCATCGCCCGGCCGAGGTATATTATGCGGACAGCCTGGCGGAAGACGTGGCGCGCCGCGATTTCACGGTCAATGCCCTGGCTCTGGATGCGACCGGGCGTCTGCACGACTTGGTGGACGGCGCGCGCGATCTGCGGCGGCGCTGCCTGCGGACGGTGGGAGAGCCCGCGGAGCGGTTTTGCGAGGACGCCTTGCGGCTCTTTCGCGCCTGTCGGCTGATTACCCAAGCGGAGCTGCACCCGACACGGGAACTGTGTGCGGCCATGCCGGCGGCATTTCCGCGGGTGGCGGGGTTGTCGTTGGAGCGGGTGCGAACGGAATTGGAACGATTGCTGCTGGCGCCGGCTGCGGGACGCGGCCTCGACCTGCTCGTCCGTTCGGGCTTGGCGGCGCAGCATTGCCGTGTCAAGGTGGACGGTGCGTATCGCGAAGTGGCGATTCTGCCGGAGCTGATGCACTTGCCGCAGACACCGCAGGGCAGTCACCATGCATATGATGCCTGGCTGCATACCTTGGTGGTGACGGAGCATGCGCCGGCACGCTTGGTAACTCGCTACGGCGCGTTGTTTCACGATGTGGCGAAGGGGTTGCCGGGGATTCGCGGCGAAAAAGACGGCGAGCCGACGGATTACGGCCATGCCGACAAGGGAGCGGAATTGGCGTATGCGGCTCTGCGACGGCTGGGCTATCCGGAAGCATTTGCCCGAGATGTGGAATTTATTGTCGCGAACCATATGAAATATCATGACTATGCCAACGGCCTGGCGGCGGATCCCGTGCGTTGGCTACGCAAGCTGGCGCGCTCCGGGAGATTCCGCACGACGGCGGAACTCGTTCGGGCAATGGACGACCTCGGGGCGGTTTGTGTGGCGGATGTCATCGGAACCGGCCGGCCGGAGGGAGCTACGGCGGGACACGAAGCATTTGCCGAGTACTTGCGCGAGTGCCTGCGCTCGATGCCGGTGCATACCCGTGATTTGAATTATCCGCCGGAATTGCCGCGAGTTTGCGGCAAGGCGACGGGCGAGGTGCTGCACAACCTTCTTCGGCGAGTGCAGGACGGGCAATTGCCGAATGAGCCGGCAGCGCTGCTGGCGGCAGCTAAGAAACATTGGGAACGAGTGAAGGAGCAGGAATGAAGGCGCGGAAAAAACAACTCGGCAAGTATCCTCGGGAAGCCGGTCGGCTGGGGCTGATGACGGTGCTCATCGTGCTGGCGACGGTCGGCATACTGGGGCGGTTGGCCTACTTGCAGCTGGTGTGCGGCGAGTATTACGGCAAAGTGGATATCGGGCAGGCGGAAGAGATGCGCTCGTTGCAGTCGCCCCGCGGCACGATCTACGATCGCAACGGCAAAGTGCTTGCGGTCAGCACGGTGTCGCTCTCGCTGTATGCCGACCCGCAAATGCTGAATCGGGCGCCGGGGGCATTGGCGGCGATGCTGGCGCCGTACCTGGAAGTTTCGGCGCCGGAATTGCAGGAAAAACTTTCCCGCAAGAACCGTTTCGTCTGGCTGGAGCGTATGCTGGACAAAAAGCAGTCCGATGCCGTTCAAGATTTGATTACCCGGGAGAAATTGGAAGGACTGCAATTTATCGAAGAAAGCAAACGGTATTATCCGAACGGCGACTTGCTTGCTCAGGTGCTCGGGTTTGTCGGCATTGACGACAAGGGACTCGACGGTCTGGAAATGCTTCTCGACGACCAGATCAAAGGCAGCAGTCGGGAGCAGGCGATCCTGACTTCGCGGCACGGGATGCCGATTCTGGATTCGACTTTGGCGCCGTTGTTCGGGGATAAGGAACGCAGCGTTTATTTGACAATCGATGCCTCCATTCAGTTTTTTGCCGAGCGGGCGTTGGATCGTGCGATGCAACAAACCAATTCTTCCGGCGGATCGTTGATTGTGATGGATCCCAAGACGGGTGAAATTCTCGCCATGGCGAATGCGCCGACATATGATCCGAATCATTTCGCGGAGGGCTCGGAAGAGGCGTATCGCAATCGTGCGGTCACGAATTTGTACGAGCCGGGCTCGACATTCAAGCCGATTATTGCGGCGGCTGCGCTGGATGCCGGTACGATCACGCCGGATACCGTGTTTGAAGATACGGGAGCCGTACATGCCTCCGGCCATGTTATTCAAAATTGGGACGGTGAGTCGTACGGCAGGGTGCGTCTGGTCGATATTATCAAAGATTCCATCAATACCGGCTTCGCGGAGCTCGGTTTGCGGACGGGTGGCGCCACGCTGACGAAGTATGCCAAGCGTTTCGGTTTCGGTAAACAGACGGGTATCGAACTGCCCGGAGAGGGAGACGGGATTCTTTTTAACCCCGACGATATGCGCGACAGCGACGTGGCGACGATGTCCATCGGGCAGAGTATCGCCGTGACGCCGTTGCAGATGCTGCAGGCGTACGGAGCGCTGGCAAACGGCGGGCACATGATGCGGCCGCATATTTTGGCCTCGATCGTCAATCCCGACGGCAGCACCTACAAGCAATACGCAGCGGAAGAAGTGGGTCAGCCGGTGCGGCCGGAGGTAACGGCAACGTTGCTACCGATGCTGGAAAAAGTCGTGGCCGCCGGCGGCGGGGTAAAAGCGCAAGTCAGCGGTTACCGGCTGGCGGGGAAGACGGGGACGGCACAGAAGCTGGAAGCGGTGCACGGCGGGTACATGGACGGCCGCTACATCGCTTCGTTTATCGGTTTCGGACCGGTGGAAAATCCGGCGGTAGTATGTCTTGTCGTGCTCGATGATCCGGAAGGGGTATATTACGGCGGCCAAATCGCCGCCCCGGTATTTGCGGAAGTCATGGCGGAAATCATGCGCTACAAAGCGATCCCGCCGAGTGTAACGGATGTGGATCGGCAGGCGGCCGCGGCACCGCAGGTAGCGGCGCTGCCGGTGACGAAAACGGACGGCGGCTGGGAAGTGCCCGATTTTACCGGATACACGTTGCGCGACGTGCTTATCTGGAGCGAGGCGACGGGAGTCGGGATCGTTCCGGAGGGTAGCGGGACAGTCGTTTCACAGTCACCGACGGGCGGTACCGCAGCCCCCGGTGAGGTAGTGCGAGTGTATTTACAACGTTAGGAGGAAATTATGCGCAGTGACATCGAAATCGCTCAAGCGGCGGATATGTTGCCGATTCAGGACATTGCGGCAAAGGCGGGGATCCCGAGCGACTGTCTCGAGCCGTACGGCAGGTACAAAGCGAAGATCCGTTTGGCGGATTTACCGCGCCGGGAACAGGAAGGGAAGCTTATTTTGGTAACGGCGATTTCACCGACTCCGGCCGGCGAAGGAAAATCGACCACGACGGTCGGCCTGGCGCAGGGTTTCGCCAAACTCGGTGAAGAGGTGATGGTCGCCTTACGGGAGCCGTCGCTCGGTCCGTGCATGGGAGTCAAGGGCGGCGCTGCCGGCGGCGGCTACTCGCAAGTGGTACCGATGGAAGATATCAACCTGCATTTTACGGGCGATTTGCATGCGATTACCACCGCTCATAATTTGCTTGCGGCCATGCTGGACAATCATCTGCAGCAGGGCAACGAACTCGGAATCGACCCGCGGCGAATCGTTTGGAAACGAGTGATGGATCTGAACGAGCGGGCGCTGCGGCATATCGTCGTCGGCCTCGGCGGAAAAGTAAACGGCGTGCCGCGCGAAGACGGCTTCGATATTACGGTGGCATCCGAAGTCATGGCTATTCTTTGTCTGGCGACGGATTTGCAGGACATGAAAGCCCGGTTCGGTCGGATCATCGTCGCCTATACTTACGCGGGTCAGCCGGTAACGGCGGCGGATCTGCACGCGCACGGCGCGATGACGGCATTGATGAAAGAGGCGTTTCAGCCGAACTTGGTGCAGACGCTCGAGCATGTACCGGCGCTCGTTCACGGGGGACCGTTTGCGAACATTGCTCACGGCTGCAACTCGCTCAGCGCAACACGTACGGCCTTGCATCTGGCGGATTACGTCATTACGGAGGCGGGTTTCGGCGCGGATCTCGGGGCGGAAAAGTTTTTTGATATCAAATGCCGCTACGGCGGTTTGCACCCGGCGGCGGCGGTACTGGTCGCAACCGTGCGGGCGTTGAAGATGCACGGCGGCGTTGCCAAAACGGATTTGGCCGTGCCGGATGCGGCAGCGGTGCAACGGGGGCTTGTGAATCTGGGCAAGCATCTGGAAAATATCGCCAAATTCGGCGTGCCGGCCATTGTCGCGATCAATGCCTTTGCCGATGATACCCGGGAAGAGATGGCGGTCATCGAAGCATTTTGTGCGGCGCATGATGTCCCGGTGGCGGTTTCCGATGTCTTCATGCGCGGCGGCGATGGCGGCGTAGAGCTTGCCGAAGCGGTGCGGAAGGTCATTGCGACGACACCGTCGGAGTTCCGGACACTGTATGCGGACGAATTGTCGATTCCGGACAAAATTCGCACCGTGGCACAGGAAATTTACGGTGCGGCGGATGTCGAATGGATTGCGGCTGCGCGCAAGACACTGGCGGATATCGAAGCCGGCGGTTACGGGAATTTGCCGGTTTGCATCGCCAAGACGCAGTATTCTTTCTCCGACGATCCGACAGCGCTCGGTCGGCCGGAAGGATTTATGCTGCAGGTGCGTGAATTGCGTATCGCGGCGGGAGCGGGGTTCATCGTGGCGCTGACGGGAAATATTATGACGATGCCGGGCTTACCGAAAAAGCCGGCGGCGGAACAAATCGATGTAACGGAAGACGGCAGAATTGTCGGCTTGTTTTAGGAGGTACGATGCGGGAATTGACGGGAAAGCCGGTTGCGGCGGCACAGCGTGAGGAACTGGCGCGCAGTCTGGCGGCATTGAAGGAACAGGGGATCACTCCCGGTCTGGCGGTGGTACGGATCGGCGACGACGCGGCTGCCAGTATGTACGGTTCTTTTCTTGGCAAACAGGCGCAGGCGGCCGGGCTGTTCGTGCGGTATTGCGAATACTCCGCCGCAACGACGCAGCGGGAAGCGCTTGCGTGCATTGAAGAATTGAATGCGGCGGCGGATATTCACGGCATTTTGCTTTTGATGCCGCTGCCCGAACAACTGGATCGACAGGCGCTGGTTGATGCCCTGGCTCCGGCCAAAGATATTGACGGGCTTACGCCGACACAGGTCGGCAGATTGGCAACGGGGCGATCCGCTTTCGTGCCGGCCACGGCGGCAGCCTGTCTGGCGACGTTGCGCCATTACGATATTCCGCTCGCAGGGGCACGGGCGGTCGTGCTCGGGCGCAGCGACGTCATCGGTAAACCGGTCGCGCAACTATTGCTCGCGGCCAATGCGACCGTAACGATCTGTCACTCGCGTACGCGCGATTTGGCGGCGGTGACGCGGGAGGCGGATATCCTCATTGCCGCGGTCGGCAAGGCGGAAATGGTGACGGCGGACATGGTGCGGGAAGGAGCCGTTCTCGTGGATGTGGGCATTCATCGCCGCGGGGATCGCACTTGCGGGGATATTCGGCCGGATGCCTGTGCCAAGGCCGGTACGTATACGCCCGTTCCCGGCGGGATCGGCGCCGTGACCACGAGCATGATGCTGCTGGCGGTAACCCGCGCGGCGCAAGAAGCGGGCTGAGGCACTTGCGACCTCTCCGTCTGCAATGGTATAATAAACGGGCGATAACTACGGAGGTCGTTTATGGCAACCTCTCGGGGCCTGTGCAATGCAAGCCCGTGAACCCTGTCAGGTCCGAGAGGAAGCAGCAGTAAGCGATTACTTGGATGTGCCACACGGTTACTCGGGGGGTTGTCATAAACGGTTTCTGTAGTGACCGCAACGCAGCATCCGCTGCGTTTTTTATTACATGAAATAAGGGGAGAAATATGGCGTACTTGGCATTATACAGAAAGTGGCGCCCGCAGATTTTTGCCGATGTGATCGGGCAGGATCATGTGGCCCGGACGCTCGCGCGTGCCGTCGAGACGGGAAAAGTCGCCCATGCGTACCTGTTTTCCGGGCCGCGCGGTACGGGGAAGACGAGTATGGCAAAAATTCTCGCCAAGGCATTGAATTGCGTCGAAGGGCCGACGGCAGCGCCTTGCAATCATTGCGCCCGTTGTCGGGAAATCAACGAAGGCTCGGCTTTTGACGTACTGGAAATCGATGCGGCCTCGAATCGCGGAATTGATGAAATCCGCGCGTTGCGGGATACGGTCGCGGTTCTGCCCGTGGCGGCGCGCCACAAAGTGTACATTATCGACGAAGCGCATATGTTGACGAAAGAAGCGGCCAATGCGCTGTTGAAAACGTTGGAAGAGCCGCCGGAATACGCTGTATTTATTTTGGCGACTACCGAACCGGAACGTTTGCCGGTGACGATCATTTCACGCTGCCAGCGGTATGAATTCCGCCGCATTTCGGTTGCGTCGATCGCGGCACATTTGCTGCGCATCGCGGAGCGGAGCGAGTTCTCGCTGACGGAAGAGGCGGCGCAATTGATTGCCGTACGGGCGGACGGGGGGCTGCGCGATGCCTTGAGCCTGCTGGATCAATGCATCGGCATGGCGGAAGAAACGGTCACGGCGGAGCGTGTCGGGGAATTGCTCGGTCTGCCGAAAAAAGAGCGCATGCTGCTGCTGGCGGAGGCGATCGTCGATCGCGACGGTGCGGCGGCGTTGGCGGAATTGGCGGATGTCCTGCAAAGCGGCAGGGAGATCGAGCCCGTTTTGCGCGAGTTGTTGCAAGTCTTGCGAGATGCGCTGGTCTACGGAATCGATCCGCATTGGCCGGAACTTGTCGTGTACGGAGACGAATTGCCGCGCCTGGCGAAATTGGCGCGGACGGCGACACCGGGGCGTTTGAGCGAGCTTGCCCGCCTGCTGGAAGACGGCATACGGGTCGGCGGCGCGGGCATTTCACCGCGCTTGCAGACGGAGATGACTCTTTTGCGCCTATGCCGAGCCGGCGGGGAAGTTACCGGCGAGGATCTGGAGGCGCGGTTAACCGTTTTGGAAAATCGTCCGCAAGCCGTAACGGGAGAGCATACGACGGAGTTGCGGCGGCGTTTGACGATGCTGGAAAGCGAATTGGCACAAATCCGAGAGACCTTGCGGCAGCAAACCGCCGCACCGGAATCCCGCCGAGCGGCGAGCGGAGACAGCCGCCGGGCGACGGCGGCTTCGGCGAACGGTGCGGCGACTCGCTCCGGGGCGGCAGCACAAAAAAAGCCTGCACGAGTTGCACCGCCCGCGCCGCGGGCAGCGGAAACGGCATCGGCAACACCGCCGGTACGGAAGAAGGCGGCTGCCGAAACGCAACCGGAGGCGGAGACGGAAACGGATGCGGGCGGATTTTTTCTCGCCCCCGCCGGATATGCCAATTTATGGCAGCAGGTCGTCGATGCGCTGTTCAAAGAGCAGGCGATGGCGGAGTCCAGCTGTTACCGCAATGCGGAGCTGTTGCTGGTCGAAGGTGTGCGCGCCGTCATCATGATCCCGCATGATTTTTTGGTCGATGCGGCGAATAAGCCCGCTTATCGGGAAAAAGTAAATGCATTATTGCTGGGATTGACCGGGGTCGCTTTGCAGGTGCAGGCGGTAAAAAGAAACAGCCGAGAAGAGGCGGAGGCTCGCGCCCGTGCCGGTGCATTGGGTGAGAGAACCGCACCGGCAGAGGGGACGAATGCACAGCGGACGGGAACGCAAGACGTCGCCGCCGCGGCAAATGCCGAGATGCCGCCTGCCGGATCGGAGGAGCTGCCCGTTGCGGTGTCTGCGGAGGCGAGCGAAAACGGAGCGGCGGATCCCGTTGCGGGGGAGTATCAGCCGGTTGCGGCGGCGGATATCCCGGCAGACGATCGGGCGAACCCGACCTTGGCCAAAGCGTTGGAATACCTCGGCGATTGTGACATTTACATGCGTAAGGAATGATTCGCGCGTGCGCAACCGGGCGCTCCCGTTTCGGCGGTGCCGCCGCGGCGCGTGCACGGCAAGCGGGTGAATTGTACAAGACAGAGGGAACGTGATAGAATGAAATATATAAATATAGTGGAGCAGAGGTGGTATGATGTTCGGTAATAAAGCGCAAATGGCCGGCATGATGAAAAAAGTCAAAAAAATGCAGGAAGACATGCAGCGCATGCAGGAAGAATTGAAAAGCAAAACAACGGAAGTTTCCGCAGGCGGCGGAGCCATTCGGTTGGTGATGAACGGAGAAAAGCAGATTCAGGAGCTGAAAATCGATCCGTCCGTATTGGAAGCAGGCGACGCGGAGATGCTGGAAGATCTCGTGACGGCAGCCGTTAATGAAGCTGTGCGTAAAATTGAGGACGCGACGGCACAGGAAGTCAATAAATTGACAGGCGGCATGGGGTTACCGCCGGGGTTGTTCTGATGAACGAACCGCTGGAACGCCTTGTCGAGCAATTCCGACGTTTACCCGGTGTCGGAGTCAAAACCGCGCGGCGTCTGGCCTATTTTATTCTGGAAGAGCCGCAAGCCGATGTGGATGCCTTTGTCCGGGCAATTACGGAGGCGAAGGCACAGGTGCGGCATTGCTCGATTTGTCATAATCTGTCGACGCAGGATCCTTGTGAGG
This sequence comes from Veillonellaceae bacterium, assembly GCA_022771805.1. GTDB lineage: Bacteria > Bacillota > Negativicutes > Veillonellales > Negativicoccaceae > JALELM01. The sequence goes on along the minus strand of JALELM010000002.1, from coordinate 82,641 downwards.
TATGCCGCGACGGCAAACGCGACGGGACGACGATCCTCGTGGTCGAGACGCCGGCCGATGTGCAGGCGTTGGAGCGTTGCCGCGGATATCGCGGGCTGTACCATGTGTTGCACGGGGTACTGTCGCCGCTGGACGGCGTCGGACCGGAGCAGCTGCAGATCCGCAGCCTGCTGGAACGGTTGCGTGACAACACGGTGCAGGAAATTATTTTGGCGACCGATCCGGACGCGGAAGGGGAAGCCACGGCTTTGTACCTGGCGAATCTCCTGCGGCCGATCGGCCTGAAAGTGACGCGCATTGCACGCGGTTTACCGGCAGGAGGCGATATCGGTTTTGTGGACGATGTCACCTTAGCAGGTGCGATTACACACCGTCAGGAAATGGGAGGGAATTAGCATGTCTACAGTTGCACTGACTTTCATCGTAATTGCCGTTGTTGCGGTTTTGGTTGTACGTTTTCTCGGTTGGGCGTTGGCACCTTTTATCGGTAACATCATTGCCGGTGGTTTGCTGTACTGGCTTATCGACGCATTACTGATGCGTCTGCCCTGGACCATGCTCGATGCGATTATTGTCGCACTGTTCGGCGTACCGGGCACGATCGCTATTGCCATCTTCCGAGCACTTTTTTAAGAGGGAGCATGAAAAAGAACGCTGCGGCGTTCTTTTTTTATGCAACATCCGATCACATGGCGCATGATCAGCACCGAATATGCCTCAACGGCATGGGAAATGAACCGTATGAGGGCGATTTTTGGCAAAAGCTAACAATATATGATAATATACAGGTGTAGAATCAATACGTTTTCTTGAAGGAGGAAGGCGCATGAAAGTAAGCATGAAACGTTTGTCTCAGTTGGTAGGGGTAGCGGTTATTTCACTCGCTATCGCCGGTTGCGGCGGCGGTGCCGATAAAAAAGAAGGCGCGGCGCAAAGCAACAAATTGGTAGTGTATACGGCTCGTTCCGAACAGCTCAACAATCTTGTGATCCAGAGCTTTGAAAAGGATACGGGAATCAAGGTGGAATTGGTCGTAGCCGGTACCGGCCCGCTGCTCAAGCGTGTCGAATCGGAAAAAGGAAATCCGGGCGGCGATATTTTCTGGGCTGCCGACGAAACGATGCTCTCCTCGAAGCAGGATCTCTTTGAAAAGTATGTTTCCAAAGAAGATGAGCATATGTTGCCGGAATTCCGCAACAAGAGCGGTTATTTCACCCCGGCGTTTGCCGATCCGACGGTTCTGATTGTCAACAAGGATTTGGCACAGTCGCCGATTCGGAGCTGGGAAGATCTGCTGCAGCCGGAATTGAAGGGCAAGATTGCCATGGGTGATCCGGCGAATTCCAGCTCGGCATTCCAGTCGCTGATGGCGATGCTGTACGCACACGGCAAGGATCATGATCCGATGAGTCCGGAAGCCTGGGAGTTTATTGACAAGTTCATTGCCAATGTCGACGGGAAATTCCTCAACAGCTCCGGCGCGGTGCATAAAGGCGTGGCGGACGGCGAGTACGTAGTCGGCCTCACCTGGGAAGACCCGGCGGCCAACTATGTGAAGAACGGTGCTCCGGTAGAAGTCGTATTCCCGACGGAAGGCGCTATTTTCCCGGGTGAATCGGTACAGATCATCAAGGGCGCGAAGAATATGGAAAACGCCAAGAAGTTCGTCGATTACATGCTCTCCGAAAAAATTCAGAACGAAGTCGGCGAAACGCTGACGGTACGTCCGTTGCGTGAGGGTGCGAAGCTGGCGGACTACATGACCCCGCAGAGCGAAATCGCATTGTTCCCGAACTACAGTGAATCTTGGGTATCGGAAAACAAGCCGAAAGTCGTCGAAATGTGGAATCAGCATTTGGAAAACTCGCTCTAAGATGCGTTCAATAAAAGGGCACACTCGGTAACATTTTTTGGTATAATAGGGGAAGCCGAAAATATCGGCTTCCTTTTTGATTAGCTTTTCCGGTAGCGATCCGCAGTATATTCCTATCCGGAGATTGGGAGGGTGGAAACGAGTGAGTGTGGCAATTGCAATCGACAACGTCGTCAAACGATATGGCGATAATACCGTTATTGACGGCGTGAATCTGGCTATTCAGCCCGGTGAGTTTTTCACTTTGCTGGGACCGTCCGGCTGCGGCAAAACAACCTTGCTGCGAATGATCATCGGCTTTAACTCCATCGACGGCGGGGAAATCCGAATTGACGATCAAGTTATCAACGATACCCCGACAAATGAGCGCAATATGGGTATGGTGTTTCAGAATTACGCGATTTTTCCGCATATGTCCGTACGCGACAATGTCGCTTTCGGCCTGAAGATGCGAAAAATGCCGGCGGAGCAAATCCGGGCGGCGGTCGATGAAATTTTGCGCGTAGTGCGGATCGACCATCTCGCGGATCGGATGCCGGCGGATCTGTCGGGCGGTCAGCAGCAGCGTGTGGCGTTGGCGCGCGCGATCGTCATCGAGCCGGCGGTGTTGCTGATGGACGAGCCGCTGTCGAACTTGGACGCGAAGTTGCGTGTGGAAATGCGCAATGCGATCAAGAATATCCAGCATCGCATCGGGATTACGACGGTGTATGTCACGCACGATCAGGAGGAAGCGCTCGCCGTTTCCGACCGGATTGCCGTTATGAACAACGGCGTTATCCAACAGGTGGCATCGCCGATCGAGATTTATCGGCGGCCGGCGAATACCTTTGTCGCTTCCTTCATCGGGTTGTCCAATCCCTTGCCGGCACGGGCGAAGCGTCTGGCGGACGGTCGGGTGGAAGTGGCGTTTACGGACGACTACAGCGAGGTATTTGCGAACCTGACGGAAGAAGTGACGGACGGGATGGATCTGACCGTCATGGCGCGGCCGGAAGAACTGACACTGTTCGAAGAAGGGCCGGGGATTGCGGTGCAGATTGAAAGCCATGTGTTCTTGGGGCTGGTCACGCATTATTTCGTGCGCTTGCCGGACGGCTCCCAAGCGGAAATCATTCAGGATCGCAGTCGGGAGGACATTTTCCCCGACGGTACCGAGCTCTTCGCCCGAGTCGATGCGAAAAAAGCGAACGTCTTCCGGGCGGATACGCAGACGACTTTGGTGAGGAGGGATTAGGATGAAAGAAAAGCTCAAACTTCGTCCCGACTTATGGACCGGAGCGAGTCTGCTTGTCTTCGCCTTTTGTGCACTCTTTATTCTGCTGCCGCTCGCGTTGGTACTGTATAAAGCAGTTCTGGATCCGGTGACGGGGGAGTATACGACCGAGTATCTCACGAAGTTTTTCACCAAGCGGTTTTACTGGCAGGCACTGGTAAATTCGCTCGAGGTTACGGTTGTGGCAACGGCGATGTCGGCTTTTATCGGCGTGCCGATGGCCTACATCATGACGCGGTACCGGATTTTCGGCGCGGCCGCCTTGAATGTGCTCATTGTCATTTCCTATCTGTCGCCGCCGTTTATCGGCGCTTACGCCTGGATTCAGCTGCTCGGGCGCAGCGGTGTCATAACCCAATGGGTGAACGAGAGTTTTCGTCTGAATTTTGACGGGATTTACGGCTTCGCCGGGATTTTGTTGGTGTTCTCGCTGCAATCATTCCCGTTGATTTATATGTATGTCTCGGGCGCACTGAAAAATCTGGACTCGTCACTGATTGAAGCGGCGGAATGTCTCGGTTGCTCCGCACTCGGACGCATGAGCCGGATTGTCATTCCGCTTGTGATGCCGACACTGCTCGCGGGATCGCTCCTGATCTTTATGCGGGTGTTCTCCGATTTCGGTACGCCGATGCTGATCGGGGAAGGGTTCAAGACGATGCCGGTCCTCGTGTACAATCAGTTCATGAGCGAAGTCGGCGGCGACGACGGTTTTGCGGCGGCGCTGTGTCTGATCGTCGTCGTCATGACGGTGCTGCTCTTTTTCGCCCAACGCATCATCTCCCAACGCGGCTCCTATGCCATGACCGCGCTGAAGCCGATGAAAAGAATACAGGCCAAAGGGCTGAAGAATGTGTTGATCCACTTGGTGGCGTATACGGTGGTCGCCTTGGCGATTATTCCGCAGGCGGTGGTAGTCTATACGAGCTTTCTTGAGACGGAAGGCGGCCAGGTGTATACCGGCGGCTATTCGTTGGAAAGCTACTATAATATCCTCGCCAAGGATACGAATGCGGTATTCAATACCTACTCATTGGGACTGGCGGCAATCCTGCTCATCCTTTGCATCGGGGTAACGGTGGCCTATCTTACGGTGCGGCATCGCAGCCTGCTGAACCATGTCATTGACGTGGTCGTCATGTTCCCGTACATTATTCCGGGGTCGGTGCTCGGGATCGCATTCCTGTTCGCTTTCAACAAACCGCCGCTGCTGCTGGCGGGGACAGCGTTCATTCTGATTATTTCCTACGTCATTCGCCGGATGCCGTACACGGTACGCAGTACGGCGGCCATCATCGGCCAGATTTCGCCGAGCGTGGAAGAGGCGTCCGTTTCGTTGGGAGCGTCCGACTCGACGACATTCCGCAAGATTATGCTCCCGATGATGATCCCGGGAATCCTTTCCGGGGCAATCATGAGCTGGGTCACAGTCATCAGCGAATTGTCCAGTTCGATCATTCTGTATACGAGCCAGACACAGACACTGACTGTCTCGATTTATACGGAAGTCATTCGCGGCAACTACGGCAACGCCTCCGCATTCTCGACCATTCTCACGATTACCAGCATCGTCAGCCTGTTGATTTTCTTCCGTTTGACCGGCAGGCGCGACGTCAGTATGTAAATGAAAAAGAGGTTCCGTCCGGAATCTCTTTTTTGTACCAAGTTTCGCCCGCTTAATCATCAACCGCCCGACCCGGAAATATCGGTTATCTACCGATGCTAAAAAAGACGCGAAAGCGTCTTTTTTATTGCCTTTTTGGTATTGCAGGCGTAGAAGAACACCGAAGAAGACAGAGCGATCGATCCGTCCGGGAAATACCGTTACATAGTGCATCTCTGCAACGTTAGCGAAAGAAAGGATGACCGAAAAACGGGCACTGAACGCATGCGGGTGTTGCCGTTTCGGCGCCGATTAATTATAATAGGAAGTAAAGAGTACATAGAGGAGGCAGTCGTATGAGGATCAATCCGCGCCTGGAAAATGCCGGGATGGACAGCCTGGTGGAGGCGTTGCTTGCGTTGAACACGCGTGAGGAAGCCTATGCATTGCTGGAGGATTTATGCACGATTTCCGAATTGCATGATATGGCGATGCGTTGGGAGGTGGCTCGTCTGTTGGCCGCCGGTGAAAAATACGATACGATCGAAAGCAGAACCGGTGCGAGTTCCGCAACGATCAGTCGTGTTAAGCGTGCGCTGAAATATGGAGCTGACGGCTATGCATTGATTATCCGGCGGCTGGCGAAGGAGGAATAAGATGAATTTTCAGGACAGGAGCCGAGCCGGTTTCAAAGCGTATGATATTCGCGGCATCGTGCCGGAAGAAGTGGATTCGGAGCTTGCTTATCGCGTGGGGCGGGCGTATTGTGATCAGTATGCCGCCCGCAAGGTGGCGGTGGGGTATGATATTCGCGCAACCTCGCCGGAATTGGCGGCGGCGGTCACGCGCGGGCTCATCGACGGCGGGGCCGATGTGTACGAGGTCGGCGAGTGCGGGACGGAAATGGTGTACTTCGCCGCTTTTCGGTACGGCTTGGACGGCGGCATTATGGTGACGGCGAGCCACAATCCGATGAATTATAACGGCCTGAAACTCGTGCGGGAAGAGGGGATTCCCATCTCCGCCGATACGGGGCTCAAAGAAATAGAAGAACGCGTATTTGCGGGCAATTTCGGCGAACCGGAACGGAAAGGAACGGTACGACCTCTGGCGTTGCAGAAGGATTATATCCGGACATTGCTGCGTTACATCGATCCGGCCAAGTTGAAGCCGCTGCATATTGTGGTGAATGCCGGCAACGGCGGCGCCGATATCGCCTTTCGGGATTTGAAGCCGCACTTGCCTTTTACCTGGCATGAGTTGTACATGAATGCGGATCCGAGTTTTCCGAACGGCGTGCCGAACCCGATGCTGGAAGAAAACCGGCGGGTGACGGCGGCGGCGGTACGGGAACAAAAAGCGGACATGGGGGTCGCTTGGGACGGCGATTTCGATCGCTGTTTCTTCGTTGACGAGACGGGCGAATTCGTCGAAGGCTACTATGTGCTCGGCCTGTTGGCACGGCACTTCCTGCAGTTGCGCCCGGGCGAGAAAATCATTCACGATCCGCGGCTGTATTGGAACACGCAGGCGATTTGCGCGGCCTGCGGCGGGATTCCCGTCGAGTCGAAGGGCGGCCATGCCTTCATGAAGGAGACGATGCGCCGGGTGGACGGCCTGTACGGTGCGGAGATGAGCGCACACCATTTCTTCCGCGATTTTTCGTATTGTGACAGCGGCATGATTCCCTGGCTGATTGTAGCGCAATTGCTTTGTGAAACGGGCAAGACGCTTTCCGAATTGGTCGGCGATATGGCGAAACAATTCCCGTGCAGCGGCGAGATTAATCGCACGGTACGATCTTCGCAGGAAACTTTGGCGGCGGTCGAAGCGGTATACGGGTCGCAGGCGGTCGAGGTGAAACATCTGGACGGCCTTTCGATCGATATGGGAGAATGGCGTTTCAATTTACGGGAGTCCAACACGGAGCCGTTGGTGCGTTTCAATCTGGAAACAAAGGGGGATTATGCACTGATGGAGGCCAAGCGCGACGAAGTGCTTGCCCTGATCGATACAACGGCGGAATAGCATGAAAAAACGCAACGGTACATCCGTTGCGTTTTTTGTCGTTTATTTTTGTTCCCGCCGCCAGCGCCGATACTGATTGAGGAAGAGCAGCGCGAGAACGCCGAGACCGACGAGATCCGTCAAGGTGCCGGCATCGATCAGGCAGATCCCGCTCAGCGCAAAGAAACAGCGCTCCCAGGTCGTTTCTTTTACCAGCAGGTAGCCGATCAGCGACGAGCTGATCGCGATCATGCCGATGATGGCCGTCGCCAATGCCAGCAGTACGGACAGGACATCGGCATGCAGCATGAGCAGGACGGGAGAAGCGACAAACATGTAGGGAATGAGGAAGGCGGCGATGGCCAGTTTGGAGGCCTGCACGCCGGTTTTCAGTGCATTTCCGCCGGAAATGGCGGAGCCGGCATAGGCCGCCAAGGCTACCGGCGGCGTGACGTCCGCAATGATCCCGAAATAGAAGACAAACATATGCGCCGCGAGGATCGGCACTCCGAGTTGGATGAGTGCCGGTGCGGCAATGGTCGAAGTGATGACATAGTTCGCCGTGGTCGGGACGCCCATTCCCAACAGCAGGGAAGTCAGCATCGTGAAGAACAGAACGGCGAGGAAATTGCCGCCGGACAGATCCAAGAGGGCGGAAGCCATCTTCAGTCCGACACCCGTGAGCGTGACGACGCCGATGATGATCCCGGCCGCCGCGCAGGCGGTGAGGACGGAGAGCATATTGCGCGCGCCGTCGATGAGCCCCTGCAGGATTTGGCGCGGCGACAGTCGCGTGCTGCGGCGCAGCATGGCGGCGGCCACCGTCAGGAAAATGCCCATCAGCGCCGCCCGCATCGGCGTATAGCCGCTGACCAGCAGGTAAATAATAATAACGAGGGGAATGGCCAGATGACCTCGTTCCCGAAAAATCTGCAAGGTTTTGGGGAGCTGATCCCGCGGCACGCCTTGGAGGTTTTTCCGGCGCGCTTCAAAGTGAATGCCGAGCCAAATGCCGAGGAAGTAGAGAAGCGCGGGAATGGTCGCCGCTTTGACGATCTCCATGTACGGGACGCTGACGAATTCCGCCATAAGGAATGCGGCGGCACCCATGATCGGCGGCATCAGCTGGCCGCCCGTGGAGGCGGCGGCTTCCACCGCTCCCGCAAATTCCCGATTGTAGCCGAGTTTCCGCATCATCGGGATCGTAAACGAGCCGGTGCCGGCCACGTTGGCCACGGAAGAACCGGAAACCGTACCCATGAGCCCGCTGGAGAGGACGGCGACTTTGGCCGGCCCGCCGCGCGCCCAGCCGGCGACCGCATTGGCGAGATCGATGAAGAAGTGACCGAGCCCCGTCGATTCCAAGTACGCGCCGAACAGGATGAAGAGGAAAATGAACGTACTGGAGACGCCGAGCGGGATGCCGAACACGCCCTCTGTCGTATAGAAAAGATGGCTGACCAGCTGTTCCCACGTCACGCCGCGATGCCCGAGGATGCCCGGGATATAGGGGCCGAGAAAGGCATAGGCCAGAAATATGCCGACCACCGTGACCATCGGGATCCCGACCACGCGCCGCGCGGCTTCAATGACCAGAAGGACGCCGAGCAGGCCGACACCGAAATCCGTCGACGTGAAATTGCCGGCACGGAGTACCAATTCGTGATAATTCATGATGAGGTACAAGGGCGGCACGGCAGCTAGAAGTGCCAAAGCCGCATCGATCGGATGTACGGCGAAACGCAGCCGATGTTGCGGCCGGATCGGATACAGCAGGTAGACGAGTACGAGGCCGAACGCCAGATGTACTGCGCGTTGGAGTTGGGCATCCAAGACACCGAATAAGCCCGTATACAGTTGAAATAAAGAGAAACAGATTGCGATGAAAGAAATGAGTTTCGCGCTGATCCCGCCGTATTCCGCGGTGCGCGCTTCGCGGTCGAGCTCCCTGATTGCCTCCGCAATCGAAGAATTCGCCGCCTGCTCACGTCCGTTATCCGTCATTTCTCTCACCTCCCGTGATGTAATATACCGTTTGCCAAGCCTTGCCACAAAGGTAAAATCCGTATCGCGACAAGGGTTCCCGGCGGTTGTGTCCGCCAGAGCGGATAGGTTTGCACCGTGCGCAGAGTCAATTCCGTGCCGACGCCGACTCGTAAATCGAGTTGCGGTATTTTCCGCTGCAGTGTAAGAATAAAATCGTCATCGACATGACGATATGTCCCCTCGGAGGGGAGAAACGGAAGCCCGACCGCCAGGGAGCGGTACTTTGTGCCGGTCAGTATCCAGCCGTCCAGTGTCGGGTTGACTTCCAGGTATTCCTCCGCGTAGGTGCGTTGGACGGAATGCCGATAGGATATCGTCAGCGGTTTACCGGCGACGGCGCTGCCGAGCCAATGCCACTCCGTCCCGGCGTACAAAAAAACATGCGGGCGGGTCGCATACCAGACACCGCACAAAAGTAACAGTACGCCCGCGATCCGCCCGAAGTAATACCGTCGTTGCATTCGCTTTTATTTTTCGTCGAAGAATTTCGCCGCGCCGGCATTCATTTCGATGGACATGCCGTCCTGTGCCGATTCTTTGGTGATCATCTTACCGACGGCGTGTGCCGCTGCGAGACGATCCAAGTGCGAGTAGATGGTTTTCGTGACATCGTAGCCGAGTTCCGGGGAGAGCTTGTCGGTGGCGGCGATCATCGCCCGAACGGAAACCGACGGAGTATCGGTATCGACGCCGTTGTAGGTGCCGCCCGGGATGGTGATTGCCGTGTAGTACGGGTATTTCGCCAACAAATCTTCCTGCTCCGCGCCGGTGACCGGGATGAGCGCAATCGGGTTCGTGACGGCGATGTCCTGAACCGCTGCGGTCGGGAAGCCCGCCGTGACGAAAGCGGCGTCCACGTTGCCGTCTTTCAGCGCGCCTGCCGCTTCACCGAAGCTCAGGTAGCGAACGTCGATATCGTCGTAAGTCAGACCGAATGTTTCCAAAATCTGCCGGGCGTTCGCATCCGTTCCGGAGCCTGCCGCACCGACGGCTACCCGCTTGCCGCGCAAGTCGCTGACGGACTGAATGCCGGTCGCCTGCAAGGTAATCAGCTGGATGGTTTCCGGGTACAATGTCGCCACGCCGCGCAAGTTGGTGACCGGCTTGCCCGCAAACATTTCCGTGCCGTTCGCCGCGTAGTAGGCGATGTCGTTTTGGATCAGTGCCAAGTCAATGGAGCCGTCTTTCAGCATATTTACGTTGGCAACCGATGCGCCCGTACTCTGCGCCGTTGCATTCATATTCGGCAGGTTTTTATTCAAAATTTCCGCCATGGCGCCGCCCAACGGATAGTAGGTACCCGCGGTACCGCCGGTGCCGATATTGAGGTATTGTTTCGCGCCGCCATCGTTACCGCCGCAGCCTGCGATAAGCATTGCCGTTACCAAACCGGCGGCCAAGGTGGCTCGTTTCCATGTATTGAGTTTCATCTGTATTACCTTCCTTTCTGCCGATTTCCGGCAAATAAAAAAAGGAGCCGATGCTCCTTACGGCACAGCGCAAGGAACTTTGCCGACGCCGTTGCCGACTATGCCGAATGGCATACCGTATAGAACCGAGCGGTTCATTTAATTGACATCATTGTATCATTGCTTTCTCGAATATGCAAGCGGCGGGGAAATGAATTTTGTATACATGAGCGGGGAAGTTCGTTACGCCTATAGACGAAGGCGGAAAATTTTTGTACAATGGACATATAATTTAGCGGCCATGCAGCTGACGGTACGAGTAGAATGGACTACATGCTGTGTGGAATACCCGAGTTGCCGACCGTCTGGGCAGATCGTTTCTGTGCAGACGGTCTTTTTATATCGGGAGGGATCGCAATGAAGAGGACAGCTTGGGGGATGGCGGCGGCAGCCGTTCTGATGCATTTATGCATCGGCAGCGTGTACGCCTGGAGTGTCTTGGTACAGCCTGTTATGCGGGCGACGGGAGCGGATTTGGCCGCGGTGCAGTGGGTATTTTCTTTGGCGATTGCGGCGTTGGGAACATCGGCGGCATTCCTGGGGAGCTGGGTGGAGCGGATCGGACCTTCGCGTGCGGGTCTGGCGGCAACGGCGTGTTTTGTCGGAGGGATGTACGGCACGGCGCAGGCGTTGGCGGCGGGGGCGCTGTGGCCGGTGTATCTTGCCTACGGCCTGCTCGGCGGGATCGGCCTCGGGATCGGCTACATTACGCCCGTGGCTACGCTCGTGAAATGGTTTCCGCGGCGCAAGGGAATGGCTACGGGTTTGGCGATTATGGGTTTCGGCTTTGCGGCACTCATTGCCGGCCCGGCTTGGCAAAGGCTGATGACGGCGTATGATCTGCCGACGGCATTTCGGGTTCTGGCGACAGTCTACGGTATCGTGATGACGGGGGCATCTCTCTATCTCGCGCCGCCAGCGACGGCGACAACGGACGGCGCGCGCCGGTATACCGGCATGACGGTGCGGGAGGCGGTACGTACACGGGCTTTTTACCTCATTTGGCTTATTTTCTTCATCAATATTACTTGCGGGATCGGCATTTTGAGTATCGCCTCGCCGCTGGCTGCGGCGCAGGCCGGCCTGACACCGGCACAGGCGGCGGCGTTCGTCGGCTTGTTGGGCGTCGTTAACGGCATCGGCCGTCTGGGCTGGGCTTGTATTTCGGACGGCATCGGCAGATTGACGACCTATGCGCTGCTCTTCCTCCTGCAGATTCCCGCCTATCTCCTGCTGACGCAAGCCGTGCCGCCGTTTGTCGTGTATCCGGCACTGGCGCTCATCGTTACCTGCTACGGCGGCGGCTTTTCCGTCCTGCCGGCGACACTTGCGGAGCGTTACGGCATGGCGCATCTCAGCGCAATCCACGGACGTTTGTTGACGGCCTGGGCCGCAGCGGGGATTGCCGGCCCCGTATTGATCGTGGCTTGGGCGGGAGATGCGGGAGACTTTTCCGCCGCGCTGGCCGGCTTTGCGCTGTTAAGCGCTATCGCCCTGGCGGCAACCTTTATATTGTATTGGCAGGAACGGGAACAGGGGGAGACAGCGTCTTAAAACGGGTGTACGATACGAATCCCGGCTGCTGCGGAAAAATTTTCTGCCGTATTGACAAGCGGCGGCGGTACGGGGTATAATCACATAGTCAGCCGGCATAGCTCAGTTGGTAGAGCGGCGCATTCGTAATGCGTAGGTCGTAGGTTCAAGTCCTATTGCCGGCTCCATGATCGCAAGCCAAACGCCCCTTGAGGGCGTTTTTTCTTGCCGCAATGCCGGTCGGAACGGGTCGGCGGAATATTAAATATAAAAAAGAGAGCGTGCTCGCTCTCTTTTTTTATTCCGTACGTAACATACGATAGCCGACACCGATATGCGTTTGGAAATAGCGCGGAGAGTCGGCGGAAGGCTCGATTTTCTTGCGGAGGGTCGCCATGAAGACGCGCAACGTCGCCAGGTTGCTTTCACCGCCGTAGCCCCATACTTCCCGGATGATGTAGTGATGGGTCAGCACTTTCCCGATATTGCGTGCCAAGAGGCAAAGCAATTTGTACTCCAGCGGTGTCAGATGAACTTCTGCGCCGGCAAGATAGGCGCAGCCGGCGGCATAGTCGATGCGCAGATCGCCGTTGGTGAATTCGGAGCTTTCCGGCATCGCCTGCAGCAATGCCAGGCGGCGTTGCGTAACGCGCAGCCGGGCGAGCAGTTCATTGACCGAAAAGGGGTTGGTCAGATAGTCATCCGCGCCGGCATCCAACGCTTCGATTTTCTTTTCGTCTTGCGTGCGGGCGCTGATCACTAAGATGGGCATATGCGACCAGGTGCGGATTTTGCGGATGATGTCAACTCCGTCCGCGTCGGGCAGTCCCAGATCCAAGAGGATAATACTCGGATTGTGGGAAAGGACTTCGTCCAGCGCGGCGCGACCGGAGCCGGCCGTGCGAAAAGGATAGTTGTGAAGCTCCAATGTGGTGGTGATGAGGTTTCGTACGGGAGGATCGTCTTCGACGACCAGGATCAGCGGATTGGGATTCATGAGCGGACCTCTTCCAGCGGTAATGTAAACGAAAAAATCGAGCCGTGGGGATGGTTATCGGTGAGGGTAAGCCGGCTGCCGTGGGCTTGGACGATGCTGCGGCACAGGTACAGGCCGAGCCCCGAACTGCGGCGGCTGTCGGCGCCGGCCCCGCCGCTGTAGAACATTTCGAAAATATGCGGCTTGTCCTCCGGCGTAACGCCGGGTCCCGTATCCGCCACGGAAATGACGACTTCGTTATCGCTGCGCCGGGTCAGGATGCGGATCTGCATATCCGGCGCCGAGTGTGCGAGGGCGTTGTTGACCAAGTTAATGAGGACTTGCATGATGAGTTGGACGTCCATTCGAGCCAACACGAGATGGTCTTCATGGCAAATTTCGATCGGCTGTTGATGCGGTCGGACATGGCGCACCGCTTCGCGGACGACATCGTCCACAAGTTCGACGGTGAAGTGCAGCGGTGAGGCATCGTTCTCCAGGCGGGTGGCGGCAAGCAGGTTTTCCACCAGTTCCGTCAGCCAGAGGGAATCGTCATGAATGGTGCGGTACAGCTGCAGGCGGGTCGCTTCCGTGAGGGCGTTTGCGTTTGCCAGCAATTGGTCGGCATGTCCGACGATGGAAGTCAGCGGCGTACGCAAGTCATGGGAGATGGAACGCAACAGATCCGCGCGCAATTGCTCCGTGTTGGCGCGAATGGCTGCGGCTTCTTTCTCCCGGGCATTCTTTTGGTTTTCCAAAACGAGTGCGGCGGCGCCGAGGATGGAGAGGACGATCCCGTTTTCAAACGCGTCGGGAGGATGATCCTGCAGCACGATGCCGATCACGCCGTACACATTCGTGTTATGGCGAATGGCAAAATACAGCGCGGCGGCGCCGGTGAGCGTTGCGGTGGTCTTGCCCGCTTTGCGGCGGTTTTGGTATACCCATTCGGCGACGGCGCGCTCTTTGGGGGCGGTGTACGCGGCGGAATCGGCGCGGTCGGTCGCGGCAAATACGCGCGCGTTGCCGAGTTGACCATTTTCTGCCGGGGAGATGATCGTGTCGCAGCCGAGCAATTGCCGGATGAGGTCGGCGGTTGTCGCAAACACTTCGTCGCTGTTGCTCCCGGCTTGCAGCAGGTGGTCGGCATCCAGCAGAACCTTCGTCCGATAGGCGGTTTGCGCCGCCTGTTTCGCGCTGCGGCGGAGTCGGGCGGAAAGCAGACTCGTGAGCATGGCGGCGATAAACATAATGAGGAAGGTAACCGGGTAGCCTTTGGCGTATGCCTGTAAAGAGAATTTCGGTTCGGTAAAGAGGAAATTGAAAAGCAGGACACTCGCCGCTGCCGCCGTCAGGCTGTACAGACTGTGCTCGGTGCGTACGGCGATAAACAGCACGGCCAGCACATACACCGTGATGATATTGGCATCGGTGAAGCCGAGCGTGGAAAACAGGTAGCCGATGAGGGTTGCAAGTGTCAGGAAGCCGAGCGTTTGGGCAAGATCCCGCCACGAAAACGATGCCTGCCGACTGGTTTGCCGGTAAGGTGAAGCGGCCGGCTGACTTTGATCCGGGATAATGTAAATATCCAGATGCGGCGCCGCGGCAATGAGGCGATCGGTCAGCGGCGGTTTGCGCCACGGACCGCGTGCCAAATTGGCGCTGCGCCCGAGAACGATTTTGGAGATATGCGACAGACGTGCAAATTCGGAGATCTGGTACGGCACATCGTCACCGTAGACGGTTTCGATGCGCGCTCCCATCTGCTCCGCCAGGCGAATGTGGCGGCGGAGCCGATCGGCATCCTCCGGGGCGAGTTGCTCCGGCTCGGCCGTGCGGACATACAGCGCGGTGAAGTCGGCGTGAAACGCCGTCGCTCGTCATGGCGACGAGATGACCCTCTTCCTGCAACTCGCGGATGCGCTGCAACTTGGTTTCGGGCGTGGCTTCGGCGAGGAAATCATCGACTCCGGCTTCCGCGGCAATCGCTGCCGCCGTCAGCGGATTATCTCTCGTGATCATGACGGTTCGGATGCCGGCTTGCCGCAAACGCGCGAACTCTTCCCGAACGCCGGACTTGATGATGTCTTTGAGATAGACCACACCGAGCACGCGGCCGTCCAAGGTCACGACGAGCGGGGTACCGCCCTGTTCGGCGACCTCCCGTACCAGCCGGTCGCAGGCATCCGGATAGCTCTGCCCCAGCGACTCCACGTAGCGGCGTACCGCATCGGCGGCGCCTTTACGCAGGCTGCCGCGCTCACCGTCCGCACCGCTCATGCGGGTATTGGCGCTGAACGGCACGGCGGTCAGGCTGTCTGCAGACGGCAGTGGCAGAGAGAAACGTTCCGCCGCCAGGGTAACGATGCTGCGCCCCTCCGGCGTTTCATCCGCCAACGACGCGTAGATCGCCGCCTCCGCCAGTTCGCGGTTCGTTACGCCGGGAAGCGGCAAGAATTCCGAGGCCTGCCGATTGCCCAGGGTGATCGTGCCGGTCTTATCCAACAACAGCATATCGACATCGCCCGCCCGCTCAGGCAGACGACATTGGCGCGGTTCAAACGGCTCATCCCCGCAATGCCGATCGCGGACAGCAGCGCGCCGATCGTCGTCGGGGCAAGGCAGACGAGCAGCGCCAGCAGCGTAATCAGTGTCAGCGGATTGGCGGTGCCGAGATCCCGCGCCGAGAAATCGGCAAAACTGTACAGGGACATCGTCACCAGCAGGAAAATAATCGACAAGGAAATCAGGAAAATCTGCAGCGCAAGTTCATTCGGTGTTTTTTGGCGCTCGGCGCCGTCAATCATGGCGATCATTTTATCCAAAAAGCTGTCGCCCGGATTGTTGGTAATGCGAATGATCAGGTAGTCCGAACGCAGGGTCGTTCCGCCGGTGACGGCGCTTTCGTCAACCGAGGCGGCCCCTTCGACGATCTCCCCGTCGGCCGGGATGGTTTCGCCGGCCTCGACAAGGACATACATATCCTTACGCAGCGCGGACGAGGAGAGAAGTTCCGCTTCCTCCCGGCGGTCGGGGGAGGGAATTACGCGAGCCGGCAAATCTTTTTTCGCCTTGCGTAAGGAATCGGCCTGCGCTTTACCGCGGCCTTCCGCCAAGGCTTCGGCAAAATTGGCAAAGAGTACCGTGAGTCAAAGGATCACGGCGACAGTCAGGATATAGGCGGCGCGATCCTCCCGGACGCCGAAAAGTGAGGCGAGCCAAATGAGCGTGGCGAGGATTGCGGCAATGTAGACGAGCAGCATGACGGGATTTTCCGCCTGAATTTTCGGATGCAATTTACGCCAGGTCGCTTGTCGGGCGTACGCCCAATTGTTGTTTTTCATGGATGACTCCTTTTTACGGCAGCGCGGAAAAATGCTCGGCGAGCGGCCCCAACGCAAGCGCCGGGAAGAAGCTCAGGCCGCCGATGAGCAGAATCGTTACGATCAGCAGGAAGATGAACAGTCCGCCGGAAGTGGAAAGCGTGCCGGCCGTGACGGCGAGCCGCCGCTTGGGAGCCAGACTGCCGGGGATGGCCAAGACACCGACGATCGGCAGGAAACGTACCGCCAGCATGATGAGCGCCAGGGAAGTGTTGATAAAAGGCGTATCCGCCTGCAGGCCGGCGAATGCCGAGCCGTTATTTCCCGCGGCGGAAGAATAGGCATAGAGCAATTCGCTCAGCCCGTGTGGCCCGTGTTGTGAAACACTCGCCGCGGCAGAGGGAAGCCCTGCCGCAAGACCGGCACCGATCAGAAGAAAGACCGGTGTCGCGAGACAGATTACGACCGACCATTTCATCTCGTACGGCTCGATTTTTTTGCCAAGAAATTCCGGCGTGCGACCGACCAGCAGGCCGGCGATGAACACCGTGAGAATCACGAAGGCAAGCATATTGTACAAGCCGCAGCCGACCCCGCCGAAAATGATCTCGCCCAGCTGCATTTGAAACATGGCGATGAGCCCGCCGAGCGGGGTGAAGCTGTCATGCATGGAGTTCACCGAGTCGCTGGAGGTGGCGGTGGTAAAGGCGGCCCAGACGGAGGAGCCCGTTATACCGAAACGGGTTTCCTTGCCTTCCATGTTGCCGCCGGCCTGCTGTATCGTGCCGAGATCCACCGCACCGTGCTGTGCCAGCTGCGCCGTGGCCGACTGCTCGGCCATGCCGATTGCCGCCAGACCGATTACCAGACACAGAGCCATTGCGGCAAAGATCGCAAACCCTTGCCGGCGTTGGCGAACAGCCAGACCGAAAGTAAAGCAGAGCGCCGTCGGAATCAGCAGGATCGACAGCACTTCAACCAAATTGGTGAACGGGTTCGGATTTTCCAACGGATGCGAGGAGTTGGTTCCGAAAAAACCGCCGCCGTTGGTGCCCGTCTGTTTGATGGCGACTTGGGAGGCGACGGGGCCGGTCGGGACGAACTGCTCCGTGACGATCTGCGTCTGTGCAAGCGCATCGCCGTGCAGGGTGACGTTGCCGGTACGCGGGTTCGCCGCGGCAGCGGGCAACACGTCGCCCGTCGCAGTAACGGCGAGCGGCTCCAAGAGCGCCGTCGTTCGGGCGGGAGTCCATTCCTGCGGCACGCCGCCGAGCAACAGCAACGAAGCGACGACCAGGTTCAACGGTAAAAGCAGGTAGAGCGGGATCCGCGTCAAGTCGACCCAAAAATTCCCCAACTCGCGATGTTCGGCTTTCGCCAAGGCGCGCAGCAAGACAAAGAGCACGGCGATACCGGTCGCCGCCGAAACGAAGTTCTGCACGGTCAGACCGAGCGACTGCGCCAGGTAACCGAGCGCCGCTTCACCGGCATAGGACTGCCAGTTCGTATTCGTGACGAAACTGGCTGCCGTATTGAAGGCCAAATGCCAGGAAAGCCCGGACAAGCCCTGCGGATTGAAAGGCAGGTAGCCCTGCAACATCAGAAGTGCGGTCAGAAACACGAGTCCGATACCAGTACGGCAAGACAGTACTCTTTGGCACTCATGTTTTCGTCGCCGCGCAGGCCGAAACAGGCAAGCAGGCGACGCTCCGCCGGTTGTAACAGCGGCGACAGTACATGCCGCCGACCCAGCCGTACCGCTTCGATATAATGCCCCAGCGGAACGGCGAGAAGGAAGAGCAGAATCAGGTAGGGCAGGTAATAAATGACGATATTCATGAAGCATGATCCCCCGTCAGCAAAATATAGATATAATACATGAGCAGCAACACGGCGGCCAAGCCGCACAACAGCGTTAAGATTTCCATAGATCCTCCCGAATGTCTGTACTAAGCAGGTTGTGTCCGTGGTTTCACTATAGCACGCAGCGTCTTAATACGACCTAAGGATACGCCGGCCGGTATTAAGACCGTATAAATGTTCCGGCGGACAGGCATGCCTTGCCATGTTTCGGGCAATAAAAAAGAACGGGCGGTTAATTCCCGTTCTCATGTTGGTCTATATAGTGTAGCGTGGCAGATAAAATTAGCCGTGATACATTTGTATTTTCGTATACCGCCCGCAGTTTTAGCTTTAACATTTCTTCTTGTGGTATACGTATCATTGTTTTGTACTCTATGCGTTCCGTTTCTTGCATGAGTATAACGGGCGCAGATGTTGCCGTTGACTTGATAGCATCATTCACTAACTGATTGAGAGAAATGTTATTGTTGGCGGCAAAGGTTTGTATTTTTTTTCGCTGTTCTTCTGTTGTGCGTATTATCATTCTCGCAAGCAAGGCACTTGGATACGGCTTGCCCTGTTTATTTAATTCTGATTGCGGGAATTGCTTGTCTTGTGTCATTGCGTTCTCCTTGTTCCATTCATATTGCCAATATCATTGTATAGAATTGGCACTCACAGGTCAAGAGGGCGGGGCGTATGCGCCCGCCCGTTGTCCTTGTTAATCAAACAGGCTTATCATTTTGCTTAAAATTCCACGTTTTTCTTTTTCTTCCTGTAGCCGCCGTCGTTCCGGAATGGCAGACCATATGTCCTTACACTCAAAAAAGATACCTCTTTAACAACGAGGGAGCATAGCCGAGGTATCACTCGTAATAGTGATTTGTCAGTATACGATTTTGTCCCTCAAGAGGTATCTTGTAAGCATACTCTGGTAGAAGTGTTTCCGAGTGTCAAGCAGGAAGAGCCGCACGTGCGAAGTCGCTTCTATTGTATACAGAACACAAGGTTGCCTTTTATGGGGGGATTCTTTACAATAAGGAAAAGATGGGAAGAGTAAGAAGCGGGAGGATGTAGAATGGCGGAACAAATTCGAACAATACGGACAGTACTGGTTGCCAATCGCGGCGAGATTGCAATCCGTGTATTTCGAGCCTGTAACGAATTGGGGCTGAAGACGGTCGCCGTGTATTCAAAAGAAGATGCGCTGAGCCTGCATCGCAACCGAGCGGATGAAGCGTACCTGATCGGGCGCGAAAAGTCGCCGATTGATGCCTATCTCGATATCGAGGACATTCTGCGCGTGGCGAAGGAACAAGGCGTGGACGCCATTCATCCGGGCTACGGATTCCTGGCGGAAAATGCGGAGTTCGCACGGCGCTGCGAAGCGGAAGGCATTCTTTTCATCGGGCCGCGGCCGGAACACTTGGAAATGTTCGGCGACAAGATCAATGCCCGGCGCCGAGCGAAAGAGGCAGGGATTGCCATGATCCCGGGGAGTGACGGCCCGGTCGGCAGTCTTGCGGAAGTGGAAGATTTCGTTGCGAAATACGGCTTCCCGATTATTATCAAGGCCGTTCACGGCGGCGGCGGGCGCGGGATGCGTGTCGTCGAGCGGGCGGAGGATTTGGCGGAAGCCTTGGAACGCTCGCAGTCGGAAGCGCTGGTCAGCTTCGGCAGCGGCGAGGTCTATTTGGAGCGTTACATTCACTCACCGAAACATATCGAGGTCCAAATCCTCGGTGATACGGCGGGCGAGGTAATCCATCTTTTCGAACGGGATTGCTCGATTCAGCGGCGGCACCAGAAGGTGGTCGAAATCGCGCCGGCGTTTGCTCTGCCGGAAGCGTTGCGGCTGCAGATTTGCGAAGCGGCCGTGCGGCTGATGAAAAGCGTCAACTACGTGAATGCCGGTACCGTGGAATTTCTTGTTTCTCCGGACGGCGAGTTTTACTTTATCGAAGTCAATCCGCGGGTGCAGGTGGAGCACACCGTTACGGAGATGATTACGGACATTGATATTGTCCAAACGCAAATTTTGCTGGCGCAGGGGTATACATTCCGCTCGCCGGAAGTCGGGATCGGTACGCAGGCGGATATCAAGAGCCACGGTAGTGCCATTCAGTGCCGGATTACGACGGAGGATCCGGAAAAGAATTTCTTCCCGGATACGGGACGGATTATCGCGTATCGCAGCGGCGGCGGCTTCGGGATTCGCCTGGACGCCGGGACGGCCTATACGGGAGCCGTTATCACGCCGTACTACGACTCGCTGCTCGTCAAAGCGACGACGCACGCGACGACACATGCGCTTGCGGCGCGCAAGATGGCGCGCGTGTTGCGGGAGTTCCGCGTGCGCGGTGTCAAGACCAATATTTATTTCCTGATGAATGTCATGGAGCATCCGGCGTTCCTTGCCGGTACGTACGATGTCAATTTCATCGACGGGCATCCGGATCTGTTCGCGCTGCAAAAGCCGAAGGATCGCGGGACGAAACTGTTGCGCTACATTGCGAATACGACGGTGAACGGTTACGCTTCGGTCGGGCCGCAGGACAAGCCGGAGTTTGCACCCGTGCCGCAATTGGCGGTGTGCGGCAACGCGCCGGCGGGGACGAAGCAGCTTCTCGACGAGATGGGGCCGGAACGTTTTGCGAAATGGCTCCAGGCGCAAAAGGAAGTGCTTTTTACGGATACGACCTGCCGTGACGCGCACCAGTCGCTGTTTGCAACGCGCCTGCGTACGCATGATATTCTCGGTGCGATCGGGGCGACGGCGGAGCGCTTGCCGCAGCTGTTTTCGTTCGAAAACTGGGGCGGTGCGACCTTTGACGTGGCGTATCGTTTCCTTGATGAAAGTCCGTGGGATCGCCTGCGCCAAATGCGGGAAGCGGCGCCGAATATTCTTTTCCAGATGCTGACACGCGGGGCGAACACTGTCGGGTATACGAATTATGACGAGGCGGTCATTCGGCATTTCATCGCCCAAGCGGCGGAGCACGGCGTGGACGTGTTCCGGATCTTCGACTGTCTGAACCAGTTGAATCATATGACGGTGACGATCGATGAAGTGCGAAAGCAGAACAAGCTGGCGGAAGTCGCACTTTGTTACACGGGCGATCTGCTGGATCCCAAACGCCAAAAGTACGATTTGCAGTACTATGTACGCATGGCGAAAGAATGTGCCGCCGCCGGCGCGCATATTATCGCGATCAAAGATATGGCGGGGCTGATCAAGCCGGAAGCGGCCTACGCTTTGACGGCGGCGATCAAGGATGCGGTGGATCTGCCGCTGCATCTGCACTCGCATGAAGGTGCGGGCAATATGATCTACGCCTACGCCCGGGCGGTCGATGCGGGTGTCGATGTGATTGACCTGGCGATGCCGGCATTTTCCAACGGGACGAGCCAACCCTCGATGGCTTCCATGTGGCATGCCTTGACGGGGCACGAACGGCAGCCGCAACTGGATATCGAAGCGATTGAGGAGATCAACCGCTATTGGGAGGCCGTTCGCCCTTATTACCGCGGTGTGGACAAGACTTCGAGCTATCCGAATACGACGGTCTACCAGCATGAAATGCCGGGCGGCCAGTTCTCGAACCTGCGCCAGCAGGCGGCGGCCGTCGGTCTGGGGGAACGTTGGGAAGAAGTCTGCCGCCGTTATCACGAAGTGAACATGATGTTCGGCGATATTATCAAGGTAACGCCGAGCTCCAAAGTCGTCGGCGATATGGCGCTCTTCATGGTGCAAAACGATTTGCATGAGGAAGACATTTACGAGCGCGGCAAGACATTGAGCTATCCGCAATCCGTGGTCGAGTTTTTTGAAGGCAAACTCGGTACGCCGTACGGTGGTTTCCCGGAACGTTTGCGGGAAATTATCCTGCGCGGTCGCGTGCCCGAAGGCGAGCCGGTTCCGGTGCCGGTGGACTTGGCGGCGGTGCGGCAGGAAATGCAGGAAAAAGGTTTACCGACCCGCGAAGAAGACCTTTCGGCATACACCATCTATCCCGATGTATTTACGACCTACTGCGGGCGGACGGAAGAATACGGCGATCTTGCGGTGCTCGATACGCCGACCTTCTTCTTCGGGATGCAGCGCGGTGAAGAGATCCGCTGCACCATCGAAAAAGGCAAGACACTGGTCATCCGTCTGATGAGTATTCACCAACCGGACGAAAAGGGGAACCGCGTCGTCCAATTCGAGCTGAACGGGATGCCGCGTGAGGTGGAAGTTCACGACAACAATCTCGAGACGGCGGTTGTCGGCGGCCGCAAGGCGGAGAAAGAGAATCCGGGAGAAGTCGGCGCGACACTTTCCGGCTCGGTCGTGAAGGTGCTTGTCAATCTCGGCGATGCGGTGGAAAAAGGCGACTCGCTGATCGTTACGGAAGCGATGAAGATGGAAACGACGATCACCGCACCGGTCAGCGGGAATGTCAGCGATATTCTCGTCAAAGCCGGCTCACGAATCGAGTCGGGGGATCTGCTGCTGGTGATCGAATAAGACCGCAGGGAGAAGGCGTGAATTCTTGCCGGCAAGCGGGGAAGGACAGAAGCAAAAGAACGGAGTGGTGTCAAGTAAAATGCTTGACACCACTCCGTTTTCTTTGTTATACTGTGACGGTACAGGTGATGGTTATGGATGTGGCAAATGTCGTTCGTATCGGCGAGCTGCTGACGATTTATGAAGCGCTGCTTGCGGAACGACCGAGACAATGTATGCTGCTGTACTACCACGAGGATTGGACGCTGGCGGAAATTGCCGCCGAAATCGGAATCTCGCGGCAGGCGGTGCATGATAACTTGCAGCGGGCGGTGCGCGAGCTGGTGCACTGGGAAGAAACGCTGCAGATCGAGCAGGCGGGACGGCGGCGGCGAGAGTCGGCGGCCGCATTGCTGGCTCGGATGAGCCCGGCGGAACGGGAACGCTACGGCGCGGCGATTGCGGCGCTGGCGGAATAGGAGATAGTATGGCGTTTGAAAGCTTAGGCGAAAAACTGCAACAAGCCTTTGCCGATTTGCGCGGGAAAGGAAAACTGTCGGAAAGCGATATCGACTCGGCTTTGCGCGAGGTACGCCGCGCGCTGCTGGAAGCCGATGTGCACTTTCAGGTGGCCAAAGACTTCATCGCCTCCGTGCGCGAAAAAGCGATGGGCGAGGAAGTATTCGGCAGTCTGAAGCCGGATCAGACGGTCATCAAGATCGTTCGCGACGAACTGACGGAATTGCTCGGCGGTACGAGCAGTCAGCTGATGTTGCGGCCGAGCGGACTGAGCATCATCATGCTGGTCGGCCTGCAGGGAGCCGGGAAAACGACGACGGCGGGCAAATTGGCACTGCGGTTGAAAAAGCAGGGGCGGCAGCCGCTGTTGGCGGCCTGCGACATATATCGCCCGGCGGCGATCAAGCAGCTGCAAGTGCTCGGCGAACAAATCGACGTGCCGGTATTCCGTACCGATGACACGGTCGATCCCGTACGCATCGCACGCTATGCCGTACAGGCGGCGAAATCGTACGGCAAAGATGTCGTGATCCTCGATACGGCGGGACGCCTGCATATCGACGAAACATTGATGCAGGAACTGCGGAATATCAAGGAAGAAGTACGGCCGCAGGAAATTCTGCTTGTACTGGACTCCATGACCGGTCAGGATGCGGTCACGACGGCGAAAGCATTTGATGAAAGCCTCGGGATTGACGGCACGATCCTGACGAAGATGGACGGCGACGCCCGCGGCGGTGCCGCTTTGTCGATCAAAACCGTGACGGGAAAACCGATCAAACTCGTCGGGGTAAGCGAAAAATTGGCCGACGGTCTGGAAGAATTTCACCCCGACCGCATGGCAAGTCGTATTCTGGATCTCGGCGACCTGCAGACGCTGTTGGAAAAAGCGCAGCGCGAATTCGACGAAGACGAAGCGAAACGCATGCAGGATCAGATGCTGGCGGGCGAGTTTACGCTGGATGATTTTCTGAACCAGCTGAATCAGATTCGGCGGCTCGGTTCGTTCCAAAGCATCCTCGGTCTGTTGCCGGGGATGGGGAAAATAAAAGATCAACTGAAAGATGTGGATCTGGAAAGTGGAGAAATCAAGCGCATCGAGGCGATCATTCAGTCGATGACGCTGCAGGAGCGGCGCGACCCGAATGTGCTGAACGCATCGCGGCGCCGGCGGATTGCGGCCGGCTCCGGCACGAGCGTGCAGGACGTAAACCGCTTCATCAAGCAGTTCCGCGAGATGCGCAAGATGATGAAGCAAATGAAAGGCTTTGCCAAGAAAAATAAGAACAGGAAAGGCGGCCTCGGCCTGCCGTTCCTGCCGAGATAAAGGTTATTTCGAGGAGGTGACAATATGCTGAAAATTCGTTTGGCTCGTCGCGGTGCGAAAAAAGTACCGTTCTACCGTATTGTGGTAATGGAATCGTCTTTGCCGCAGAGCGGTCGTCCGGCGGACACCATCGGTTACTACGACTCCGTAAAACAGCCGGTGGAAGTTTCCATCGACGAAGAAAAGGCATTGGCCTGGTTGGCCAAGGGCGCACAGCCGACCGACACCGTACGGTCGTTGTTCCGCCAGCAGGGCATCATGGCCAAGTTTGCGGAAATGAAGAAATAAGCGAGGCGATTGTGATGCAGGAACTGGTGGAAGTCATTGCCAAAGCACTCGTTCGCAAGCCGGAAGAAGTGCGTGTCGAGCTTGTCAGCAAGGGTTCGCTGGACGTGTATGAACTGCACGTAGCACCGGAGGACATGGGCAAGGTAATCGGCCGCCGCGGGCGCATCGCCAAAGCGTTGCGTACCGTTGTCCGGGCGGGCGCGGTGAAAGAAAACAGAAAAGTAACGGTGGACATCATCTAGGAGGAACGCATGGAACAAATGGTACTTCGTTGCCCGGTCGTCATCAAATCCAAAGTGACGACAGAGCTGAAAGAGCGCCTGCAAAAAGAAGTGCAGGTGCGCTTGGAACAGGTTGAGCAGGAATTGCAGCAAATCGAGTTTCAGGCAAAACGTCTCTTGACGGAACAGGCTCGCATTGATGCGCAGGGGCTGATCAGCATTCGTCAACAGATCGAAGAACAGAAAGAACGCTTGATGCAAATGAAAGCCCAGCTGACGGCGGAACAGAAACAGGTGGAAGAGCTCGAAATGGGCGCAGAAATCACCCGCGGTCAGATGGAACAAACCGTGACCGTCCAAGTCGGCGACGATTTGAACAAATTTATGGGCGCGGAAATTTTGCTTGAAGACGGCAAAATCATCGCATTCCGCAACTAAAACGGGACCATGCTGGTACTCGGTAGAATTGTCGCCCCGCACGGTGTGCGGGGTGAAGTTCGTTTACAAGCGGAAACGGATCGCCCGGAAATACTGGCGGATTTGCCGCATCTTTACATCAACGGAAACCGCTACAAGCTGCTTGCCGTGCGGCCGCACAAAAATGTGTACTGTCTGACATTGGCGGGCATAACGACACGGAACGCGGCGGAGGCATTGACCGGAGCCTGGGCGGAAATGCCGCGGGAAGAATTGCCGCCGCGCCCGGCGGGACAGTACTATCTCGTCGATCTGATCGGTCTGCGGGCGGAAACGCCGGACGGCGAGTTGTTGGGAACGGTGGAAGAAGTTCTGCAACCCGGCGCCAATGACGTTTTCGTTATTCGCGGCGGCGAACGGGGCGAGATTTTGCTGCCCGCATTGAAACAATTCGTGCATGAAATCGATCTTGCCGGCGGGCGGTTGATTACGGATCTGCCGGAGTGGGAAGGAAATCATGATGCGAATTGACGTCGTCACACTCTTTCCGGAATTTCTGGCGGCCTTTTTTGCCCACAGCATCATCGGGCGGGCACAGGCGGCGGGGCGGGTACGCTTTCGCACCGTGAATCCGCGCGACTTCACGACGAACAAACACGGTCATATCGATGATACGCCGTACGGCGGCGGTGCCGGTATGCTGATGCAGGCGGAGCCCGTCTGCGCCGCTGTGGAATCCGTCGTGCCGGTACGCAACGAGGGGACGCGCATTATTCTGTTGAGCCCGACAGGGAAACCGTTTTCACAGGAAAAGGCGGCGGAATTGGCAGGGTATGAGCAATTGGTGCTTATTTGCGGCCATTACGAAGGCATCGACCAACGGGTGGAGGATCTGCTGGTCGATGAAGTGATTTCCGTCGGCGACTACGTGCTGACCGGTGGGGAATTGCCGGCGATGGTCGTGGCGGATGCCACCGTCCGCTTGCTGCCGGGCGTGCTCGGCGCGGAAGTGAGCGCATGGGAGGACAGTTTCAGCGGGCATCTGCTGGAATTTCCGCAGTATACGAAGCCGGCGGTGGTGCGCGGTCTGGCGGTGCCGGAGGTGCTGCTTTCCGGCCATCATGCGAATATTGCCGCTTGGCGGCGGGCGCAGTCGTTGCGGCTGACTTGGGAGCGGCGACCCGAGTTGCTGGAGCGGGCACAGCTCACACCGGCGGAACGCGCGCAAGTTGAAGAGTGGGAGGCGGAGCGCTGATGGCTTTTTATATCGGCCT
This sequence comes from Veillonellaceae bacterium, assembly GCA_022771805.1. Taxonomy (GTDB): domain Bacteria; phylum Bacillota; class Negativicutes; order Veillonellales; family Negativicoccaceae; genus JALELM01. The sequence goes on along the minus strand of JALELM010000002.1, from coordinate 56,158 downwards.
GGTGCATTATCCCGTGTACAATAAACACGGCGAAGTCATTACTACGGCTTTGACAAATTATGATGTACATGATATTGCCCGTTCGGCGACCACTTACGGCGCGGCCAAATACTATATCATCCATCCGAACCCGGCGCAGCGGGAGCTGGCAAAGGAGATCATGGCGCATTGGCGGACGGGATTCGGCAGCACCTACAATCCCGATCGCAAAGACGCTTTTCGCGGTGTCGATCTGGTGCCGACATTGGCGGAAGCGGTGGCGGATATTACCGCAGAAGGCGGTTCGCCGCCGAAAATCATTACCACGGATGCCCGCACCTATCCGCACAGCATCGGCTATGCCGAGTTGCGGCGGAAAATCGAAACGGAGACCGCAAACTGGCTGCTCCTTTTCGGTACGGGATACGGCATGACGGCGGCGATGATGAACGAATTTGACTATATCTTGGAGCCGATTCGCGGCAGAGGCGAGTACAACCATCTTTGCGTGCGTGCGGCTGCCGCCATTATTCTCGACCGCCTGCTCGGCGACTCGGGATACGGCGATTAAGGAGGCATACTATGTCCGGACATTCCAAATGGTCCAACATTAAACATAAAAAGGGTAAAAACGATGCGTTGCGGGCAAAAATCACGACTAAAATCGGCCGTGAAATCACGGTGGCGGCGCGTATGGGCGGCGGTGATCCGACCGGCAATATGCGGCTGAAACTGGCATTGCAAAAAGCGCGGGAGAATAATGTACCGAAAGAAAACATCCAGCGTGCCATTCAGAAAGGTATCGGCGCAACCGACGGCGGCAATTACGAAGAAATTACCTACGAGGGCTACGGCCCGGGCGGCGTGGCCGTTACGGTCGAGGTAATGACGGACAACCGTAACCGGGCGGCAGCGGAAGTGCGCCATGCGTTCAGCAAGCACGGCGGCAACCTCGGCGAGTCGGGTTGCGTGGCGTGGATGTTCAATCGCAAAGGGGTTTTCGTGGTCGAGCAGGCAGCGGCGGAGGAAGAAGAACTGATGCTGGTGGCGCTGGATGCCGGCGCGGAAGATATCCGAACCGGTGATGCCGAGTATGAAATCATTACGGCGCCGGAAGACTTCGATGCGGTGGAACAGGCGCTGGCGGCGGCAAAAGTGCCGACTGTAGTTGCGAAAATTACGATGCTCCCGGACACGACGATAGCTCTGGACGGAGAAGACGCGGAACACATGCAGGATTTGCTCGATGCGCTCGATGACTGCGATGATGTCAAAGACGTGTACAGCAATGTCGAACTGCCGGATGACGAAGAATAAAATGCCCCGAACGGGGCATTTTTTATGTCGGTCGCAAGGGGTGTTGCATAAAAGCGCGCTTCACTTGACGGGAACATCGCTCTTGTTCTTGTGCCGGCTGCCCTGTGCGCATATCGGGTGAACGGCGTACATGCTTTGCTGTACTGCCGGATTGTGTCGCCGGGCGGGGGCGCGGCCGCGTGCCGGCTGCCGGGCACAGGGCGTTTTAGTCATATCGCGTATATCCGAATCCCATAGGTATGATATAATGAGATAATGAAGAAGAGAGGAAAGGAGTCGTCGATGAACGTATTGTTTTGGGATGTCGATCAGACATTGGTATATACCGGGCATGCGGGATTTATGGCCATCGAGCGGACATTGACCGAACTCATGGGGCCGGACGCGCCGTTACCGCAATTCGATGCGGGCGGGCGGACGGATAATTTTATTTGCCGGGAAATCCTGCGGCATGCGACCGGGCGGGAACCGACTCGGGATGAGATGCATACATTCAGTCGCCATTACGAAAAAACGCTGCTGGCGTGCATGCAGGAAATGCGCGGCGAGGTATTGCCCTATGTAAAAGAATTATTGGCATATTTCAGCGGTTTTCCCGATTATGACCAGTTGTTGCTTACGGGCAACAGTCGGGAGGGCGCGCGCCTGAAACTGACGCATTACGGTATTGCGGATTACTTCGATTTCGAAAACAGCGCCTTTGCGGAAGACAACTTTGACCGGCGCGATGTCGCGTTGCGAGCCAAAAGTCTGGCTACCGCGAAATGGGGCGATCGGCTGGAGCGCATTTACGTGATCGGCGATACGGAGCACGATATCCGCTGCGGAAAAGAGATCGGCGCGTATACGGTTGCGGTGGCGACGGGATCGCGCACGGCGGAAATGCTGCGGGAATATGCGCCGTGGCGTTTGTTGCCGCAGCTGTGCCCGGCGGAAGAGTTTCATGCCCTGCTTCTGGAAGCGGAGGGGAAGGAGGAATACACAGGATGACGGAGGAAATGCGGCAGGATACCGAGACGCCGGAGACAGTCGGGACAACGGAAAACCCGGTTTTCCCGAAACAGATTTTGGCGGCGATCGGTGAGCCGCAATATACGGATGAATCGGAATCGAATCCCGGCTCCGGCTGGCCTTTGCTCGGCGTTTTGGGACTGGTGGTGGCGTTCCTGATTTGGGACGGCAATCGGATGTGGGAGCATTATCTCCGGACACAGAGTATTTGGTCCAGCATTGATATTCCGGGGGTGCTTTTTATCGTCTTTGCCCTCTACTACCTCATCGGGCAGGCGATAGCCGTGTATCGTCTGGAGTTGACGCCGACCGCGTTTGTTTGTACCTATCGCACGCCCTTCGGTGAACGGCGGCATGAAGTTCCCTATGAAAATATTTACGGCGTGCATCCGCATAAGGCGCGGGTTGCGAATAATGTGAAATTTCGTTACAAGTGGCGTTGGTACGCGCTGTTGGATTCGCGGCCGATGCTGGCGATGTTCTACAAAATCCCGCGCGAAGGGAAGTTGCCGCAATACGGTCGGGCTCTTTTCAAAGCGGATCCGCTGTTTCTGCTCGGTATGAACGAAAAATTGCCGGGAGCTGTCGGCATTACGGAAGAGGAGACGACATACCGGGTACTGTTGGACGAAGGCAAACTGCGGGACGAACGGGAACAGGCGAAAGCGGCGCGGCGAGGAGGTAAGAACTGATGCGTTGGGGCGGTACACGGGGAATCTGGATGCTGCTTCTCTTTCTGTTCGTCGGCGCGCTTCTGGGCGGTCTGCTCGGCGAAGTGCTGGACTCCGTTTCCTTGGCGGGAATCATGCCCTACCTGGTGAAACGCTATGTCCTGCTGAATGTAGAAGACATTCGCTTGAATTTGTTTATTTTGGATTTTCATTTCGGTGTCTTGTTTGCGCCGAATTTATTGAGCGCCATCGGCATTTTATTGGCGGCCTGGCTGTTTCGGCGGTGGTAAGATGTGGGTATTGGCTTCGGCATCACCGCGCCGCCGCGAGTTATTGACACGGGCCGGCGCACACTTTATCACGGATCCGTCCGGCTATGAGGAAACGAACGAAGCGACGGCGGATATAGCCGAACTGGTTCGGCGGCAGGCGTTGGCAAAGGCGCGCGACGTGGCTCGGCGCCGCAAAGACGGCTTACCCGTCCTCGGTGCGGACACGTTGGTCGTTTGCGCCGGGGAAATCCTCGGCAAGCCGCAGGATCGTGCTGCGGCGGAGCATATGTTGCGCCTGCTCGGCGGAGGCACCCATGAGGTGCAGACCGGCTTGGCACTGGTGACGGCGGCGGGAGAGTGTACGCACGCCGAGAGGACACTGGTGACGATGGCCGAGTGGCCGCAGGAGCTGCTTGCCGCCTACCTCGCCGGTACGGAGTGGACGGACAAGGCGGGAGCGTATGCGATCCAGGGAACGGCGGTACTTGTTGTCAGCGGGATTTGCGGCAGCTACACCAATGTTGTCGGCCTGCCCGTGCATGCCGTGTGGCGCCTGTTGACGGGACAGGGAGTGACATGGTAATGGCGACGATTCGGGAAATGGCGGCGGCGGACAGACCCCGCGAGAAATTGTTGCAGCACGGAGCGGAGTATCTGACGGATACGGAATTGGTGGCGATTCTCCTGCGCTCGGGAACGGCGGGACGATCCGTTCTGGAAATGGCGCGGGAAGTACACGAAACGCTTTTTGCCGCCGAGATCGGCGGCTACGGAAATGTACATTGGCGGGATTTGACCGAGATCAAAGGCATCGGTCGGGACAAAGCGGCGACCTTGTGTGCCGCGGTCGAGTTCGGCAAGCGGCTGACCCGGCGGCAAATAACGAGTCAGCAACCGAATTTCGGTAATGCCCAGACCGTAGCGGACTATTTCATGCAACGCCTGCGTTTTCTTGATCATGAGGAATTGCATGTCTGCCATCTCAATGTCAAAAACCGGCTGCTGCACGAACAGCGCCTGTCTCATGGCGGCATGAGCAGCAGCATTGCGGATCCGCGCCTGATTATGCGGGAAGCATTACGTTGGCGGGCGACGGCGCTGATCCTCGTCCACAACCACCCGAGCGGCGATCCGACGCCCTCGCCGGAAGATGTGGAACTGACTCGCTGCCTGGTGCGGGCAGGCGAGATTTTGGATGTGCAAGTGCTGGATCATATCGTGATCGGCGACGGGGTATTCGCCAGCTTACACCGGGAAGGATTGATGACAGGACGCTGAGGGGAAACATCGTCTTGTGAAGGAGGTACTCTATGGATTTGGATTATTTCCGCAATTTTATTATGATGGTAGATTCGCAAACGCTTACGGAGGCGGCCAAGCGGCTCAGCATGGTACAGCCGGCACTGTCCGCTCAACTCAAACAGATCGAAAAGATCTACGGTGCGGAGCTGATCATCACGCAGCGCGGCGGCCGGCGGATCGAGCTGACGGAAGCGGGCGAGCTGTTTTACCGCCGGGCGCAGGATATCGTTGCGATTGCCGATGAGTTGCGGCATGAGGTGACGACGATCTCCCACGGCGGCATGGGTACTTTGCGCGCGGCCATCACGCCGGGAGCGGTGAACGGCTTCATCGACGACTATCTCCGACCGTTCCGCGAAACGACCCCGGAATTTCGCGTCGTTTTCAATGAAAGCAGCGCGGATCGGCAGGCGGAATCATTGTTGGCGGGAACAGTGGATATCGGAGTCATGAATGAACCGATTGCCCGCGGCTATCTTTTCGAACGCCTGAGCATTCGTTATCGCTCGTTGGCGGCCGTCGTCGCTGCGGAGTCCGATTATTTCCCGGAAATGTACGGGAAACTGCGGATCGAAGACTTGGCGGGTAAGCCGCTTTGCGTAACTCGCAGTCTGGCCGGCCGTCTGGAAGACTTTTTCCGCGACCGCGGCCTGCAAGACGACATCCGCAGCGTCTGTACAACGAATGCGCTGGCGTTGCACTGGGCGCGGCGGGGAATGGGGGTGGCCGTAATCATGGGCGAACCGGATGAGGCGGACGCTTCGCATTTACGCACGCTGCCGATTGCGCCGGAGGATATGCTGGGCGCGGAACACATCTATAAAGTGAAGGATCGGAAGCTGTCCACGGTCGCCCAGAAGTTTTGCGCTTTCATTTCGGAACGAATCTGAGTTGCTAACATATAGACGAAAAGCGTATAATACAATCGAGTAAGCGTTGGTAACAAAGGAGAGACGCATGAAGAATTTTACTTATCATGTACCGACAAAAGTTGTTTTCGGTACGGATCGCGAGCGTGAAGTAGGAAAATTATTGCACGAGGCGGGAGCGACCAAGGTTCTGATCATCCACGGTCGGCAGTGTTCGCAATGCCCGGGGCTCTTGGATCGTATCCGGGCATCTTTGGATGAGGCCGGTATTTTGTACAATGACATCGGCGGAGTATACCCGCCGCCGACGCGCATGAAAGCCAATGAAGGGATTGCGCTCGGCCGCATCGAAGATGTGGATTTCATCCTCGCTATCGGCGGACCTTCGGTTGTCGATATCGCCAAAGCGGTAGCGGTCGGCATTCCGAATGATGGGGATATTTGGGATTACTACACGGGTAAACGTACGCCGAAGACCATTCTGCCGATCGGCGTCGTCGTTACGACGATGGCAGGCTCCGGTGAAATGTCGGCAATCGCCAAGTTGACGAACCGAATCGAACGCAGCTCCAAGCATGCATACTGGCATGAGGCGCGCCCGCAGCTGGCGATCATGAACCCGATGCTGACATATCCGCTGACACCGGACGAACTCTACGCCGGGATCGCGGAAATCATGATGATTACGATGGAACGCTACTTCGTGCATGACAGTACGATGGAGCTCACGGACAATATTTGCGAAGTGCTGCTGCGCGTATTGATCCGCAATACGCAGATCATTTTGCGCGAGCCGAACAATTTCGAAGCACGCGCCAATGTCATGTGGGCAAGTGCGCTGGCGCACAATGATCTCACCGGCTGCGGTAACGGCTGGGGTGATATTACCGTCCACGATATGCAGAAAGAATTGCTCGGCATGTACAATATTTCGCAAGGTGTCGGCTTGGCGGCCGTCTGGAGTTCTTGGGCGAAGCATGTGTACAAGGCGGATATCCACCGCTTCTATCGTTACGGACGCACCGTATGGAATTTGCCGCGCGAATTCGGCACGCAGGAAGAAATTGCCGTGGAAGCCATTCGGAACACGATGGATTTCTTCCGGCAGATCGATATGCTCGGGCCGACCGTAGCGAAAACGACAAAAGGCATCGAATTCAATGCCGAAGAATTGGCGGATCGCGTTCTGGACGGCCAGAGCCAGATCGGTTCGTTCAAAGTTCTGTCGCGCAGCGATGTCATCGATGTATACGAAGATGCCATCCGACTGATGCAGGAAGGTTGAATCTAAGCCCCGTTACGGGGCTTTTTCTTGCCGGAAAACCGACAAATGTGAGCGGAAAGCGGTGGGCAGCGTGTTTCTGCCCGGAGTTGCGGTCGCACCGCGCTTATTCGCCGGCGGTACGAAACAGCAGAAATAAAAAAACTCGCAATCGTTTCCGATTGCGAGTTTTAGTTTGCTTCGGTTTACGTATGTTTCAGCTTACGTATGCGGAGCACCTTGCAGATCCTTGATCTTCTGAATGATTTTTGCGCCGCGTTCCGACTGCAAATATTCCAGCGTGGTCGGCGGAACAAAATCTTTGACGAGATCCCAATTGTCTTCGGCAAGCGCCTTGCGTACCTTGGAGGCGCTGATGATGTTGTCGCCGTCTTTTTTGCGGGGAATGATTTGGAAGTCCATCTGATTCATCGGCAATACTTTGGCCAAGGCGGTATTGTATGCCTGTGTCGTGCCGTCGGTCGGTTCTTCACCGACGAAACGGACGGTGATGCCGAGCGCCGGGGCGATGCATTCCGCAAAGACCGTGGCGTCCAGCTTGGTCTGTGCATCGAGCGCTTCCGTGCCCTTGATAAAGTAAGTCGGGAAGGTGGCGTTCGAGATGATGTAATCGCCGCCCGAAACGACATGGACATTCGGCAGATGCGCGGTTCCTTTGCGAACCAGTTCCAGACGATCCGCAAAGGGGAATGTGGAGCGATCTTCCTGCACGACGAAAAGAATGACATCGTCGCATTGCGAAGCGGTGTATTCAATCAAGGCCAAATGCCCGCGGGTAAACGGATTGCAGTTCATGACCAGCGCGCCGCGCACGGGGCCGGCCGGCTCGCCGACGAGCTCTTTCGTGCGGGCGAGGAAATCCTGAATGCCGTCATGCCCGCGCTCCAACAGCGCCGCATACGGCTCCGCTTTGGCCACACAGGTGAAACCGTCCCGCTCAAAAACGGGTACTTTTTCCGGTTTCGTGAAAATTTGATAGCCGGGCAGACTGCGTCGATCGCCTTCCGCCATGAGGTGTGCCAAAATGCGATGCGTGAGCTTTTGCCCCTGATACTCCGAATCGACAGCGATATTACGCAGGACGCGTCCCGAGAGCGAGCCGGTCGCAATCAGACGATCGCCGTCAAAGATTCCCATGGTATAGTCTATATTTCCCGAGAAAGTCAACTCGAAACTCTTCAACAAGTCCAACAGAGCCCGGTTTTCGGCTTTGTTATCCGGTAAAATTTGGCGTTCGGTATACATAACCATCCTCCTTCGTTATTCAGGTATATGTATTATAACAAATTACCGGCAGATTTGTCATATTTGCTATCCCGGAAATGCACATAAAAGGAAGGATAATATTCATTTTTCGACAAATAAAAAAATCGCTGCATGTGCTTACCGACCCGCTCAACGTGCGTTCGACAGTTGCCGCTGCCGGCGGTGTACTTGCTGCCGGATACATGAGAGCGACAGAGAAATCGAGTCGCGAGCGAACTGCAGCCCGAGAGAAAGCAGCGACATGTTTCCCCGTAACCAAGATACCTCGCTACCGGAGCTGCATGTCAAAGGAGAGGGCACACTCCATGTGAAGGCTTCGCGAGTACCGCTTGACATGAAAAATTGCAAGAAAAAAACGCCTCCGAGGAGACGTTTTTTGTGCATTACGCTTGACCCTTCATGATCGCGGAGACTTCTTTGCAGCCGGCGCCGTTCGCTCGTGCTTCTTTTGCACGTTCCAAGCGCTCCGCATACTCCCGATGGGCTTCATCGTTCGGAACGGGATCGTCCCATTTGCGATTCATGATCTGACGGAACAGCGCATGAATTTCATCCGAGGATTTTCCCTGCTCTTTTGCCCACTCCACATGACGCATTGCCGATTCATAACGGGCGCGTTCATGTGCATCCATTGTTTCCGGATTGTACTTACCATGTGTGCATGCCATAATTATCCCTCCCCTTTTTTGGCTACATCAAGTATAGCATGTATATCGTAAAACATCAATAAGCAAGAAACAGGCTAAATAACCGGCTTGAACTTGCCGCGAACGGCGTCACGGAAAAACCGTGGCCGCGCAAAAAAGAGGAAAAACCGCAAGCGGGAAGAAAACATAAAGCAACGGGGGGAAGACGGGATCGCATGTAAGCTGAATGCATAGTCGCGGTCGGTGCTCTCGCTGCGGAGGGAAGTAAGGAGATAAAAGGATCCGCCGGCTGATTGCTGACGAATGGAATACACCGCAGCCGGCAGAGGCTTGGGAGAGAACATGGAACGACATGCAAGGCATAGCGAACGTTCTTTGGTAAGTTGCCCGCAGCCAAAAGAATACATCCTAATACACCTTGAAACCTGCTATGATGGTAGTATGAAAATGAACCGTAGAATGATGCAAAAGGAGAATTTGAAAGATGGTCGAAAAGCTAAGAAATGACCGACATTTGTGCCTGGTCTGTCATAAATATGCGTTTGAGGAATGGTGCTCATTCGTAGACTGTCCTATTTGCAGATGGGTAGATGACGGCATTCAAGAGAAAAAACCGGAATTGCCTTTTTGTGGTAACGATATGTCACTGAATGAGGCACGTGAATATTGGCGGAGAACGGGAAAGCCGATACCATAGGCTTGAATGTATTTGTGTGGTATACCCGATCTATATATGTGTAAGCCAGCGCTACGCTCATTGCGTATGCGCTTTTTTGTTGGGGAGGTGAGAAAATGTCGGTCATGGGGCGACCTAAGATTGAAGAATGAATAATCAGCAACACTCGGCGGGGTGCTGTTTTGTTGCAAAAGATAGTTTCGGAACAAAAGGGGCAAATCGAAAAAAGGGGGCAGAAAGGGGGTAGGCTTTGGTAACCTGGGGAGATGTATGGGAACGAACGGGAGAAACAAAAACGCCCGCGGAGTGCGGGCGCGTAACCTTTTGCGAATGTGTGCAACGTCGGGTGACTTTATTTAAATAAAGCTGGCGGAGAGGGTGGGATTCGAACCCACGAGACGGGGTTGCCGCCTACCTGATTTCGAGTCAGGCTCCTTCGGCCAGCTCGGACACCTCTCCGCGAACAGTACTTTATTATCGTATCATAAAGTCGCTTGACCGTCAATATCTGACCGGGGAGTTCAGCGGCACCGGGAGTGAGCGAGGGAGCGGGGCGGAGCGAGGTCATTCTTCTCGATCGGGGAGTTGTTCGGTCTGCTGTTTGCGGCGTTCGCGGAAGAAGTTGCGCATGAGGTCGCCGCATTCCTGCTCGCAGACACCGGCGCGGATTTCCACCTGATGGTTCAGTGCGGCGTGGTCGGCAATGCGAAAGATGCTCTCCACACCGCCGCCTTTGGCATCGCCGGCACCGTAGACGAGGCGATCCAAACGGCTGTTCACGATCGCGCCGGCGCACATGGGGCAGGGCTCGATGGTGACATAGAGGGTGCAGCCGGTCAGCCGCCAACGGTTCAGCCGGCGGCAGGCTTCGCGAATCGCCAAGATCTCCGCATGGGCGGTAGCGTCCGGCAGCCGTTCGCGCAAGTTGTGACCGCGGCCGACGACGACACCGTCGCAGACGATGACGGCACCGATGGGGATCTCGCCGCAGGCATAGGCTTGCTCGGCTTCGGCCAGTGCCTGCCGCATATAATCGGAATCCGTCATACCGGCACCCGGGCAATGACATAGAGCTGGATGCAGAGCCATTGAGTCAGGCTGCCGCCCAGGACGAAAAGGTGCCAGATGAAGTGCTGAAAGGGCAGTTTCTTCCACATATAGAACAGGCTGCCGACGGAATACAGCACGCCGCCCGCCAAAAGCAAGTAGAGGCCTTCCGCGGGAACGTTGGCTCGTAACTCGGGCCAGAGCAGAACGGAGAGCCAGCCCATGCCGAGGTAGCAGAGCGTGGAAAACCATTGGAAGCGTCCGGCGAAAACGGTCTTGAATGCGATGCCGATGAAGGCCACTGTCCAAATGAGCAGGGACCAGAGGTTGCCGGCGTCACCGAGGGCAATCCAAAGCAGCGGCGTGTAGGAGCCGGCAATCATGAGGTAGATCGCCGCATGATCGAAACGGCGGGCGATTTTTTGTGCGCGCGGTTTGCGAAAGAGCGCGTGGTATACCGTGCTCGCCGTATAGAGAGCCAAGGAACAGAGACCGTATACCCAGACGGCGGCGTAGCCGCGGGGGGAGGCATGCACCGGAGCCAGCGTGTGGAGACCGATCCCGAGAGCGATGAGGCTGCCGATGATGCCCGTTGCGTGTGAAATGGAATTGGCAATCTCCTGTGTATTGTTATTGGCCATGGTGACTCCTTTCTTGCCGTTTGTGTCCTCGAATACGACTTGGTTATCGACCAGCGCGCGGATACGAACGAGGGAGTGCAGATCGTAGCCGGCTTCGCGGAGGCGTTTTCCGCCCGGCTGAAAACTTTTCTCGATAACGATGCCGATACCGGCAACGGTTGCACCTGCGGCTTCCACGATGCGAGCCAAGCCGAAACAGGCTTCCCCCTGCGCGAGGAAATCGTCGACGATGAGGACGCGCTCGCCGGCCGGCAAAAATTCTTTGGCAACGGTGACGGTGAAGTCGCGTTCTTTCGTGTAGGAGTGCACGACGGTACGATACAAATCATCCGTCATGATGCTTTTCTCCTGCTTACGGGCAAAGACGACGGGACAATGCAGCTCATAGGCTGTCGCCAGGGCGACCGCAATGCCGCTGGCTTCGATCGTCAGAATGCGTGTGATACCGGCAGCGGCAAAACGTTGCGCCATCTGCACGCCGATTTCGCGATAGACGTCCGGATCCAGCTGTTGATTGATGAAGCTGTCGACTTTCAGAATGCGATTATCAATAATCCGTCCTTCGGTACGGATTTTTTCTTCCAAGAGATGCATACGAACCTCCGTTGTTGAAAAAGGAGTTGTTGAAAAAGGATATGTATATTATACTTGATTATTCTGTAGTTGGGCAAGGAAACCGCACAGGAACAAGATCGCTCGCAAGGGTAAGACGGTATCGGCTGAGGTATTACAATTGTCTATATTTATAGTGTATAATGATACCAATGGTGTATTATAGCTATATGCAGTACATCAGTGAGTACGTAACAGCTATAGGAAGTATATAAAACGTAAGGAGGAAGTAAACATGCGAGTAGGGTTCATTGTCGGATCGCTGCGTAAGGATTCTTGGAACAGAAAAGTGGCAAATGTGGTAAAAGAGATGTTGCCGACCGGAGTGGAAGCGGATTTTATTGATATTGCGAATCTCCCGTTCTACAATGAGGATTTGGATGGCGAGCAGCCGGCAACGGAATACACCGCGCTGCGTGATGCGATCGGAGTGCATGATGCGTTCATCTTTTTCATGCCGGAATACAATCGTTCGTATGCGCCGGCGATAAAGAATGCAATCGATATCGCCTCGCGCGGACCGCTGGGGAATATGTGGGCGCAGAAGCCGGTCGCTCTGTTTACCGCATCCACCGGCAACTCCGGCGGCATGGCGGGCAATCACGCGCTGCGGCAGGTGTTCGTCTTTGTTGATATGATAGCGATGCAACAGCCGGAAGTGTACCTGGCTCATGTGGACACTTTGTTTTCGGAAGACGGCCGGTTGCAGGAGCGGACGAAGGATTTTCTGCAGCGGGCGACGGATGCGTTTATCGCGCATGCCAAGCGTTTCGTCGATTGAGCGGTCGGGCGCAATGCGGCGGCCGAGTATTATGCCGGGCGTGCTTTAGTATTGGTAATGCAAAACGACTTCCCCAGGAAGTCGTTTTGTGTTAGCGGTGCAACAGGCGGACGGGAGCATCTTCCGGAGGAAAAACTTCAACAGTGTTTTGAAAAAAGTTTTTGTGACGAAGTATTTGTGGTAAAATGTATGTGGAAGATGCGAATTGTAAACATCTTTAACAATGACAATGAAAAGGAGAGGTTTCAAATGAAAAATATGCGTCAACGAATCATAGCGGCTACGGCGGCATTGAGTGTCCTCGGTGCAACCGCGGCGCTGGCGGCTCCCGTTCAGGTGGGCTACCTGCAGGTAATGGGTTGGGACGATGCCCGGGCGGAAAAGCGGGTGAACACACGTTTGGAAGGCCTTGCCAAGGATTTCACGAAAGAGACGAAAGCGATCGCCGCAGTCGGCAATCAGGAAGGTTTCGGGGCGATGTCGATGCAACTATTGTCGGAAGTGGATCGGTATGTCACCGTGGGAGTGAACACCTACCGGATCCGGCCGCATCAGGCAAACGGTGAATCGCGCTTCCACGCGTATGTATTCGATAAAACGCAGGGACAGGAAGTCTCCGGAGCGGCTGTCCTCGGTTACCGGGCGGAAATGGCACCGCAACTGTTGGAGCTCCTGGAGAATAAATTGCGGACGGCGGATCCGGACGGCAAGACTTTCTCTTTAGAGGAGCTGCGTAAATTGTTCATGGATAAAAACTATATCCCGGACTTCTATTTCACGGCTAACGGCCTCCCCGCGATTTACTTTGAGCCGGGGGTTATTGCGCCGATGAATGCCGGCATGATAACGATCCCCTTGCCGGAACTGGTGGCAAATCAGGCTCAATGAGCTGTCGAATAAGGGGGAGGATGTGCAGATGATGAGACGAATCGGTACTGCTTTGGCTTTGGCGGCGCTGGTGGCGGGAAGCTGCGGCGGGTATGAAGGACTGGCCGCGCCGGCAAGCACGGCATCGCTCGGCCAAGCTCACGCCGTTTCCCAAGGCGCGAAGATGACGGCGGGAGCAGTGATGCTGGATGTGCGCGATGCGACGGCAACACTGACGGTCAGCGCCAAGGCGAAACTGTTCGGCAACTTGCACCAGATGCTCGGGCGTGAGGCGCTGCCGAAAACTGCGGAAGCGCAACGCAGCCTGGCAATGCGAATGACGAAGGATGTACAGCAATCATTGAATGAAATGTACGGGCGTGACGTATATGCCGTCGCGGTGACCCGTACGGGCGACAATGCATATACCCTGGATGTAAAAAAAGGGAAGATGTTTGAAAAGGAATCGGCTCGTACGGAAGCGCCGGAGCTTCATTACCGCTTGCGCGACTATTCGGGACAGCTGACACGCTACGACAAGGAGCAGCTGGCCGAAGCGATGGACAACGAAGCCGCCCGACTGGCGAAACGCGGCATCGAAATACGCGATCAGGAGTATGTGCGCGCCTTGGAAGGGGCGGCACAGGACTACCTGGATGCAAGCTACGGGTATGATCGGTATCGCGTGGAACTGACGCGACTCCAGAGCGACACGTTCCGCCTGGATGTCAACAAAGGCGCTCGCGCGGCGGAGGACGGCAAGTATCGCAATGATTGGGTCGAGTGGCGCGATTACAGCGGGGAGCTCACACGAGCCGAACGCTATGCGATCGAAGACATTCTCGCCCGCCATGCCGAGCGCACGGCCGACGAGCCGGAGGCGCTGCAGCGTGATGTGCAACGCTACTTGGACCGTTCGCGCGGTTGGCGAGTATTCCGGGCTCGGATGCGCGCCTTGGACGGTGATCAGTGGCGGCTGGAGATTCGCCGGGAACGGGAAACGGGCGACGAGAGCCCCAATCCGTGGCCCGGCAGTGAAATCGGCCGGATCCTGTGGGATGTCATCTTGGGCGACAAAGAATAATTACGGCATTGGCGTGGAAAATCGGGCGATTTTTTGCGCGCGGCATTTTCCGGCAATGTAACGATCGTTGCAACGGTCGAAACGAAGTACACCTTGCCTTCGGGCGAGGTGTATTCTTTGTGCTTGACGGGATAGCCGACTTTCAGTATAATACTTGTAATTATCCAGAAAGAAACACGACATGGAACGAGACGGCAGGCGGGCAAGCATTCCTCAGAGAGTCCGGATACGGTGGGAGCCGGACGGATGGCCGCGTGCGGATCACTCGGGAGTCGCGGCGGTGCAGCAGCCGTCGCCGTTCGCTACGTTACAGCGCTCGAGAGGCCTTCGGGCCAGGAGGGTGGTACCGCGGGAGTTGCGCTCTCGTCCCTTTGGGGACGAGGCGTTTTTTATTTACGGAGGGATGGCTATGGATTACGGGAAGACTTTACATTTACCGCAAACGGAATTTCCGATGCGCGGGAACTTGCCGCAACAGGAACCGAAATGGTTGGCCTTTTGGCAGGAGCAGGATGTCTACGGCAAGCGTCTGACCTTGCGGGAAGGGCGGGAGAAATTTGTGTTGCATGACGGGCCGCCGTATGCGAACGGTTATCTGCACATCGGCCATGCGATGAATAAAACCTTGAAAGATATCATTATGAAGTACAAGTCGATGCGGGGCTTCTACGCGCCGTACCGGCCGGGTTGGGATACGCACGGCCTGCCGATTGAGCACGCGGTAATTCAAAATGCGGGTCTGGATCGGGAAACGATGACACCGCTGGAGTTGCGTGAAAAGTGTCTGGCGTATGCGAAAGAATTCATTGAAATTCAGAAGGAAGGTTTCATCCGCTTCGGCGTGTTCGGCGACTGGGAGCATCCGTACCTGACTTTCGATCCGGTTTTGGAAGAACGCCAGCTGGCGGTATTCGGCGAGATGGCGAAAAAGGGCTATCTGTATAAAGGTCGCAAGACGGTCTACTGGTGCCCGGTCTGCGAAACGGCCTTGGCGGAAGCGGAGATCGAGTATGCGGAGAAAAAATCGCTCTCCATCTACGTGAAATTCCCGCTCGTCGCGGCGCAGGAATTGCCGGCGGCCGTTGATCCGGCACAGGCGTATGCGGTCATCTGGACGACGACGCCGTGGACCATCCCGGCGAATACGGCGATCTGTGTCAATCCGGAGTTCGTCTATGTCTGGGTGCGGGTCGGCACGGAATATTATCTGATGGCGAAGGAACTCGTCGCGGCGGCGATGGCGGCTTGCAAGATCGAAGAGTACGAGGTGTTGCCGGAAGAATATGCGGGTCGCGTTTTGGAAGGAATGCGGTTCCGGCATCCGTTCCGGCCGCGTGAAGCGCGTGTCCTGCTCGGTGATCATGTCACATTGGAAGCGGGGACGGGTTGTGTCCACACGGCGCCGGGGCACGGGGTCGAAGACTTTGAAGTCGCCAAGCGTTACGGCGATGTGCCGATTATCTCGCCGGTAGACGACAAGGGCGTCCTGACGGCAGAAGCCGGCGAGGATCTCGCGGGGCACGCGGTGCTCGGTGATGCCGATGTCGCCGTTATCAAAAAATTGGCTCACGAAGGTTTTCTGCTCGGCAAGGGAACGTTGCGGCACCAGTATGCACATTGCTGGCGCAGTAAAAACCCGGTTATCTACCGGGCGACGGAGCAGTGGTTTGCTTCGGTCGATGCGTTCCGTGAAGAAGCGTTGCGGGCGGTGGAAGAAACCCGCTTCATCCCGAGTTGGGGACGCGAACGCATTCACAACATGATTGCCGACCGGCAGGATTGGTGTATTTCGCGGCAACGCGCCTGGGGCGTGCCGATTCCGGTGTTCTACTGCACCGCTTGCGGCGAGCATGTCATCACGGACGAAACGATGGCAAGCGTACGGGCTAAAGTGGCGGCGGAAGGCACGGATGCCTGGTGGAAATACGAAGCGGCGGATTTGTTGCCGCCGGACTTTGTCTGCCCGCATTGCGGCGGTACGCATTTTACGAAAGAGTCCGACATCATGGACGTCTGGTTCGACTCCGGCTCGACTTGGAGCGGGGTCCTCGCGACCGATCCGCAGGAACAATACCCAGCGGATATGTACTTGGAAGGCAGCGACCAGCATCGCGGCTGGTTCCAATCGTCGCTGCTGACATCGGTCGCCTGCAACGGGCATGCACCGTATAAATCCGTCTTGACGCACGGCTTTGTCGTTGACGGCGAAGGCCGCAAGATGAGTAAATCGGTGGGCAATACCGTTGCGCCGCAGGAAATCATCGAGCAGTACGGCGCCGATGTCATGCGACTTTGGGCAGCCAGTGCGGATTACCAGGGCGACGTGCGCCTTTCGCCGGCAATCGTCAAGCAGATGAGCGATGTCTATCGGAAGATCCGTAACACCTTCCGTTTCTTATTGGGCAATCTGGCGGATTTCCGCAGTGATGGCGATGCGGTCGCTTACTCGGAATTGGAAGAGATCGATCGCTGGGCACTCAGCCGGCTGGAACAGGTCCGCAAGAAAGTTACGGATGCGTACGAAGATTACGAATTCCATGTCATGTACCATGTGGTGCATAACTATTGCACGATCGATTTGTCGGCCATCTATCTCGATATCGTGAAAGATCGCCTATATGCGGAAGCGCAGAACTCGCGTTCCCGCCGGGCGGCGCAGACCGTCATGCACGAGACTCTGCGGACGCTGGTACGCTTGTTGGCACCGGTGCTGAGCTTCACGGCCGAAGAAGTATGGCACTACCTGCCGGGGTTGCCGGACAAAGCGCTCTCCGTTCATTTGACGGATTGGCCGGAAGCAAAGCCGGAGTACCTTGCCGACGATATCCGGACACGCTGGCAGAAACGCCTGGCGCTGCGTGACGAGATCCTCAAAGCCTTGGAAGGCGCACGCCGCGACAAGGTGATCGGCCATCCGCTGGATGCGCAGGTGCACCTGTATGCGACGGGCGAAACCTACGAGGTGCTGGCGGAAATGCGGGACGAGCTGGCGGATTTTCTCATCGTCTCGTCCGTTACGTTGACGGAGGGAACGGCGGAGGCGCCGGTAGCCGTCATGCCGGACAAGCCGGAGCTTGCGGTGGAAGTCGCAGCCTCCGCGGCACCGAAATGCGAACGCTGCTGGAAGCATCGCGAGGATGTCGGCGAAGCGGCGGCACATCCTACAGTATGTGCCCGCTGTGCCGCAGTACTTGCACAAGATGATTTGGCATAAAAGAAAAGGGACGACTCCCGGGAGTCGTCCCTTTTCGGTTGCTAAAAGACCCGAACATAATGTTCGGGTCTTTGTTATGCGGTAGGTTGGCGCAAGGATTCGATCAGCACGCGGATATATTCTTCGGCGTGCTTCGGATATATCAGCGCGACATCCGGCACATCGGATTGATTCGAGTGCAGGATGAGGGGGTATTCCAACGCGGCAAACAGTTGCAGCCCCTTGATCCGCAGCAACTTGCTGTTGCGGATGCCGGTCATTTCCGAAATTGTCCGCAGAATCGGCTCCCAGCAGCGATCATGCAACAGATTGGTATAGATGAAGTAGGTATTCTGCTGGCTGTCGGAACCGGAAAATGAGATGGAACGATACAAGGCCGGATGAATATTGGCCAAGCGGAAATAATTTTGCATGAAAGCAAATAAACGATCTTCCGGGGTCGCATCCTTGTCTTCCAGATAATGCACAATGTTTTCGAAATTGTTCATCAGGTAGTCGATGGCTTCGCCGATGAGTTCGTCTTTGGATCCGAAATAATAGCGAATGGAGGCGATATTGACGCCGGCACGATCGGCAATCGTGCGTACCGTGGCATATTTGAACCCCTCTTCGCGAATAATTCGGGCCGTTTCTTGAATCATTCGGTCGCGTACCATCAGGCCCTTACCGGTCAGTTTGCGGCTCATAGCATCCTCCTTATTGCATACTCCGTAACGCCTGCAAGGTCCGACATGAGCGGGCGATACAGGTCTTTCCTTAGATTATTTTAACAATACAACGGAAAAATAGCAAGTGGGAAAAATTCGCTCTTTGTCGGGAGCAAGCGGCGGGCAGCGAAGATGAATATATGCTTCGGTTTGCAATTGCGGGGGAATATATATCGCCGGTGTGGTAAGATAAAATAAGAAAACAAATCAGTGGGAGCGGGGGAGGATATCATGCAATTTTTTTATCTCGACACACTGCAGGCTGCCGTCACGGCGGTACGGAGGATGCGCTGATGCCGCGCGGGTATGTTGCGGTATATTGCGGCTCGCGGGTCGGCGCGTCACCGGCGTTTCGGGCGGCCGCGGCGGAATTGGGGGCGGCTCTGGCGCGGGAAAACTGGGGGCTCGTATACGGCGGCGGCAAAATCGGTCTCATGGGTGTCATCGCCGATGCCGTGCTCGCGAACGGCGGTACGGCTTGGGGCATTATGCCGCAGTTTCTCGTCGACAAGGAACAGGCGCACCGCGGCTTGTCGCGCTTGGATATCGTGACGACTATGCATGAGCGCAAGGCACAGATGATCGCGGCGGCGGATCACTTCGTCGCGCTGCCGGGCGGGGTCGGGACTTTGGAGGAAGTGTACGAAGCGCTTTCCTGGCGGCATCTCGATCTGATCAAAGGCACGGTATCGCTACTCAACGTAGACGGCTTCTATGATGGTGCGGCGGAGCTGTTTGCGCGCATTTTGGCGGACGGCTTCCTGCCCGCGGCGGAGAAGGATATATTGCACGTGGTGAGGGAGACGGAGGAATTGCTTGCACTTTGGCAGCGGCATAGTTCGGAATGATACGAACAATAAGTCGGATATACTGTCATTTATTCCGAAATCTGATTGACTTTACCGAGGTCACTCGGTACAATACAAGTAGTGAAGTTGCGTCGAAATCATTTATTTTTAATCCTTCGTCGGCGCAAGGAAAAGAGGAATATATGCTGGAAAAACTGTTCGCTCTGTCGGAGCGGGGAACCGATGTGAAGACGGAAATTCTTGCCGGAATCACCACCTTCATCACGATGGCGTACATTTTGTTTGTGGCGCCGAGCGTTATGGGGGCGGCGGGTATGGACAAGAATGCCGTGCTGATTGCGACTTGTGTGGCATCCGGCTTGGTGACGATCGCCATGGGGCTGTTCGTGAACTATCCGATCTGCCTGGCGCCGGGGGTCGGCCTGATCGCATTCTATGCATTCACCGTCGTGCTCGGTATGGGCGTGCCCTGGCAGGTTGCATTGGGCGCCGTATTTATTTCGGGGCTCGTCTTTATTCTGTTGACGGTGACGCATATCCGACAGATGATTTTGGAGGGGATTCCGCATTGTCTGAAAGCGGCGATTACCGTCGGGATCGGGCTGTTTATTACGATTATCGGCTTGAAGATGAGCGGGTTGGTTTCCGTTGTCCTGACGCTTTCGCCCGATGCGCTGGCGCAGACGGTAGCAAACGGCGGGCATTATGTAGCGGCGACCAACGACACGTTGTTTGCGCTCGGTGCCTTGGATAATCCGCGGCATCTGGTGACGTTGTTCGGCCTGTTTTTTACGGCGTTGTTGATGGGGCGCGGCGTAAACGGCGCGCTGCTCATCGGGATTCTGACCACGACGGCGCTGGCGTATGCGACCGGCGTGGCGACACTGCCGGCGAATTTCTCGCCGTTCGTGCTGCCGGATTTCAGCAATAACGCGTTTTTCCAGCTGGATATTCTCGGCGCGGTGCATATGGGCTTAATTACCATCATTTTTACGTTTACCTTTGTCGAACTCTTTGACTCGATGGGGACGATGATCGGAACCGCTTCGAAAGCCGGACTGGTGGATCCCAAGACGGGGCGTTTCCCGGGCATGGGGCGGGCGCTTTTTGTCGACGCCTGCGGCGTTACGATCGGCTCTCTGCTCGGGGCGAGCACGGTAACGGCCTTCGTGGAAAGTGCGGCGGGTGTCGGTGCCGGCGGCCGGACGGGTCTGACGGCGGTGACCTGCGGCGTGCTGTTCCTGTTGAGCCTGTTCCTGACACCGCTGATGCTGCTCATTCCGGATGTGGCGACCAGCCAGGCGTTGATCCTGGTCGGGGCGTTGATGCTGGAAGGGGTTCGGCAGATTGATTTTTCCGACTTTACGGAAGTATTTCCGGCTTTCGTGACGATTGTCATGATGCCGTTTACCTATAGCATTGCCAACGGTATTTCGGCCGGTCTTGTCGCCTACCCGCTGATGAAACTGGCTACGGGAAAAGGGCGTGAAGTGCATCCGATCGTGTATGGGTTGGCGGTTCTGATTGTGGCGCGGTATATCTTTTTGAGTGAGTAAGGAGGAAGTCATGCGAGTTGCGGTAGTCATGGGCAGCGATTCCGATTGGCCGGTGATGCAAAAAGCGGTCGAAATCCTGCAGGAATTCGGTGTGGAGCATGCGGTGACCATTGCCTCCGCACATCGTACGCCGGAAAAGCTGGCGCGTTTTGTGCGCGCGGAAGAAGAAGCGGGCGCGGCGGTATTCATTGCCGGTGCGGGCGCGGCGGCGCATTTGCCGGGCGTCGTGGCTTCGTTGACGGAAAAGCCGGTGATCGGTGTTCCTTTGGCGGCAAGCCTCGGCGGTTTGGATGCGCTGCTTGCCATTGTGCAGATGCCGAGCGGTATGCCGGTGGCAACGGTGGCAATCGGCGGCGCGAAAAATGCGGCACTTTTGGCCGTGCAAATCGGTGCAGTCCGGGACGAAAACTTGGCGGCGGCGTTTCATGCCTATCGCCAACGTCAGGCGGCAGGAGTGGAAGAAAAAGACGAACGTTTGCAGCGCGAACGGAAGGCCTAGGGCGGGAAACCGCCCTTTTCTCAAGAGAATAGGGGGATAATCATGGAAAAAAAGGAAATGATGTACGAAGGCAAGGCCAAACAGATTTTTGCAACGGACGATGCGGCGCAGGTGGTCGTACGCTATAAAGATGATGCGACGGCGTTCAACGGCGCGAAAAAAGGAACGATCGCAGACAAAGGTGTCCTGAACAATAAGATCACGACATTTTTCTTTGAAATGCTCGAACAAAACGGCGTGCCGACACATTTCGTGCAGCGCTTGGATGATCGCGAACAACTCGTGAAAAAATTGCAGATCATTCCGTTGGAAGTCATTGTGCGGAACCGTTGCGCCGGCTCCATGGCAAAACGCTACGGGCGCGAAGAAGGTGAAGTATTGGCCATGCCGACTTTGGAATTTTGCTTGAAGGACGACGCGCTCGACGATCCGCTGATCAACGAGTACCATATCCTTGCCTTGGGAATTGCCGACCGGGAAGAGTTGGACGAAATTGCGCGGTTGGCGTTTGAAGTGAATCGGGTGTTGTCGGAATTTTTGGCGACAAAGAATGTTATTCTGGTCGATTTCAAACTCGAATTCGGCAAAGATGTGAACGGCAAGATCTTGCTCGGTGATGAAATTTCTCCGGATACTTGCCGCTTCTGGGATGCGGATACATTGGAAAAACTCGACAAGGATCGCTTCCGCCGCGATTTGGGCAATGTGGAAGAGGCCTATCATGAAATGCTGCGCCGGCTGACGGGTACGGAGAACTGATGGGCTACGATGCTGTTTGGGACAGCCCGCGCGAGGAATGCGGGGTATTCGGGATCTGCGATCCCGGTGTCGATATACCGTTGTCCGTGTACTACGGTCTGTTTGCGTTGCAACACCGCGGGCAGGAAAGTGCCGGCATGACGCTTGCGGGTGGCGTCCGCATGGTTACGCAGGCGGGGATGGGGCTCGTGACGGAAGTATTCCGCACTTTGCCCCAAGCGCCGGGACATATCGGACTGGGGCATGTGCGCTATTCGACGACGGGTGCGAGCATGGCCTGCAATATTCAGCCGATTGTTGCGGAAACCGCCGTGGGCGAGATCGCTCTGGCGCATAACGGCAATCTGATCAATACGGCGAGCTTGCGCGAGGAACAGATCGCACAGGGGATGACCTTTCGCACGACGATGGACACGGAAGTCATACTGAACCTCATTGCGCGCTCCGCCGCGTCGACCGCGGAGGAACGCATTCGCGAAGCGGCGCAGCAGATCGACGGCGCCTTTTGTCTGGTCATTGCCACGCAGGATAAGCTGTTCGGTCTGCGCGATCCGCAGGGCTACCGGCCGCTGTGCCTGGGCGCTACGGAAACCGGCTGGGTACTGGCATCGGAAACCTGCGCGCTGGATTCGGTCGGGGCGAAATTTGTCCGGGATATCGAGCCGGGGCAGATGGTATGCATCGATGCGAACGGACCGACTTTTTCCCGCTTCGCCAATCCGGCGACCTCGCGGCGCAAAGCGCGCTGCTCTTTTGAGTATGTATATTTTGCCCGGCCGGACTCCGTTTTCGACGGTGAAAGCGTGTACGATGCCCGCCTGCGGATGGGCGCGGAACTTTGGCGCGAATCGCAATTTGACGGGGATCTTGTCATGAGTGTGCCGGACTCGGGGAATGTAGCCGCCATCGGCTATGCCCGGGCTTCCGGGATACCGTACGCCGAAGGCCTGATCAAAAACCGCTACATGGGGCGGACTTTCATCCAGCCGACACAGGCGATGCGGGAACGTTCCGTCCGGATGAAGTTGAACCCGGTTGTAAACAATGTCGCCGGCAAGAGGCTGGTGCTGATTGACGACTCCATTGTTCGGGGAACGACCAGCGGGATTATCATCGACCTGCTTCGTCAGGCCGGAGCGAAAGAGATTTCTCTTTGCATTTCCTCGCCGCCGGTTATGCATCCCTGCTACTTCGGGATCGACACATCCGAACGCAATGAGTTGATTGCGGTGACGCACTCGGTGGAAGAAATCCGCCGTTTCGTGCGCGCCGATCGGCTGCATTATCTCTCGCAGGAGGGTCTGCAACGTGCGATTCGGGGCATTCCGCAGGAGGAAATTTGCTTTGCCTGTTTTGACGGCGATTACCGGGGGCCGATTCCGGAAAAGGAGGAAGCATGAGCCAATCGAAAGAAGCGTTGACCTATGCCGCTGCCGGCGTCAATATTGATGCGGGCAATCGGGCGGTGGAATTGATGAAAGCGTCCGTACAGGCGACCTACACGGACGGTGTCTTGGGCGATGTCGGCGGGTTCGGCGGGCTGTTCCGCCTGCCGCAGGGACTGCGCGAACCGGTACTGGTCGCGGGAACGGACGGAGTCGGGACGAAACTGCGCCTGGCGATCATGCAAAACCGGCACGATACCATCGGGCAGGATTGCGTGGCCATGTCCGTCAATGATGTGCTCGTTCAGGGCGCGACACCGCTGTTTTTCTTGGATTATATCGCGGTCGGCGAGTTGCAGCCGGAACAGGTGGCGACCATCGTCAGCGGGGTGGCGGCGGCGTGCCGGGAGGCGGGTTGCGCCTTGCTCGGTGGTGAAACGGCGGAAATGGCCGGCTTTTATGCCGCCGGAGACTACGATCTGGCGGGCTTTGCCGTCGGTATTGTCGAACGGGAACGGATCATTACGGGCGAGACGATCGCCGCCGGCGATGTCATCATCGGCCTGCCGTCCTCGGGTGTGCACTCGAACGGGTATTCGCTGGTACGGCGGATTATTACTCGGGAGAACTTAGATTTGGCGCGGGTCTATCCGGGGATGGATCTGCCGCTCGGCGAGGAATTGCTGAAGCCGACTCGATTGTATCCGAAAGCGGTCTTGCCGCTGCTGGAAAAATTTACGCTCAAAGGTCTCGTGCACATTACGGGCGGCGGGTTTTATGATAATATTCCGCGCATTTTGCCGCAGGGGCTGGGCGCAAGGATTGATGCGGACAGTTATCCCGTGCCGGCGATTTTTGAGTCGTTGGCGTCTTGGGGCAATGTGGCGCAGCATGAAATGTATCGTACGTTCAATATGGGACTCGGAATGCTGCTCATCGTTTCTCCCGCGGAAGCGGAGGGTGTACTGGCGGACTTGGCGGCTCGCGGTGAGACGGCCTATCGTGTCGGTGAAGTGACTGCCGACGGCGAGATCGTAATTGCGGGTTTATAAGATGAAGAAAATCGTTGTCTTTGCTTCCGGCCGCGGTTCGAATGCGGCGGCGCTGCTGGAAGCCTGTCGGGACGGCAGGATCGCGGGCGAGCCGGTGCTTGTTTTCAGCGATGTGCCGGGAGCGCCGGTGTTGGCGAAGGCCGCGGCTCTCGGCGTGCCGCAGGCGGCGCTCGCACCGCGGGACTTTCCGACTCGGCAGGCCTATGAGGAAGCCGTTATTCGTATTTTGGCGGACTATGCGCCGGATTTGATTTGCTTGGCCGGCTATATGCGACTGGTCGGGCCGACACTGCTGTCCGCCTACGGCGGGCGGATTGTTAATATCCATCCGTCGCTGTTGCCGTCGTTTCCCGGTCTGCACGCGCAACGGCAGGCGGTGGAAGCCGGTGTGAAGCTGTCGGGTTGCACGGTGCATTTTGTCGATGCCGGGATGGATACGGGGCCGATCATCGCCCAGACGGCGGTGCCCGTGTATGCGGACGATACGGAGGACAGTCTGGCGGAACGGATTTTGGCGGTGGAGCATGCGACGTATATTGAAGCCGTGGCGGGGGTTTGCCGGGACGAGTGGGAAATCCGCGGGCGGCGAGTGTGGCGGCGGATCGGCCGTGAAGGAGGGGACAGATGAAACGAGCATTGATCAGTGTATCGGATAAAACGGGCGTTGTGGAATTGGCTCGCCGCCTGGCGGCAGCCGGGACAACGCTCATCTCGACGGGAGGCACTCTCCGCGCTCTGCGCGAGGCGGGGCTGGACGTGACGGCTGTGGAGGATGTGACCGGTTTTCCGGAAATGCTCGACGGTCGGGTGAAGACACTGCACCCGCGCATCCATGGCGGGATTCTCGCCAGAAGAGATATCCCGGCACATATGGCGGCACTGGCGGAACATGAAATCCTGCCGCTGGATATCGTGGTGGTGAATCTGTATCCTTTTGCCGCGACAGTGGCGCGCCCGGAAACGACTTTTGCCGAGGCGGTGGAACAAATCGATATCGGCGGCCCCTCGATGATTCGCGCCGCAGCGAAAAATTACGGCGACGTGCTCGTCGTGACGGATCCTGCGCAGTACGACGAACTCGCGGAGCGGGTAGAGTCCGGAACGGCGGATATGGCGTACCGGCGGCGTCTGCAGCGGGAAGCATTTGCCCATACGGCAGCATATGATGCCATGATCGCCGCCTATCTCGCGCGGCAGGCGGAAGAGGAGACGGACTTCCCGGCAATCTGGGAGACGCATTACGAAAAGGTTTGCGACTTGCGCTACGGTGAAAACCCGCATCAGCGGGCGGCATTCTACCGCGATCCGCTGTCGCGCGGCGGTGTGGCGAATGCGGTGCAGCTGCACGGCAAGGAACTGTCGTACAACAATTTAGTGGATACCGAAGCGGCCTGGCAACTGGCGACTTCATTTTCAACGCCGGCTTGTGCTATCATTAAACATACGAACCCCTGCGGCACGGCATTGGGGGAAAATATGGAAGAAGCGTTTGTACGTGCCTTTGCCGCGGACGATGTTTCGGCTTTCGGCGGTATTGTAGCCTGCAACGGCCCTGTCGATGCCGCAACGGCGGAGCGGATGAAGCCGATTTTCTTTGAAGTGATCATCGCGCCCGAGTTCACGCAGGAAGCGCGCGATATTTTAATGACGAAAAAGAATTTGCGCCTGTTGGAAGCGGCGGCACCGGCAGCTGCAGAGCCGCAGACGAAACAAATTTCCGGCGGCTTGTTGGTGCAGGATGCCGACACGGCGGCCGACAGCGAAGCGGAATGGGAAGTGGTGACCCGGCGGGAACCGACGGCTGAAGAAATGGCGGCGTTGCGTTTGGCTTGGGCGGTAGTCCGGCATGTGAAGTCCAATGCGATCGTGGTGAGTGACGCGCAGGCGACGCTCGGTGTCGGCGCGGGGCAGATGAACCGTGTCGGTGCAGCCAGAATTGCGCTGGAACAGGCAGGCGAACGTGCTGTCGGTGCGGTGCTCGCCTCCGATGCGTTCTTCCCGTTCGGCGATACGGTCGAAGCGGCGGCCGCGGCGGGTATTACGGCAATCATTCAGCCGGGCGGATCAATCCGGGATGCGGAGTCGATCGAAGCGGCGGATGCACACGGGATTGCCATGGTTTGCACGAAGAAACGTCATTTCCGTCATGGTTAAGAATAAGAAATGAGTGGTCAACAGATGAAAATAGTACTGGTGGGCGGTGGCGGTCGTGAGCATGCATTGGCATGGAAGCTTGCCCAAAACAAGCGGGTGGAAGAAATCGTCGTGATTCCCGGCAGCAGCGGGATGATTGAAGTGGCGGAGTATTTGCCGGTGGAATGGGATACGGCGGAAGAACTGGCGGACATTATCTGTTCGCAGCAGCCGGACTTGGTGATCATCGGCAATGAAGCTCCTTTGGAGGCGGGCATCGTCGATATCTTGCAGGAACGTAAGGTGACGGTGTTCGGCCCGACGAAGGCGGCCGCCCGCATCGAAACCTCTAAATCTTTTGCCAAACATTTGTTTACCAAGTACAGGATTCCGACGGCAAGTTACGGTGTATTCATCGATCCGGAAGAAGCGATCCGTTTTTTGGAAGTGCAGACCGCGCCGTATGTGATTAAAGCGGACGGGCTGGCGGCCGGCAAAGGCGTGGTGATTGCGGCGACGCGGGAAGAGGCGGAACAGGCGATCATCCAACTTCTGAAGACGGGCGAGCGAATCGTGATCGAAGAGTTCATGGAGGGAGAAGAAGCAAGTCTCCTGGCTTTCGTGGACGGTGAAACCGTCGTACCGATGATTGCGGCGCAGGATCATAAACGCTTACTGGACGACGATGCCGGGCCGAATACGGGCGGTATGGGTGCGTATGCGCCGGCCGCCGTGGTGACGCCGGAAATCTATGAACAGGCGGTGGAGACCATTCTGAAGCCGACGGCGGCGGCACTGGTGCGGGAAGGCTGCCCGTTTCGCGGGGTGCTCTATGCCGGCTTGATGATTACGGCGGAAGGCCCGAAAGTAGTCGAGTTCAACTGCCGTTTCGGTGACCCGGAGACGCAGGTACTGATGCCGCTGCTGGACTCGGATTTGACGGATGTTATTTTGCAAATTTGCCGGGGTGAAATCGCGGAAGTGGAGCTGTCCTGGCTGCAGGCGCATGCAGTCTGCGTCGTGTTGGCATCTTTCGGTTATCCGCGCCAAACGTATACCGGTGATGTCATCCGGGGGCTGATGGATGTAGCGCGGCGGGATGCGCTGGTGTTCCACGCCGGGACACGCTACATTGACGGCAAGTATTACACGGACGGCGGTCGCGTGCTGAATGTGGTGGCCGTTCGCCCGAACCTGCGAGCCGCAAAAGACGCGGCGTATGCGGCGGTATCGGAAATCAGTTTCGACGGGATGCAGTATCGCACGGATATTGCGGACAAAGAACTGAAGAAGAGTGAGGAAAAATGAGTGCGGTTCTGTTTTTGCTGGTCTTTCTGCTGGTCTGTTGCGTAGGCGCAACGGCGATCGGGCTGCCGGGCAACTACGGAATGATGCTGTTAATCCTGCTTTTCGGCTTCGCAACGGATTTTGCCATCCTTTCACCCTTGCATATCGGGGTGTTGCTGATGCTGCTGGTGTTGGGCGAGGTCATTGAATTTGTCGCGAGCTTTATCGGTTTGCGTAAAGAGAAATTGGGTCTCGGTACGCAGTTGCTGGTCGTCGGCGGCGGGATTGTCGGCGGGATTATCGGCAGCGGCGTGTTGCCGTTGGCGGGATCTCTGGCGGGCGTGGTGCTGGGCGTATTCGTGACGGCATATATCCTGGTATACAGGCGGTTGCGTGACGGCGGCGAGGCACAGCGCATCGCGCTGCGAGCGGCGCTTGCACAAATGATCGGCACCGGTACGAAGGTAGTCATCGGGCTGCTGGTGGTGACCTATGTTATTTATTCCGTTGTCCGGAAGATCTCTTGGGAAGTTCCGCCGACAGGTATCGGCTTCTGATACCGGCGGCGTAAAAATTGCAATAAAAAAACGGGTGCCATGGCACCCGTTTTTTATTGCTTATTCTTCGGCGATAATGACGACCGGCTTAATCAGATCGGCCGGCTTGTTACGCATGAGCTCCAACGCTTCCGGCAAGTGATCCATCCCGTGGAATACATGAGTGACGAGCGGCGCGACTTCCAGTCGACCGGCTGCGATCATGTCCAGCAGGTGTTCCATCCGCCGACGGCCGCCCGGAGTGAGCCCGCCGCGGATTTGCTTGTGAGCCATGCCGGCGCCCCATTCCGGACGGGGAATGGTGATCGTATCGGAACCGCTGAAATAGTTCACGTTGCTGATGATTCCCCCCGGCTTGACCATTTCCACGGCCTCGGCGATCGTATCGACCGTACCGCCGGCAATGATGACCCGATCGACGCCTCGGTTGTCGGTCAGCTTCAGGATCTGCTCGGCGATCGAGCCGTCCTTGTAGCTGATGATAGTATTGGCGCCGAAATGTTTGGCGACTTCCACCGACTTCGGCCGCGTACCGACGGCGTAAATATGGCCGGCACCGCGCCGGGCGGCACCTTGCAACGCCATCAGACCGACCGCGCCGATACCGATGACGACAACGGAGTCACCGAAACCGATCTCGGCCATCTCCGCGCCGTGCAGACCCGTCGTCGCCATATCGCAAAGCATGACGGCATGTTCCGGTTTCAGCCATTCGGGCAGACGCGCCAGGTTGGCATCCGCATCGTTGACATGGAACTGTTCGGCAAAGACGCCGTCCTTGAAATTGGAGAATTTCCAGCCCGCCAACATCCCGCCGGAATGCATCGGAAAACCGGCCTGTGACCGTTCCGCGCCCCAATCCGGTGTGATCGCCGGGACGATAACCCGATCGCCGGGACGAAAATCGCGGACAGCCGCGCCGACTTCGACGACGACACCGACCGCCTCGTGGCCGAGAATCATGTCATGTCGTTCACCGATCGCGCCTTCGTATACCGTGTGAATATCCGAGGTGCACGGCGAAACCGCCAACGGACGAACCAAGGCATCGCCCGGAGCCAATACGGGGGCGTCTTTTTTCAAGAAGCCGACCTCATTGGGTGCCAACATTGCAAAACCTTTCATGAAAATCTCTCCCTTCCTGTTTTGCGTTGTCTCCATTGTAGCACAATTGACGGAGGGTATCGGAAGAAGTCGTCATGTTATGCCGCTTTTGCAAAGAAGAATAATAATATGCACTTTGCGGCATTCAAGCGTGTTATAATTAGCACATCGGGAGGGATTGTATGGAAAAAGTACGGGAATACCTGGCCCGTTTCGGCAAGGAAAATGAAATTATTGTCGCTTCGCAATCGACGGCGACAGTTGCGGAAGCGGCGGAAGCGATGGGAGTCGTCGCCGGTCAGATCGCAAAAACCTTGGCTTTTCGTCGTCCGGAGGGCGGTGCATATGTCATCGTCTATGCCGGGGACGCACGCGTGCAGGGAGGCGCCTTTAAGCGCCGTTTCGGCTGCAAACCGTCCATGCTGTCGGCGGAGGAAACAAAAGCCGCGACCGGCTATGCGCCCGGCGGCGTTTGTCCTTTTGCCTTGCCTGCGGAAACGACGGAATTGTACCTGGATGTTTCGTTGCGGCGTTTTGCGACGGTGTATCCTGCTTGCGGCACGGCAAACAATGCGATTTGCCTTTCGCCGGACGAGCTGTATCGGATCAGCGCGGCACGCGACTGGGTGGATACTGCGAAAATCCGCACCGAGGAGGAAACATGAAGATTTATTTGCTGGCGCACAGCGGCGTTGCGGTAGAGCAGGAAGACCGGATCCTCGTGTTCGACTATTGGCGCGATCCGGCGCAGCATCTGCCGGCGTTACGGGCGACGGGGAAGCCGCTGTACTTTTTCGTGACCCATGAACATGCGGATCATTACCGCTCGGACTTGGCGGAACTCGTGCCGGAAGCGGCGGCTTTCGTGCTCGATCGCGATTGCCGCGGCGGTGCATTCCCCGCGGCGCGCACACAGTACACCGGCCCCGGCGAAGAAGTGACCGTCGCGGACATGACGGTGTATGTATACGGCTCGACGGATGCGGGCAGCTCGTTTTTTGTGACCACGCCGACGACGACGATATTCCATGCGGGGGATCTGAACTGGTGGCACTGGACGGGCGATCCGGATGCGGCCAACGAAGAGATGCGGGAGTTTTTCTTTCGTGAATTACTGCCGGCAACGGCACGGACGGCAGATATCGTTTTCTTCCCGGTCGACGACCGGCAGGGGCCGGCGCAGGAATGGGGCGTCATCGAATACTTACAGCGCACGACCCCGCGCCGCCTGCTGGTGCCGATACACCGCAACGGTACGCCGTGGGCGCCCTCACTGTATTGGCGCTGGCGTTTTGCGGACGTACCGGTCTGGCTCGGTTTGCATGACGGCGAAGTGTATCCGCCGGAAGGAGAAATGAATGAATAAAAGTTGGCTATATGTTTTGGTTTTGATGCTCGCCGGTAATTTTTTGTTGATGCAATGGCCGACGCTCATGACGGCCTTGGCGGTGAATGTGTTCTTACTGGTGGCAAGTTATTTTATTTTTCGACGGGATCCCCTGATTGATTTGCGGGCGAGTATGCTGTTTATTTTCGGCCTCGTCGCGATTAACCTGCTGGAGGCGTTCGGCTATCTGTCGTCCATGATGGCGAACCTCGCTTTTGTGGCGCTCCTGATTTGGTCGCTGGCGGGTGGCGGTCGCTCTCGCTAAAAAGGTGAAAAGGGGTATACTGTTGCTATAAGTAATTATTCGTATAAGCAATTATTCGTATAAGCAATTATTCGTCGGCATTTGGAGGAGGAAGTAGTATGCTGAAAGACTTCAAAGAGTTTATTATGCGCGGTAATGTGGTGGATATGGCCGTCGGGATCATTATCGGCGGAGCTTTCGGTAAAATCGTCAGCTCCCTGGTCAGCGATATCGTTATGCCGCCACTCGGGATGCTGCTCTCGGGGGCGGATTTCCGCAGCCTTTTCATCAATTTGTCGTCGACACCGGTGGCAACGCTGGCGGAAGCGGAAGAGGCAGGTTTGCCGGTTATTCGCTACGGTCTGTTTATCAACAGTATTATCGACTTTTTGGTCATTGCTTTCGTGATCTTCCTGGTCTTGCGGGCGCTGATGAAGTTGAAAAAAGAGGAAGAACCGGCACCGGAAACGGAAAAGGTATGCCCGTATTGCAAAATGAAGATCGACGTGGCGGCGGTACGTTGCCCGCACTGCACGTCACAACTGGCTGACAACGCAACGGGAGGGATTGCCTGATGAAAGAGAAACAGACAAAACGCGCCTTGATCGTCGTGGACATGCTGAACGACTTCATCGCCCCGGACGGCGCCCTGTCCTGCGGACCTGCGGGGGAAGCGATCGTTCCCGCCTGTGCGGCGCATGTGGCGGCGCACAGGGAGGCCGGCGATACCGTCATCTATGTATGCGATCGGCACCGGCCCGACGATGCGGAGTTTCGGATGTTTCCGCCGCATTGCATTGCGGGTACGCCGGGCGCGGAGATCATCGCGGAACTGGCGCCCGCAGCCGGCGATATCGTTATTTCGAAACGTCGCTACAGCGGTTTCTTCGGGACAGGTCTGGATTTGGACTTGCGGGAACTCGGCATCACCGAGCTGTTCCTCGTGGGCGTCTGCACGAATATCTGCGTGCAATACACGGCGGCGGATGCGCGCAACCGGGGCTACGAAGTGCATGTTTACCGGGATGCGGTAGCCTCTTTTGACGAAGCGGCGCATACGATGGCCTTGAGCCAAATGGAAAGCGTATTGGGCTGCACCGTAGAATAAAATATTGAACACAAATACACGGTTCGTCCTGCATGGCGCTGTAAGAAGGCGCCTGCATGACGAGCCGTTTTATTATCCGGGCGGCAGGGCTTCCCGCTTGCCGGCGGAAATATACAGTCCGTCGCAAAAATATACACCCCGATTCGGATTCTGCTTGCATAGGGGCGTCCGCCGTCAATCTGTCATGGTCAAACGAGTCGAATCTATCCATTTGCACAGGCATAGGATCGTGCTAAGATACAATCCGAAGGAGGAGTAATGATGGAAGTACGAAAAATGGCTTTGGCAGGTATGATGGCGGCAGCGGCGCTCATTTCCTTTGTGTATTTGCGTTTGGAAATCCCGCTCTTTTTCGGCTTGACCGGCAAGGTGTATATCGGATATACGTTCATCTTGCTGACCGGCCTGTTGGCGGGGCGTTGGTACGGAGCCTTTGCCGGGGCGATCGGGCTGACCCTTGCAGATGTCATGGCGGGCTATCTGACGAGTGCGATCCCGACCTTTTTCTCGTTTCTGATCATGGGCTACATGGCGGGCTTGCTTGCGGATCGGTATCGCCGCGGCGAAACTGAGAAAAAGAGTATGCCCGTGACCGTGTCCATACTGGCCTGTACGGTGTTCGGCCTGGCGGAGCCGGTGATCCGCTCGACATTCAAGTACTTTGTCCTCGGCTACCCGTTGCCGATGGCAATCGGCGCGGCAGGCAATGTGCTGTTTGCAACGATACTGAGCGCGATTCCGTCCGTTTTGCTGGTGGGGATGCTGTACCCGGCATTGCGGCGCGCCTTGCCGCAGGAAACGGCGGCGCTGATCGCCGCACGCTGACGGGAGTGATCGTTGTTGCCGGCGGGGAGACTTTACTATGATCCCTACGCAACAAAAATAAATGCCGTTGGTATGAAATATCGTTCGGTTGCGGGATATACAACCCGTTCGTACGAAGATAACCATATCAACAGCATTTCTGCCATCAGTGTAGAGGAAATGCTGCGATATGCCAGGCGCGAGGTGTACTGCTGCCGGGAGAGGTATTGCCGTGCTCGGGGGTGGAACTGCAACGGCACGAAGAAGCAGGAAGCTGTTGGGGGTATGCGAGAAATAAAACAGAGCTGATATCTGACGCGGATAACTCGTTCCTGCAATCGGAGTTGCCACGGAGACGAGACCGAAACGTTAGAAATCAGCCCTGTGTGAAATATCGAAAATCGGCTCAAATCGGCGCAATCTCTGCCGCCTCCGATACCGATCCCTCGATACTTACGATCCCGGCATACAGGAAGCGCTGCGGTGTGTCAAGGTTTCGGCCGCCAAAGGTAAATGAAAACCGTCAAGCATCGGTCTTGACGGCATGCTGCTGCATCGTGTCGCGCGGGAAATATGGATCCGACAGAACCGGTAAAAAATAAGGCGGGGAGAAATCCTCGCTCTTTTTATTACAGAGGATGGGTTTAGAAAAAAGGGGGCAAATCGAAAAAAAGGGGCAGAAAGGGGGCATGCTTTGGTAACCCGGGGAGATGCATGGGAACGAACGGGAGAAACAAAAACGCCCGCGGAGTGCGGGCGCGTAACCTTTTGCGAATGTGTGCAACGTCGGGTGAATTTGCTTAAATAAAACTGGCGGAGAGAGGGGGATTCGAACCCCCGGTACGGTATTCGCCGTACACATGATTTCCAATCATGCACCTTCAACCACTCGGACACCACTCCGCGCACAATACTAGACTATTGTACCGAAGCCGCTGCGTTTTGTCAATTCATTCCGACAAGGTCGCCGCCGCCATTTTCGGCGCGTTTTTTGTCGGTATTTCTTCGCCGGCGTGCTGTTGCGAGCGGAATGGTTTCGATGTGCGAGAGACAATGCGGTGACAGTGTGTGACGACGCTTGACGGCGCCGTCAGCGGGCGTGAGTATGGTAAGCGCGGACACTGTTTCCGGTTTTCGTCAATTCACCCCGGCAAGATCGGCCGCTGCCAGTTGCGCCCAGTCACGAAGTGTTGCCCGGTCGGCATCTTTCATGGCGGAGCGCAGATCCAGAGCGGGAGCCAGCAAGCGGACATCGGTCAGGGTGCCGACAGTTTCCGCCATTACTTGGGCGGCGCGCCCTGCCCAGGTGTGGTTGCCGATGATGAATCCGCTGCGGTTTCGCACGCAATGGATGGTCAGCAGCTCCAACAATTCCGTCATGCGGGGATACAGATGCAGGTTGTAGGTCGGTGCCGCCAGCAGAAAATGGCTGTAGCGGAAGAAGTCGGCAAGTGCGTAGGACGGATCCGTTGCGCAGAGATCATGCACGGCATAATTAGTTACACCCGTGTCACGCAGTATTTCGACAAATTCCTGCACGGCCGCGGCGGTATTTCCGTACATCGAAGCATACGCGATGACAAAGCCGCGTTCCTCCGCCGTGCCGGTTGCCCAGTGGTGATAGAGGTCGAACAGGCGGGCGATCGTTTCCGGTGTACGCAACAGGCGTCCGTGCAGCGGCGCAACGAAATGAATATCCAGCGGCTCCAAGGCATCCAGCGCGCGCGCCACCTGCGGCCCGTACTTGCCGATGATATTGGCATAGTAGCGGCGCGCTTCGTCGAGATATGCCGTCGTTTCGTCCGTCGGTAACGTATCTAGGTAGAGCGAAGGCGGCGTTGCGGGCGCAAATGAGCCGAATGCATCCGCGCTGAAGAGAATGCCGCGCGTTTCTTCGTAGGTCGCGGTTACTTCGGGCCAGTGTACCATGGGCATGGCGACAGTACGCAGACGATGACGGCCGAGGGAGAGGACATCACCGCTTTTCACCGGCCGGTAGCGTTCCCGAAATGAGGTATCGTAAAACTGCTCGAAAATCTCCAGTGCTTTCTTCGTGCCGACTACTTGCAGCCGGGGATATCGCGCCAGTAGCTCATACACGGCGGCGGCGTGGTCGGGCTCGACATGATTCAAAATCAGGTAGGCCGGTTCCCGTGTGCCGAGCACTTCGTTGAGATGTTGCCAAAAGGTATCCCGCACGGCGGCGTCCACCGTGTCGAAAATGGCGGGCTGCTCATCGTCGAGCAGGTAGGAGTGGTAGCTCATGCCTGCGGAGAGCGGGATCATGTTCTCAAAGCGTGTCGCCGCGGTATCGGTTGCACCGAGGTAGTAAAAATCATCTGCCAAACGTAATGCGTGTTGCATATAATCCTCCTGCGATGTATAAAAAAACCGCCGAAAAGGCGGTTTTTCTGTCGTGATTAAATCGTACCGACGAGATCCTGACCCGGAGTCAACGTTTTTTCGCCGCGTTTCCAACGCGCGGGGCAAACCTGATCGCCGTGTTCCGCAACGAATTGCGCCGCTTCCAGCTTGCGAACCAACTCTTCGCTGTTCCGGCCGATGCCGTCCGCATGCACTTCCATCGCCTGAATGACACCCTGCGGATCGATGATGAAAGAACCGCGCTGTGCCATGCCGTTGCTTTCGTCAAAGACATCGAAATAACGCGACAGTGCGGTCGTGGGATCACCGATCATTTTGTACTGCACGCCCTGAATGCTCGGAGAGGATTCCGACCAGGCCATATGGACGAAATGAGTATCCGTGGACACGCTGTAGACTTCACAGCCGAGTTCCTGCAAGTGGGCATAATGCTCCTGCAGATCCGCCAGCTCCGTCGGGCAGACGAAAGTAAAGTCCGCAGGATAGAAAAAGAAAATCGCCCATTTGCCCAATACATCCGCTTGCGTCAGTTGTTTGAGCTCACCGTTTTGGTAATAATTGGCGGTAAATTCCGGTAATTGTTTGCCGATCATGCTCATGATAGTTCCTCCTTTTAAGCTGATTCTTCGCTTTGAGTATACCATCTACATGCAAAAAAATCAATATAAAAGAGATTATCGATACAGGTTTTTATCCCGTCGCTTCGCCTTGTTTTCGGGGTTCTGCCGCTCCCGTGCCATACGATAATAATCGGCGGTAATGGAGATCAGGAGCAGTCCGAGCACGCACCCGTTTCCCCAATTCAGACCGACCGTGTTGATATGGTAGATTGTATACATAAAGGCAACGGCAAGCGTCCCTATTTTGATTTTATTCATGGCAGTCACTCCCTCCGAGCGTATTGTAACATAGCGCCGGTATTCGGGCAAACGAAACAAAATCGTGCTGCGGTTGAAGAAAAGGTGAAAGATATTGAACGGAACTATTATTATATAGTGTATTATCTTTATATAAATATACATTATATAATGCATATTTATCGAAAGGGGGAATAATCAATCGGAAGGAATGCAGCTTTTAGCACACAATTTGCCCAAAACATAAACAAAGATGATACGTAACGCCGACAGCGGAACGGTAAAAGAGATTGGCAACTTATCGTGCATCGGGAAGAAACAATCGTACCGATATGGCGGAGCATGCCGCACGAGATCGGCGGAACTGTCGACAGATGTCGCTCATTTCGGTATAATAAAAGCAATATATATTACAGCGCAAGCGGGAAGGAGGCGGCAGGTGAAAGCCATAGTGA
Source organism: Veillonellaceae bacterium (assembly GCA_022771805.1). Lineage (GTDB taxonomy): Bacteria > Bacillota > Negativicutes > Veillonellales > Negativicoccaceae > JALELM01. The sequence goes on along the minus strand of JALELM010000002.1, from coordinate 19,532 downwards.
AACGAGCGCCCGGCGGGGTCACGGCTTTTTTGTGTGCTGCCTCTTTTTTTATGCCCTGGTGGCAGAACGGCTTGGAGCTTTGCCTGCTGTGTGCGATGCTGCTGCTGTTGGCGGATACCTGTTTCGCCGCTGCACGCAAACGACCGTGGCGGCTGACCGGGCCGGGGGCGGCGTTGTTGGCGTTTGCGGTGTGGGCGGGGATTTCCACCTCGTTCTCACCGGATGTGGCGGGCAGCCGATACAACTATTTCTACCATGTAGTCTGCTGTGTCGTGATGTACCTGCTGGTCGGGCGCTATGTACGCGACAGCCGGCAGGCGCGCCACTTGCTCTCCTACCTGCTGGCGGGAGCGGGGGTGGCCTGCCTGTACAGTGCGTACCTGTACCTGACGGCGCACGGCTCGGCTACGGAATGGGTCGATGCCGCACGCTTTCCTCTTTTGCGGCGGCGGATGTACGGTACACTCGGCAATCCGAACCTGCTCGGCGCCTACCTGCTCATTGTCAGCAGCATGCTGGCGAGCTTCACCGCCGTGTACGAACGTGGCCGGAAACGCAGCTTCTTTGCGCTGGTGCTGGTGGCATTTTTGCTGGTGCTCGCCCTGTCCTATTCGCGCGGCGCGTGGCTGGCGGCGTTCATGGTCTTGGCGCTGACGGCGATCGTCTATGACCGGCGAGCGACCTGGGCCGTCCTGGCGGTGCCGTCCGTTCTCTTTTTTTACCACGGCCAGATTGCCGAGCGCTTTTGGTCGCTCTTTCGGGGAACGGATACATCGGTATCGTTGCGCTATGCATTCTGGCGCAGCACGGCGGCCATGATCATCGACCATCCGCTGCACGGTATCGGCTGGGGTGCCTACCCGTATGTATACCCGCAGTACGACTATTTCCTGCACAATGCCGATGTCCTTATCTACCATGCCCACAATCTGTACCTGCACCTGGCGGCGGAAACGGGGCTCATCGGACTGACGCTGTACCTGATCGCGTTTTGGGGGCACGGCATTCTCGCCTGGCGGCTCTACCGGCAAAGCTGCACGCCGCTGGTGCGGGCGTATGCACTGGGAATCGTACTGGCGGTTTTCGGCATGAGTATAAACGGCATGTTCGATCACAACTTCTTCAGTCGCACCGTCTCGTTGACCTTTTGGACCTTGGCGGCATTACTGCCGACTTTTTTCCGGATGAACGTTGCCGCGGAGCGGAAGAGAAAGCAAGATGGCGATTAGCTGAAAATGAGACGAGCGCGCCCCGGGTAAGGTTGATAATGAAAGGAAAAACCGACTGCCTCACGCAGTTCCCCGAAATATAAGCCTGACAGCAATGCGTTTACAAAGATTAGAAAGATTGCGGGCGATTGACAAGACGGAAAATTTAGAATAGAATGAAGTCGAACAAACCGATAGACTCCGCGTGTGGCGAGGTGCATGACGGTCACATTCGGAGGAATGCGAAAAAACCTTTTAGGAACAGCCCGCTCAGCGGGCCCCGGCGGGTATTGCGCGCGGAACCCGGCGGGAAGTCGGGTTTTTTCTTTATGTTCGATGTTCTCTGGCGGAAGTAACTATGCATGGACATGGTTCTTTACATTTTTTTCTGCAAAGGAGATGGAAAGATGGACATTAATGACATCCGAGACAGAATTCGCTGCGAGGCGCTGCTTGGCAAAGTAATGACCGCGGAAGAAGCGGCGGCGATGATCAACCCGAATGACCATATCGGCATCAGCGGGTTCACCCCGTCGGGCTATCCGAAAGCAGTACCTCTGGCTCTGGAACAGCGGATTCGAGAGGAACACTTCAAGATTGACCTCTGGACCGGCGCTTCGGTAGGACCGGAAGCGGACCAAAGTCTCGTCGAATGCGACGGGATGAATCGTCGTTTCCCCTACCAGACGAACTCCGTTCTGCGTAAGGCCATCAACTCGGGCAAAGTGCATTACATCGATATGCACCTGAGCCACGTTGCACAGCAGGTACGCACGGGTTTCTTCGGCGAGCTGGATGTAGCCATTATCGAAGTCTGTGCGATTACCGAAGACGGTAACTTGGTACCGACGACGGCACTCGGCAACTCCCCGGTATATGCGACTCAGGCGAAGAAGATTATCGTTGAAGTAAATACTTCCCAGCCTCTCGAACTCGAGGGCATGCATGACATTTACCAGCCGGCAAACCCGCCGCACCGCAAACCGATTCCGATCGAAGCGGCCGGCGACCGTATCGGCACGACGTACATTGAAGTCGATACCGATAAGATTGTAGCGATCGTTCCGACGGACATCACGGACAAAACTCGTCCGTTCGCACCGATCGGCGACGACGCACGCGCGATGAGCGGTCACCTGATTGAGTTCCTCTCGAACGAAATCAAACAGGGACGTCTGCCGGAAAGCCTGTTGCCGCTGCAATCCGGTGTAGGTAACGTAGCGAATGCCGTTATCTCGGGACTCGTTGACTCCCCGTATGAAAACCTCACGGTATACACGGAAGTTATCCAGGACGGTATGTTCGACCTCATCGATGCCGGCAAGTTGCTTATGGCATCCGGGACGAGCCTCTCGCCGTCGCCGGACGGACTCAAACGTTTCTACGCGGGTATCAAAGACTACCGGGATAAGATCGTTCTGCGTCCGCAGGAAATCTCCAACAATCCGGAAGTCATTCGCCGCTTAGGCGTCATTGCGATGAACACCGCTTTGGAAATGGACATCTACGGCAACGTCAACTCGACCCACGTAACGGGCACGAAGATGATGAACGGCATCGGCGGTTCGGGCGACTTCGCTCGCAACGGCAGCCTGTCGATCTTCTTCACGAACTCCGTTGCGAAAGGCGGAGACATCTCCTGCATCGTACCGTTTGCATCGCATATCGATCACTCGGAACACGATGTACATGTATACGTATCCGAACTCGGTGTTGCCGACGTTCGCGGCCTCTCCCCGAAGGAAAGAGCACGCGTAATCATCAACAACATCGTACATCCGGATTATCGCGATATGCTGCTCGACTACCTGAAGCGCGCCGAACAGAAGTGCGGTTTTTCCCAGACGCCGCATATGCTGGACGAAGCGATGGAATGGTACACCCGTTTCAACGAAACAGGCAGCATGAAAAAATAAGTGCATAGTTAGGCACAACACATCGGACATGTCCGCAACGGCACAACAGACGACCTGAAGGTCGCGGGTGCCGCTGCGGTGGTCAGGTCCTCGCAAGAGGATCCGCAATATATTTCTTTATTATCTTTAGGAGGATGATGAACAGATGGCTTATGAATCCCTGAAGGCCAAACTCGAGGCGTACGAAGAAAAGGTTGCCGGTTTGTATGCAAAACGTCCGGAACGCCCGAACATGAAGCACAACAAACTGTACACCCCGCTCGACGTAGAAGGTTTCGACTACGAACGCGACCTGGGTATCCCGGGTGAATATCCCTACACCCGCGGCGTACAACCGACGATGTATCGCGGTCGTCTCTGGACGATGCGTATGTATGCCGGTTTTGCTACGGCCGAAGAATCCAACCAGCGTTATCGCTACCTGATCGAAAACGGTGCGACAGGCCTGTCCTGCGCATTCGACTTGCCGACCCAGATCGGCTACGACAGCGACGATCCGATGAGCGTCGGCGAAGTCGGTAAGGTAGGCGTTGCGATCGATACCTTGGCAGATATGGAAATCCTGTTCGACCAGATCGACCTCGGCGCGGTTTCGACTTCGATGACGATCAACGCTCCGGCGTCCGTTCTCTTGGCGATGTACATCGCAGTTGCGGAAAAACAGGGCGTTCCGGCTGACGCATTGCGCGGCACGATCCAGAACGACATCCTGAAAGAATACGCGGCTCGCGGCACCTACATTTTCCCGCCGAAACCGTCGATGCGTCTGATCACGAACATCTTTGAATACTGCTCGCAGAACGTACCGAAGTGGAACACCATTTCCATCTCCGGTTACCATATCCGTGAAGCCGGTTCCACGGCAGCACAGGAAATCGCATTCACGATTGCGGACGGCATCGCTTACATCGAAGCGGCGCTCAAAGCCGGCTTGGAAATCGATGATTTCGCAGGTCGTCTGTCCTTCTTCTGGAATGCGCACAACAACGTACTCGAAGAAGTTGCCAAATTCCGTGCGTCCCGCCGTCTGTGGGCACGCATCTTGAAAGAACGTTTCGGCGCGAAGAAGCCGAAATCCATGATGTTGCGCGTTCACACCCAGACCGCCGGCTCCATGCTGACGGCACAGCAGGTGGACAACAACATCGTCCGTGTTGCATTGCAGACCGCTGCGGCCGTTATGGGCGGCACCCAGTCCCTGCACACGAACTCCCGTGACGAAGCGTTGGCGTTGCCGACGACCGAATCCGTTCAGATCGCGCTCCGCACGCAGCAGATCGTTGCGTACGAATCCGGTTTGGCTGACGTAGTAGACCCGCTGGGCGGTTCGTACTATGTAGAAGCCATGACCGACGCCATCGAAAAAGAAGCGGAAGACTACATCCGCAAGATTGACGAAATGGGCGGCGCGGTAGTAGCAATCGAAAAAGGTTACATCCAGAAAGAAATCCAGGAATCTGCGTATCGTTGGCAGATGGAAGTAGAATCCGGCGATCGTATCATTGTCGGCGTCAACAAATTCCAGGTTGAAGAAAAACCGGTTGAAGGTCTGCTGAAAGTAGACGCTTCCGTCGGCGAACTGCAGGCGAAGAAGCTGGCGAAAGTCAAAGCGGATCGCGATAACGAAGCGGTTCAGAAAGCTCTGGAAGCGCTGCGTGCCGGTGCACAGGATGAAGAAGTCAACCTGATGCCGCTGATTCTCGATGCGGTTCGCACCTATGCATCCCTGGGCGAAATCTGTAATGTACTGCGCGACGTATTCGGTGAATACCAGGCGCATGCTACGGTTTAATGGAATAACGGGAGGAACATGATCATGGCAGAAAAACTTATTCGTGTAATCGTTGCAAAACCGGGTCTGGACGGCCATGACCGCGGTGCTAAAGTAGTTGCTCGTGCTTTGCGCGATGCAGGTTTTGAAGTTATCTATACGGGTCTGCGCCAGACTCCGGAACAGATCGCGGAAGCGGCTCTGTCCGAAGACGTTGACGTAGTAGCCCTGAGCTTGCTCTCCGGAGCGCATGCTACGCTGTTCCCGCGCGTTATCGAACTGCTGAAAGAAAAAGGCATGGACGACGTGCTGGTTATCGGCGGCGGCGTTATCCCGGAAGGCGATATTCCGGAACTGAAAGAAGCGGGCGTGAAAGCGGTATTTACACCGGGCACACCGACTTCGAAAATCATTGACTTCATCAACGAAAACGTTCGTAAGTAAACGGCGGAGTCGTTGGGGGAACCGGCAGCCGGGGACGGCTGCCGGGGCTCCTCATTCGACCAAGGAGGCGACACCATGGATTTAATGAAAGAGTTTTGGAATGGATCCAGGCTGGCCTTGGCCAAATCGATATCCGCAGTGGAAAACGAAGCGGAAGGATATGTCGATATACTTCGCGAAGTATACAGCCATACGGGTAACGCCCGGATTATCGGGATTACCGGTGCGCCGGGAGCGGGGAAGAGTACGCTCACGGACAAGCTGGTCAAACATTATCGCAAACTGGGGAAGACCGTCGGTATCGTGGCGGTAGACCCGACCAGCCCGTTTAGCGGCGGTGCGATTTTGGGTGACCGTATTCGCATGAACGACCTGACTTTGGACGAGGGAGTATTCATTCGGAGCATGGGTACACGCGGCAGCTTGGGCGGTTTGTCCAAGAAGACTGCGGATACAGTCAAGCTGATGGATGCATTCGGTCTGGACGTGGTACTGGTCGAAACGGTCGGCGTAGGCCAATCCGAAGTCGACATTGTCAAAAATGCCGACACGACCTTGGTAGTCTTGGTACCGGGTCTGGGTGACGACATCCAAGCGATTAAAGCGGGGATTCTGGAAATCGGTGACGTATTTGCGATCAACAAATGTGACCGCGACGGCGCCGACAGACTCAACGTCGAAATCGAAATGATGCTCGATCTGGACGTGGAAGAGGTGGCTTGGCGGCCGCCGATCAAGCGTACCATTGCCAGTCGTGATGAAGGCGTAGCCGAGGTCATCGAAGCGATGGAAGAACATCGCGAATATCTCGTCGAGTCCGGCGAGCTGCAAAAGCGGCGCCATGAACGGACCTTGAACGAGATGATCGAGATGATCAAAGAGCAAATTTCCCGGCATGTTATGAGCACTATCATGCAGTCGGGTGAATTTGATAACTACGTGGAACGCGTCTATGAAAGGAAAGTCGATCCTTACACAGTCGTCGAATCCATCGTAGGAAAAACAATTAAGTAGTTGTTTTTAGTTTTGAAGGAGGAGATTTGCATGGCAGATTGGAAAGTGCTTTGCGTAGACCACGTCGGTATTGCCGTGGATGATATGCAAAAAACGAAACAACTCTTCGAAGAAGCCCTGAACATTCATCCGACCTCTCCCGACGAACTCGTCGAAGAGCAGAAGGTAAATGTAAGCTTCTTCAAACTGGGTGAAGCGGAACTCGAATTCCTCGAGTCCACCAGCCCGGACGGCCCGATTGCTCGCTACATTGCGAAACACGGTAACGGTTTCCAACATGTGGCATTGCGTGTGGACAACATCGAAAACGCGCTGGAAGACCTCAAGGCTCGCGGCGTTCGTTTGCTCGATGAAAAACCCCGCTACGGTGCCGGCGGTTGCCGTATCGCATTCTTGCACCCGAAAGCTACGAACGGTCTCTTGATCGAATTGACGCAGCGCATGAGCTGATGGAAGCGCCGCCCGTAAGGGCGGCATCCTAGCCAATATTATTCGGAGGTGTAAGAATGTCGGTAAACCAGAAAAAAATTGAATTGCTTCAGAACAACTTGGAACGCATTCACATGGGCGGCGGCCAAGCACGCATCGACAGCCAGCACAAAAAGGGCAAAATGACGGCGCGTGAACGTTTGGCGAAACTGTTTGATGACGGCTCCTTTGTGGAAATCGGTGCGCTCGTTAAGCATCGTTGCGTAAACTTCGGCCAGGACAAGAAAGATCTCCCGGGCGAAGGCGTTGTCACCGGCTACGGCACGGTTGACGGCAAATTGGTCTATGCATTTGCACAGGACTTCACCGTAGAAGGCGGTTCGCTCGGCGAAATGCATGCCAGCAAGATTGTTCGTGTACTCCAGCTGTCCCTGAAAATGGGTGCTCCCTGTGTCGGTCTCTGCGACTCCGGTGGCGCACGTATTCAGGAAGCGGTAGATGCGTTGGCAGGCTACGGTCGCATTTTCTTCGAAAACACGATCGCTTCCGGCGTAGTACCGCAGATCTCGGCTATTATGGGTCCGTCCGCGGGCGGTGCGGTATACAGCCCGGCACTCACGGACTTCATCTACATGGTGAAAAACACCAGCCAGATGTTCATCACGGGTCCGGCGGTTGTCAAATCGGTAACCGGCGAAGACGTTACGGCTGAACAGCTCGGCGGTGCGATGACCCACAACAGCGTATCCGGTGTAGCACACTTCATCGCGGAAAACGACGAAGACTGCCTGAGCCAGATCCGCTACCTCTTGAGCTTCCTCCCGAGCAACAACATGGAAGAAGCTCCGATCGTGGATACCGGTGACGACCCGATGCGTATGGACGAAGCTCTCGACACATTGCTGCCGGACAACTCCAACGCTGCGTACGATATGTACGATGTAATCCGCATGATCGTTGACAACGGCGAATACTATGACGTTCTCCAGCACTATGCGAAGAACATCATCACCTGCTTTGCCCGTTTCGACGGCCAGACGGTAGGCATCATTGCCAACCAGCCGAAATTCATGGCCGGTTGCTTGGATATCAACGCATCCGACAAATCGAGCCGTTTCATCCGCTTCTGCGACGCGTTCAACATTCCGGTGGTAAACCTTGTTGACGTACCGGGTTTCCTGCCCGGCGTACAGCAGGAATACGGCGGGATCATTCGCCACGGCGCGAAGATGCTCTTTGCCTATTCGGAAGCAACCGTACCGAAGATTACGGTTATTACCCGTAAAGCATACGGCGGTTCCTACCTCGCGATGTGCTCGCAGGACTTGGGCGCGGATCAGGTGTTTGCTTGGCCGACTGCGGAAATCGCTGTCATGGGCCCGGCAGGCGCGGCAAATATCATTTTCCGTAAAGATCCGGACAAAGACCAAAAGACTGCGGAATACGTCGAAGAGTTCGCAACTCCGTACAAAGCGGCGGAACGTGGTTTCGTCGATGCGGTTATCGAACCGAAACAGACCCGTCCGTACATTATCAATGCCTTGGCTATGCTGGCCAGCAAACGCGAAGCCCGTCCGGCCAAGAAACACGCCAACATTCCGCTGTAATACGTCGGCGGCCTCCGGGTCGCCCCGCATTACCGCGTAGTAGAGGAAAAAATACTTGAGAGAGGATGGGTGTACGCATGGAAGGTAATTTCAATCCCTTAACATTTATGCTGATCAACATGTTCATTGTATTCTTCGTGTTGATCATGCTGTGGGTGTTGATGGTCTTGATTCGACTTGTGGATCCGACCGCAAAAAAAAAATCACAGCCTAAGCCGGTAGCGAAGGCAGCGGCGGCGGCTCCTGCAGCGAGTGCAGCGCCCGCAGCGGCGGCAGCCAATCAGGATGAAGTCGTAGCGGTGATCACCGCAGCCATTATGGCGATGGGCTACTCCAGCTCGCAGGTCGCGTCGATTCGCCCGGTAAAAAGCACGGGCTGGACTGCAGCAGCACGTATTGCGGCAGTCGATACGTACTGATCCGGTACGTGGATAATCCATTTTTTGAGGAGGATGTACAATGAGAAAATTTTCTGTAACCGTAAACGGTCAAGCATATGAGGTAGAAGTAAACGAACTCGGCGCGGGCGCAGCTCCGGCAGCGGCTCCGGCTCCGAAAGCGGCAGCACCGGCTCCGGCTCCGGCGGCAGCACCGGCTCCGGCAGCAGCTCCGGCTCCGGCAGCGAAAGCAGCTCCGGCAGGCGCGGAAACCGTAAAGGCTCCGATGCCGGGCAAGATCCTGTCCGTTGACGTCAAAGAAGGTCAGGCCGTAAAAGAAGGCGACCTGCTCTGCGTATTGGAAGCGATGAAGATGGCCAACGAAATCTATGCGCCGCATGATGCGACGGTTACCGGTGTTATGGTTGCCGCAAACGCGACTGTACAGGCCGGCGACGATCTCGTTTCCCTGGGCTGATCATCGTTACTGAAAAATACGTAGAAGAGGAGATGCAATATGACAGATTTTATTATCGCTGTACAATCGGTATGGAACGATAGCGGTCTGGTTGCCTACACTTGGCAACACGCAGTCATGACCCTTGTCGGCATCATCCTGATTTACCTGGCGTTCGTTAAAGAATTCGAACCGTTGCTCCTGGGTCCGATCGCTTTCGGTTGTATCCTGGCCAACCTGCCGAAGAACGGTTTTGAAGAAGGCGTATTCGCTCTGATTCATGCCGGTATTCAGTTCGAAATTTTCCCGCCGCTGATCTTCATGGGCGTCGGCGCGATGACGGACTTCGGTCCGCTGCTCGCCAACCCGAAGACCTTGCTCTTGGGCGCAGCGGCACAGATCGGTGTTTTCGTCGCCTTGGGCGGCGCGATGTTCTTGGGCTTCACGGCTCCGCAGGCTGCCGCTATCGGCATCATCGGCGGTGCGGACGGCCCGACCTCGATTTACCTGGCTTCGAAATTGGCGCCGGAACTCTTGGGTGCGATCGCAGTTGCGGCATACTCTTACATGTCTTTGGTACCCTTGATCCAGCCGCCGATCATGAAACTCTTCACGACGGCCAGTGATCGGAAGATCGTCATGGAACAGTTGCGTCCGGTTTCGCACTTTGAAAAGGTTGTCTTCCCGATCGTTGCGACAATCGCGATCAGCTTGCTGCTGCCGTCCATCACGGCACTCTTGGGCATGCTGATGTTCGGTAACCTGATCAATGAATCCGGTGTTACGGCACGTCTGTCCGATACGGCTCAGAATGCGTTGATGAATACCGTCACGATCTTCTTGGCGCTCGGCACGGGCTGCACGATGTCCGCGGAACACTTCCTGAACCTGCAGACCTTGGAAATCATCGGTCTCGGTCTGGTAGCCTTTATCTTCGGTACGGCCGGCGGCGTTATCTTCGGCAAGATCATGTACATGATCGACGGCAAGACGAACCCGCTGATCGGTTCCGCAGGTGTATCGGCAGTGCCGATGGCTGCTCGTGTATCGCAGATTGTCGGTTCGAAAGCGAACCCGGCGAACTTCCTGCTCATGCATGCCATGGGTCCGAACGTGGCCGGTGTTATCGGTACGGCGGTAGCCGCCGGGACGATGCTTGCGATGCTTTCGGCCGCAGGTTTCGCGAAGTAATTCAGTAGCAATACCGCTTATCTTAGCCCCTCTTTTATCTTTTTTGCCCCAATAACTTTTCCCAAGTTGTTAGAAAAAAGAAGGTGTCTTTATGAGTCCTGCAATTATCACATTATGTGTCCTCGCAGTCGTTGCCATTTTCTTTATCACAGAAATCATTCCTTTGGCAGTGACTTCGATGTCCGGCGCAATTGCACTCGGTTTGCTGGGAGTCATCCCGGAAAAGCAAATCTTCTCGGGTCTCTCGGATTCGACGGTTGTTCTCTTCGCCGGCATGTTTGTTATCGGTGCGGCATTGTTCCACACGGGCATGGCGCAGCGTATCGGTGAATCGGTTGTACGCATGGCGGGCACCAGCGAAACCAGCTTGATGTTCGGCGTTATGCTCGTTACGATTATTATGTCCTCGGTTCTTTCCAACACGGGGACGGCGGCATCCCTGATCCCGGTCGTTACCGGTATCTGCGCGGCTGCTAAACTGAAAGGCTCCCGTTTCATGATGCCGATGGCGATTGCCGCCAACGTCGGCGGTACGATCACGATGGTCGGTACCCCGCCGAACATCATCGTTACGGGCGCACTGGCGAACGCCGGTCTGCCGACCTTCAGCTTCTTCGAATTTGCTTTGATCGGTATTCCGCTCTCCTTGGTAACGATTGCCTTCGTTTTGACGATCGGCAAGCGTCTGCTCCCGAGCCATGACATTGATACCTCGGCGGAAGTAGAACAGGAAGTATCGGAAGTATCCGGCAGCAAGACGAAACAGATGATTTCGCTCTTGATCCTGGTCGGCGTAGTTATCGTTATGATCTTCTCGAAAGAACTCGGCGTATCCCTGACGACTGCGGCGGTTATCGGCGCTATCGTTGCGGTGCTGACCGGATGTATGACAGAAAAACAGGCGTATGCCTCCATTGACTGGGTTACGATTTTCCTCTTTGCGGGGATGATGCCGATCGCGTCCGCTCTGGATAAGTCCGGTGCGGGTGCGCTGATTGCCGATACGGTAGTCGGCTGGCTGGGCGACAGCCCGAGCCCGATCATCGTTGCGGCGGCGATGTACCTGCTGTCCAACATCATGACGCAGTTCATGAACAACACGGCGACGGCGGCTCTGCTCGCTCCGTTGGGCATTTCGATGGCGCATTCCCTCGGTGCGGATCCGAAGGCGGTTCTCGTAGCTATCGCTATCGCAGCATCCGCTGCTTTCGCGACACCGGTTGCGACACCTCCGAATACCTTGGTACTCGGCCCGGGTCAGTACACGTTTAACGACTATCTGAAGATCGGTATTCCGCTTTGTATTGTCGGCTTCATCACTTCGATGATTGTCATTCCGATCGTTTGGCCGTTCTTCCCTTAATGGATTAGGAAAACGGTGCACGGATAACGGAAAAGGCCTCTTGCGAGGCCTTTTCTTTCTATGTGAGGTGTGTGTATGGAAACACTGGAAACAATGAGTACGACGCAGTTTTTATACCGTCTGGCACTGTCGATGCTGGCGGCGATGGTTATCATCGGTATTACCGCCGAAATCATCGGTGAGGAGCGAAAAGCACTCTGGTTCAAGAAAAGAACGAAATTTTCGTTCTTTTTGCGGCGCGGGCCCCTGGGAGAAAAATTCCATTTCGGCTATCCGCGAACCTTGGAAGGGATCGGCGTGTTTCTGGTCATGATGGCGGCGATCGCTCTTGCTTGTGTATTCCTCTTTACGACACCCCTGCTGAACTGAAAAAGCCGGCGCATGTGCGCCGGCTTTTTTACTTGCTAAAAATTCGCTGCGAGGAAGCGAAGAAATCCGGCTCGGCGGCGCAAGGAAGCGTGGCAGAACGAGAAGGCGCGACAGAGAGGGAAAGCGCGACAGGGAAAGCCGCGAGCGGAGCGGGACGAGTCGGGTGAGGAAAAGGGGGCGGCGAAACGGCTTTGCTCGGAGTGCGGGGATTTCCGCTTGACGGCAAGGGAGGAAATCAGGATAATATAGATACATGTAAGGAGGAATCTATGCAAACCATACTGATTACCGGCGGCGCCGGATTTATCGGCTCGCATATCGTTGAGCGCTACATTCGCAAAGGTTGGCGCGTCGTCGTCGTGGACGACTTTTCTTCCGGCACCCGTGCCAATCTCGCAACGGTGGCCGGGTCTGCGGCATTGATTGTCGAGGAAGCGGATATCCGGGACGCGGCGGCCTTGGATCGCATTTTCGCCGCATATCGCCCGGAACTGGTGAACCATCACGCCGCGCAGAAATCCGTTGCGGCTTCCGTTACGGAGCCGCTGCTGGATCAGGAAATCAACGGTCGGGGCTTTTTGAATGTGCTGCTGGCCTGCGGGAAATATGCCGTCGGCAATATCGTCTACGCTTCTTCGGGCGGCGCACTTTCGAAAGTGATCACCGGAACGGAAAAGTCAAAGGAAACGGATCCGCCGCAGCTCATTTCGCCCTATGCCGTGCATAAGTATGCCGGGGAAAAGTATTTGGCCATGTATGCTTCGTTGTACGGCTTTTCCTACACGGTGCTGCGCTATGCGAATGTGTACGGCCCGCGCCAAGTGCCGGACGGGGAGTGCGGCGTCATTCCGATTTTCGTCGCCAATATCGAAGCGGGGCGCGAGTCGGTTCTGATGACCTATCCGGATATGCCGCGCGGCTGCTCGCGGGACTATGTGCATGTCTACGACGTCGCGCGGATCAATGAGTTGGCGGGGGATACGCCGACGAATACCGTGCTCAATGTGGGCACGGGCGAGGAAATTTTCATTCTGGATATTTACGAAAAATTGCAGGCGGCTTGGGAAACGGACTTGCCGATCCGCATCACCGGACCGCGGGAGGGCGATATTCGCCGCTCCGTATTGGATGCAAGTCGTGCCGAAGAACTGCTCGGCTGGCGGCCGTCCGTCGGTTGGGAGGAAGGCCTGCGGAGCATTCGCGCGGGGGAATGACGAGAACCTTGCCGTACAAGCCGTTCGTCGGCTCGGTCGGCACAATGAAAAACGAAAATAGAGAATAAAAAAACCCCTTGCCTTAGGCAAGGGGTTTGGTAATTATTTTTTCAAAATGCCGAACGGTCCGCCGAGCGGGAACACGGTGCGACCGACCACGCGATTGACCAAGAGGCCGCCGGAGGCATAAAAGCCGAGCAGCGAAATGACGAACTCGGACCAAGCCGCCATGTCGTGCGCCCAGCCGCCGCCGAGACCGAAGGTATCCAAGGCCAGTCCGATGAAGAGAAAATTGATCAGTACCATGATAGAAAAGACCGCCTTGTTCGTTTCGAGTGCGGCAACCGTACCGAAAGCCGAAAAAATCAAGTAGCCGATGAAAGCAAAACCGAGCTGATTCGTATCGACCGCTTGCGCCAGCTCCGGGCCGAATGCGCCGGACAACGTCAGCCAGACGACACCCATGGCCGACCAGAAGAGACCGTACGCCCCGAAGACGACCGAGCCGAAGGCGTTGTTGTGCTTGAAATCAAAATACGATGCGATCAATTGTGCAAACGAGCCGAGCAAGATCGCCCAGGGAATTACGAGCGAAGTCCCCGCGGTCCAGCCCAACTTTTGCGATGAGGCCACGAAGCACACCATCGCCAAACCGAACAGGCCGAGCGGAGTCGGATCCGCGACCGTTTCACTCACCGTCACATGCTTTGCAGTCAATTCACTCATAGAGCCACCTCCTGTTTCTTGCCTCAATTATAATATAAAAAATAGAAAATAACAATATCTATGCATGCGAATATAGAAAGAACGAATACTACAGCTATAGGACTAGTGTGATATGCATAACAAAGGAAGATGCAGATAAAATTAGAGAGTATAAGTAAAAACAGAAAATACGTTCTAATCTTATGATAATAAAGAGAAGGGCGTATCCTCCGAGCAGCAAACAGGGCGGACAGCGGAGCGCGGAGATGAGCGGCGGGAGGAGAGTGGAGAGTGGAGAGCGGAGAGCGTGGAGATGAGCGGCGAGCGTGGAGATGAGCTACGAGCGGAGTGGAGAACGGAGAGCGGAGCGGCCGATGCGGAGAAACGGCGGCAAGGCTCCCCCGAGGGCGGTGATGAAGTCTACGCTAAAACAGTGGCGTATTGCTGTCGCGACGGCATTTCCTCGAGAAGAGCGGCTAAGTCTCCCTGAAAGCAACGATGAAGTCTATGCCAAAACAGTGGCGTGTTCCTATCGTCACGGCAGCATTTCCTCGAAAACAGCGGCGAAGTCTCCCCGAAGGCGGCGGTGAAGTTCTTCCGCAGGGAGGTGATTTTTTCCTGCGGCTCGGCGGTGGAGCGGGCGGCACGGCAAAATCGATAATCCGGGCAATCAAAAACCCTCCTCCCTTGCGGGAAGAGGGGGCTTTTGGCTTAAAATGCCGGCAAAATCGCGCCTTTATACTTTTCGTTGATGAATTTCTTCACGTCGTCGCTTTGCAACGCCTGCAGGAGTTTTTGCAGTTCCGGGCGATTTTCGTCACCTTCGCGAATGGCTACGATATTCGTATACGGAGAGTTTTCATCTTCGAGTACGAGCGCATCGTCTTTCGGATTGAGACCGGCTTCGATCGCGTAGTTCGTATTGATGACGGCAAGCGCCACATCATCAAGCGCGCGCGGGATCTGAGCCGCTTCGAGTTCGGAGAACTGCAGATTGCGCGGGTTTTCGTCGATATCCGCAACGGTAGCGAGGATACCGGCATCACTCTTCAAGTGAATCAGCCCCGTCTGCTGCAGCAAGAGCAAGGCACGACCGCCGTTTGTCGGGTCGTTCGGGATAGCGACTTTGGCGCCTTCCGGCACGTCCGTCGGGTTGAATTCTTTCAACGAGCGGGAGTACACGCCCATCGGCTCCAAGTGTACGGCGCCGAGTACCGCCAGTTTCAGATTATGCTCTTGGGCGAAATTGTCCAAGTACGGTTTATGCTGGAAATAGTTCGCATCCAGCTCTTTGTCCGAAAGAGCCATGTTCGGTTGGATATAATCCGTAAATTCGATGACTTTCAACTCAACGCCCTCTTTGGCGAGTTTGTCTTTCACCTGCTCCAGGATTTCCGCATGGGGAACGGGGGACGCGCCGACCTTCACCACGACTTTGTCACCTGCTGTCGAGCTTGCCGCGGGTTTTTTGTCCTCACCGCAGCCGCCGAGCATCAAAGCGCACGCGAGCACGCCGACACCGGCCAGTGTAAACCATTTTTTCTTCATCTTGTCGACCTCCTTCTATACTTAGCCATATTATAGTCAATACTCCCGGTAACTGCAAGTCGAATCAAAATAAACTATGCAAATGTAATATTTTTATAGAATAATAATATTTTATAGAGCGATTGATGAGTAAACGGCTGAAACCTGCCGTCCTTCCGACCGTAGGAATACATGAACAACTGTTACTCGGTAAAGCGTCACATTGACGGGCGGCGACGGACAGGTATAATACGGCTTATATGGAAAGGAAGTGGTACGGTGAAACGTATAGTATGGGTATTGGCGACCTTGGTCGCTCTGTTGGCTGTGCTGGCCGGTTGCGGCAGCACGAGTAAGGAAGAAAGCGGGAAGCTGCGCGTAGTGACGACGGTATTTCCCGTGTATGAAGTCGCGCGGGCGGTCGCCGGCACGACGGCGGAGGTCAGCATGCTGGTGCCGCCGGGCATGGAGCCGCATGACTGGGAGCCGAGCGCCGGAGATTTGAAAGCGATCGGCAACGCGCAGGTATTCGTCTACAGCGGCGCGGGCTTGGAGCCGACGGCGATGTTTCTGAAAGACGATATCGTCGGCAAGGCCAAAGTGGTCGAGCTGACGAAAGGGCTGGATCTGTTGCCGCCGCCGCACGAAGAAGATGCGGACGAGCACGAACACGGCCATGAACATGATGCGATGCACGAACACGAGCACGAGCATGACGCGGACAAGCATGAACATGAGCATGAGCATGATGCGGTGCACGAACACGAGCACGAACATGAACATGACGCGGACGAGCATGAACACGGGCATCATCATCACCATGGGGAATTCGACCCGCATGTATGGCTGGATCCGCAGCGCATGATGCAGGAAACGGATATCCTGGTCGCGGCATTCAGCGAAGCGGATCCCGCGCATGCGGATGAGTACCGCCGCAACGGAGAGGCCTACAAGGCGAAATTGCAGGCTCTCGATGCCGAGATGGAAGAAGCGCTGAGCAATTTGCCGCGCAAGGAAATCGTCGTGGCGCATGAAGCGTTCGGCTATCTCGCCGACCGCTACGGCCTGACGCAACTGGGGATCATGGGCGTCGCCGCCGATGCGGAGCCGACACCGGAACGCATGGCACGGTTGGTGGAGTTTATCCGCGAACACGATGTACGCACGATCTACAGCGAAGAACTCATCAATCCGAAACTTGCCGAAGCATTGGCAAAAGAAACCGGCACGCAGGTGCGCGTGCTGAACCCGATCGAAGGATTGACGAAGGAACAGCAGGAAGCGGGCTACGATTACATTCGCCTGCAACGGGAAAATATGGCCGCTCTGATCGAAGGCCAGCAATAAAGAAAAACGACCGCTCAGCGGTCGTTTTTTATTCTTCATCCGTGTGTTGCAAGGGCGGCGAGGCAACGAACTCGATGCCGGGATTGCGCTCGCAGAGCCAATTTGTTTGCCATTCATTGGCGAGGAGAATCACCGGCCGTTCGCGATTGTCGAAGACGATCATCGAAGTGCCGAGCCCCGTGAGACTTTCCGGCTCGGCGCGCAGAACCCAGCGTGCCACGCTGTACGGCAGTGGCGTCAACTCGACGGTGACATTGTATTCATTCTGCAAACGATACTGCAGCACTTCCCACTGCAACTGGCCGACGGCGCCGATGACGAAGGATTCACGCCCTTCGCCCTGGGTATAAATCTGAATGGCGCCTTCCTGGGCAAGCTGACTCATCCCTTTGAGGAATTGCTTGCGTTTCAGACTGTCCTTCGGTGAAACGCGCGCAAACAGTTCCGGCGGGAAGACGGGGAAATCCGCAAAAGTGACGGGATGCTTCGCCGTGCAGAGCGTATCGCCGACACCCATGGTGCCGGGATCGAATACGCCGATGATGTCGCCCGGATAGGCGGCCTCGATGATGGTGCGCTCCGTCGCCAGGAATTGCTGCGGCTGCGACAGGCGAATGGTCTTGCCCGTCTGCCGGTGGAGGACGCTCATGCCCTTTTCAAATTGCCCCGAACAGATACGCAGGAACACGATACGATCGTGATGCTTCGGATCCATATTCGCCTGAATTTTGAAAACGAAAGCGGAAAATTCTGGCCGCGTCGGCTCGACGATTCCCTCCCGTGCCGTGCGGGCCGCCGGCGGCGGTGCCAGCTGCAGGAAGGACTCGAGAAAAGTCTGCACACCGAAATTGGTCATCGCGCTGCCGAAATACATGGGCGTGAGCTTGCCGGCGGCGACCTTTTCCCGGTCGAACGGATCGCCCGCGATATCCAACAACTCGAGATCCTCGTCCAGCTGCGCCCGGACTTCTTCGCTCAGCAGCGCAACGATCTCGGCCGCATCGCGCTTGCCGCTGATTACCTGCAGCTTCTTCTGGCCGTGATCGCCCGAACGGGAAAAAAGATGGACGATATCCGCGCTGCGGTCGTAAATTCCCTGATAATTCCCGTTCACACCGACGGGCCAATTCATCGGACAGGCACGAATACCGAGCATATTCTCCAGTTCTTCCATGAGATCGAACGGATTGCGCCCGAAATGGTCAATCTTATTGACAAAGGTGAAAATGGGAATGCCCCGCTCGCTGCAGACGCGGAACAATTTTTCCGTTTGCGCTTCCACGCCCTTGGCTGCGTCGATGAGCATGACGGCACTGTCCGCCGCCATGAGCGTGCGATACGTGTCCTCGGAAAAATCTTGGTGTCCCGGCGTATCCAGAATATTCACCCGATGCCCGGCATAATCGAACTGCAATACGGAACTCGTCACGGAAATCCCGCGCTGCTTTTCGATCTCCATCCAGTCCGAGACGGCATGGCGGGCGGTTTTCCGAGCCTTGACCGAGCCGGCCAAGTGAATGGCGCCGCCGTAAAGCAAAAGCTTTTCCGTCAATGTAGTTTTACCGGCGTCCGGGTGCGAAATAATCGCAAAAGTCCGCCGCCGCTCAATCTCCTGTTCAAATTGCATAACTTCACTCCTTCATATCTTGCCAATTATACCACGGGAGCGGCGGGATTGGCTATGTAAGCAGGATTCGGATAATAACATGAATATAAAATAAATAATAATATTTATTACTAAAACTAAAATACTGTTATTTGACAATTGACAAAAGGTAATGATACCATTAACTACAATTGGGTTGTAGTTAGGAGTAGGTAATTGCGGCCGTCGGCATGCGGTTGCGAGAGGAGAAGTGTAAAATGCGACAAGGGAAACGTATTTTAGCGACTTTTATTGTGTTGGCTTTAGCGGGGGGGTAGCGCAAGCTGCGCCGTACTATCTCGATGAAGTATTTGTCCACGGCAAACGGCAGGTGGACAAGTTCGGCAATGTGGTGACGGAGCAGTCCTACTACCGAACGGGCGGCGATGTGGAAGTCATTGACCGGGAAAACATTGAAAATCACGCTTACGCAACACTGGCGAATGCTTTGAATCGGATTCCCAGCGTGAATGTGCGTACGCCCGGTTATCGCGGGGGTGAGTACGGCTATGATCAGACGCATTCCATCGTTGCGATCAACGGGGACGATCGGGTAGTGGTTCTGGTGGACGGCCGGCGCATAGATAATACGACGAGCGGAGCGGTGGCCTTCTCCGGATCGCGAAGCAGTAAGGCGCTGGTGGATATCAATCAGGTCGTCAATATGCTGAATGTAGAAAAGATCGAAGTCATTAAGGGGCCGGGGGCATCGGCTTACGGTGCGGACGCAACCGGTGGGGTTATCAATATTATTACGCGAAAAGGCGGCGAAAAAACCTCGGGAGCACTGGATCTTTCCTTCGGCTCGTGGGGCAGAAAACATAAAAAGATCAATGTATCCGCGACAAATCCTGAAGGAATGCTCATGTACGGTAAGGAAGCAAGCAACCGAAAACAAGAGATAGACCGCCAGCACTACACTATTCCGAACCAAAGACCAAAAGATAA
>JALELM010000009.1 GCA_022771805.1 Veillonellaceae bacterium | reverse complement strand
AGTCCTGGAAGTCCGCATAGCCTTTTTCCGACAGTACTTTCGTGATCGCTGCCGTCAGCGTCGTTTTGCCGTGGTCGACGTGACCGATCGTGCCGATGTTTACATGCGGCTTGGTTCTTTCAAAATGTGCTTTTGCCATTGTGTTCAGCCTCCAATTTTGTTATTCAGATTTCGCACCGGAATGCTGTGCGGTAATTTCTTCCGCAATCGCTTTCGGCACTTCTTCATAATGGTCAAAGGTCATCGTATAGTTCCCACGACCCTGTGTTTTAGACCGAAGGTCGGTCGCATAACCGAACATTTCGGACAGCGGTACGAACGAACGGATATTGGTCGCGCCGCGCCGCGGATCCATGCCTTCGACCTTGCCGCGACGGGAGTTCAGGTCGCCGATTACGTCACCCAGATAATCATCCGGCACGACCACTTCGACACGCATGTACGGTTCCAGGAGAACCGGGTTCGCTTTCTGTGCGCCTGCCTTGAAGCCCATGGAGCCGGCAATCTTAAAGGCCATTTCCGAAGAGTCGACATCGTGGTACGAACCGTCGAACACGGTAACTTGGATATCCACCATCGGGTAGCCGGCGATTACGCCGCTCTGCATTGCCTCTTCCACACCCGCTTCGACCGGTCCGATGTATTCTTTCGGAATGACACCGCCGACGATCTTGTTTTCGAAAACAAAACCGCTGCCCGGTTCGAGGGGCTCCAGACGCAGCCAGCAGTGGCCGTATTGGCCGCGGCCGCCGGACTGGCGAACAAATTTGCCTTCCGCTTCGACTTCCTTGCGGATCGTTTCGCGGTACGCAACCTGCGGCTTACCGACATTGCAGCCGACTTTGAATTCGCGCAACATACGGGTTACCAATACATCCAAGTGGAGCTCGCCCATGCCGGCGATAATGGTTTGGCCGGTTTCGGCATCGGTCCAGACTTTGAAGGTCGGGTCTTCCTCCGCCAACTTTTGCAGCGCAATCCCCATCTTTTCCTGGTCAGCCTTGGTTTTCGGCTCTACCGCAACCGAGATAACCGGTTCCGGGAACTCCATCTTTTCCAAAATGATCGGCGCTTTTTCATCGCAGAGCGTGTCACCGGTCGTTACATCCTTGAAACCGATGGCAGCCGCAATGTCGCCGCTGTACACTTTATCCACTTCGCTGCGATGGTTGGCGTGCATCATCAGGATACGGCCGACACGTTCGCGTTTTCCTTTGGTCGAGTTGTATACATACGAACCCGAGTCCAACGTACCGGAGTACACGCGGAAGAAGGAAAGTTTACCGACGTACGGGTCAGTCATAATCTTGAAGGCCAGTGCCGAGAAAGGCGCTTCATCGCTGGCCGGACGGCTGTCCGGTTCTTCCGTTCCCGGGACAATACCCTTCATATCCGGAATGTCCGTCGGCGCCGGCATGTAGCGAACGACCGCATCCAGCAGGAGCTGAATACCTTTATTCTTGTATGCCGAACCGCAGAGAACCGGATTCATCGTGCAGGCGATGGTCGCTTTGCGAATACCTTCCATGATTTCCTCATTGCTGAGTTCCTCACCTTCCAGGTACTTTTCCATCAGCGTGTCGTCGCTTTCCGCAACGGACTCGATCATTTTCGCGCGGTATTCTTCCACTTTGGCCTGCATGTCCGCCGGAATATCGAATTCTTCGATCTTTTCGCCATAGTCGCCATTGAAGTGCAGCGCACGCATGGTAATCAGGTCGATGACGCCTTCAAATCCCTGCTCCGCCCCGATCGGCAATGCGATCGGCACCGGATTGGCTCCCAAGCGTTCCACCATCATGTCCAGGACGTTGTAGAAGTCTGCACCGGTCGTGTCCATCTTGTTGACGAAGGCAATACGCGGTACACCGTAATGATCCGCCTGGCGCCAAACGGTTTCCGACTGAGGCTCTACGCCGCTCTTGGCACAGAATACGGCAACGGATCCGTCCAATACACGCAAGGAACGTTCTACTTCGACTGTAAAGTCCACGTGGCCGGGCGTGTCGATGATATTGATTCGATTGCCTTTCCAGTGGCAGGTTGTCGCCGCCGAAGTAATAGTAATCCCGCGTTCCTGTTCCTGATCCATCCAGTCCATCGTCGCCGCACCTTCGTGCGTTTCGCCGATTTTATGGGTACGACCCGTATAAAACAGGATACGTTCCGTCGTCGTGGTTTTGCCGGCATCGATATGCGCCATGATACCGATATTTCTTGTATTCTCTAACGAGTACTCTCTTGCCACGATCTTAGTTCACTCCTCAAAAACTACCAACGATAGTGGGCAAACGCTTTGTTTGCTTCCGCCATCTTGTGCGTATCTTCTTTCTTCTTGATGGCGGCGCCCGTATTATTGGCCGCATCCATCAACTCACCGGCGATACGTTCGCGCATGGTGCGTTCACTGCGCAGACGCGCATAGTTGACCATCCAACGAATCCCGAGCGTCAGACGACGTTCGGCGCGTACTTCCACCGGCACCTGGTAGTTGGCACCGCCGACGCGGCGAGCACGCACTTCCAGGACAGGCATGACATTGTTCATCGCCTGTTCAAATACTTCCATCGGGTCTTTGCCCGTTTTGGAACGAATAATGTCAAATGCATCGTATACGATGCTTTCCGCAATGCCTTTCTTGCCGTCCAGCATTACCTTATTGATAAACCGAGTCACGATTTTCGATCCGTACACGGGATCCGGCAGTACATCGCGCTTCGGTACCGGGCCTTTTCTCGGCATGTCAATTCCTCCTTAATCAGATCTTCGTCAGTTCAATTATTTCTTGGCAGATTTCGCCCCGTATTTCGAGCGTCCCTGCATGCGCCCCTGAACACCTGCTGTATCCAATGCGCCGCGAACAATGTGGTAACGAACACCCGGAAGGTCCTTGACACGGCCGCCGCGGATCAGCACTACGCTGTGTTCCTGCAGGTTATGACCGATACCCGGAATATACGCCGATACTTCGATGCCGTTCGTCAGACGAACACGGGCAACTTTCCGCAATGCGGAGTTCGGCTTCTTCGGCGTCGCCGTGTAAACGCGTGTGCAGACACCACGTTTTTGCGGGCTTTCTTTCAGCGCCGGAGTCTTCGATTTCGTTTCCAATGTGGCGCGACCTTTACGCACCAACTGATTGATTGTCGGCATTATCGCACCTCCTCTCTTCATTTCGGATATTTATAATTGATTTTTCGTCATAAGAACGAAAAATATTAACGGATTTAAGCAAGCCGGGCGACCGCCGCCGTTTTTACCGGCAAGCGACAACTTTTCCCCAACTCCTCGCGGGTATGCTTCCTCTCGATCGGGATATTCCGTTCCCGACAAGCCGCCAGCAACTCCGCCAACACTTCATCAGTCGCATCCGTAGCGACCGACACTCGCACGGCACGTCCGGATCGGACCGCCCGAAGCGCCTCTTTCACACCGGCCGCATGTGCCGGCAATGCTTGTGATAACGTCTTCATTCGCCTGTCCTTTCGTCTGTTACCGTCCGTTTATAACGGGCTCACCCCGCAAACGTACTTAAGTAGTATACCAATCAAAGCGCGGCTTGTCAATAGATTTTTTATTTGATTGCGCCCATACTTTCGGCCGGCTTCTATAACACGCTACCGTGTGTTTCACATGAGACGAAAACGTGAAAATTCACGTTTTCGGACGGGTACTCGGATCGCGCCCGTCAAATGTCTTCATCGTGTTCCCTTCGTACGGCAGCGCAAAGGCCTCCTCCTGTTCCAGCTGCAGATATCGCCAAGCCAGCCGAGCCGTGCGACCGATCAGATGCAGACAATGCTTGCGGCGTTCGCGCGATTCCCATTCGCCGTGTGCCGCACAAATATCCGCACAGGCGGCCGCGCCGTTTTCCTCAACAAAATCCTTCACCAATGCATGGTAGCGCCGATAGTACTTGGCGGCAATCTCGCTTGCCCGTTCTGCCGCCGGAACTTCGTACGGGTCTTTGCGCCCGTAGCGCAGGCCGTTCGCCAATACCGCCGCCGAAAGTGCCCCGCAAGTACAGCCGGACAGACCGATACCGCCGCCGAAGCCGACACTTGCTCCCACCAATTCGCGCGGAATTTCCAAACCGCCTTCACGCACCAGCGCTTCCAGTACGCTCTCCGAACAGTTCAAGCCGTTCTTGTAATTCTCAATCGCGTACTGTTCCACCCGTTCTTCCGGTGTAAGTTGCATCAAGTCTTTGTCCATTCCGTCCACCCCCTTATTTTATATTATAACAAATTAAGTCATATAGAGGTAAGACGGGCTGCGAAAAAGTTACCCGGAAGAAGTCGGTCTTTGCCGTCACCAAAAGAAAAAAGCAGTCCGCAGACTGCTTTAACCGAGAATGTGGCGTGCATTCGCCCGGTCGAAATCATCGACCACACACTGCGGCGGCGGCGAATCCGTCAAACTCACCGCGACGATCGCCAACAAAGCGAACAGGAATCCGGGGACGATTTCATACAAGCCGAACCAGGCGAACTGTTTCCAGACAAGTACCGTAATCCCGCCCGTGAGCATGCCCGCCAACGCACCGTTGCGAGTCATCCGACGCCAAAACAGGGAGAGTACGACCACCGGGCCGAATACGGCTCCAAAGCCCGCCCAGGCATAGGCCACGATGTTGAGTATATAGCTGTTCGGGTTCAGCGCCAGCACGATGGCACAGGCGGCGACCACCAGTACCGTCACCCGGCTGACAAAAACCAGTTCTTTTTCCCCGGCCTCCCGGTGAATAAAGTTTTTATAAAAGTCTTTGGAAATCGTTGCCGACGTGACCAGCAATTGCGCCGAGGACGTACTCATAATCGCCGCCAGCACCGCCGACAAAATCAGCCCGCCGACAAAAGGCGTAAAGAGCGTTCCGCTCATCAGCAAAAAGATGCGCTCCGCATCCGCTCCCGCCAGTAATTCCGGCCAGTATATACGCCCGACAAAGCCGACCGCTACCGCCGCCGCTAAAGAAATAACCACCCAGGTCATCGCGATCCGTGTCGCTTTGTGCAGCTCGTCCGCATCATGAATCGCCATGAACCGGACGAGGATATGCGGCTGGCCGAAGTAGCCGAGTCCCCAGCCGAGAGCGGAAATCAGCATGATCGCCGTCGCGGAGGCCTCCACGGCGGGATCCCAGAGCACGAAATGCCCCGGTATCGTCGCCTGCATCCGAGCCCAGGTTTCTGCAGGACCGCCGCTCGCCATCATCCCCGCCAGCGGCACCAATACGATCGCCAAAAACATCATGATCCCTTGGATGAAATCCGTCCAACTGACCGCCATAAACCCGCCGAGAAAGGTATAGGTAATCACAACGCCCGCGGTAATCAGTAGCGACCAGACATAGTCCACGCCGAAAACCGTTTCGAATAATTTACCGCCGGCGACAAATCCCGACGAGGTATAAATCAGGAAAAAAATAAAAGTAAATACAGCCGAAACAAGGTTCAGCATATGGGACGTGTCATGAAAGCGATTGTTCAAAAAATCCGGAATGGTCAAACTGTCATTGGCGATCTCGGTGTAATTACGCAGACGCTTCGAAATGAACACCCAATTCGCCCAAGTCCCGACAGCAAGCCCCACGCCCGTCCACATGGCGGGCAGGCCGGCGAGATACGCCAGACCGGGCAAGCCCATCAGCATCCAGCCGCTCATATCGGAGGCTTCCGCACTCATGCTGGTCACCCACGGCCCCAGACTGCGTCCGCCCAGAATGTAATCGCTCAGTTGATTCGATTTTCGGTAATAATACACTCCGATATATATCATTACGCCCAAGTACAGGGCAAAGGCGGCAATAACGCGCCAGTCCGTCGCCAGATGCCAATCCGTCGCCATATGATCACTCCTTATTACGCTAGTCCGCTTATTGTACCACACTCCGGCGCTCGCTGCCAATGAAAATAAAAAACGCCCCGCAAAGGGGCGTTTTGTGCTTACGCTTCGACAGGTCGTACAACCACCTGACGATGGTGGCGACCCAGGCGTTCAAACGAAACTATACCTTCCGTCATGGCAAACAAAGTGTCGTCTTTACCCAAGCCGACATTGGTACCCGGATGGAATTTCGTGCCGCGTTGGCGAACGATAATCGAGCCCGCTTTCGCCAGCTGTCCGTCGTGTACTTTCACACCGAGACGCTTGCTGCGGGAGTCGCGGCCGTTACGCGTGCTGCTTTGACCTTTTTTATGTGCAAAAAGCTGCAAATCAAAAGTAAACATGTTGTCACCTCCGTCATTCCAAAATACGAATATGTTGCGGATATTGGCGGGAAATTTCCGCCAGCCCCGTCAACATGGTTTGAAAAATCAGTTCGGTCGCTTCGTCGAGCGGATCCGTCAGACGAACCGTCAGAATCCCGGCCTCATTTTCATAAGTCCCGGCCTTCCGCAATACGTCCTTGAGCCCCAACGCCGCCGTCAATGTCACGGCGGAAACCGCAGCACAGACGATGTCCTCGCCCGCCGCTGCATAGTCGGCATGCCCGCGCACGGTAAAGCCGCTCACGCGCCCGTTCGTTCGTTCCGGTCGGACTTGAATCATGCCAGCGCGATCGATTCGATCAATACTTTGGTAAACGGCTGACGATGACCCTGACGCCGACGATAGTTGGACTTGGATTTGTACTTGAACACGCGAATCTTCTTCGCCTTGCCCTGTACCAACACCTTACCCGTAACCGTTGCGCCTTTTACCAAGGGCGCGCCGAAGTGTGCCTGATCGCCGTCCACGACGCTCAGTACTTCTTCAAAACGAACCGCATCATCGACAGCCAGATCCAATTTTTCAATCGTGATGACCTTGCCTTCTTCGACGCGGTACTGTTTACCGCCTGTTTGAATAATTGCGTACATAGTTGCACCTCCTCTTTTTCTCGGACTCGCCGAATACGGTAGCCGAAGCATTTAGAACCTCTTCGTGCGGTTGTGCCATAGCACTGCACCATGACTAATACAGTATATACAAGAAATCGTTCGACGTCAAGCCTCAATCCTGCCCGACAAGTCCGTACGCTTCCGTAACATCCATCACGAAAATAATCCCGCGTCCCGGCTCGTCGATTTTCATCTTGGTATGAATATTTGCAACAATTTCACTCGTCTTGTCCTTCGGCGCAAGAACGAGCACGACTTCTTTTTCCGGCTCGATCGGAAAATCGAACAACCGCACCCCCGTATGCTGTGCCGAGCCGCGTCCGCGCAGAATCGTACCGCCGCGTGCCCCCGCTTCGGTCGCCGCAGCCACGACCCCGTCCGCATCGCCCTGATTGACGATCGTATAAATTGCCTGCCACATAGTTTCTTTCGCCTCCTGTTGTGCCACTTGCCGATTCGGGATATCCCGCACGCCGTAAATACCGCTGACGGGCAGCGCAAAGGCAATCCCCCGGTTGCGTTTCGTCAATTTGAATCGCGCTGCCATCTCCCGCAGCAGCCGCAATGCCAGATTCGTCTCCTCGACGAAGAAAACGATGTCTTTGCGTACTTGGTCCAGACAGAAAAACGCCAAAACCGAATTCTGTACCGAGCCCCAAGCGGGCATGACCGATGCACCGCGGATATGCTCCCGGTGCAACGCCGCACTGAGATCGGCGCTGAGGTCGTGATTGACGACAAAGTACACGACCGTATAGTTATGTGTCGTCACGCTTGCTTCCTCCCCGCTTTTATACGAAACAGCAGACCTAAAATCTGCAGTGCCACGATGGGCAACATAGCTACCAGTGCGACCACACCGAAGCCGTCCAGGAACACATCCGCGCCCGGATAATTGCGTGCCGCACCGCTGGCAAAACTCAGAACGAAAGTTGCCGCCATCGGTCCCGAGGCGACTCCGCCGGAATCAAAGGCCATGCCGACGAACAAATTCGGGACGATGAAGGCCAGCCCCGTCGCCAACAGGTAACCCGGCAACAACAGATGCCAAAGCTCCAACCCCGGCACGACGATCCGCAGCATCGACAAGCCCACGGCACCGCCGACCGCCAGCGAGAGCGAAATCAGTACCAATCGCTTCGGCACGTAGCCGCTCGTGATGTCTTCGATTTGGTGCACCAGCGGAGTTACCGCCGGCTCCGCCAAAATCACGACCAAACCGATGACCAGACCGACCAGGCATAACCACCAGCCCGAATGTCCCGCCGCGATTTGCAACCCGAGCTCATATCCTGCCCGGTTGAAACCGAAATTCACACCCGTCATAAAAATGACCAACCCGATATACGTGTAAATCAGACCGAAGCGAATCCGTCGCAACTCCGCCGCCGAAACCCGTTCGACAAAAAAATGCGCCAGATAGAACAACACCACGACCGGCAGCACGCTCAGCAACACTTCCCATGCCATATGCGGCACCAAGGTCACGAAGCTCTCCCACAAAGGCAGCAGTTCCGGCTGCTCCGGAATAACGACCGTCGCGGCAAAGGCCTGCTGGCTGCTGGCGATCGCCATCAGCAACACTCCGACTATCGCTCCCGCCGAAGCGATGCCAACCAGACCGAAACTGTCCTCCTCCGAAGCGACCGTGTCTGCCGCTTTGAATTCGGAAACCCCGGCGGCCAGCGCCAGAAAGAAAGGCACCGTCATGGCTCCCGTCGTCGTTCCCGATGCATCGAACGATAATGCGATAAATTCCGTCGGTACGAAAAAACAGCACAGCCCGACAATACCGTAAAAAATCAGGAATATATATTTCAAGGCCAGTGTCCGCACGATCCGCCAAAGACCGATCGCCAGGAACACGGCAATCCCCGCCGAGACCGCGTACACCAGCATCATTTCCGTCATGTAGCCGCCGGTCAGCGTTTCCACCTGCTGCCCGTAAATCCGCAGATCCGGCTCCGCCATCGAAATGGCAAAGCCGAGCACCAGCCCGCTTGCAATGACGATCGCCATCTTGCCGTACTTCGTCATGGAGCGACCGAGATGCGCCCCGATCCGGCGGACACCGATATCCACCCCGACATGGAAAATCGCCAGGCCGAGGACAATCAGCAAGGTTCCCAACGCACAACGCACCAGCATATCAGCCGGAAGCGGCGCCAACGTCCAACTCAGGAAAAAAATCAAGGCACCGATCGGCAATACCGCCTGCCCGACTTCCCGCAAGGTATGCAGTAATCCTCCCAAGACATCACCCCTCATGTACTATATCATCTGTATTTATTAGTATAACATAGAGGTCTTTGAATAAAAAAAGAGGAGACATCTCCTCTTTTACCATGTATATTCCATGCCGATACGCCAGCCGCGCCCGACAAACGTTCGTTCCGTTCGGTTTGCATTGAACAGATTTTCCACCGTGGTGTACAGTCGCAGACCGTTATTCCAGGTGTAGCCGATATTGGCATTCCAGATGCCGAAAGCTTCCGGTCGCGCTTCCTCCGCAAAAGAGGACAGGTAGCTCCATTGACGGCTGCCCCACAGCGCAGCCGACCAGTTGCCGCCGTGGTAGTAGGCGCCGAGATCGACTTTATGCCGGGCGCGATCGTACAGGCGTTCCCCCGCACCGTTGCGCGCGTCCAGGTAATTGTAGCCGAAACGCATCTCCCAATGCGTACCGATGCGCCACTCTCCCGCGAGTTCCGCTCCCTGCACCGTAGCCTCGCCGCCGTTTTCGTACCGATAGGTCCAAAGCTGATGCGGAAAGCCTTGAATCTGTCCCAGCTTTTCCACCTTGATGCGGCGATAGTGAATGTAATCATGCAATTGCTGGCGGAACAAGGTGGCGCGGATCTGCCCTGCCGCAAAGTCTTTTTCTACGCTTATGTCATAGGAAACGGATGTTTCCGGGCGGAGATCCGGATTGCCGATCCACCAGCTGTCCACATAGCCGACACGCGGCCCCATGAACACTTCCTGAAACATCATGAACCGATACGCCAGTTCCGTAATGCGCGGTGTGACATAGCCGCGCCCGACATTCGCTTTGAAACGCAGATCATCCCGCAGCCGATAAATCGCACCGAGTTTCGGCGACCACTGCGAGCCGAACGCATCGCTGGAGTCCAAGCGCAGTGCCGGGATGATACGCCAACGCGAGGACGGCTCCCAAGTATCCTGCAAATATGCGCTGCGATACTTGATTCGCAAGCGATGCAAAGGCTGTGCGGGATAATCGCCGCGCTGATACATACCGGCCGGATCCGAGGTACCGATCCGCGTCGAGACTCCCTCTTCCGTGCGATACTCCGCACCGAGCAGCGGACGGTGCGAACCGAGCGGCTGCCAATCGTAGCGGAACGCCGCTCCCGCCGTCGTGTGTCGCGTATAGTCTACACCCGTGATTTCCCTCGCCCGCGAAAAGGTCGCGTAATCTTTCGTGTAACGGGTATATTGCAAATCCAAACGGTATCTCGCCTCACCGCTATTCCCTTCATAATACGCTCCCGCCGTCGTCGTCACCGTGCGATTGTCCGTATCGTCGCGGAATTGCTTCGGCGCTCCCGGCTTGGTCTCCTTGTAACCGCCGTCCACATACTGCTGATGAACGGTTCGGCGATACATCGCGCCGACTCTCGCCTGCTCGCTCAGCATGTACTCCGCACTGATGGCCAGCGGCCGTGCCGTGCCGTAATAGTAAAGCGAGCCGCCCCGACCGTTTGAGTGCGGCGCCTGATGCAGCGCCCCGTATGAAATACGATACCGCAATGCCCGGTCGCTGCCGCTGTCGTAACGCAAGCCGTAGTCGTACTGCCCGCGGGCGCCGTCACTGAACGAGCCGTAGCTCCCGCGCAAGGAAAGCGACGGCTCCTGACTGCGGCGCGTGATGATATTGATCACCCCGCCGACCGCATCCGAACCGTACAGCGCCGAGGACGCTCCCTGCACGACCTCGATCCGTTCCACATCCTGTATGCCGATGCGCTCCAACACATGGGCATTACCTGCACCCTGGTTGATGTCGCCGCCGATACGCTGCCCGTCCACTAAAATCAGCGTGTGGCGATTCTCCATCCCGCGCAAGTTCACATGCGAACGCGACTTCGCATCAATCGACAGCTGCACACCGGGGATTGCCGCCAATGCTTCACCCAGCGTGCTCGCACCGCGATCCGTCATTTCGTGCCGCGTGACTACCTGCACCGCCGCCGGCGCATCCTGCACTCGTTCTTCCGTCCGCGTCGCCGTCACGACAACCGGACCGAGATGATAGTCCGCAGATGCCGCCAAGACCGTCCCCGCCGGCACCGCAAGAGCAAATGTCAGCGCCGTCAGCCGGCGCTCGAGATATTGTTTCATAGTAAACCTCCATTTCACTTTCGAGTATTTATTATAGCATTGCGTTTAACCAAAAACTACTTATGCATCATTATTTTTATAATAATATTTGAATACTTGCACAGATGAACATATATCCGGTGCATCAGAAAACGGTTTCCTGTACAGGAAACCGTTTTCTTATTTAACCTTGCTTGACCTTGCTTACATTCGCCAATCGAAACCGATTTTGTAGAAACGCCCGTTGTACGTACGAACCAATGTATCCCGCTTCAGAATATTGTCCACGCCGAGGAAGACTCGCAACCCGTTCTCCCAACGGTGAGCAACCGTCATGTTCAGCATGGTCGTGCTCTTTTTCAGGCCGTCCGTCGTGAGGTAACCGCCGTACCGATTTCCCCAGATGTTTACGCTCCAAGCGCCGTTACTGTAGCGCAGCCCCAAGTCTATTTTATGCTTCGGCTGCTCCGTGATGGCGCGGTTCGTGTCTTTATTCTTCACATGCAGGTACGTGTAACCGTAATTCAAACCCCAATGCTCATTCAGCTCGACACTGCCCGTCCATTCCAAGCCCTGCGAGATAACCCGGTATTCGTTGACATACATCTGATCTCGCGATGCAGGATTGCCCGGCTTGGCCGGAACCGCATTCCAATAATCCCGGATGTCATTGTAGAAATACGCCAGTTTTGTCCGATGAGAAGCAAATTCTTTTTCCCAAGCCAACTCGTAGCTGACGGATTTTTCCGGTTTCAAGTCGGGATTTCCCACCCAATGCACGATGCCGGCCATATCGAAATCGTAGTAGCGTTCCATCAAGCCCGGCGTGACAAAGCCCGTGCCGATATTGAATTTCCAGCGACTTGTCTCGGCGTTGAAGTACGTCGCACCGAATTTCGGGAGAATGCGGCCGCCGAATTCATTGCTGTGGTCATAGCGAATTGCCGGCACGAGCAGCCACTTCTCGTTCGGCCGCCATTCGTCCTGCGCATACACGCTCCAATAGGACAGATCCGCCCCGTATTTCCGGACTTCAACCGTTTTCATCTTCGGCTGCTTAATCACTTGCCCGTTCGGCAGCGTGATTTCTTCCATCACCGGCTTCATCCCGATGATGTTGTGATCAGCATCGAAAATCGGCTGCATAACGTGTTTCTTATAGGTGCCGTACAAGCCTTCGTCGCGACCGGATTTCATCCGCGTGGAAATACCGTTTTCCTTGCGATACTCCCCGCCGAGCGTCAGTCGATGCGCGGCATTCAGCGTCCGTGTCCCGAGCAAATCGAACACGGTTTCCGTATGTTTCGTATAATCCAAACTCCCGATGCGACCGGCGGTTGTTTGGGCATAGTCTTTCACATACTGATTGCGATACACCTGCGCCGTATATTCCCAGCCGCCGTCCGTACCGCGGAAAGTCAGCCCGCCGTTATTCGTTACGACGCGGTTGCTGACGTCGGCTCCCATAACATATTTGTCGCCGTATTGCTGTGAAACCTGCCGTTCATAGTCGGCAACCAGCTCATGTCGTTCGTCGAAGGAATAACCGATGCTCACACTCGTCGGGCGCGCCAGGCCGTAGTAGTAGTCCGTGCCGCCGGCCTTGTTGTACTGCGGGACCTGCTTACGTGCGCCATGCG
Source organism: Veillonellaceae bacterium (assembly GCA_022771805.1). GTDB lineage: Bacteria > Bacillota > Negativicutes > Veillonellales > Negativicoccaceae > JALELM01. Next base: position 22,237 of record JALELM010000009.1, on the reverse strand, counting down.
CGACACGGATACGCCAGTTCCCCGTTTTGCCGGTATCATAGCTCATATGGTAGCGGTATTCGTTGTGCTCGCCGCCTTGGTAATTCCCCGTCTGGCCGTGCAAGGTCAGGACAGCCTTGTCCGGTGCTTTCGTGATGACATTGATAACGCCGCCGATGGCTTCCGAGCCGTAGAGCGCGGAGGCACCGCCTTTGACGATTTCAACGCGTTCAATATTCTCCATGCCGATATCCTGGAGGATATTCGGATTGTAAAGCGTTTTGCCCACATCCGTCCCGACTCGCTTGCCGTCGACCAGGATCAGCGTATGGCGGGAATCCGTCCCGCGGATGGTAACATGCGAGCGCCGCATGCCGTCATTGTGGAAAGTAATGCCGGGCACCGTTTCCAATGCTTCCGCTAGATTCGTCGCGCCTTGTGCGACAAGCGTCTCCTGATTGACGACCTCGACCGTGGTCGGAGTCTCTCGCAGTGTTTGCGGCACCCGCGCGGCCGTCACGACGACCTCCGCCAGGCTGTAATCGGCCGCCTGCGCCGTGCTACCGAGGACAGCGGCCACAACAGCCGCTAACCAAAGTTTTCTGCTCATTATTTCCCTTCCTTTCCTACACTCCCGTGCATAAAAACACAAAAAGGGCAGCATGCTGAAAGCATACCACCCTTAATGAACCTATTCTTCGTCCGCAATGCCGAGCGGCAGGTGAAACTGCTGTTTCCCGTCCGTCGTCTCGATGTCCACACATTGCACACGCACGCCGAACCAGTCGGCGATGTGCTCCGCCGTCAGTACCGCCGACGGTGTCCCGTCGCCGACGATCGTCCCCTGACGCAAAGCGATAATGCGGTGACTGTACGCGATTGCCTGATTCAAATCGTGCAGCACCATGATGACAGTCATCCGTTTGCGTTGATACGCCTCGCGTACCAATTCCATCAAACGCAATTGATGACGAATATCCAAATAGGTCGTCGGCTCGTCCAGCAGCAATATTTCCGGCTCCTGTGCCAACGCCATCGCCAGCCAGACGCGCTGCCGCTCCCCGCCGGAAAGTTCCTGCAGGAAGCGATCGCGGTATTGCCACGTATCCGTTTCCCGCATGACGTTTTCAATGATCCGGCGATCCTCCGCCCCGTATTCCGCAAAATAGCCCCGGTGCGGATGCCGGCCGCAGGCGACAAGCCGTTCCGCCAACATATCGGGCGGTGCGGCGGCCGACTGCGGTAATACCGAAATCTTCCGTGCCACTTCCCGCCGGGTGTACGCACCGATCGGCCGGTCGTCCAACAGTACTGCACCGGCTCGCGGTGCCTGCAGCCGCGCCAACGCCCGTAACAATGTCGATTTACCCGAGCCGTTGGCGCCGACGATCGAGACGATCTCCGGTTTCTCAAAGCTCAGGCTGACATCCGGCAACACGATATGTTTGCCGTAACCCATGCAAAGATGATGCACTGCCAATGTCGCCATCTCACACCGCCTTCCGCAACAAATACAGGAAGAACGGTGCCCCGACGAAGCTCATGAGCACGCCGACCGGCACTTCGATCGGGCTGAACGCCGTCCGAGCAACGGTATCGGCAAAAAGGATCAAAACTGCGCCGCTGAGTGCCGCCAACGGCACAAAGCGCTGAAAATCGCCGCCGATCAGAAGCCGCGCGATATGCGGCACAATGAGCCCGACGAAGCCGAGCATCCCCGCCACGCTGACCGCCGAGGCCGCCAGCAATGCCGCCAGAGTCAGGAGCAACAGCCGTGTCCGCTCGACCGGCAGGCCGAGCGAGGCGGCAATATCGTCACCGAAACTCAAAATGGTAAGCGCCTTCGTTGCAAACACCGAACCGATGAGCCCCAACAGCGTATACGGCAAAATGAGCAGGACATAATCCCAGCCGCGGCCGGTAAAACCGCCCGCCATCCAGCCGACCGTTCCCTGCACCCGATCGGAGTAGAAAAAAGTCAGCAAGGTCATCAAGCCGCCAAAGAAAGCAGCCAGCGCCACGCCCGCCAATACCAGGCGCAGGGGACTGACTCCCTGCCGCCAGGCAAGCAGGTACACCAGTGCCGTCGCGATCAGAGCCCCGATGAAAGCGGCCGGCGGAATCCACGCCATATGCTGCGGCAGAATAATCATAATGACCATCGCCGCCAGCCCCGCGCCGGCGCTGACACCGAGCAGGCCGGGATCCGCCAGCGGATTGCGCAGCACCCCCTGCAAAATGCAACCGGCCAACGCGAGATTGACACCCGCCAAAGCGCCCACAAGCAGGCGCGGCAAACGGATATCATAGAGCACGGTGTACCATTCGTGCGTCGGCCCCGTCTGCAACGCCGCCCACATATCCTGCCAGCCGAGCCGGTACGCACCGCTGCTCATCCCGTAAATCAGACCCGCAAGCAGCAGTACGAACATCACGCCGAAGAGCCAGTCCCGCGGACTGTGTTTCACCGCTTCATTGTTCATACAGCACCTGCCCGACATAGGCGACCGACTGTGCTACCCGTACATTCGGATTGGATGCAAACATTTCCTGCGGTAGAATATGGACATGCCCTTCGCGCACCGCCCGCAATTTCTGCCAGACGGATTGTTTCTGAAATGCCGCCAGGAAAGTTTTCGCTTTTTCCTGCGAAACTCCGTGCGTTACTACCAGAACCACATCCGGATCCGCCTTGGCCAGGTATTCCGGATCCAATGCGACAAAACCCGTGCCGAGGCCTTTTTTCTCCATGCTGCCGGCAAAACTGTCCGCCAAGTTCTCCACGGGAACCTGTGCCACCAAATCGCCGACGAAAGTATGCGAAGAAGCCAGCTGGAAGCTCGTTGCCGTGCCCCAGACAATCAGTATTCGTTTGCGCTCGCGATGGGCATATTTCTCGCGTACCGCCGCCACATCCCGCTCAATGGTTCTGACAAGCTCCGTCGCTTCCCGGTTACGTCCCGTCACATTCCCCCAGAACGTGATCCGCTCCAGAATATCCCGGTAGGAATTGGCCAGCAGAAAGACCGCCGGAATGCCGGCCTGTGTCAGCGGCGATGCCAATTGTGTCTGAAAGGGCATCAAACCGCCGGCGACGAGATCCGGCTTCAGCGCCACGATTTTCTCCAGATTCGGCGCCGTCACGGCTCCTGCCTCCGGCACGCCCGCCAATCGTTGAGCAATCTCCGGCGACATATTGAAATTGGAAACGACCGCATACGGTGTCACTCCCAGTGCCAGCAATGTTTCCGTATCCGCATTCGTCAGGGAAATAATTTTCTCCGTCGGCGTGCGGATGCTGACTTCGCGACCGAGGCCGTCCGTAATCGTTACGGTTCCCGGCGGCGACGGTGCCGGCGTCCGTCCCGCGGTAAAGTACCAGGTCAGCAGGACGAGAACGAGAGCGACAAGCCCCAAGATCCGGCAAGTACGCCCCATCAGCCCCGCCTCCTTTCGTCCGCCGCCAACCATTCCTTGGCCACTTCCAGCAATTGCGCTTCCTCTTCGGGCAAGCGTTCCAAGCCGAGCTTCGTAAGGATTTTCTGCAATCTGAGCGCATGCGGATGATTCGGAATGGCCGCCCCCGCGAGCATGCCCGACATCTCGCGCAAACGCAGGGCAACCCCCGCCGCCCGCTCGTCCGGCGTAAGACGCTGCACCAGCTCATCCTGGCGCGCCACATCTTCCACCGCCGGCCGGATCGGCTGCTCCGTCCGCGCCATTCGCCACAATTCCACGACCGCTTGGATCACATTGTCATGCCAAAACTGGCCCGCTCGTGTCAGCCGTAAGATATGACCGTCCACGGTGACCAGACCTTTCTGTTGCCAAACTTCAAACACTGGCGCGAACAATTCCAACGGATTATGTCCCCACCGCCGTAAAAATGCCTCGCCGTCCAAATACATGCCTTCCAGCTGTTGCATAAAATCGCCGAGAATATCGTATTCCGGCTCCGGTCGTGTCATGAACTGGAGCGGCTTTTCGCCGCGCGCCACGGCCGCCATATATTCCGCCAAGGTGCGGTAATTCATCATTCCGTAGCCGGACAGCTTACCGCCCGCGCCGCAACCGAAAGGAATCACATCTCGGCTGCCCTTGGTGAGCGTATTGTACACACTCCGCTCCCGCGTACCGAGCGCCCAATGGCTGACATCGATCCGCCGCAAAACCGGGCGGCGCTCCAATTCGTCCAAGGCCTGCATGAACATATCCGCCTGTTCGGCCGTGGTCGCCCCGGCGGGGAGCTTGCCTGTCTCGATAGCCCGATACAGCTCCGAATGCGGGAAAATATTCAGCTGGTACCAGTCTCCGCCGTGCAGCCCCAACTCGTGCTGCAACTCCAGATCGCGTTGCCAAACCGCCGGCGTCTGGTACGGCAAGCCGAAAATCAAATCTACAATGATCGCCGCTCTGCCGGAGCGAACCATGTGCGCCAACCGCTCGCAAACGACATCTTCCGCATCGATCCGACCGACCGATTTCCGCACGCGGGTATCGAAGGATTGCAGCCCGAGAGAAATGCGGTTAATCCCCGCCTCGGTTACCGTCGCAAAATACTCCGGCGTAAAATCATGCAAACGCCCTTCCAGCGTAATTTCACAATCATTGGCCAACGGCACGCTGTCCCGCAGCGCTGTCAGAATACGTGTCAATTGCGCACCGGACAGCACGCTCGGCGTCCCGCCGCCGAAGTAGACGGCCTCCACCGGTCTGCCCGCCAGTCGTCTTGCCCCGGCAATTCCGCGAATCTCTTCGCAGAGCGCGTCGGTATATTCCTCAACGAGTTCCGCTTCCGTGAAATTCTGGAAAAAACCGCAATACAGACATTTGCGGTCACAAAAAGGAATATGAATATATACGGAACGACCGTCGCCGCCATACGGCTCCGCCAAACGCTCCCGCCAGACGGCCTGCTGCTCCGCCGGAACCAGCAGCGGCTGACCGCCGCGCCCCGCATGCACCACGCGCTTTTGGCCGAAGGCATCGTGCAACGCGTCGGCGGTATCCCGACCGTAAATCCATTCCCGTTCTTCCGGCGACAAACGTTTCAAAGCGGCCGTCAAACGCGCCGCCGCACCGCCGTCACGCATCACCGCTCAACTCCAACGCCGCGCGAATCGCCGCCTGTGCCGCCGCCAAGTCCGCTGCGTCGGGATGCTTCGCCGCACGGGCATACCGCTCCAAGCGTTCCGGCGTGATCGCATGCGGATGATCCGGCGGAAATTGTTTGAACATTTCAATCAGTTTCGGATCGATTGCGCCCTGACAAAGAAATTCGCCCAACAACACATTGCGCTCCGCAACCAAGTTGCGCGCATTTTCCTTCGTCCGTATCGCGTGCTCGCTGTCCGGATCCGCACCCAATGTACCGAACAGGAATACCCTTTTCCCGTTCAAACCTTCCAAAAAATGCAATGCCTCGGCATTCGGCATCCCCTTATCTACCCAGTAACCCACCGCTACCATATCCGTAGCGACGGTCATATCCGCCGTCAAGGCAAGCGCCTCCGTCCGGCAGGCCGCCGCAATCGCCTCGGCAACACGCTTGGTATTGCCGGTTTTCGATGAATAGACCACCGTAATTGTTTGTGTCATCGCCATCTTCCTTCCTGTAATGTCTACATTGTATTGTAGCAAGAAAAACCGTTTTTGACAAAGGGTATCGTTTTTATTTTCAATATTGTTTGATAAAATTTCGGCACAACGGGTCTTTCCCTTGTCAGTTTCACTCACAATTAGTATACTGTTTCTATATATTGATCGCTAAAAGGAGAGTTCACATGGAATTTTTATACGCTATGCTGCCGTACCTGAATATCGGCTTTTTCGGAGCCCTGTTTGCCCGTTTCACCGGAGCCAATCTCACCGCCATCGTGCTGTGTTCCTTGCTTTGGCTCGGAACAACTCCGTTGCAAACATTAAGCATGATGCTGACTTTCCTCGTCTTCATGCAACTCACCACGTATACGCAGGAGCAGCGGCTTTCTTTTAATAACTTGCAGATTTTCGCCGGCTGGCGTATCCTGATTCCGATTCTGTTCATCACGTTTATGCTCGTGGCCAATCCGTTCTATGCGGTGGCCGCGTTTGTCGGTTTCTTCCTGATGGAAGTCCTGTTGCGCCTGTATCGCCAATTGCCGGTTGCCGAGCGACCGAGTCGCCGCCAATGGCTGCTGTACATCGGCGGCGGTCTGCTGGTGTCCTGCATCGGCATGGTTCTGCTCGCCGTCATTCCGCCGGCTTACTACTACCTGCTCGCGGGTCTTGTCATCCTCGCCGCCTGCGCCTTTGCCTATCAAGCCGGTAAACGGCGGGATCTCTTGGCAGCTCACTGGGATGCCGTCATTCTCGCATCCTACACCACGCTCGGCCTGTTCGGTCTGGACTGGACGGACTGGCTGATTGATCTGCGGCGTTCCTTTACGACTCCGCTGGCGCGTGCGCTGATGCCGGTTTCCCTGACGGTGATCTTCCTCACGTTCGTGACCATGCATGCCTACTACGGCACGCTGACCCTGGCGGGTCTCATCATCGCACTGGCGGCAACTGTCGCGACACGTCTGTTCGGGCGCTACCAAGTCACCTCCCGCGGTGAGTTCAGCCCGATTGCTTTGGCCATGACGATTCTCGTAGTCGTCTGTCTCTTTCTCGTCCAACCGGCACCGCTCGGCGTGGTCGATCTGCTCTACGTAAAAATGCCGATCTCGTTTTAATTGCTGCAAGAGGAGCCTCTCGGCTCCTCTTTTTATCTCCATTTTGTAAACCTATCTATTTTTCATAGTTGACAGACTTCGGATTTCAGAGTATAGTAAAACCGATTTACCAACTTTACCAACCGATATTCTCAAGGAGGCTCTGTAAACACCATGAAAGCAAGAGAAATCATTTTATGCGGACTGTTCATCACTCTCGTTGCGGCCGGCGCTTTTATCCGCATCCCCGTCGGTGCGGATGTGTACACGCTGCAATTCCTGTTCACCCTGTTGGCCGGTATCGTGCTCGGCCCGCGTCTCGGCGCGCTGGCCGTCGGCACCTATGTGCTGATGGGGATTGTGGGAATCCCCGTTTTTGCCTCCGGCGGCGGCCCCGGCTATATTTTGCAGCCGACTTTCGGCTATCTTGTCGGCTTCATTCTCCAGGCCTACGCTACCGGTGCGTTGACACGCCGCAAGCCGCCGACCTTCCGCAACGTGCTGTGGGCCTGCACCGTCGGTATGGGCATTGTCTATTTACTCGGTATTGCCTATTTCTACTTCGCTTCCAACTACATTATTCACGTACCGATCGGATTCTGGGTGGCGCTTTGGTATTGCGGCGTCCTGCAGGTCGTGCCGGATTTTATTCTCTGCTTGGCGGCGACCTATATCGGTTTGCGCCTGCACAAAGCGGGCTTGTGGCTTACGGAAAGGAAGGGCTCTCGTGGGTAAGGCATTATTCATAACGGGAACGGGCACGGATATCGGCAAAACCTATGTTACGGCACTGATCGTCAAACGCCTGCGCACAGCCGGGCTTGTCGCCGGCTATTACAAAGCGATGCTCTCCGGCGCGGAGCAGGCAGCCGACGGCACGCTGCTGCCGGGAGATGCGCTGTATGTCAGCGAGGTTGCGGGGCTTACGGAAGCGCCCGAGCGGTCGGTTTCCTACATCTATCGGGATGCCGTTTCGCCGCATCTGGCCGCGCAGCTGGAAAACCGGCAACCGGATTTCGCCAAAGTGGAGCGGGACTTTCACGCCGCCAAGGAACGCTGTGACTACCTGACCGTGGAAGGCAGCGGGGGGATTATCTGTCCGCTGCGCTGGGATGAACGGGAGCACGTTCTTCTCTCCGACCTCGTGTTGCGGCTGGGACTCTCCGCGCTCGTCGTTGCCGATGCGGGACTCGGCACCATCAATGCCGCCGTCTTGACTGCGGAGCACCTGCGCGCCCGGGGGATTCCCTTGCAGGGCTTTATTTTCAACAATTGGCAGCCCGGCGACCGGATGCATGAGAACAATAAATACATGGTGGAAACGTTGACCGGCGCGCCCGTTCTCTGCTGCGTGGAACGCGATGCCGCCGAATTGCCCATGTCTGCGGCTACGCTTACCGCCTTGTATCGCTCTTGAGCAGCCCTCGGACACTTCTTACCGTTAGTACAAAAAAGGGGGATCCCATGCTTACTTTGGCTGAACGCGATCTGCAATACATCTGGCATCCCTGCAGCCAGATGAAAGACTACGAAGAGTTTCCGCCGCCGATCATTGAACGCGCGCAGGGCTCCTGGCTCTACGATACGGAAGGCAACGCCTACCTCGATATCGTGAGTTCCTGGTGGGCGAATTTACTCGGTCATGCCAACGAAACGATCAATGCCCGGCTCAAAGAGCAACTGGATCGTCTGGAGCATGTGATCTTTGCCAATTTCTCCCATCGTCCCGCCATCGAGCTCGCGGAACGTCTAGCCGAACTCGTGCCGCCCGGACTGACCAAGTTCCATTTCAACGACAACGGTTCCGCCGCCGTCGAAGCGGCGCTGAAAATGGCGTTCCAATACTGCCGGCAAACCGGACGGCCGACAAAGACTCGCTTTATGTGTTTTACCGAAAGCTATCACGGCGAAACCATCGGTGCTCTCTCCGTCGGCAGCATGGATCTGTTTGCCGAAATATACAAGCCGATGCTGATGGAAAACATCCGTGTCGAGGCTCCCGACTGCTACCGCTGTCCTTACGGCAAGACTCGCGACTGCTGCGCCTGTGAATGCTTCGAACAGGCCGAACGTACCTTCGCCGAGCACGGCGAGGAAACGGCGGCGATGATTATCGAGCCGCTGCTCCAAGGCAGTGCGGGCATGCGTATCTATCCCGATCTCTACCTGCGTAAACTGCGGGCGCTCTGCACGGAGTACGATGTCCTGCTTATCGCCGATGAAATCGCTACCGGCTTCGGCCGCATGGGCGCGCTCTTTGCGACCGGGCGAGCCGGTATCACGCCGGATATCATGTGCCTCTCGAAAGGTCTTACCGGCGGCTACTTGCCGATGTCCCTTACCATTGTCAAAGAAAAAATCTATAATGCTTTCTATGCGGACTGGAGCGAAGGCAAAGCTTTCATGCACAGCCACACCTATGCGGGCAATCCGCTCGGCTGCACGGCGGCGCTGACCGTCCTCGACATACTGGAGCGGGATCATATCCTCGAGCAGGCCGCCGCAACGGCGGAATGGCTGACCGCCCGCCTGACGGAAACGTTCGGCGACCACCCGCATGTCGGCGAGATACGCCATATCGGTCTCATTCATGCCGTCGAACTCGTTGCGGATCGAGAAACGAAGCGCCCCTTCCCGGCCGGGCGGCGTCTCGGCTATGAAATCTATCGTCGCGCCTTACAACACGGTCTCGTCTTGCGCCCGCTCGGCGATGTGCTCTACTTCAATCCGCCGCTGAACATCACAAGGGAAGAACTGGATTTTGCCATTGCCGGCATGCAGCAGGCGTTACAAGAAGTCCTAGACAGTTGAATCCGTCAATAAAAAGCGGTCATACCCGAGGTATGACCGCTTCTTTGGTTTCCGTATTTTTATTTCGTCTCTGTATCTTCCGTGTCGTCCGCTCCGATAGTATATTTCGCGCCGATGCGAATCCGGGCATCGTTGCGAGACTCCCCGTCATCCGTATGCCGCAAACGCACATCCCCCTCGATAGTAAAGGGTTTCGCTTTCTTGCGCTCACCGTAACCGAGAGCCTCCAACTCACGGGCATATCCCTTCCGCACGGCAGCGACTTCCGCGGCGTCCGCCGTTGCGACCAGCTCGGCATCGTTCAATGCGGCGACGATGACCCGGGCGAATTCATAGCGCGACAAATGCTCCCGTGCCAAGTCCTCACTCGTATAGCCCGGCACACGACCGTCCGCCACCCAGACGGCCACCGCCCGATAGGCGGCGGTATTGCGTTCGACTTCATCAAATGAATTCGGTGCGTACGCATTGTATGCGCCGACCGTGAGCATACCGCCGAGCAAAAGAGCCGCTACGCTTATTCCTATACGCTTCATGCTTCTTCACCTTCGCAAATAAATCCCGCAATGCGTTGCAACAACAGATCCCGGTTGGAATGTTTCAATGCCGAATAGGCAAGCGGCGGATAATCTCCCGGATATTCATGCGCCAAAATCTGCAAATTCTTTTGCCGTTCACTTTGGCCGAGTTTATCCGACTTCGTGCCGATGACCTGCAGCGGCATGCCCAAACTGCGTAACCAGGCATATGCTTTTTTGTCGATCGGTAAGCTCGGGTGGCGCAAGTCGATCAGCAGACACATCAGTGCCAGGTCCCGCGAATTGGCCGCATAGTCGGCAATGAATCCCGACCAGGCATCGCGGTTCTCATGACTCGTTTTGGCAAACCCGTAGCCGGGCAAGTCGACCAGGTACCATTCCTGCCGGGTTTCTTCCCGATCCCCCGCACCGGGATAACTGTACTTGGATCGGATGTCGAAATAATTGATCGTTCGCGTCTTTCCCGGTTCGCGGCTGACCATCGCCAGCCCGCGGTGATTGCAGAGCGAGTTGATCAATGACGATTTACCGACATTGGAGCGACCGATAAATGCAATTTCTTTTTTTGAGTCTTTTTTGCACTGCTCCAAACTGACCGCCGAGAGCAAGTACGAAGACTCGATAATCCGGAATTCTCCTTCCATGGCTGCACCACCTTTTCAGTTCACGAGCGCCTGCTTAAGTACCTCATCCATATGTTCGACGAAAATAAACTCCAATTCTTCCCGTGCCGTTTGCGGAATTTCTTCCACATCGCGACGGTTTTCCTTCGGCAACAAAATTCGCCGGATGCCCAAGCGATGTGCGGCAAGCACTTTTTCCTTAACCCCGCCGACCGCAAGAACATGCCCGCGCAACGTAATCTCTCCCGTCATCGCCGTATCCCGGCGAACCGGGCGTTTCGTCACGACCGACGCAATCGCCGTCGCCATCGTGATCCCCGCCGACGGGCCGTCTTTCGGAATGGCTCCTTCCGGTAAATGGATGTGGATATCGAGCGTGCGATAAAAATCGGCCGCCAAACCCAGCTGCTCCGCCCGACTGCGGACGTATGTGTACGCCGCCTGCGCGGACTCCTTCATGACATCGCCGAGCTGACCCGTCAAAATCATTCGACCCGTCCCTTGCAAAGCCGTCACTTCCGTATTCAGCACTTCGCCGCCGACTTCCGTCCAGGCAAGTCCCGTCACCCGACCGATTTCGTCGCGCTTTTCCTTCTCCTGCGGCAGGAACTTCGCCGGCCCGAGCAGATCCGCCAAGTTGCGTACGGTCACCGTACCGACTTCTTCGCCGAGCACCTTGCGTTTTGCCAGCTTGCGGCAAAGCGTACCGATGACGCGCTCCAGGTTGCGTACACCCGCTTCCCGCGTGTATTCCCGTATGATCTTACGCAACACCGCTTCACTGCAGCGCACATTCTTCACCGTCAGACCGGTTTCGCGGATTTGCCGCGACAACAGGTACCGCTTGGCAATTTCCAGCTTCTCTTCCTCCGTATAGCCGGCCAGATGAATGACCTCCATCCGATCCAGCAACGGCGGCGGAATGGTCGCCGTCGTATTCGCCGTGGTGATGAAGAACACTTGCGAAAAATCAAAAGGCAATTCGATGAAATGATCGCTGAAGGCATTATTCTGTTGCGGATCGAGCACCTCGAGCAGCGCCGCCGAGGGATCCCCGCGGAAATCCGCGCCGAGCTTGTCGATTTCATCCAGCAGCAGGACGGGATTATTCGCTTTCGCCCGCGCCATAGCCTGCATCAAGCGACCCGGCAGCGCGCCGATATACGTGCGCCGATGCCCGCGAATCTCGGATTCGTCATGCACGCCGCCCAGCGACATCCGGGCAAATTTAGCCCCCAACGCTCGCGCGATGGAGCGAGCCAGGCTCGTTTTACCCGTTCCGGGCGGTCCGACCAGACAGAGGATCGGTCCTTTTTGCGCCTGCGTCAGTTGCCGCACGGCCAAATGCTCGAGGATACGCTCCTTGATCTTTTTCAGACCGTAATGATCTTCGTCCAGCACCTGTTGCGCCTCCGCCAAATCGGTATGCAACTCCGTGGCGGTTTCCCAGGGTAGGTCGAAGACCCACTCCAAATAGTTACGCAGCACGGCGGCATCCGGTGTCAGCGGCGGCGTTTTTTCCAAGCGCTTGATTTCCTTGGCTATCTTTTCTTTTTTCTCTTCGTCCAGGGTCAGAGCCGCCAACTTCCGGCGGTACTCTTCCACTTCTTCATCGAGCTCCACGGCTTCGCCGAGCTCATCGCGAATGACGCGCAGCTTCTCGCGCAAGTAATATTCCCGCTGGTTCTTATCCATCCCCTTGCGGACTTGCGCATTCAGTCTTTCTTCCAAGCCGGCGATTTCTTCTTCCGCCAGCAGCATCTGGCGAATTTCTTTCAGGCGGCGATACACGCTGAGTTCCGCCAGCATCCGCTGCCGCGCCTGCGGCACCAACGGCAGATGCAGCGCCACAAAATCCGCCACCTGCCCCGAATCCGCGAGCTGACTGAAATGTTCCAGCTCGTCGCTGTCCACCTCGCTGCGGCTGTTTTGTGCCCACTGCATGAACCGGCGAATGATATCGCGACGATATGTCTCCATGATCGTCGTTCCCTCATCGATTGTTTCACAGTCCAGCACTTCCGCAACCTGCATGCCGTCCCGTGCCGCTACGCCGAGCAGTCGCACCCGGGCAATCCCTTCCAGCAGCACCCGCAACGTTCCTTCCGGCAACTGCAGAACCTGCTTTACTTTCGCCACGGTGCCGATATCGTGCAAATCCTCCGCGCCGGGATCATCCGTCTCGGCTTCCCGTTGCATGATCGCGACGATGTAGCCGTCCGCTTCCATGGCCGCCTTGACCGCCGCGACGGAAAACTCCCGCCCGACTTCCAACCCGGTCACCATGTACGGGAACAGCACCACATCGCGCAATGGCAAGAGCGGCAGTACCATGCCTTCCCTTTCGTTGTCGATCATCGTTTCTTCCAAATCGTCCTCTCCTTGTACAAGGCAAAAGGCTCCCGCAGGAGCCTTTATTATTTTGTGTCTTCCGCCTCGCCGTATTCCAACTCCGGCTCCTCTTGCCTGCGGATCGTAGCGGCGGTAACGGTCGCTTTTTTTACGCCCTGCATGGTCGGTATTTCGAACATGACATTACGCATGACCTTTTCAATGATGGCGCGCAGACCGCGGGCACCGGTATTTCGAGCCAATGCTTCGTCCGCAATTTCCACCAATGCATCCGGCGTAAACTCCAAATCCACGCCGTCCATTTCCAACAATTTACGGTATTGCTTGACCAGCGCATTCTTCGGCTCGGTCAAAATCCGCAACAACGCCTCTTTATCCAGCGGATCCAATGTCACCAGTACCGGCAGTCGCCCGATAAACTCCGGGATCAAGCCGAACTGCAACAAATCTTCCGGCTGTACATGCTGCAATACCGTCCGAATATCTTTTTCCTCCCGGCGCTGAATATCCGCACCGAAGCCGATGGTATTTTTCGCCATGCGGCGGGAGATCGTGCGATCGATACCGTCAAAAGCACCGCCGCAGATGAAAAGAATATTCGTCGTATCAATTTGAATCATTTCCTGATTCGGATGCTTGCGGCCGCCCTGCGGCGGTACGCTCGCCACGGTTCCTTCCAAAATCTTCAGCAGCGCCTGCTGCACACCTTCGCCGGAAACATCCCGCGTAATGGAGGTGTTTTCCGTGCGCCTGGCGATTTTGTCGATTTCGTCGATATAGATGATCCCGCGCTCGGCAAGCTCGATATCATAATCGGCAGCCTGGATCAGGCGCAACAGGATATTCTCCACATCGTCGCCGACATAGCCGGCCTGCGTCAGGGTCGTCGCATCCGCAATGGCAAACGGTACGTTGAGAAACTTCGCAAGCGTCTGCGCCAGCAATGTTTTCCCGCTGCCCGTCGAGCCGATCAGGATAATATTCGATTTTTGCAACTCCACCTCGTCACTGTCTACTTCCGAGCGGAGCCGTTTGTAATGGTTGTACACGGCCACGGCAAGACTTTTTTTTGCATCTTCCTGACCGATCACGTATTGATCCAGCCGGGCTTTGATCTCTTTCGGCAGCGGCACTTTCAAATCCCGCAAGCTCGCCTGACTTTCCTCACGCAATTCTTCCTGCAGAATATGTTCGCATACGCCGATGCATTCATCACAGATGTACACACCGGGACCGGCCACCAATTTCTTTACTTCATCATTGCTCCGCCCGCAAAAGCTGCAGGTGGCGGAGGTTGTGTTCGTGTGCCGCACCGCGCCCACCTCAGTCTTTCGTCAAAACCGGCAGGGGACGATCCAACACTTCGTCAATCAGACCGTATTGCAACGCTTCCGTCGCCGACAGGAAGTAATCCCGCTCGGTATCGCGTTTGATATCGTCCAGCGTCCGGCCGCTGTGTTTAGCCAGGATGCCGTTCAATTCTTCACGCATCCGCAGAATTTCCCGGGCATGAATCTCAATTTCCGTCGCCTGTCCCTGTACACCGCCGAGCGGCTGATGAATCATGACGCGGGAATGCGGCAACGCATAGCGCTTGCCCGAAGCGCCGCTGGCGAGCAGCACCGCCGCCATACTGGCCGCCGAACCGACACAAATCGTCGAAACGGTCGGCTTGATGTACTGCATCGTGTCGTAAATCGCCAAACCCGCGGTCACGACACCGCCCGGGCTGTTGATATACACATGGATATCCTTATCCGGGCTTTCCGCTTCCAAAAACAACATCTGTGCAATGACGATGTTGGCGACATTATCGTCAATCGGCCCGCTCAAAAAGACAATGCGATCTTTCAGCAGGCGGGAATAGATATCATACGAACGTTCGCCGCGTGCGGTTTGCTCCACAACAATCGGTACATAGTTCAAATTATTCCACCTCTTTACTTATTCTTCAGTTTCCGTTTTCTCTTCCTTTACGGCTTCTGCCGCCTTCTTTGCCGGCGCCGCATCTTCATGATGTTCATGCTTGGCGTGCTGAATGATGAACGCCGCAGCCTTACGGCGCGCTACCGTTCCGGCGAGCATCGGCACTCTCTTTTCTTTCTGAATGATATTCCAGACGTCCTTCGGTTCCGCACCGAAATTCTGCGCCATATGGAATACTTCCAGATTCATATCTTCCGGCGTGACGTGAATATCTTCCGCCGCACAAATCGCCTCGAGTACGAGGTCGGTCTTTACATTGACCTGTGCCGCTTCGCGGTAATTCTCACGCAACTTTTCGAGATCGTTCTTCGACTGTTCGAGATAGTCTTCAAACTTCATATCGCGGCTTTCCAGATTCAGACGCAATTCATCGACCATCTGATCAATGCGGTTTTCCACCATGGCCGGCGGAATATCCACTTCCGTATTGTCCACTGCCTGCTTGATCAATGCATTGTGATATGCATCCTGTTCGCTGGAAGTAATTTGATTCTGCATCTGCTGTTTTACCATGTCGCGCAATTCGTCCATGGTTTCAAATGCCGTCGCGCTCTTGGCAAATTCATCATCAAGCACCGGCATTTCCCGGCGTTTCACGTCGATGATATTGACCGCAAATTCCGCATCCTTGCCGGCGAGTTCCTGCACGAAATATTCCGCCGGGAACTGCACTTTGACCGTAACCTCTTCCCCGGCTTTATGGCCGACAAGCTGCTCTTCAAAACCCGGAATAAAGCTGCCTGAGCCGATTTCAAGCGGGTAGGATTTGCCTTCGCCGCCGTCAAAAGGTTTGCCGTCAACGCTGCCGGCAAAGTCGATCATCG
Organism: Veillonellaceae bacterium; assembly: GCA_022771805.1. Taxonomy (GTDB): domain Bacteria; phylum Bacillota; class Negativicutes; order Veillonellales; family Negativicoccaceae; genus JALELM01. The sequence continues at coordinate 6,428 of JALELM010000009.1, read as the reverse complement.
CCAAGTCGCCGTTTTCAATGACGGCATCTTCTTTGACGACGAGTTTTGCATGCTGGCGGGCAATCGCTTCCAGCTGTTCGGTGACCATGTCATCCGTAACTTCCGTATGTGTATGTGCAACGGAAAGATCTTTGTAGGCGCCGAGCTTTACTTCCGGCTTCTTGATGAAGGTCGCCGTGTACTTCATGTCCTGTCCTTCTTCAAAGACCTCCATGTCGATATCCGCCTGCGTAACCGGCACGAGGTTTTCCTGCCGCAACGCCTGGTCATAAAATTTGTTTACGAGCAGATCCGCCGCTTCCGCGAGGACAACATCCTTGCCGAAATGCGCTTCCAAAATTTTGCGCGGTGTTTTGCCTTTACGGAAACCCGGTATGGTGACCTGATTGCTGAGACGTTGTACTGCGGATCGGATTCCTTTCGCAACTTCTTCAGCCGGTACCTCAATCGCCAACTTTACCTGATGCGTATCCACCGGAGTCACAGTTACTTTCATGGATAAATCCCCCTTAATATATCTAGTTTATTATTCTTACATGCATATCCATAAAATAAATTTTAGCACAAGTATGCAAAAATGACAACCGCCGCCGCGATTGTCATCTTCGTCTGCAATTCAGCTCACTCCGCCGGAGCCGGAATGACCTCCCGACCGCCCATGTACGGTTGCAGCACTTTCGGGATGCGGACGGAGCCGTCCGCCTGCTGGCAGTTTTCCAAAATGGCGGCTACCGTTCGCCCGACCGCCAGACCCGAGCCGTTCAACGTGTGTACATACTCCGGCTTATCCTTCGGCGTCCGCCGGAATTTGATATCGGCTCGGCGCGCCTGGAAATCTTCGCAATTGGAGCAGGACGAGATCTCCCGGTACGTATTCTGCGCCGGCATCCACACCTCGATATCATAGGTTTTCGCCGCCGAGAAACCGATATCACCCGTGCACAAAACGATGACGCGATACGGGATCTCCAAGCGTTTCAGGATTTCTTCCGCTTCCGCCGTCATGGACTCGAGCTCCGCATAGGACTCTTCCGGCTTGGTGAATTTCACCATTTCCACCTTGTGGAACTGATGCTGCCGGATCAGCCCGCGCGTATCCCGGCCGGCCGATCCCGCTTCCGCTCGGAAGCAGGGGGTAAACGCACAGAACCGCTGCGGCAATTCGTCCCCCGGGATGATTTCCTCGCGATAGTAGTTCGTCAGCGGCACTTCCGCCGTCGGCGTGAGGTAGTAGGGCAGGCCTTCCAGCTTGAACATGTCTTCGGCGAATTTCGGCAATTGCCCCGTACCGATCATGCTCGCTTCATTGATGATGTACGGCGGAATGATTTCGGTGAAGCCGAATTCCTCCGTATGCAAGTCGAGCATGAAGTTGTACACGGCGCGCTCCAAACGTGCGCCGAGCCCCTTGTAGAAATGGAAGCGCGCGCCGGTCACCTTCGCCGCCGTTTCCGGGTCGAGAATGCCGAGTTTCGCCCCGATATCCCAGTGTGCCTGCACGGGAAAATCGAATTCCCGCGGCGTGCCGTAACGGCGCACTTCGATATTGTCATTTTCGTCCGCACCGACCGGTACGTCCGGCGCCGTCACATTCGGGATCTCGAGCACGGCGGCAGCCAGTTCCGCCTCCACTTCGCGCAAGCGCGCATCATGCGCGGCGATCGCATCACTCTTTTCCTTCATGGCCGCGATTTCCGCCGCCGCGTCCTCACCGTTCCGCTTTTTCTGCGCGATGATCTTCGTCGCGTCGTTGCGTTCCTTTTTCCATTGCTCGACTTCCGCCAGCAACTCGCGCCGGGTATGATCCAGCGCCAGAATCGCATCGACATCGGCCGGATGATGCCGGTTCTTCAAATTATTGCGGACCACCTCGGTCTCTTCCCGAATTCGTTTCATAGCCAACATAGATAATCTCTCCCTCTTTATTTCTCCCCTTAGCCTACCATATTCGGCGACGTTTGGGAATTACAATCCTTTCTGTTCGATGCCGGAAAAGAGATAGCCCAGATGTGCCGTCGCGTTCAGGTTCACCACCCGCCAAGCGCCGTCATATTCGAGCACGTTCACGCAGGCATTGTCCTGCTTGATTTGCCAAAAACGGTTCAGATCCATGCCGAGCAGGTCGGTGATGACCACTTTGTTCACCGCGTCATGGGCGACGACAAGTATCGTCTGCCCCTCGTAGGTGCGCGCGTACTCCGCAAAGGCCTCCCGGCTGCGTACCAATATGTCCTGCAGCGACTCTCCCTCCGGCATGACGACACTTGCCGGCTGTTCCCGCCAGGCGCGCAACAATTCGCCGTCCGTGGCGGCGATATCCTCGCTCAGCCGTCCTTCCCAGGTGCCGTGGGCGATCTCCAACAGGCGGGCATCCGTCCGTACCGGCAAAGCGTGGTACGCCGCACAAAGTTCCGCCGTCTTGCGTGCCCGTCCCAGCGGACTGGCCAGCACTGCATCCAAAGCGATGTCGCGCAGGCCGGCGGCGAGCCGTTCCCCTTGGGCAATGCCGCGGTCGGAAAGCTCCGTATCCACCTGTCCCTGGTAGCGCCCTTCCAAATTCCACTTCGTTTCGCCGTGCCGTGCCAAAAGAATCCGTACCATATTACATCCCCCGGAAATACACGGTCGATACCGCATCGACCCCGTCGATATCCCGCAACGCCGCGACCAAATCCTCCGCCGGCATCCGATCGACCGCAATCGCCATGATATTGTGTCCCGCCCGAGCCGTATTCGCTACCTGCATCCCGCGGATATTGATGCCGTTCTCGCCGAGCAGCGTGCCGATTTTGCCGATCATCCCCGGCCGATCCGCGTGCGGTACCAGTACCAGCGGCCCTTCCGGCGCAAAGCGGATCTCGTAATCGTCAATGGCCACCACATAGGGACGCCCGTCCAGCAGCGCGCCGACGATGCGTTGCGTACCTGCCGCCGTGCGTACCTGCAACGTGAGCGTGTCCGTGTAATCGCCCTCGTTCAAATTATTCATTTCCTTTATGACAATCCCGCGCGCCTTCGCCAGAGCCGGTGCATTGACATGGTTCACCGCCTCCTGAAGGATCGGGTTCAGCAGCCCCTGCAGAACCGTCGTCATCAATGCGCGCGTATCCAACTCGACCAACGCGCCGGCATATTCGATCGTCACCTCTTCAATCGGCCCTTCGGCAAGCTCGACGGCAATATTGCCGACGGCCGTGGCCAACGGGAAGAACGGCTGCAGCAATGCCAACAGTTCCGGTGCGACCGGCGCCATATTCAAGGCGGCGGCAACCGGCTCGCCATGGAGCGCCGCCACGATCCCATGCGCGACATCCACCGCGACCCCCTCCTGCGCCTCGACCGTCGATGCCCCGAGATGCGGTGTCAAGACCACATTCGGCAAAGCCAACAGCTCGTCCGCATCGGTCAGCGGTTCCTCCGGATACACATCCAAGGCCGCCCCCGCGAGTTTTCCGCTCCGCAAAGCGTCCACCAAGTCCGAAATGACCACGCAGCCGCCGCGCGCCGCATTGATGATCCGCGCACCGTCCTTCATCAGCGCAAGCCGCTCGCGATTGATCAGGTTGCGGGTTTCATCCGTCAGCGGCAAATGCAACGTCAGAAAATCCGCCGCCTGCAATACTTCCTCCAAGGTCGCTTTGCGTACGCCGAGCGTTTCCGCCCGCTCCGCCGTCAGAAACGGATCGTACGCGACGATCTGCATGCCGAATGCCTGCGCCCGCAGCGCGACACCCGCACCGATTCGTCCCAGCCCCAGAATGCCGAGTGTGCGGTTCCGCAGCTCCACGCCGAGAAAGGCCTTGCGATCCCAACGTCCTGCCGCCATGCTTGCATGCGCCTGCGGGATCTGCCGCGCCAATGCCAGCATCAGCGCGAAAGTATGCTCCGTCGCCGCATTCGTATTGCCGTCCGGCGCGTTCAGCACGATGATCCCCTTGGCCGTCGCCGCCTCGATATCAATATTGTCCACGCCGACGCCGGCTCGCCCGATCACCTGCAGCCGGTCGGCTTTGGCGATGACTTCCGCCGTCATCTTCGTTGCCGAGCGCAATACGATCGCATCGTATTCGCCGATCGTTGCCAGCAATTCCTCCTTGTCCAGCTGCGGCCGTTCCACTACCTCAAATTCTTCCTGCAAAATATCAATGCCGAGTTCCGACACACCGTCTGCTATAAGTATTTTCTTCTTCATTTTCTTCATCCCTTCCGTTCCGCATATGCCGTCAGCCAAGCCGCAAGCGCGTCGACCGCCTCCGGTGTAACCGCATTGTACAGCGATACCCGCAAGCCGCCGACCAGACGATGCCCCTTGATCCCGACAAAGCCTTCCCGTTTCGCCGCGGCGATAAAGTCCGCTTCCGCCGCACGATCCTTCAAGTTAAATGTCACATTCATCTGCGACCGCGCTTCTTTGGCGGCATGCCCCGTAAATACCTCCGGATACGCATCGATCACCTCATACAGCCGCGCCGCCTTCGCCGCATTGCGCGCCTGCATGGCGGCGACTCCGCCCTGCTTCTTCACCCAGGTGAAGACCAGTCCCATCAGGTAGATCGGATACGTCGGCGGCGTATTGTACAGCGAATCCTTCGCGGCATGCGTGCGGTATTGCAGAATTTTGGGCAGACGCGTATTGGCCTGCGCCAGTCGCTCTTTTCGCACGATGACCACCGTCACCCCCGCCGGACCGAGGTTCTTCTGCGCGCCGGCGTAAATCAGATCGAATTTCCGCACATCCACCGGCCGCGAAAGAATATCCGAGCTCATATCCGCAACCAGCGGCACGGCCAAATCCGGGAACTCCCGGTACTGCGTGCCGTAGATGGTGTTGTTCGTCGTGATATGGACATAATCCGTACCGTCCTGAACCGCAAAATCCGGTGGGATTGTCGTGTAGTCCGGCCCCGCATTCGTCACGGTGTAGGTCTGCCCGTACAGCCCGGCTTCTTCCATCGCCTTATGCGCCCAGACGCCGGTATCCGCATAGCCCAGCTTGCCGCCGCGGGCGAGATTTGCCGGCACCATCATGAATTGGTGACTGGCGCCGCCCTGCAAGAACAATACATCGTAGTCGTCCGGGATCGCCAACAACTCGCGCAGATCCGTCATCGCTCGATGATGCAGTTCGTCATACTCCGCCGACCGGTGCGACAGCTCCGCCACACCCATGCCCGTGCCGCGATAGTCCGTCATTTCCGCGGCCGCCTGCCGCAATACGTCCTCCGGCATAGCCGCCGGCCCTGCGTTAAAATTGAATACTCGTTCCATAATGACCTCCGTTTTTCGAAAACAAAAAGAGAAGTGCCCCTTCGGGACGAGCTTCTCTTCTCTCGCGGTACCACCCGACTTGCCGCGGCAAAGCATCCGTATAAACAAAAAACTCTCCATCCTGCTGGGACGAGAGTACTCGCGGTGCCACCCAAATTGCCGTCGGCCATCTTAGTCGCGCGTTATCGGGCGCACCCGTCAAATTCATCATTTGCCGCTCCGGAGCGGAACCTCGTCGTATCCGTACAGGCTCACACCGACCGCCTGCTCTCTGCATCGTCTCCGACGGATATTCTCCCTCACTGCGTTTCCTTTGAAGTTAGCTGCATTATAACAGAGCGGATCGCCGCTGTCAACAGCAAGACGACAAAGATCTATTCAAGACGGACGAGGCAATAAAAAACGGGCCCGCAGCCGAGCCCGTCGTCGTTATAAATTCCCTTTCAAACCGCAAATCTCCGCCCGCGCTTGCAAGCCCTTGATCGTTTCCGTTGCGACCGTATCAAAATCAAGCCCCATCATTTCGATCCCCCGCCGGATTACCTCCCGATCGCAGCCGGCGGCAAATGATTTGTCTTTGAACTTTTTCTTCAATGATTTCAAATTGAAATCCAGTACCGATCGGCTCGGCCGCACCAGACAGGCCGCATTGATGATCCCCGTCAGCTCATCCACCGCATAGAGTGTCTTTTCCAACCGTGTCTGCGGTTCTACATCGGTCACCATGCCCCAACCGTGCGCCATGATCGCCCGAATGTACTCCTCGTCCCAGCCTTCTTCGGTAAGAATCCGCTTCGTGACTTGGCAATGCTCGTCCGGATATTTTTCATAATCCAAATCGTGGCACAAGCCGATCACGCCCCACTTCTCCGGATCCTCGCCGAAATACTCGGCAAAATGCCGCAGCGCCGCTTCCACCTGCAAGGCGTGCTTACGCAAGGCATCCGTCGCCGTGTAGCGACACAACAATTCCCAACCCTGTTCACGTGTAGGTTGCATATGCGTCCCCCCTTTTTATATATGGCTATGTCACAACAAACAGTTGATAAATAGCCATTTTTATAGGGGAGTATCAGAACTCCCCTACAAACTGTTATTTGCAGTTATCTATACTCATTTGGAATTTCGATATGAAGTGTCTCACACAATAACTTCACATC
>JALELM010000006.1 GCA_022771805.1 Veillonellaceae bacterium | reverse complement strand
AGCAGTTAAGCTCGCAAACGCCGAACCTACTTGGTGGGAGACTGCCCGGGAACATAGGTAGCCGCTGATTTGAAAAGACCGTCTTCGGACGGTCTTTTTATTTTCCCGGAGTTTTGCATGGGAAGTGTCGTATAAAAAGGTATCCGTCAAAAAGAGAAGGCCTTCGGGATACACGGGTTCTTTTAGATGGGACGTGCAAAAATCGTTGCCGCCGAGACAGAAGTAAGGTGCTGCGGGAAGTCGTTCCGCTCTTTGTAAAGAAGTCATGTTGCGTTAAGATATACATGATATATAAAAAGATAGTTAAGACACACCGTGATATATAAAAATTATTTGTTTGACCGCATGATTGTCATGCGGTTTATGATAGAAATGCAAGAGAATATGGTAAACGGAGATCTAATGGGGCGGAATTCGTGCGGCTTGCCGCTTTATTTTCGCCAAGGATCAAGTGGGGAATGCGGTGCGAATCCGCAGCTGTCCTGCAGCCGTGTGATGAGTCGTTTCGCTGCAATCCCTTCGCAAAGGAGCGAAATGGCGAAGAATCAAGTCGGAGTGCCACCCGTTTTCAGAGAATCCCGCAAAATCTGCACGGCACAGGTGGGATACAGATACGAAGCCATACGGCCGGTTCTGTGAAGAGTCCGGTTTTGTTCCTGCACATGGCTTCTTCCTGAAAATCAGGAGGCTCTGTATCTACCTGTGCTTTTAATATAGGAAGTGCGTGTCCGTCAGGAGGCGCACAGGAAGGCGATTTCCATAATAAGCGGGGCGTAAAGACAGAAATGTCTTGCGACATAAAGAAACAGCTTCTTTCGGCATAGAGTCCCTGCTGTGGAGAAGTGTGAAAGGAGGTTTAAGGGGTAAGATCCGGCTGATTGCCGGAAAGCATGGCGGAGAATCAGATCACAGTCGGTTGTATTTGCGCAATGCGCAGAAAGGAAGGGTTGTATGAATCGGCTTGGTAAACGGGACATGAAACGTATAGCGGCAGGTGTTGCTGCATGGTGCCTGCTTCTGGGAGGCATTGGGAGCGGAGTTTCTTATGCTGGGTATATAGAGAACGGAGACGGCGCGACAGAGGAGTACGCCGTTGCGATAGGAGAACAAGCGCAAGCATCGGCTAAGGGTGCCTTTGCCGTCGGACGCAAAGTAAAGGCCACCAAGCAGTATGCTGTCGCTATGGGTTGGACTACGCAGGCTAATGGTGAATACTCTGTCGCTATGGGTGTTGATTCGATAGCTTCAGGGTATGGCTCTGTTGCTATGGGATGGGCCGCGAAGGGAAATGGTCAGTACGCAGTGGCTATGGGGAAAAAGTCGACTGCGGGCGGATATGGCTCCGTGGCTATGGGGGATACTACGAATGCTGCCGGGCAATTCGCCCTTACCGCGGGCATAAAATCCCAGGCAATGAGTGATAACAGCGTGGCCTTCTCCGGCGGCATGGTGGAAGCGGGCGGCACAGGCTCCATGGCCGTGGGTGTCGGGGCGAAAGCGAGCCTGTCAGACACACTGGCTCTCGGAAGCTATGCTTTGGCTAACGTTGCGAAAGGACAGAAAGGCTACCTTGCCGGCGGTGACACATCGGTCACCTTTGTTTCCACCGGGAACGCGATTGCCATCGGCGGCGGAACTGACGGAAACGGCACGGTCATTACCCGTCAGCTCACGGGGCTTGCCGCAGGGACGGCAGATACGGACGCGGTGAACGTGGCACAGTTGAAAAAAGCCATGGCAGGGGTCGGCGGGAGCGGCGGCTCTGCCACATTTGAGATCAAAGGAGAAGGAACCGTAACGGTTGCCAAGGACAACAGCTCCGGGCATGATGTGTATACGATTACCGGGAAAGGGCTCATGAATGGAGCCGGCGCGACAGGATCCAATGCTATCGCTTTAGGCTCCGGCACCACAGCAGGGGGACCTTCCTCCGTTGCTATGGGAAGTAGCGCAACGGCTACAGGCGATGGTTCTGTAGCTATGGGAAGTGGGACGGAAGCCTCGGGACATAAGTCAGTGGCTATGGGTCAGAAAACGAAGGCGCTCAATGAGAACACTGTGGCCATGGGGTACCAGAATGTGGTGGAGATACAGAAGCCTCAGGCTCCAACGCGGTCGCTCTGGGCAGAGATACGGTGGCCTCGAAGGAAAATTCCTTTGCGGTAGGCCGTGAATCGACGGCGACGGGCAAGAATTCCATGGCCTTGGGATACAAAGCACAAGCAAGCGGTCTGGCATCCTTTGCCGCAGGGCTGGAGTCGAAGGCACAGGACTCCTACGCCGTCGCTATGGGGCTTAATGCGGACGCCGGGGGAGAAGCCTCGATTGCCCTTGGGAATAACACAAAGGCTTATGGGTACTCCTCGGTCGCTTTGGGACAGCAATCTCAGGCCAATGGGGATAACAGCACCACTCTTTCCGGCGGCAAGACGGCAGACGATGCGGAAAATGCGATGGCCGTAGGTGTCGGGGCGAATGCGACGCTGGCAGACAGCGTGGCTCTCGGGAGCTATGCCCTGGCTAACGTTGCGAAAGGACAGAAAGGCTACCTTGCCGGCGGTGATACATCGGTCACCTTTGTTTCCACCGGGAACGCGATCGCCATCGGCGGCGGAACTGACGGAAACGGCACGGTCATTACCCGACAGATCACAGGACTTGCTGCGGGAACCAACAACACGGACGCGGTCAACGTGGGTCAGCTGAAAAAAGCACTGGCAGGCGTTGGCGGCAGTGGTGGTACAACCTACACGGCAGGAAAGAATATCACCATCTCCGGCACGGAAATTTCAGCTAAGGATACCACTCTGGACGAAGCAAGCACCGGTCTTACGCTTGAAGGGAAGAAGCTGAAGCTGTCCGTCAAGGATACCGACGGCAAGGAAATCACCAAAACGGTAGACCTCTCCGGTCTTGCCGGCGGGAGCGGCAGCACGGTACAATTTTTCTCCGTCAACAGCACCGCAGGTGGCAATAAGAATAATGATGGTGCAACCGGTGAGGACGCCATCGCCATTGGTTCGTTTACCCAAGCAACAGGCAATAGTGCCGTCGCATTAGGCGTGAACAGTACAGCCGCCGCGGGCAGCGCTATCGCAATCGGGGCTTACACGATGGCGAACGGCGAAGGAGCCGTGACAATAGGCTCGTTCAGTAATGCGACAAATGTCGGTGCTACCGCTTTCGGTTACCTGGCGCAGGCGAAAGGAAAGAATTCCGTGGCGCTGGGCAAATCTGCTCAAACAACGGTAGACAGCGGCGTGGCTCTCGGCTCGCTCAGTGTGGCGAATACCGCCACGGGCGTGCATGGCTACGATCCGTCGACGAAGGCTGTGTCAACGGATGACACTCATGTATGGAAATCCACTCTCGGCGCAGTTTCCGTAGGGGATACGAGCCAAAAGTATTCCCGTCAGATCACGGGCGTGGCTGCCGGTACGGCAGACACGGACGCAGTGAACGTGGCACAGTTGAAAAAAGCCATGGAATCTGCCGGCGGGAGCGGCACCGATACCACACTTGATAAGACAAGCACCGGCCTTACGCTTGAAGGGAAGACGCTGAAGTTGTCCGTCAAGGATACCGCAGGAAACGAGATCACCAAATCGGTGGATCTCTCCGGTGTTGCCGGCGGCGGAGCAGCTGATGGTAATGACACCCTTGTGAGCACCAGCGATGCGCTGTCGATAAAAGAAGGCAAGCTGAATCTGTCTTTTGCAGACACCGCGGGAAATACAGTGACCGGCTCGGTAAAGCTGTCCGATCTTGCTGCAGGGGCTGATACGAGAAACACTGTCAAGGCAGGCGACAACGTGGCGGTGAAGGAAGATAAAAATGCTGACGGCAGTTCCACTTACACCGTATCAGTGAAGGCTGACGGCAAGGTGGAAAGCGGCAACAAGGATATCGTGACCGGCAGCGCCGTGTATAATGAAACCCGGGTCGCACAGGACGGCTACTATGTCAAGGCGGCCAATACGGCAGGTCAAAACTTCATGGCGCTGGACAATCAGATGAACAGCCTGAACGGCCGGATCCATGATCTGGATGACCGCATCAATCATGTAGGCGCAGGCGCGGCGGCACTGGCAGCGCTTCACCCGCAGGACTACGATCCGGCAGCGAAGCTTGATTTTGCGGCGGGCTACGGTCACTACAACGGAGCCAACGCGGTGGCCATCGGTGCGTTCTATCGTCCGAACAACACCACCATGTTCTCCATCGGCGGAAGCATGGGCGGCGGTGAAAACATGGTGAACGTAGGCATGTCCTTCAAGATCGGCAAGAGCGGCGCTTACACAGGCTACTCGAAGGCGGCCATGGCTACGGTCATTGAGGAACAGAACAATATGATCGCTCAGCAGCAGGCGCAGATCGAAGATATTCTGCGGCAGCTGGAAGAAATGAAAAAATAGTTTGTGCCGATGTGAATAGCGAGCCCTGATCGTCAGGAGCCGTATCACAAAACAAAAAAGAAAAGACTGCTGTGAGTTTTGCGGCAGTCTTTTCTTTTTGCATAGTGGTGCAAATGGGGGGGCAGTATTTCTATCACGAACGGCTGCCAGCATAGCAAGCGGTCACGCTTCACACAAAAACGGCAGGGAGTCCGCAAAAGGATTCTCTGCCGTTTTTTGTTTTTGAGTCGCTGTATTGAAAGTATCCGAAGCGAGGTGATTATTTTTGTGCCACCTTGACGCTCAGGGTATTGATGTAGCTTTCCGGATCGTCGGTGACCCAGTAGTTCACTACCGGGAAGAGGAATACATCGCCGTCGGGAACGAGGCGGTTCCGCTCCATGAATTCTGACAGGAGAGCCAGCGCGTCCTTGCCGTGATGAAAGTAGGCGCCCTTGATATGAACCGACGTGTACAGTCCGGCAGGGCGGATGTAATTGCAAAGGGGGGGTAAGTCCGGCGGGCCGGACAGGGTCACCACCGCAGAGGAATGGTTGAACCGGCTATGAAAAAAATCGTCTTTGCTGATCACCCAGCCGGTAGGCTTCTCCTGGCAATAGCAGCGGGAGAAGGCCTCCCGCATATGCCGGGCGCGAATGGTAATCGCGGACAGGCCGCCCCGCTTTTCCTGCGGGATCGGCGTCAGATACATGCGGCACGCCTTTTCATTTGCAAGCAGAACCCGATTCAGCGGAAGAGTGCTGCTTTTTTCCAGTGTGTCCCGATAGCCGATGAGAGAGGCCAAGATCCGCTTCGTTTTTATGAGTTCCTTCCGGCATTCATCTTCCTTTTTTGCAAGGAGCTTCAGGGCTTCCGCGTGGGATTTATTCTCCACGAAGGCCTTGATGTCTGCTACGGGAATATCCATCTTCCGCAGGAACACAATAATTTCCAGCGTCAAATATTGCTGCGTCGCGTAGTAGCGATATCCGTTTTCTGCAATATAGGCAGGCTTCAAAATGCCCATCTTGTCATAGTACTCCATGGTTTGCTTAGAAATGGCAAAGAGCTGTGCCAGCTGGCCTGCCGTATAAAAATCATTCCGTTTCATAGCTGTGCCGCCTTGTGCAATGTTGCGCGCCCGTTTGGCTTGCGTTTTGTAACCCGATGATGTTCATATTGTTCATGATAGCATAAAATGAGGGGGAATTCATATTTTATAAGACAAATGATGGAAAAATGAGTTGTCGCCTTTTTCTTTACGTTGTTACCGGATTTTTACAAGTAAAAGATAGGTTTCTCTTTTTATTTTGTGCATTTGGTCTTATCCGGTCATAAAAATAAGCTTGACCGTATGAACGTCATGTGGTTTATGATATGCATGATCTATGAATAGACATATCAAAAAATAATATGGTAAACGGAGGTCTTGGGGATCGGAATTCGTGCGGCGTGTCGCTTTGTTTTCCGCCAAGGATCAAGTGGGGAATGCGGTGTGAATCCGCAGCTGTCCTGCAGCCGTGTGATGAGTCGTTTCGCTGCAAGCCCTTCACAAAGGAGCGAAATGGCGAGGAATCAAGTCGGAGTGCCACCCGTTTTCAGACATCCCGTGAATTTGCACGGCACAGATTGGGATAAAGACAAGAAACCGCGCGGTCGGTTTCGAAAGAAGCCCGCCGCATTATTATGAGCGGTCTCTTCCTGAAAACAGGAGGTTCTTTATCGGTCTGTGCTTTTTAATTTGCGCAACGGCGTTGCGGTTTTCCCGTTTCTTTGTTTGGATAATGTACTGCGGATTCGCAGTACTATGACCTGCCGCGGCAGGATGGTATGGGGAACACCCCTAAGGAGGATTTTATATGACGCACTGGAAAAAATTACTCGTCTCGGGAGCCTGCGCGGCAGGCATGCTGATGTTGCCGGGAGCGGCGGCTGCAGCAGGGAACGGATTTGTCAATTATGCCGCCGTGTTGCAGGAATCGCCCGAATTCGCGCAAGCCCAGCGGGAGATGGTATCCGCGCAGCAGGCACTGCAGCAGCAGTTCGATACCCGGTCTGAAAATATGAACGACCGGCAGAAGCAGGAGCTCTTGGCCAAGCTGCAGAAGGATCTGCAGATGCGACAGGAAGCGATTCAGCGAAGTAAGGTCGTGCCGGCGCTGCAAAAAATTCAGGCGGCCATCGAAGCGGCGGCTAAAAAGAACGGCATCGACTTCGTAGTACAGGAAAGCGCATGGCTCTACGGCGGTAAGGATCTGACGCAGGAAGTCATCGACCGGCTGAAATAAGCGGAAGCTGTCAATAAAGCGAACGCTATTTTTCATACAATAATAAAAAGTAAGCAGCAAAAGGAGTGAGTACTATGGCAAATGAAGAAAACATTGTAGAAATTTCCGTAGCACAGAGGAAGGATAAGGCACTGCAGGACTATTTGGACTCCAATAAAGTTTCCGGCTTCGGCAAACAGTATGCCGGAGAAAACGGGGAAGTCATCATTTACAGAAGCAATCTCCAGATCCAAGAGGACGCGATCCCCTTCATGATTCTTTTGGACAACAGCGTATACACGCTGCTCCAATTCCAAGTCGCCTCAGGCTTGGTGAAGGAGGACAAGAAGGAAAAGCTCGCTGCGTACTTCAATGATCTGAACAATCAGTACCGCATGCTGAAATTTACCTGCGACGCTGCAGGAAATGTGCTTCTTTCCGTATCCGTGCCGGCGGGGACACAGCATTTCGAACCGGCGTTGGTAATTGCGATCCTGAACGAAGTGGAACGGCTGCTGAATGAGGAATATGATGCCCTCATGGCAAAGCTGAAGGAATAATTTCAGACAGTAATTTTCGGGTAATACCTGCCTGCCTGCGGGCGGGCAGGTATTAGCCCGGTATGGCAGGGGACTCTTGCCGATACAAGAGGGCATGGGATACGGATACGTTGGGGAAATGCCGTCTGTGTCCATTGATTTACCATTTTTCCGGGAGAATATACGATGAAACGAAAAGCGGGACTTGCCGCATTATTGGCCGTGCTGGCTGCGACTTCCACGGGGGTCTGCGGACAGGTGCAGGCGGCGGACGGGGCATATGAGTTGGCACCGGTGATAGTCACGGCGAAACGAGAGCCGGAAAAGCTCTTTGAAGCGAAGGCAGATGTCAGCGTGGTCACCAGAAAAGAGATCGAAACACTTCACGTCGGCGATGTGGAGGAAGCACTGCGAACTGTGCCGGGCACGCAGTTTTTGAATTACGGCACGAACGGCGTGAATGCGAACCTCAGCGGCGTTCGTATCAACGGAAGCAAGGACATCGTGGTTTTGGTAGACGGTGTGCGGGTCAATGATTTCCAGGGATCCGACAACTCGGGCTATTTCTACTCCTCGCTGTTGAGCAATATGGATAATGTGGAGCGGGTCGAGATACTCCGGGACAGTGCGGCCACCGTATACGGCAGCGGCGCCAAGGGCGGCGTCATCAACATTATCACCAGAAAGATCAATGAAAATAAAGCCACCATCGATATTTCGCGGGGCAGCGGCGACAGAGAGCGTTACAACCTGCATGCCATGGGTCGAGACGGCCGGCTCGGGTACAGCGCCTACTTCAACAAGATCCGCAGCGGGGATACGAAGGACGGCGCCGGCAATGTTTGGCCGGGCCATACCCGCACGAATAGCGGCGGCACGAAGATCACCTACGACTTTACGGATGACCACACGCTTTCCGCGGATTATAACTGGCTGGACTCTAAGTTCGAGGGTGAGGACTTTATCTATGATAACGCATACCACGGTGATTATACGTCGGAAAGTCTCACCCTGCAGGACCACTGGCGGATCAATGAGCATTGGAACAATACGCTGAGCTTCCGAAGAAGCACGATTGCGAGCAATTATTATCAGGGCTACCATAACGGCATCACCAAGCCCTATAGTATCGGCGGCGATTTTACCTATCATTTCTGGACGGAGCAGATCCATTTTTCCGATTCCTCCAATGATTTGATTCTGGGGGTGGACTATTCCAAAGCGCGCAGCAATAAGAAGCTCGCTGCCGGGTATGATGAAGATGGCGATCAGTTTTTCGACTATCGTTGGAATGAAAACTACTCCTACTTTATACAGGAAGAATGGCGTTTCCTGCCGCACTGGACGATCATGGGCGGCGTCCGCTGGGATCGTCCGGAGGCAGATTCGTATGCACCCCGGTTTGACTCACATCGGTCCTACAGCTATAAGCTGAGCTACGAGGCCACGGACAAGGATACCCTGTGGGCAGGGCGGAATGATTTCTATATCTTGCCCGGATCGAATCATTTGTATGATGAGCAATACGGTAACTTGAATCTGAAGCCTGCCGAGGGCAGAACCACCTCGGTGGGATACACGCACACCTTTAATGATGTCAGTGCTTTTACCTGGAACTGGTTTGAAACGAAAAATACCCGCTCCATCGGCTACTCCGGCTCTCCGGAGGAGGGCGGTACCGGGCATTATGAAAACTTTGCCTACGGCATCGCAAGAGGCTGGAACGCGCAGTTGCTGTACCAGTTGGGCAGTGATTGGAGCTTCAATCTGGGCTGGGCCCATTTGTACCAGAATGTGCCCGGTGATAACCTGTCCAAGGGCTACTACCCCAAGGACAAGCTGACCTTTGATATTCTGTATCATCATGATAAATTCAGCGCCGGCTTTGACGGCTTCTACTTCATCCGCCGCAAGGATCCCAACTACACCGGGCCGAAGGGATGGCCCTCGGACAAGTACGGCGTATACAATCTTTCGTTCAACTATTCGCCACGGAAGGAAATGACGCTCTATCTGCGGGTGAATAATATATTCAACAAGCTTTGGGCGGAGCATACCAATGTCATCTGGGGCACACATAAACCGGGGACATGGTACGCAATGCCGGGTCGGATCATTACGGCCGGGATCAAGCTGGAAATATAGGGTTAGGACAAAGTATAGGGTTAGGACAAGGAGGTAACACGCATGATTCAGTCAAAACGAAAAAAACTGCTGGCATGTCTCATCGGTATGAGCCTATCCGGCAGCTTGATTGCCATGGCAGCGCCGCTTGAGGTGGACGGCGACAAGACCGTGGCGGACGGCACGCGCATCACCGCGAGCAATGTGTATGACGCTGTCGGCATAGCCGGTGCGGCGGAAAGCACCGGTACATTCACCATCGGCGGCGGCACCGGGACGCTGTATATTGATGTGGCCAGCAATGCCGCGGGCAATTCTAATGCGTCCGGTCTGATGATCGGTGATGACAGCCATGTGACAATCAATGGAAACCTTAATATCAAGGCCTACGGCGGGAGTTGCTTTGCCACCGGCTTGGGCATGAACCGGGAAGGCGCCGGCGAAGGGCAAAAGGCGGACATCACCATCAACGGGAACCTGACCATGGGAGATCCGACTCTGGCTCTCACCGATTCCGGTGATGACCGGAACTGGGGAGTCAATGCCAAGCAAATACACGGCGGCTACGGTCCGGACGGGCATGTGACAGGTTGGGCGGATAACTACACCGGTGCCCGCTGGCAGCCTAGTGGGGTAAGTATAGGCATGTCCGGCGGAAGCTTCATCAACCTGAATGGAGATGTGACGCTGGCCGTCCGGGGATCGGCACTGAAAACAGATCCTTTCTATAAGGCGGGAGCCATGGATCCCTACGATTTGGCGGTCATCAATGCCAACAAAGGGAACGTGACCATCCTTACGCCCACCAGCACGAAGGAAAGCTTCTATGCCGCAGCCAGCTACGGCGGCACCATCAATATCAATATGAACGGGAACGAAGCGGCAGGTCATGTAGTGGACATCACGGGCAACGTGATCGCCATGAGAGACGATAATGGCAGCGGGCAGCCCTATTTCTACCAAGACGGACGGATCAATCTGGGACTGAATACGGCAGACTCCCAATGGACCGGCGTTGTGGACAACAGCGGCAAAAAACAGGCAGGCGAAGTCAATCTGTGGCTCCAGAACGGCGCCCGGTGGATTCATGACGCACCGTCTCTGCCGAACGGCATGCAAGTAAATAACATGCCGTCTCCCAGCAACACGCAGTACGGGAAGTATAACAAGGTCTCCTACATCAATAAGCTGACCGGCGGCTCCGGCGAGGGAACGGCAGGCATTATTCACCAGGTCTACGCCTCGGATATTTCCATTGCTGATTACAGCGGGAACACGAAAATATTCTACCAGCACACGCTGGACAGCAATTCCACACGAGCGAATGCCGCTCTGTATGACAACAAAGAGGTGAACCTCACCGGCGGCAAGGTGACCATCGGGAAGGCCGCTGCCGGCTCCACGATCACGCTGATTACCGACAGCAAGGGGATTTCTGACTACCAAAAGGGCACGCATCAGTATAAGAATCTGGTCAATGATGCGCTGAACAAGTTGGCCAACAAGCTGTATTACTCTGCATATGCCACGGCACCGACCAATCTGACTGCCAAGGTAGAGGTGGCGGAGGGGCTCACCGCCTCCAGTCGGTCTCTGGCATTGGGAGATGTCCTTTTCTCCACAGGCAGCACCGGTACCCATCAGGCGGGACAGGGCTACTATGAGTACACCGTCACCAACACGGATGATCCGGCCAATCCTGCCTTGACCGGCACGATTACCGGTCTCAAGGATCGGGATACGGCGTACGTGGACGCGGGTATTCTTGCGGATGAAGGGAAAAACTATAACTTCACCGGGGATGCGGAAATTAAAGCGATTCCCGCCATTGATGTGTGGTCAGGCGAGCGCAACATCAATGGGGTTTCCGTGCAGGGTGCGGATCATGCGGTCAATGTCAATGCAGCAGGCCATACGCTGACCATTACCGCCAAAGCGGATCAGAGCGATATTGTGCATGGCATCAAAACCAGCTCCCTGAAAGGGGTCAATATCACTGCGGACAAGCTGGTCATTGACGCGAAAAACTTGGTAGGCCGTGTAGAAGCTATCAACGTAGGCGAACAGGGAGGCACAAATAAGGATGATCCTTACAAGCTGACCATCAACGGTGATATAGATATGAAGGTCCGGGGCAAGCAATATGCGCTGGGTCTCTATGCGGCAGGCAACGGCGACGGAACCTTTAACGGCAATGTGACCGCTCTCGGTGACGCAACCAGTGAATGGGGTCTGACCTCGATCGATGGCGCCTGGGGCTACTATGGCGTATCCCTCGTGTACAGCGGAAGCAGTTATAGTATCCAGATGGGACCGAAAGTCACCATCAACGGCGACGTGAATGCGAAAATTGACGGAAACGGGCTCTTTGCCAACGGCGGCCATGCGAAGCTGACCATCAACGGCGGCGGGAACATTGAAATCAACAAGAACAATACCCACAACTACTACGCCATGATTGCCGAATCCGGCACCACCAGCATGAACGTCAATCTGGATCAAAACTACATCGCTACCGGCGCAAGGGACAATGACCTCGTCCTGAAGGGGAATATTGGAGCCAGCACCGGGGCTATCAATCCGAATGAATCGGAACTGTACACCTATGTCAACTTGGGACTTGCTACCGGCAAATCCGAATGGACCGGGGTGGCGCAAAACAGATTCAAGGACACAGGCAATGCATCCGGAGGCAAGACCTTCTACGGCGCTATCAACCTGTGGCTCCAGAACGGTGCTACCTGGAACCATGAGCTGTGGGGCAAGACTGCCGGCACTTTCAAGGAAAGCCATTTGGCCAAATTGACAGGCGGCGCAAGTGCAGACAAGGCGGGCGTAATTTACCAAGACAGTGATAAACAGATCCGGGTAGACAGCTACAGTGGGCATACGGTTGTATTCTATGAGCATGATGAAGCGAACCCGCAGACCATCGACGGTGGTGACTTCAAGATTGCCAACGCTGCCGAAGGCTCGTCTATCACCCTTGTGACAGACAGCAAGGGGATCACCGCGGGCTTTGCGGATAGTGACAGCGCAACGGACAAAAACAACGTCAGCGAAGTATTGGACAAGCTGGCCAATAAGCTGTGGTATACCAGCTATACTAACGGACATCTCAAGGGCACCGTAAAAATAGCGGAAGGGCTCACTGCCTCAAGTGCGGCAAAGAAAATCGGCGGTATTTCTTTTTCCACTGATAGCACTGGAACAAAAAAGGCCGGTCAGGGATATTACAATTATACGCCAGCGGTGGATTATATGAGCAATACTATTTACGGGCTGGCTGACAAGGACGTGAAATACGTAAAGGAAGGAATCCGCCAGGAGGACGGAACCTATAAATTTACAAAGGACTACACCGTCTCCGCCGATGACCGTGATGTGACTGAGGAAAACTTAAACTTCGACACAATCATTGCTGCGGTCGTGGGGGATGGGAATGATGTCACTCTGGACGCATCGGGCCATACGCTGACCTTGAAGGCGAAGAGTACGCAGGACGACATGGATGGTGTCGGTCTCTATGCCAATAAAAAGGCGGATGTCACAGCAAAGCAGCTGAATATAGAGGCAGAAGCGGACAAGAGCGATGCAAGCGGGCTACGCATCTATAGCGGCGGAGACGTCACCATTCATGGAAATGTATCCGTGAAAGTCAGGCAGACTGCCGACGGAAAAGCCAGAGGAATTCAGTTCTACAATAGCGGTGACCACGATGATACGAGCAAACTGACCATCAATGGCAGCCTGACCATGAAAGGTGACGATGGCGGCTATGGCGTATCCACCGCTCGGATGGGAAAATACGACGACGGGACCTATTATGCTGCTACGGGTATTTATATCGATGATGAAAAAGGAGCTTCCCTGACAGTTATAGGAGATACGGATATATCCGTTAAGGGCCGCGGCATCGATATAGGCAGCCTGGAAGGCAAAGGCAAAAATGTCATTGATCTTCAGGGCAAAACAACGATACTCACACCCATCGATCTTCAGGATAAATCCGGATCCTATGAGCTGATTAATGGAACTAAAGGCACTCTGTACATCGGCATGAATGCGGCGAAGGATGGTGTCTCGGGCAAGGACGTTGTACTGCAGGGGCGCATTTACTACACCGAAGGACATGTCCATATCGGTCTGGGCACGGAGAACTCCAAGCTGACCGGCACCGTAAAAAAATATGAAGATGATAACGGCACGCTCAGCTTCTATCTGAAGAATGGCGGCAGTTGGTATCATCAGGAGACCAGAGGCGAAGACGTTACCTTTAAAGGAAGCCATATAACCAAGCTGTCCTCGGATAAGGGCATGATTTACCAGAACGATGCGAACCCGATTCAGGTGGACAACTACAGCGGCAACACCACGGTGTTCTACAAGCATGACGCAGCGAACCCGCAGAACATCATCGGCGGCGACTTCAAGATCAGTAGTGCGGCGGAAGGCTCGTCGATTACCCTCGTAACAGACAGCAAGGGAATCACCGCAGGCTTTGCGGACAGCGATAGCGCGGCGGCCAGAAATAACGTCAGCGAAGTACTGAACAAGCTGGCGAACAAGCTGTGGTACAGCGGCTATGCCAACGGTCGTTTGACAGGCACCGTGAAGATCGCGGAAGGTCTCACCGCCTCCAGCGCGACAAAGAAGATGGGCGATATTTCCTTCTCCACCAACTCCACGGGTACCAATAAAGCCGGCCAGGGCTACTACGACTACACTCCGGCGGTGAATTTCAAGACGGGTCCCATCAGTTCGCCGGAGGATATCCATGTAACCAGAGCGGCGGCAGCGGATGGCAGCGTCACCGTTACAGTTGAAGACGTCACGGTGAATGAGGGAAGCAAGTATGTGGCTGCCCTGTTTGCGGGAAATTCGTCGTACAACAAAACAAACCCCATGGTAGTCGACATGAACGGCCATGATTTGAACCTGAGCGCCCAGAGCAGCAATAATATCGCGGCAGCCGCCTATGTGACGGACAATACGTGGATCCGGATCAACGGCTCCGACGGGAAGAAGCTGAGCCTCACGGCAAACAACACCGATACCAGAGCGGCCAATGGGATTCTCGTGAAGGGTACTTATGCGAACCTATCCGTCTCCGGACCGGTAGAGATTAAGGACATTGTCACCAAAGGAGATTCGGCGGCGGGTATTTCTGTTCAAGGAAAGAACAGCACTGTTGCTATCAACGGGGATGTGACCCTTGACACGGTTTACGGCGTGCGGGGGAAAGGCCTTGGCATGAATGCGGCCGGTATCACAGTGATCGGAGAGAACTCTAAGGTGAATGTGGTCGGCAATGTGGCGATTTCCGGCGTGCAGGGCTCGTCGCTGAGGACGGTGGGCGCAGGTACGGAGATTTCCGTCGGCGGCGGCACCATTACGGCGGCAGCCGATGCGGACAAGAGCCATAACTACTATGCGGCTCGTGTGGAAAAAGGTACCATCAATATCAACATGAATAACGACCAGGCCGGAACTAATACCACGAAGATTGTCGGTGATATGTATGTGACCGGTCAGTACGGGAAGAAGGTCGTTGAATACAGCGGCGGCGAGTTGATTGACTGGAGCGCTGCAGGCAAGCTGAACGTGGCGCTTACCAACGGAGATTCATCCTGGACCGGTGTGGCTGCCTATGACCAGTACGAGGACAATTACGGCAGCGGCGGAAATACCGTGCACGATGTCGGTGAATTCAACCTGTATCTGCAGAATGGTGCATCCTGGAACAATGAGCAGCAGTCCCATGCATCCACTACGACCATTTCCAAAGCGGTTTACGCGGGAAGCCAGCTGGCCAAATTGGTGGGCGGCAGCGATGCGGCTCATGCGGGCGTGATTTACCAGAATGATACGAACCCGATCAGCGTGAATACCTACAGCGGCAACACCACGGTGTTCTACAAGCATGACGAAACGAACCCGCAGAACATCATTGGCGGCGACTTCAAGATCACCAACGCGGCGGCAGGCTCTGCCATCACGCTTGTAACGGACAGCAAGGGAATCACCGCGGGCTTTGCGGCAAGCGACAAGGCAGCGGACAAGAATAACGTCAGCGAAGTATTGAACAAGCTGGCGAACAAGCTGTGGTACAGCGGCTACGCGGACGGCCATTTGGCAGGCACTGTGAAGATCGCAGAAGGCCTCACCGCCTCCAGCGCGACAAAGAAGCTGGGAGATATTTCCTTCTCCACCGACTCCACGGGCACCAAGCAGGCCGGTCAGGGCTACTACGATTACACCCCGGCAGTGGATGAACCCGTGAGTGACACGGAATTCGGCAAAGCCATTACCGGTGTCAGAGCGAATGATACGGCGTACGTGGACGCTGGCATTTTGGTGGATGATGGGGAAAACTACAACTTCACCAAGGATGCGGAAATTACAGCCGGCCCGGCGATTGATATCAACGGCCCGGGTCATGCGGTCAATATCAATGCTGAGGGCAAGACACTGACCATCAACGCCAAGGATGATAGTGCCGCTACATTCTTTGCGATCAATACCAACAATTCGAAGGGAACGGTGATCAATGCCAAGACTCTCGATGTGACTGTTTCCGGGACGGGACGGCTGGAAGGTATTCATACAGAAGCGGGCACGCTCACCATCAATGGGGATCTGAATCTTCATACAGAGGGCGGCTCCGGGTATATCATGGGTATCTATGCGGCACGCGGCAAACAGCTGACCATCAACGGCAATGTGACCATGAAGCGGGACTCCGGCTTTGAGCTGGACGGAGGAAACGGATATAAGTATTACGCTCACTCCGCCATTTATGCCGGCAACGGCCAGAAGGTCGATGTTACCGGAGATGTGGATTTTAAGGTCAACGGAAACGGAGCATTTGCCAATCAGGGCGGAGCCAATATCACTCTGGCCGGCGGTTTCATTGAGATCGATAAGTCCAATACAACCTCCGGTCATGCGGCGCTCCGGGCAGAATCGTCCACGGTCAGCATGAACGTGACAAAGGGCAGTGACGGCGCGGCAACAGGAGCAGACACGCACAAGGTCAACTTGTTGGGCAACGTGGCAGCTACCAGCGGCGCGGTAGCAGATATGGAATTCCATAAGACCAGTGTCGTCAATCTGGGGCTTTCCACGGCGGACTCTACCTGGACCGGCGTGGCATATAACTCCTTCCCTGACGAAGGGATAAACAAGAGTTGGGGAGGGACGCATACCGGTGCCATCAATATATGGCTTCAGAACGGCGCTACTTGGACCAATGAGGCCTACGGGGTCACCGGCAAAGTGGGTTATGGCGGGATCGCGTTCTCCGGCAGCCATTTGGCCAAATTGACAGGCGGCAGCGATGCGGAGCATGCGGGCGTAATTTTCCAGAACGATACGAATCCGATCCGGGTAGACAACTACAGCGGCAACACGACTGTCATCTACAAGCATGAAATTGTGGATGATACGACCCGGGCGAATGCAGAGGTGTATGGAAATAAGGCGGCCTCCGTCATCGGCGGCGATTTCAAGATCACCAATGCTGCCGAAGGTTCGACCATCACGCTTCTCACCGACAGCGCAGGGGTCGATGCCACCTCGACGGACTACAAGGATCAGAACTTGGTCTATGACCTGATGGACAAGCTGGCCAATAAGCTTTACTACAGCAACTATGCGGACGGCCATTTGAAGGGCGTCGTAAAGATCGCTGAAGGGCTTACCTCTTCGTCCATGACGATGAAGCTGGGAGACATTTCTTACTACACCGCTGCGGATGCAGGTAAGACCGCAGGCAACGGATACTACGCGTATGATGTGGTGTATCCCTCCGAACAGGTGAAGAACCCCATCGACAAGGTCATCGACGGCAGTGCGGACTCGAAGGATACCTATCGCCCCGCCGGCGTATACCATGACGACGCGGACAGCTATGACTTCACCGGCAAGCCGGCCGATGTCACTGCTTCGGATCGGAATGACGGCGTCATTCATGCCAGTGACAATGATGTGAATGTGACCACTACGGATTGGCTCAATGTAACAGCCAACGATGGTGCTGTAGGGGTTGCCGCAGAAAACGGCAAGACCGTGACCACCGAAGGGAACACGAAGATTACTGCCAACGAAGGTGTCGGCGTGAAGGCTGACGGCGGCGTCATCTCCATGACAGGCGACACGGTGATTCAGGCAGGCACCGGTATGGAAGCTCTCAACGGAGGTACCATTACCGCAGGCGGCATGACGAACATCACCGCAGAGGACGGAAATAACGCGCTCCATGCGGCAGGCGACGGAAGCAGCCTCACTCTGCAGAAGGGCACCATCAACGGCGCGATTCTTGCAGAAGATATGGGTGCTATTTCCACCAACGGCGCCGACCTGAAGGGCACCGTGACTGCGGCCAATCAGGGCAGCGTCAGCATCACCAACGGCACGGCTCAGAACCTTGTCGCTGATGAAAGCTCCGGCATCACGGTTACGCTGAACGAGAAGGGCGCTGCCATCCGTGGCGATGTGGTCAACGAAGGTAACGTGTCCGTCAATGTGTCCAACGGGGCAACCTGGACCGGCAACTCCACGGGCAGCGGATCCACATCGGCGACGATCGGAGAAAGCGGCACCTGGACCGGCAAGAGCGACAACGAAAACACCGATGTCGATCTGTCCGGTATCTGGGTACAGACGGGCGACAGCAAGGTAGCCAATCTACACGCGCTGAACGGCACGCTGGATAAATCCTCCAAGGATTCGGGCAGCACCGACATCGGCCATGCATCGGGCACGCTGAATCTCATTTACAGCCATGATGAACAGGAGCCGACCACCATTTATGGCGGAGATACCACCATCGGCAGCGCTGATGCGGGTACCACGGTGAACATGATCACCGACAGCAAGGGTCTCACGGCAAGCGGCCAGGGAGCGGGCTTAGCGGCTAACAAGAACAAGGTCAGCGAGACCTTGAATCAGCTGGCTCACAAGCTGGTCTATACTGCCAACGACGGTAACATCACGGGCAAGCTGAAGATCTCGGAAGGTCTCACCAGCAGCAGCGCGGCTCTCAGAGCAGAGGATCTCAGCTTCGATGCGAATGGAAGAGGCTTCTATGATTACAAACCGGAAGAGAACAACCTCGACATCGAATTCGGCAGCGAAGAAACGCAGATGATGAGAGGAACCAAGAGTGCGCTTCTGGGCGTGGTCACCATTTGGAGATCCAATAACAATGACCTTCAGAGACGGCTCGGCGATGTGCGCCTCGGTCAGGAAGAAAGCGGCGCATGGGCAAGATATGTAGGCGGTAAGAACAAGTTCGACGAACAGAACACCTACATCAGCCAGAGCTACGACATAGGTCAGGTCGGCTATGACAAGAGAGTGGGAGACTGGATCGCCGGCGTTGCTCTTGACTATGCAGAGGGCGACATCGGTTATGCCGGCGGCACGGGCAAGGAACGAATGGCCACCTTGGCGCTCTACGGCACGCGTGCCTTCGATGACGGAAGATATTTGGACGTCATCGTCAAGACAGGACAGCTGAAGAACAAGTTTGACGTATCCAACGAAATCGGGAACAAGCTCAATGGAGACTACAACAGCTGGGGCAACTCGTTCTCCGTGGAATACGGCAGACGGTTTGTGAAGGACAACGGCTTCTACTTTGATCCCAGCGTAGAAATTACCGCGGGCAGAGTAAATGCCAAGGACTTCACCGCCCACAGCGACCTGGGCGATATGAACGTGACGCAGCATGCATTCAACAGCGCCATCGGCCGGATCGGCTTGAGCGTTGGCCGGCAGAAGACAGACGCCGGCAATGCGTACCTGAAGCTGGCACTGGCTCATGAGTTCAGCGGTCGCTTCCAGACCGACTTCTTTGCAACGGACGGCGGTCGGAAGAGCACCAAGATCGATCTCGGTGATACCTGGCTCGATCTGGAATTGGGCGGCAGCTTCTCCTTAGGAAAGGGCACCTACATCTACGGTACCTATACGCAGACCTTCGGAGCCAAACTGGAAACGAAGTGGAGAGCGGACGTAGGCGTACGCTACACCTTCTAAGAGGCTGTAACTTCCAAGCGGGAGCATGAAACAATGCTTCGGTAAAACAAAGAGCTGCGAGGTGATTCTCGCGGCTCTTTTGTTTTTGTCCTCTCTTTTCAATCGGAGCGGGACTTATTCTTTAGTCATGCTATCTTTCTTTACAAAATGGAGAGAGGCCGACGACCTTTTCATTTGCCCGGACTATGTATTGGTTTGGGTTGCGTTGCGGGGCAGCGGGGATTTTGATACGAAAGGATACGGGGAATGGATTCCACGGGGATATTATCAGTTGTATGGAGAACGGCAGGGAGATCGCGTTATTTCTCCACCGCGTTTACGATTATCCGTGCGGCGCAATCCGATGTGAAGGATGATATTTTCTCCGAAGAAAGCAATCCGTACTCATGAATGTATATAATGAAATGAAAAAGATTCTGAAAAACGGCTGTTTTGAATAGTAATTGAGAATGAAAAGTGATAAAATAAATATATATAGAATCAATACGGGTGAAAAGATGAGAAAGAAACGTTGGGAAGTGGCGCCTTCCCCTACCGATACGAAAGCAATTGAATACTTGATGCAAGAATGGAATTTGCCGCGCACGGTGGCCGAAATTGCCGTAGCGAGAGGGATTACCGACGCGGCGAAAGCGGCGCGTTTTTTTCGGGCGGGATTGAGTGACCGCTACGCCGCATCCTTGCTGGGCGGAGCGGAACGAGCGGTAGAACGGATTCGTCGCGCGTTGCATACCGGCGAGCGAATTGTCGTATACGGGGACTATGATGTAGACGGCATTACCTCGACTTCGGTCGTGCTGCGTTGTTTGCGCGCACTTGGCGGGAAAGCGGATTATTATATCCCCGATCGGCTCGAGGAGGGCTACGGTCTGCAGGAAGAGGCGCTGCAACACATTTGTGAAACGGGTTGTACATTGGTCATTACGGTGGACTGCGGTATCGCTTCGGTCGCGCTGGCGAAGCAGTTCGGCGAGCGGCTCGATCTGATTATTACCGATCATCATCAGCCGGGCGAAGTATTACCGCCGGCTTATGCGGTGATCAATCCGAAACAGCCGGGCTGTCTCTATCCCGACAAAAATTTGGCGGGAGTGGGTGTCGCTTACACGCTGTGCCGTCTGTTGTGGCAGGCGGAACGCGGCGAAGACTACACGGCGGATGTGGAACTGGTCGCATTGGGTACGGTAGCGGATGTGGTGCCGTTGACGGATGACAACCGCATCTATGTACGGGAAGGGTTACGCCGTATGGCGACGACCGAAAATGTCGGCTTGAAGGCGCTGCTGGAAGTCGCGCAGATTCCTGCCGATGCGGTCACCTCGGAGCGAATCGGCTTCGGACTGGCTCCGCGACTGAATGCGGCGGGGCGGATGGCGCATGCCCGCTTGGGTGTGGAGTTGCTCACGGCAACGGATGCGGAGGCTGCGACGGCGTTGGCGGAGCAGCTCGGTGAAATCAATGCGACGCGACAGCAGGAAGAGCGGGAATTGTTGCAGGCGGCACAGGCGCGTTTGCGCGAGCTCGGCGCCGAGGAAGACCGCATGCCGGTTATTGACGGTGCGGGTTGGCATGGCGGCGTGATCGGGATCGTCGCTTCGCGTTTTGTGGACATGCTGGCGCGACCGACCGTGATGATTTCCGTAACGGACGGTATCGGGAAAGGATCCTGCCGAAGTATACCGGCCTTGAATATGTATGAAGCGCTCCGGTATTGCGAGGATCTGCTGCTGCAGTTCGGCGGGCATCATCAGGCGGCCGGGTTTTCCGTGGCGGCGGAGAATATTCCTGCTTTGCGGCAGCGGCTGCAGGAATATGTCGCCCTGCATTTACAGCCGGAAGATTTTATCCCGCAATTGGATATAACGGCCGAATTGCATTTGTCCGAGGTGAGTATCGAGTTTGTCGAGGCCTTGGCAAAATTGGAACCGTTCGGCGAAACCAATCCATCCCCTCTTTTTGTTACGTATGATGCACAGGTACGGGATATACGGCGAATCGGTAAAGATCGCCGGCATCTCAAGGCGCATGTGCGCCAAGGCGGGTACGAACTGGACTGGGTCGGCTGGGGCATGGGGGATCGCACGCGCGATGTTTTCGGCGGGGATCGGATTTCCTTTGTCTATGCGTTGCAGGAAAATGAATGGCAACAGGTGCGAAACGTGCAGGGCGTGATCCGGGATATACATGTGGAAGAAACAGAGCTGCAGCCGATTACGCGCGACGAAGTGGCGGCCGTCTATCGTTTTGTGCACGGCTATCTGCAGCATGAGCCGCAGAGTGTTGCGTTGACGGAAGCAGCGTTGGCGGAGTATCGCGGTTGGCCCTATACGGCACGGACCGCATTGACCGGACTTTGCATTCTGAAAGAGTTGGGACTCGTAGTGGAAGAAGCGGAAGAGGACGAGTTGAAATATCGCTGGGTACCGGCAGAAGTTAAGCTGGATCTGGCGGCGGCGCCGACGTATCGGCGTTGCAATTCGAGGGAGGATGAACGGTGACGGCACAACCGGATTTCGATAAGGAAGCCGCCTACAATCGCTTGGTTGCGACGGTACGCAGCTACTTGCCGGATGTGGATTATGAACCGATCCGTGAGGCATTTGAGTTGGCGGATACGGCACATGCCGCACAAAAGCGGGCTTCCGGCGAACCTTATATATTGCACCCGTTGGCGGTGGCGCAAATCAGTGCGGAACTCGAGATGGATGTAGACGGCATCATTGCAGCCCTATTGCATGATGTGGTGGAAGACACGGACTACACGCTCGAGGATATTCGCATACTCTTCGGCGAAGAAGTGGCGTTTCTGGTGGACGGCGTAACCAAGCTGGGGCAAATGGATTACAAGACAAAAGAAGACCGGCAACTGGAAAGCTACCGCAAGATGTTCCTCGCCATGGCAAAAGATGTGCGCGTCGTCGTCATCAAGCTGGCCGACCGACTGCATAATATGCGGACATTGTCCTTTATGCGGGAAGAAAAGCAAAAACGAATCGCCCGGGAGACATTGGAAATTTTTGCGCCGTTGGCGCATCGACTCGGGATCTTTAATATCAAATGGGAACTGGAAGACTTATCTTTCCGGTATTTGGAGCCGCTTCAGTACTACGATCTCGTCGAGCAAATGAAGGTGAAACGGCAGGCACGGGAAGAAATTGTCATGTCGACCATTGATATTTTGCGCAAGGAATTGGAAAAGGCTCATATTGAAGCGGAAATCAGCGGTCGTCCGAAACATTTCTACAGCATTTATAAAAAGTTGCGTAAGAAAAAGCAGGATTTAAGCGAGATCTATGATTTATACGCGACGCGGATTATCGTCAATACCGTACAGGACTGTTATGCCGTGCTGGGCATCGTACACAGTCTGTGGACGCCGCTGCCGTATCGCTTCAAAGACTATATCGCCATGCCGAAGCAAAACATGTACCAGTCCTTGCATACGACGGTCATCGGGACACAGGGGCAGCCGGTCGAAATTCAAATTCGAACGCATGAAATGCACCAGGTTGCAGAATACGGTGTCGCCGCTCATTGGCGCTACAAGGAGGGCGGACGAAAGGCGGCCGATCAGGATTTTGACGAAAAAGTCGGCTGGCTGCGTAAGCTGTTGGAATGGCAGGATACCAGCAATCCGAAGGAATTTGTCGATTCGTTGAAACTCGATGTCTTTGCGGACGAAGTATTCGTATTTACGCCGCAAGGAGACGTCATCGGCTTGCCGCAGGGCTCCATTCCGCTGGACTTTGCCTATCGTATTCATACGGAAGTCGGCCATCGCTGTATCGGGGCGAAAGTCAACGGTAAAATGGTACCGATCGACCATAAACTGCAAAACGGCGATATCGTGACGATTATCACGGCAAAGACGGGGCGTCCGAGCCTGGACTGGTTGAATATCGTCGCAGCATCGGAAAGCCGGGCGAAAATCCGCAATTGGTTCAAAAAGGCCAACCGGGAAGAAAATATCGCCAAAGCAAAAGAAGCGTTGGAAAGTGAAGCCAAGAAGCAGGGTTACGACTGGAAGGTGCTGAACAAGCCGGGGCGCCTGGAAGCACTGGCGGAGCAACTGCATGCCGGCACCGTGCAGGATATGCTGGCGGCGACGGGCTACGGCGGTATCACGGTCAAGGGGATTTTGGTCAAGCTGATTGACGCGCATAAGAAGGAAGAGGCAAAAGAAAATCCCTTGCCGTCGCAGTTGCAGCAGACACTGGACAGTTTGCGGGTACATAAAACGGCGGCCAAAGGCAACGGCGGCATTCTCGTCAAGGGTGAGCCGGGGCTGCTCGTACACATGGCACGCTGCTGCAATCCGGTTCCGGGCGATGCGGTCATCGGCTTTATTACACGCGGGCGGGGCGTTTCCGTGCATCGCCTGGACTGTATCAATGTGGTGAATAACACGGATCCCGCACGGCTGATTGAGGTCAGCTGGCAATACGGTGCCAACGAGACATTCTTGGTAGTCGTGGAAATCGAGGCATATGATCGGACGGCGTTGCTGGAAGATATTTGGGCGATTATGTCCGAAATGAAAATTTCCATCGGTTCGATCAATGCGGATCTGCCGCAGAATAAAATAGCGAAGATTCGTCTCGGGGTGCAAATAAAAGATTTACAGCAATTGGATTATGTGATGACCAAGCTGCGGCGGGTGAAGGATATCTATTCCGTGCGCCGGTTGCAGACGGCGGGAGGTAGCTGATGCGAGCGGTATTGCAACGAACGCTGCGCTCACAGGTGACGGTCGACGGCGAAGTCGTCGGCAGGATCGGTGCGGGGCTGACCGTGCTTCTGGGCGTGGGGCCGGAAGATACGGCGACCGATGTGCAGTATATGAAAGATAAGATTTTGCATCTGCGTATTTTCGAAGATGACGCGGGCAAGATGAATCGCTCGCTTTTGGACACGGCGGGCGAACTGCTGATCGTCTCGCAGTTTACGCTATATGGCGACTGTCGCAAGGGGCGGCGGCCGGGATTTTCGTCCGCAGCTCCGCCGGAGTTGGCCAAGCGCCTGTACGAGGAACTGGCGGCTGCCTGTCGGGCGGAAGGCGTAACAGTTGCCACCGGTATTTTCGCCGCGGAAATGCAGGTGGAGTTGGTAAATGACGGTCCGGTGACCATGCTCCTGGACAGTCGGAAGCTGTTTTGAGGTGCATATGAAAATTATCAGCATGACTCTGGGCGACCTCGCTACGAACTGCTACGTTCTGATCGATGAAGCGACGAACGATGCGCTGCTCATCGATCCCGCCGGCGAGCCGGAAGTTATCAAAAAGGTACTGTCGGAACGGAATCTGCATTTGAAGAAGATCGTTTTGACCCATGGCCACGGCGACCATATCGGCGCGCTGCCGGAGCTGCGTAAGGCGTACCCCGCCGTCCCCGTGTTGATGCACGAAGCGGACGCGGCCTATCTCGCCGATCCGCGCTTGAACCTGTCGGCATATCATTCGACACCGGTGACGACGGAGCCGGCGGACGAATATATCAAAGCCGGCGATCGGGTGGAGCTCGGCTCGATTTCGCTCGAAGTGCTGGAAACGCCGGGACATACGCCGGGCGGAATCAGTTTATATGACCAAGAGGTCGGGGTAGTATTTTCCGGCGATGCGCTCTTCAACGGCTCCATCGGTCGGACGGATTTCCCGGGCGGCTCGCTGGAAGAATTGTTGCAGTCGATCCGGACGGAACTGCTGACCTTGCCGGAGGAAACGGTGGTGCTCTCCGGGCACGGACCGGCAACGCAAATCGGTGAGGAAAAAATGTACAATCCCTTCCTGGGCGGACAATTCGGAGGAAATCTATGGTAAAGAAAGACACCCAGTTTTGGCTGCGGATCGCCATTGTAGCGGCGATTTGCCTGCTGATATACTATGTGCCCTGGATTGTGGTGCCTTTCATTCTGGCCTTGTTCCTTTGCCTGGTGTTGCGGCCGTTGGTCAATGCAATCATGCGTTGGACACGCTACAGAAATCGCCATTGGGTGCCGATTGATCTGGCAATTATTCTCTCGTTTATCATTTTCATACTGGTATTGGTTCTCATCGGCAACAGCATTATCGTACCGTTTGTGCATGAATTCGAGCTCTTCATCCTGCAAGTGCCGGAAATGGCGGATCAGGCGGTACAGCTGGCGGACTATCTGCAGCGCAACTACTTCGAATTCATTCCGCGGGATGTGCAAACCGTATTGAGCGATCTCGCCGTCCGGGCGGGTAACTATTTGGCGGAATTGGCCAAAAACGGCATCTTTGCCATCTGGGCCTTTACGAGCACGCTGATCGAACTGGTCGTCGTGCCGATCATCACGTTCTATATGCTGAAAAACGGAGCCGAATTCAAGCAGCTGTTTGCGGGGCTGTTTCCGCAGCGATACCGCCGCCATATTCTGAATGTAATTGAAGAAACGGACTACATGCTGAGTGCCTATATCCGCGGTCAGCTGCTGTTATGTCTGTTTATGGCGGTGACGGTTTTCATCGGGATGTATTTCTTCGGTGTGCCGTACCCGTTGGTGATCGCGCTCTTGGCGGGCTTGGTGGAACTGGTGCCGATTGTCGGGCCGATTGTCGGGGCGATCCCGCCGATTTTGCTGGCGGCGACGATCAGTCCCGCACTGGCGCTGAAGGTGCTGGTGTTTTACATTATCGTTCAGCAGGCGGACGGACATCTGCTCATGCCGAAACTGATGGGAAATGTCATTCAGATTCACCCCGTGGCGATTATTGCCGGTGTCCTTATCGGCTCGGCGCTGCTGGGGCTTTTCGGGATGATGTTGGCAGTACCGACATTGGCGGTTCTGAAAGTGTGTGCGAAACATATGTGGTATTACAATACCTATGAAGAATTGGCGCAGCGGCAATCGTAAAAAGGGAGGATTATCATGAAGCAACAGGAAATAATGAAAACATTGCGCGAAAAAATCAAGGAGCATAAGTACAAATTTACCACACAGCGGCAAGATATCTTGCGGGTGTTCGTCGACAGCGAAGACAAACACATGAGCGCGGAAGAGGTGTACAATATGGTCAAGGAAATTCAGCCGTATATCGGCTTGGCGACCGTATATCGTACGCTGGATCTGTTTGTCGAGCTCGGCCTGCTGAAAAAACTCGACTTCGGCGACGGCCGCGCCCGCTATGAACTGCTGGACGATTCGATGCCGCACTTTCATCATCACCTGATCTGCTTGGACTGCGGTGAAATTCGCGAATTTGAATACGATATGCTCGAACCGTTGGAAGAGGCGATTGAGGAAGAAGAGCGCTTTCAAGTGGTCGATCACGTGCTGAAAATGTACGGTTATTGCCGTAATTGCCGGAGAAAACGCCGCTCATCGTGATACGCCGGTTTACGAAGGACGTGCCGCTCTCTTTTGAATCGATGGTGGCGCAAACCATGCTGCGGTACGGGTTTCGGCAGGATGCGGAAGTGCCGGGCTGGCAGGTTCGCATTCGAGCGAGTGAGGGCAGCTGGGAACTGTTGCTTCGCGCTCCCGACGGGACGCAGCACCGGGCGGCGGGGCTCGCCGATCGCATGGCGGCGGGACGGGCGCTGCAAAACTTCCTGACGGCAGAGACGGGGCAATCACTCGGCGCCTGGGGTTACCTGAACGGTATGCGGCCGAGCAAGTTGTTGCAGCGTTTTTTCGGTCAGCCGGATTGGAATACCCGAGCCGAAGCTTTGCTTACGGACTTGCGTGTCGCGCCGGAACTCCGCCGGCTGCTGCTTGACATCGCCGATGTGCAGGCGCGTTTTGTGCCGGCGCAGACGTCGGAAATAGGCGGCCGGACAATTGTTTATATGGGGATCCCCTATTGTCCGAGCCATTGCCTGTACTGCTCCTTCCCGACGCGGGTGGCGCGCCCGCAGGAGAATTGGGAGCCGTTTCTGGCCGCTCTGTGTCGGGACGTGGAAGCGGCGGGCGAATTGCTGCAGAGCACGGGGCGGACGGTGGAAGCCTTCTACTACGGAGGCGGTACACCGACGGTGCTGCCCGCTCGGGAGTTGGCACGACTGTTGGCGACTGTCCGTTCCGCGTTGCCGCTGACGCCGGCGACCGAGTATACTGTGGAAGCGGGACGGCCGGATACATTGACCGAAGAAAAACTGCATGTGTTGCGGGCGGCCGGGGTCAATCGCCTGAGCATCAATCCGCAAACCTTGCAGGATCGACTGTTGCGCCGGGTGGGGCGTACGCATACGACCGAGGAAGTGTATCGGATGTATGAAACGGCGACCGAACTCGGCTTTTCCGTAATCAATATGGATTTCATCGCGGGACTGCCGGGACAGACGGCGGCGGATATGGCGGAAAACTTGGCGGCAGTATGTCGGCTGCGGCCGGCGAATGTCACCGTCCATACGCTGGCGTTAAAGCGCGGGAGCCCGTTGGCAGGGCAGGAGTCGACCGACCTGCCGGGGGAAACGGCAACTTATGCTATGGTGCGTGCGGCCGCAACGACTTTGCGGGCAGCGGGATACCTGCCGTACTATCTCTATCGACAGAAATATTTACAGGCCGATTTACCGAACCTCGGCTATGCGTTGCCCGGGACGGCCTGTCTGTATAATATGCAAATGATGGCGGAACGCTTGCCGGTACTGGGGATCGGTCCCGGTGCCACCAATAAAGTAATACGTAATGAAGCCTTTCAATTGACGCGTTGCTATTTTCCCCGGGATCCCGATCGGTACCGGACGGAACTTGCCGCTTGGCTTGTCAAACGCGAGGAGTTGTTTGAGGCGATGACAAAGGAGCGAACAATATGATCAAAGCCCTGCGCGGTACGCAGGATATCCTGCCGCCGCAAAGTGCCCAATGGCAGTATGTGGAAGCGAAAATCCGCCGGATTTGCTCGCGGTACGGATTTGCGGAAATCCGCACCCCGATGTTCGAGCAGACGGAACTGTTTCAGCGCGGTATCGGTGAGACGACGGATGTCGTGTCCAAAGAGATGTATACATTTACGGATCGGGGGGATCGTTCGCTGACGCTGCGGCCGGAAAATACGGCTTCGGCCGTGCGTGCTTACTTGGAGCACAAAATCTATGCCAATCAGGGTGTGGAGCGCTGGTACTACATCGGCTCTATGTTCCGTTATGACCGGCCGCAAGCCGGACGGTATCGTGAGTTTCATCAGTTCGGCACGGAAATTCTCGGCAGCGCGTCACCGCAGGCGGATGCGGAAATCATCGCATTGGCCTTGCAGTTGTTCCGTGAACTCGGTTTGCAAGAACTGGAATTGCTGATCAATTCCGTCGGCTGTCCGCAATGTCGCCCGGCATATCGGCAGGCGCTGGTGGAGTATTTCACGGCGCAGAGCGACGAACTGTGTAAAGATTGTCGCAGCCGGTTGGACAAAAATCCGCTGCGTCTGTTGGACTGCAAGGAAGAGGGATGCCGACGTGTAGCGGCCGGCGCGCCGCTGCTGACGGATTATCTTTGTGAAGACTGCCGCACGCACTTTGCTGCGGTGCAGGAATATCTGACGGCGGCGGGAATTGCCTTTACCTTGGATCCGCACCTCGTGCGCGGGCTCGATTACTACACCAAGACGGCATTCGAGATTCAGTACCTGCCGCTCGGAGCACAGAGCGCCGTGTGCGGCGGCGGTCGCTATGACGGCCTGGTCGAAGAGATCGGCGGACCCGCGACACCGGGTATCGGTTTTGCCGTCGGGTTGGAGCGCCTTTTACTGGCCTTGGCCATGCAGAACCTGCTGCCGGAGACCGGCGAAAAACCGTTGGCGGCGCTGGTTACACATGGTGAAGCGGCCGACCGAGCCGGTTTTGCCCTGGCGCAGGAGCTGCGTGCGGCCGGCTTGGCTGTCGATACGGATTTGGCGGGGCGCAGCATGCGAAGCCGTTTCAAACAGCTGGCTAAAGCGGGAATAAAATATGCTATAATTATGGGCGAAGATGAACTGGCACAGAGTCGAATTACTTTGCGAAACCTGCAGGAAAGCACGCAGGAAAGCATTGCAATGGAGGACTTGGTCGCCCGTTTACAGACTGAAGAATGATTGAG
Organism: Veillonellaceae bacterium; assembly: GCA_022771805.1. Classification (GTDB taxonomy): domain Bacteria; phylum Bacillota; class Negativicutes; order Veillonellales; family Negativicoccaceae; genus JALELM01. The sequence goes on along the minus strand of JALELM010000006.1, from coordinate 27,668 downwards.
AGGATGACTCGAATGGAGACGATGGCAGGTTTGGCACGCACGACGATGTGCGGCGAAGTGGATGCCGCCGCGTGCGGGCGGGAAGTGGTGCTGTGCGGCTGGGTGGAACGGCGCCGGGACCACGGCGGACTGATTTTCATAGATTTGCGCGATCGAAGCGGTGTGGTACAGCTGGTCGCTTCGCCCGATTATGACGAGGCAAGTTTTCATAAAGCGGAGGCGATTCGCAACGAGTACGTTGTTTGCGTGCGCGGTACCGTCCGCGAACGTGAGGAGGCGACGATCAATCCTCAAATGGCGACCGGCCGTTGGGAAGTCGTTGTCACCGAACTGCGCGTATTGAATTCGGCGCTGACACCGCCGTTCTATATTGAAGACGGTATTGATGTCGATGAAAATATTCGCCTGAAATATCGCTATCTCGACTTGCGCCGTCCGGAAATGCAGCGCAACCTGCGCCTGCGTCATCGGGTGACGAAAGCCATGCGCGATTTTCTCGATCGGAACGACTTTTGTGAAATCGAAACGCCGATGCTGACGAAGAGCACGCCGGAAGGCGCGCGCGACTACCTCGTCCCGAGCCGGGTGAACCCGGGGCGTTTCTACGCGTTGCCGCAATCGCCGCAACTGTTCAAACAGATCCTCATGGTAGCGGGAATGGAGCGGTATTTCCAGATCGCCCGTTGTTTCCGGGACGAAGATTTGCGTGCCGATCGCCAGCCGGAATTTACGCAGCTGGATATCGAGATGAGCTTTGTCGAACGCGATGAGATTTTGGCGCTCATGGAAGGCATGGTGGCGGAAATTTTCAAGGCGGGACTCGGGAAAGAGGTCGTGACGCCGTTTCCGCGGATCTCGTATACGGAAGCGATGAATTTGTACGGCTCGGACAAGCCGGACTTGCGTTTTGCGATGCCGTTTTTTGAAGCGACGGATATCGTAGCGACGACGGACTTCAAAGTATTCCGGGCCGTAGTGGAAGAGGGCGGACAGGTCAAAGGGATTGTCGTGCAGGGGGATGCGGGAATCCCGCGGCGCGAAATCGACGGCCTTGTCGACTATGTCGGCCGGTACGGCGCCAAGGGTCTGGCTTGGATCATCGTCAACGAAGACGGAAGCATCAAATCGCAGATCGCTAAATTCCTCGGCGATGAGATGGTTCGAGCGATTATCGAACGGAGCGGCGCGCAGCCGGGCGATTTGATTTTGATGATTGCCGACAAAGCAAAAGTCGTAGCCCAGGCATTGGGTGAGTTGCGTTTGGAAATGGCACGCCGGATGAACCTGATTGATGAAGATCAGTTGGCCTTCACCTGGGTGCTGGATTTCCCGATGTTTGAATACGATGAGGATGAAAAACGCTATGTGGCGATGCATCATCCCTTCACCATGCCGCGGGATGAGGATATCCCGCTGCTGGAATCGCAACCGGAGAACGTATTTGCCAAAGCGTATGATCTTGTCTTGAACGGGGTCGAAGTGGGCGGCGGCAGTTTGCGGATTTATCAGGATGAATTGCAGCAGAAAATTTTCCGCGCAATCGGCATGAGCCAAGACGAAGCGGCGGAGAAGTTTGGTTTCCTGTTGGATGCTTTCCGGTACGGGGCGCCGCCGCACGGCGGGATTGCTTTCGGGCTCGATCGGCTCGTCATGCTGATGGCGGGATGTCGTTCCATTCGCGACATCATCGCGTTCCCGAAAACGCAAAGCGCCATCGATCCGATGACGCAGGCGCCGGGCGAAGTATCTCCGAAACAGCTGCGGGAGTTGTCGATTCGCACGGAAGAAGCACTGGTCAAAAAATAGGAGCGGTGCAGGCAAGCGGTTGCGAGAGGTTGAAAAAATTCACCCGTCTGCTATAATATAAGTGAAGAAAGCCCTGCCGTGCCCGTGTGGCCCGGTATTTTGAACCAACACCTTTACAAAGGGAGTCTTACTTCGGGCGAGGCTGCGGTCTCGAACGAGCGACACCCACCTGCACATGCAGGCTCAAAATAAGGCTGTACGACATGGTGGGGATTTTCGTTAACCGCTGCGACACGAAACAGCGGTTCTTTTGTTTAACGGAGAAGCGAGATGGAAAATTTATTTGAACAAAGCCGCAGTGACGATTTCCGCCCGCTGGCGGTACGGATGCGGCCTCGCCGCCCGGAAGAGGTATACGGCCAGGATGCGGTCATCGGGCCGCAAAGCTTTCTGGCGGCGATGATTGCCCGGGATACGGTGCCTTCGCTTTTGCTGTACGGGCCGCCGGGCACGGGGAAGACGACGATTGCCCGCGTGATTGCCGCCGCTACGAAAAGCCATTTCGTCACGGTAAATGCGACGACTTCCGGCGTGGCGGAGTTGCGTAAGGTCATTGCCGAAGCGAAAGATCAGGGAAGCCTGTACGGACGGCGGACTATTTTGTTCATCGACGAAATCCATCGTTTTAATAAAGGGCAGCAGGATCTGCTTTTGTCATATGTGGAAGACGGCACGATCATCTTGATCGGAGCAACGACGGAAAACCCGTTTTTCGAGGTGCAGCGGGCGTTGCTCTCCCGCTTGCGGCTGATTCGTCTGGAGGCCTTGCCCTTGGCGGCCATCGAGCGAATTTTGCTGGCGGCCTGGACGGATACGGAGCGGGGGCTCGGCCGTTCCGCCGACGAATTGGCGGCGGGGGTCTTGCGCGGTTTGGCGGATATTGCGGACGGCGACGCGCGTCTGGCACTGAATTTTTTGGAACAGGCGGCCGCCGCTTTACCTGCGGGCGAAACGCTTACGGGAGAATTTCTGGCGGGGGTTGTCGGGAGACGCCGAGTCGCTTATGATAAAGACGGCGACAGCCATTATGATGTCGCTTCCGCGTTTATCAAGAGTATGCGCGGTTCGGATCCGCAGGCCGCACTTCATTACCTGGCACGGATGATAGAGGGCGGGGAAGAGCCGTCCTTCATCGCTCGACGGATGGTTATTTGTGCGGCGGAGGATGTCGGTCTGGCCGATCCGCAGGCCTTAGTCATAGCGAATGCGGCGGCGCAGGCGGCACAACTTGTCGGCTGGCCGGAAGCGCGAATTATCCTTGCCGAAGCGGTACTCTATATCGCGTTGGCACCGAAAAGTAACAGTACGATCAGCGGCATAGACGCCGCGTTGCAACGCGTACACAGCGGCCGGATCGGACGCGTGCCGGCGCATTTGCGCGATGCACATTACAGCGGCGCGCAAGCCATGGGACACGGCAAAGGGTATCTGTATGCGCATAACTATCCGAGCGGCTGGGTACGGCAACAATATCTGCCCGATGAGATCAAAGAGGATCGTTACTACCGGCCGCGACCGCTGGGGGCGGAGGGCGACCTCGTCCGAGCCTGGTTCGGACGTATGCAGACGGAGCACACCGAGGGGGACGGGAAGTGAAGAAACAAGTGAAACGAAACGGCCGAGGTGCCGGCAAGCGTTACTATGAAATCGTCGGTATTATTCTGATTGCCGTCGGCATTTTCGGCCTGATCAGTTTGGTGGGATTGGATGTGGGCATTGCCGGCAGTTGGATGCGGACGGGTTTGCGCTACGCTTTCGGTATGGGCGCATTTTTCCCTGCGCTGGTGTGCATTCTGGCGGGCTGGCATTATCTGTATCGGCATATCCGGCTGCAGATCTCGACACGCGATATCGTTTGGCTGAACTATTTCCTTTTGGCGGTGACCGTGCTGCATTGGTGGTATGTCATTCCCGGTGAAGAGCTGCGCCCGGATTATTTCCCTCTGTACGGCGGGCTTGTCGGTGCGGCGGGTCTCCTGTGCCTGCGCACGCTGTTCGGCGAAATGGGCGTGCGGGTGGCCTTGGCGACCTTGTTCATCATCAATACGGTCGTGTTGACCAATTGGACCTTGGCGGATGGTATGCGTTTTGTCGGACGGAAGGCCAAACCGCATTGGGATAAAGCCTCGGAGCGGGTGAAAGCGCACCGGGAGCGGGAAACGGAGACGAAACGATCGGTACAGCCGCCGCAGTTTTTTGATTTCGGCGGCGAGAAGAAACATGATTCCGCGGCGGCTTCTTCGCCGGCCGGCCAAACGGAAAAAGAGGACGAAGCGGTGCTTGCGGGAAAAGCAACACCTTTGCAATATCGGGAACAGGATACGGCCTTGCCGCCGGAGCCCGATTGGGCGCAACCGCCGGCGGAAACGGATACGGCAAGCGTGAAGCCGGACTTGGCACCGAAGCCGGTCGCCGTGCGCCGGAAGGACTATCGCTTACCGAGTCCGGATCTGCTCCAAAAGACGAAACAAAGCCGCGGCGGGCAGCAGGAAGTGCGTGACAACGTGGCCAAAATCGAGGGATTATTGGCCAGTTTCGGTGTGGAAGCCAAAGTAATCCATGCCAGCCGCGGGCCGGCGGTGACGCGTTATGAACTCGAACCGGGGCCGGGTGTAAAAGTCAGCAGGATCGTGAATCTGGCGGACGATATTGCCTTGCAGTTGGCGGCCACCGATGTGCGTATCGAAGCGCCGATCCCCGGCAAGGCGGCCGTCGGTATCGAGGTGCCGAATCGGGAAGTGGCGGCGGTCGGTCTGCGGGAAGTGTTGACCTGCGAAGAATTTCAGCATGCGGTCGGCGGCGTGGTGGTCGGTCTCGGCATGGATATTACGGGGCGACCCGTCGTGACGGATTTGGCGAAGATGCCGCACCTGTTGATCGCCGGCTCTACCGGCTCGGGCAAGTCCGTCTGCATAAATACGCTGATTGCCAGCATTTTGTATCGCAATTATCCGGATGAGGTCAAGCTCATCCTCATCGATCCGAAAGTGGTGGAACTGGCGCAATACAGCCATATCCCGCACCTGATGACACCGGTCGTCACCGATGCGAAAAAAGCGGCGGGAGTTTTGCGCTGGGCCGTGCGGGAAATGGAAAACCGCTACCGCCTGTTTGCTTCGGCGAAGGCGCGTAATATTGTCGGCTACAATGAGATGCACCCCGACAGCAAGTTGCCTTTGGTGGTGATTATCATTGACGAGCTGGCGGACTTGATGATGGTGGCGCCCGCCGACGTGGAAGATGCGATCGCCCGTCTGGCGCAAATGGCGCGTGCGGCCGGGCTGCACCTGGTGTTGGCGACGCAACGGCCGTCCGTTGATGTGATTACGGGTACGATCAAGGCCAATATACCCAGCCGGATTTCCTTTGCGGTTTCCAGTCAAGTCGACTCGCGAACCATTCTGGATATGGCCGGCGCGGAAAAACTGCTCGGCAAAGGCGATATGCTCTTCTATCCGGTCGGCGCGCCGAAGCCTCGACGGGTGCAGGGAGCCTTCATTTCCGACGGCGAAGTGGAGGCGTTGGTGGAATATATCCGCAAGCAAGGTACACCGGATTACCACGACGACCTCACCCGCGCGCAGGAAAGCGAGCCGAACGGCGAGACTCCGCTGTGGGATGATGAGCTGCTGGAAGATGCCGTACGCATGGTGGTAGAGACCGGCCAAGCCTCCGTTTCCATGTTGCAACGACGCTTTCGGATCGGCTATACGCGTGCCGGGCGGCTCATCGACACCATGGAAAGCATGGGGATCGTCGGACCCTCGCTCGGCAGCAAGGCGCGCGAGATTCTGCTGACGGAAGATGCGGCGATGGCTCTTTTCGCAAAGGAAGAAGGAGGCACGACGGATGGAACTCGGTAACGAACTCCGCAAGGCGCGGGAAGCGGCGGGGCTCAATCGGAGTGATGTCTCCCGCAGGATCTATATCCGCGAATCCTACCTGGCCGCTTTGGAGACGGAAAACTATCGTGCGATCCCCGGCAGTCTGTATATAAAAGGTATGTTGCGTAATTATGCCGACTTCCTCGGGCTGTCCGGTGAGGCGATGGTTGACTATTGGAGCGAACGGTATGATGCGTATGCCCGGCCGCGGGCGGAAACGCGTCGCGGTCATCTGCACGGTAAGGTATACCTGGCGGATGAACGGCGCGTACGCAATCTCGGCCGCAAGGCGCCGCGGCGGCGAAAACGTCGGCCATGGACGCCCCTCGAACGGGGTATCATCGCAGGCGGGATCGGTATCTTGCTGGCGTTGTCGTGGTGGCTTTTTTGGCTATAGGAAAGGGGTTTCCCGTTGGGAAATCCCTTTTTGTGTTAACTTTACAGTAATGATAACCTGTGTTATAATCATTTAACTAATATGTTATGTTTCTATATTTAAGGGTGAAGGAGGACGTATGAAGTATTCTGTGCGAGCGGCAGTGACGGTGCTTACTGCCTGCGGTTGCCTTACGGCAGCGGCGGCCGATACATTGGAATTGGCTCCGGTGATAGTCACGGCATCCCGGTACGAAAAAACGGATCTGGAGACGCCGGCGACGACGGAAGTAATTACCGCGGAACAAGTGGAGACGATGGGGGCGCAATCCGCCTTGGATGCGATGCGCTTTGCGACCGGGGTCATTTACAAGGCGAACACCGTCGGCGATACAGGGGGGGAGTTTCTCATTCGCGGCAAGCGGCGCGGCACCTTGGTTTTGCTTGACGGAATGCCGCTGAACTATCGCAACGGCTATGCGGATTTGGATACCATCCCGGCGGAAATGATCGAACGCATCGAAGTCGTCCGCGGCGGCGGCGCGGTTCTGTACGGCTCGGATGCGACCGGCGGCGTCATCAACGTAATTACCAAAAAGCAGCGGCAGAATATCGCCTCGGTCTCGGCAGGGAACTTTGACCGACAGCGACATCAAATCGTTGTAGGAGACGGGAAATTTTCCGTCGGCTATACGCTGGATAAGAAGGGTACGGTGCTGCATACTTCGCAGCCGTCCAACGGGAAAGTTTTCCATTTTCACGGCGGGACGAAGCAGATCGGTGAAGTGCAGTGGAATATCACGGATGAGCTGCGCTTTCGGACGACGCACAACGACTACCATTACAAGCGCTCGTACAACTATGTAACCAAAGGTCCGGAACCTGTCATCTATGACTGGCGGGATATTCATTCCAAAGATTGGCAAGCCGGGCTGCAGTATGAAAAAGACGGTCTGTCGGCGACATTGGCGTACCATAATACGGACTCCAAGACGCAGTATACCTATTGGGATTACGCCGGCAAGACATCGGCGGAACTGCTCGGCATTTTGGATCGTAAGTATTATTATGATACGATTGACCGGCTCTATTCGTTCGACTTGCACAAGGAATGGCAGACGGAGCGGGGGACGGCGCTGTTCGGTGTTTCCGCCGACCACAGCTTCTACCGGATCTCACAGCGAAATAAGCCGAAATGGAACAAGAGTACCGGCCGTTTCATAGGGTACGAAGATCCCGCATTTTCGCAATATTCCCGCAATGTATATTCGGCCTATGCGTCGTATGAACATCACTTCAATGACCGGCATATGTTGAGCGGAGCCGTGCGGGAAACCTGGACCGGCAACTCCTACGGCGACAAAGAATACAACCAATTTACGCCGCAAATCCAGTATCTGTACACGCCGAGCGAGACCGTTTCCTGGTTTGCTTCCTATGGCGAATCCTTTACGTTGCCGACACTGCCCGACTTGTACGGCAAGGGAGATACGGCAGGAAATGCCAAGTTGGAGCCGGAAACGGGTAAGCATTATGAACTCGGTGTGAAGTACCGGCATGAAAATACCCTTTGGAAGGTATCCCTCTTCCGTGCGGATGTCAAGAACTTTATGCGCCTGAAGGATGTCACGGATCCCGTTACGGGAGAGCCGATCAGTGTTCCGCTGAATGAAGACACAAAGAACGCCGGGGTGGAAATCTCGGTAACGCATGATTTCCGCAACGGTTGGAGCGCGGACGCGGGGCTTGTTTTCCAAAATCCGAAGTTCTTTGATGCCTCGAAAGCCGCTAAGGGCTGGCAGCGGGACTACGGCCGGATCCAGGCCAATGCAGGCGTCAGCTACCGCTCGGAACGTTGGGACGCCGGTCTGTACGGCTCCTACCTGGGGCGGCGGGTTCTGTCCTCGTATCAGGAAGAGGTGCGGCCGCTGTTCATCACGGCCTTCCACTTGGCGTATCGTCAGCCGAGCGGTGTGGAAATATTCTTGGATGTGGATAACGTGCTTAATCGTCGCGATATTACCAGTCACGTATCCTCGCGGTATAATATGCAGCCGCGCAACTACTTATTGGGTGTAAAATATCGGTGGTAACATGAAAAGACGGGCGCAGTGGTTGCTGGCGATCCTGCTGCTTATCCTGACAGGTTGCGGTGGGTTGCGGGAAGAGACCGGCGGCTATACGGTGCGTGACGGTTTCGGGCAGGAGGTGCATCTCGCCCGAGTGCCGCAACGCATCTATGCGAATACGATGAACTTGGATGATCTCGTGCTCGGCCTGGCAGGGCCGTCTCGGCTGCTTGCGGTATCCCGCACGGCGACTGCGGACGAATCTCTTGAGCATGTGAAGGCGCGGCAGGTGGCGCAAGTGACGGACGGCGAGCTTTCCGCCGAGCAAATTGTCGCGCTGCAGCCGGATCTTATTATCTTCCAGGAGCGCGATGAAAGCTCCACTCGCACGCTTCGCGATTTGGGGATTCCGGTTCTCGCATTGCCCGTGGCGACCACGCGGGAGATGGTCAATGAGCGGATTGCGCTGGTGGCTGCGGCGCTGCGGGAGGAAGAAAAGGGGCGCGAGTTCATTCGGAACATCGAGACGGTCGCCGAACGTATTCGCACCCGCCTGAGCGATGTACCGCAGGAGCGGCGACCGATCGTGCTCGGCTTTTCCGGTTACGGCGCATTCGGCAGTTCGAAAGGCGTGTTCCACCAGATTCTGACGGATGCGGGGGTGCAAAACGGTGCCGCGCTTGCCGGCCTGAACCGCAGCGACCATCTGACGAAAGAGGCGGTTATCGCGTTGCAGCCGGACTATTTTCTCGTCCCGATACGGATTACCGTGACAAAGGTGGGAAAAGGGAACGACAGTCTGGCGGAGGAATTGCGCACCGATCCCGCCTATGCCGATCTTCCCGTTATCCGCAACGACGGGATTATTACGGTGCCTGATGTATACCTGTATTGCAATTCGCAGCATTATGCCGATGCGATACAAATTATTCACGAAGCGATTTACGGCCCGTTGCCGTAAGACAAAGGACGCTCTCCGCAGGGAGGGCGTTTTTTATTGTGCAGCATATGCGCGGATCTCCGGCGGTCGCGTTTTCCTTGCCGGCACAAGGAAGGGAATGCGGGAAAGGAAGAAAAATACAGGTAAATCTTGTATAATGGAAACAGTATGATACAACGCCGGAGGAATCCGGTCGGATTAAAGGAGCGGGAATGCGGTTACAACGAATGATCCTGCGCGGTTTCAAGTCGTTCGCCGGCACGACGGAGCTGCAGTTTGCCCCGGGAGTCACGGCGATCGTCGGACCGAACGGCAGCGGCAAGAGTAATATTGCCGATGCGGTTCGCTGGGTGCTCGGCGAGCAGAATGTGCGCCAGTTGCGCGGGCGTGAGGCCGGCGATGTCATTTTTGCCGGCACGGAGACACGTCGGGCGCAGGGGGCGGCGGAAGTAACGCTGGTTTTCGACAATGCGGCGGGTCTTGTGCCCGGCGAGGCGGCGGAAGTGGCGGTTACCAGACGGCTGTTGCGGAACGGCACAAGTGAATACTTTATCAATAAGCGCAGCTGCCGGCTTCGTGATATACATTATCTCTTTGCGGACACGGGACTGGGGAAAGATTCGATGGCCGTCATCGGTCAGCAAAAAGTGGATCGAATTCTTGTCGGCAAGCCGGAAGAACGCAAGCTGATTTTTGAAGAAGTCGCAGGAATCACTCGCTACAAATTGCGTAAGACGGAAGGCATGCGGAAGTTGCAAGAGGCGGAGCGGAATATGGAGCGGGTGCATGATGTGGCGCGGGTACTGGCGGAGGAGTTGGAACCGCTGGCGGAAAAAGCGGCTGCCGCAAAACGCTACGAAGAGCTGAGTACGCGCAAACGGCGCCTCCTGGCGACGGCCGCCTGGCAGCAGTGGCGGAGCGCCCAGCGTACGCTGACCCGGGTGGAAAATGAGGCGATCGATGCGGCCGCGGCGTGGACGGCGGCGCAGACGGCACTGACGGCCGCGGAGGCGGAACGCCGGGTACGCTTGCAGGAGAATGTGACGGAGCGCGAAGAATTACGCAGACTGGAGCAGGAAGCTTCGCAGGCCGAACAACTGCGGGAGCGTTTGGCCGGCGAATTTCGCAGCGGCGAGGAGCGGTTGCGGCTGGCTCGCGAAAATGCGGCGGCTCTCTCGGCGCAGGCGGCGGAACTGGCCGCGGCGGAGACGGCGTTGCAGACCGCGTTGGCGGAGCAGGAGAAACGGATTGCCGAACTGGCGACGGAATTGAGCGTAGCAACGGTACGCGAGCGGGAATGCGAAGCGGAAGCGTTGCGCTTACAGGCGGCGCAAGCCGCCTATCGCGAGGCGCGGGAGACACAGGCGCGGGCGGAAGCGGAATACCTGACGGCGACGGAGTTGCGAACGCGGGAATTGCAGCGTTTGGAACAGGAAATTGCCCGCTGCGACGAGCGTGCCCGGCAGGAAGAAGCGGCGACGGCGACATTGCGGGAAGCGCTGACCCTCGCGACGACGGCACTCACGGCAGCGCGCGAACGACTGGCGCAAAGTCGCGACGAGGCGGCAAAACGAACGGCGGCGGCGACAGCGGCCCGGCAGGCGGAAACCGATGCCCGGCAACAGGCGCAGGCACGCGAGACGGCGCTCGAAAAATGGACGGAGCGCGTGCGTTACCTGCAGCATTTGGCGGCGGAATACGAAGGCTACGGGCGACCGACGAAAGAGGTGTTGCGCGCAACAGGTGCGTGGCGCAAGGGCTGTTTCGGGACGGTGGGCGATGTCCTGCAGGTAACGGAGCCGTACCTGACGGCGGTGAGTGTCGCTCTGGGCGGCGCGGTGCAGCACTTGGTCGTGGCGGATTGGGAGACGGCGAAAGCGGCCATTCGCTACTTGCAACAAGGCCGCTACGGGCGGACGACATTTTATCCGCTGGCGGCGTTGCGCCCGGCGGTATTGCGCGACAAGGACGCCTTAGCGGAGAAGGGTGTACACGGTACGGCGGCCGCCTGTGTGCAAACGGCAAAGGAGTTTGCACCGCTGACGGAATACTTGCTCGGGCGGACGCTCGTGGTGGAAGATTTGGCGACGGCACAACGTTTGGCGACAACATATCGCCAACGCTTGCGGATGGTCACCCTGGACGGGCAATTGATCCAACCGGGCGGCGCGATTGTCGGCGGCAGCACGGCCGCATCCGGCAGCGGCATTTTCGGCCGGAAGCAGGAATTGGCGGAAGCGGAGGAACGGCTGGCGGCCGTTCGGGCGACACCGGTTCGGGAGGTGCTTTCGGCGGCACCGTTCCTGGCGGCGCAGGAGAAAGCGTTGCAGGCGGTACAGGCGGCCGAGATCGACTTGGCCACCCGGGGCGCGGAGGAACGTGCGCTGCGGGAGCGGCAGACGATACAGGCCGAACGGCGGCGGGAACTTGCTGCCGAGCGGGAGAATCTTCGCGCGGCGTTGGCGGCAAAGCAAGCGGAAAGCATCCCGGCAGTGCCGCAGGTACAGGCGACGCTTGCCGTGCCGGCGGATGACGGCGGCGCGCGGGAAGCGTGGACACAGGCGCGCGTGGACGTGGCGAGATTGCAGGCGGAATTGCGCCGGTATGAAGACGAACGCGCCCGGCAGCGGGGAGAAGTCGCGGCCAATCGGGCGCGCCGGGCGACGGAAACAACGGCTTGCACCGCTCGCGAGGAAGAAATTCGGCGGCTGGAACGTGAGCTGACCGAACGAGAGACGGAATTCGAGCAGGCGCAACAGGATACACGGGCGAAGCGAGCGGCTTGCGATGCCTGCTATGAAACACAGGCACAGCGGCTGGCGGCGGAACGGCAGGCGGAGACAGCATACGAAGCCTTGCGCCAAACGGAGAGCCGGACGCGGCTGGCGGCGGCGGAAAAGAATACCCGCCGGGAATATGCGTTGGAGGAAGCGACACGTAAGGAAGAGGAATTCCGACGTTTCGGCTACACGGCGGCAGAGATGGAAGAGGTGCGGATAGACGGGAATATGGCCGTTATCCGCACGGAATTACAGGCCGTTGATGCGGACATTACAAACCTCGGACCGATCAATCCGCAAGCACCGGCGGAGTATGCGGCGGCGCAGGAACGAAGCGCCTTTTATGCAAAACAATTGGCCGATTTGGAAGAAGCGCGCAAAGCGTTGCACGAAGTGGTCACGGAAATCGATACGACAATGCGCGGGCGATTCAATGAAGCCTTTGCCGTGGTAGCGGAAGAGTTTCAACGCATTTTCGCTCATGTATTCGGCGGCGGTCAGGCGCGCTTGGAATTGGTGACGGCCACGGAGGAGCACCCGGAAGGAGTGGAAATTTATGTCCGTCCGCCGGGGAAGAAACAGCAGGCGCTGTCGCTGCTTTCCGGCGGCGAGCGGGCGCTGACCGTTATTGCCCTGCTCTTTTCTTTCATGGCGTATCGACCCGCACCGTTTTGTCTCGTCGATGAAATCGATGCGGCATTGGACGATGCGAATATTGAGCGCTTCAAGCATTATCTGGCGGAAGGGCGGCAGGATATCCAATTCATCGTGATTACGCATCGCAAGGCGACGATGAGCGCGGCCGACCGCCTGCAGGGAGTGACCATGGAAGAAAAGGGCGTTTCCAAGCTGGTCACGGTCGATTTACAGCAATACGAGGAGGGCTGACATGAGCTTTTTTCAGCGAATAAAACAAGGATTGGAACGCACGAAACAAAGCTTTGTGCGTAATATTGAGACGGTAATTATCGGCTATGCGGAAATCGACGAGGACTTTCTCGACGACTTGGAAGCGGTGCTCCTGACAGGCGATCTGGGGCTCACGGCGACGGATTATCTCATGCAGGAAATTCGCCGCGGCGTGAAAGAGGGCGAAATTCGGACGACGAATGAGGTCATGCCTTTTCTGGAGAAAATCCTCGCGCAGTGGCTGAGTTACGAAGCCGATCCCGCGCCGCAGCATCACCCCGAAGTCGTCCTTGTCGTCGGGGTCAACGGCGTGGGCAAGACGACGAGCATCGGGAAATTGGCGCAGTACTACAAGGCGCAGGGCTACCGTGTGTTGCTGGCGGCGGGCGATACGTTCCGGGCGGCGGCATCGGAACAGTTGAGCATTTGGGCGGAGCGTGTCGGCGCGGATATCGTCAAGCACTCGGAGGGAGCCGATCCTGCCGCGGTCGTGTATGAAGCGTTGGAAACGGCAACAGCGCGCGACTGCGATATCGTTCTGATCGATACGGCGGGGCGTTTGCATACGAAGGTAAACCTGATGGAGGAATTGAAAAAAATCGGTCGAGTCGCTCGGAAATTGGTACCGGAAGCCCCGCACGAAACCTGGCTGGTGCTGGATGCGACGACCGGCCAGAATGCGGTCAGCCAAGCGAAACTCTTCGGCCAGGCGGTGCCGCTGACCGGCGTTGTCCTCACCAAGCTGGACGGCACGGCCAAAGGCGGCGTGGTCATCTCCGTACAGGAGGAACTCGGCGTGCCGATCAAGTGGATCGGCGTCGGCGAACGAGCGGATGATTTGCAGCCGTTTAATGCGAAGGAATTCGTCCGCGCCCTTTTTGATCAGGACGAAGCGCAGTCGGCGGTAAGCACAAAGCTGCAACAGAAATAGCTCGCTTGCCGTCGGGTGTATAATAAGAGGCGGGAGTTGAAGAGATGAGAAAATGGTTGCCGGCTGAAGCGGACTTGCGTACGGCATTGCGTTATGCCGTGGCGGTACCGCTGGTGCGGCTCGACGGTGCATGGCATTTGTTGTTCGAACAACGCACGACCAAGTTGGCGATGAACCCAGGTGAGGCGGCTTTTCCCGGTGGTCGGATCGAGGCGTATGACGCCGATCCGGCGGCAGCCGCCTTGCGGGAAGCGGCGGAAGAAATCGGCACGCCGCCGGAGATTTGGGAAGTGCTCGGCGCCATGCCGTTGGAGTATACCTACATGGGACGTCTGGTAGCGCCCTACCTGGTGCGGGCATATGCGGACGGTCTGCCGGACATCGTGTGCAGCCCGGACGAAGTGGCGGCCGTGTTCACCGTTCCCGTGGCGCATTTTCTGGCAACCGAGCCGGAGCGGGTAGCCATGTGTGCGGGAGTATACCCGGGCGCCGGTTTCCCTTTCGACAGAATGCCGCATTATCAACGCGGCTGGAACCGCAGCGAATTGCGCTATATATATGTACATAATTACGGAAAATATACGATTTGGGGACTGTCGGCGCGGATTATTGCGGATTTCACCGAACTCTGCCGACAACCGGGGTTTTTAGCGAGTTTGGAGCGGGAGGCGAAAGCAAGATGACACGGACATTGCGAGTGGAAGGCATGCATTGCGAAAACTGCGTTCGGGCGGTAGAAAACGCGCTCAAGGCGGTTGCCGGTGTGACGGCGGTACAGGTGGATCTCGCCGCCGGTCGCGCGACGGTTACGGGCGAAGCGCTGCAGGCGGCAACGCTTTGCGCCGCGATCGAGGACATCGGTTTTGAGGCGAGCTGTGCCGACTGACGGGATCGCGCTGGTTCTGCGGGCGGGGCATCGCGTGGCCTGTGTGGGCGGCGGACGTATCGCCGCGCGCAAGCTGCGCGGCCTGCTCGGGCGGGCGGCTGTTGTCGTCATTGCGCCGACGGTCACGGAGGAGATTGCCGCTTGGGCGGAACAGGGGCGCCTGCGGCATGAAGCGCGGGAATTTCGGGCGACGGACATTCACGCCGGCGACCTGGTTATTCTCGCCGCACCGGCTGCCGCCGTTGCGGTACGCACCGCGGCGCGGGAGCAAGGCGCCTGGCTGAACGATGCGATCGAGGCGACCGCCGGCGAGGTGCATTTGCCCGCCGTATGGTCGACGGGCGGTCTGGCGGGCACGATTGCAACGGGCAATGCATCGCCCCGGCTGGCGAAATTATTAAAGAACGACCTGGCGACGGAATATGCGGCTCTGGGAGCTGCGTTGCCGGAGTTGGCGGTCTTGCGGCGGCGGGTGAAAGAACTCGTACCGGACGGCAGGGCGCGGGAAGCGTTTTGGCGGCAACATCTGCCGGATGATGCCGTGGCGCGTATCCGCAGGGGTGAATGGGGGAACATGAAGGGGGAAATAGAAGATGCAATTAGCCGTCTTGGGTCTGAACCATAACACGGCGCCGATTGAATTGCGCGAGCGCTTTGCCCTGGATGCGAAGGCGGTGCAGGCGCGGCTGGAAGAAGTGTATGCCATGGCGGATCTCGACGAAGCGGTGCTCCTGGCGACGTGCAATCGCACGGAACTGTATGTCGTCGTCGCGGGGAAAGAATCCGGTCTGCCGGCGATGGAGGAAATGTTTCGGCGTATCGCGGGCGAATTGCCGTCGCGCGAGCATTTTTATTATTACAAAGGCGAAGATGTGGTTCGGCATCTGTTCCGAGTCGCATCGGGAATGGATTCGCTGGTTTTGGGGGAAGGGCAAATCCTTTCGCAGGTGAAAGTCGCCTACTTGGATGCGGCGCGTATCGGTACGACCGGGCCGATTTTGAATATCCTGTTTCAACGGGCATTGGCAATCGGCAAAAAAATACGCACGGAAACAAGCATTGCGGACAACCCGGTCTCGGTCAGCTATGCGGCGGTGAAGCTCGTGCAGCAAAACTTCGGCACGCTGACGGATCGGCGGGCACTGATCCTCGGCGCCGGGACGATGTCCGAATTGATGGCCAAACATCTGATCGGGCACGGGGTGAAAACGCTGATCATCGCCAATCGCAGCTTGGCAAAAGCGGAATTGCTGGCGGAGCGTTACCACGGCCGCGCCGTCCCGTTGGAAGAACGTTTGCGCTGGGCGGCGCGGGTCGATGTCATTTTGACCTCGACCGGGGCGGACAGTTTCCTGCTCGATGCGGGACAGGCCGCGGAGCTGATGCACAAACGCCGGCAACGCCCGCTCGTCCTGATCGATATTGCCGTGCCGCGTGATATTGACCCGCGCGTGGCGGACATCGAGGGAATTGAACTGTACAATCTGGACGATCTGACGCAGGTCGTCGATGAGAATAAAAAAATGCGGGCGCAGGAAGCGGAACTCGCCTATCCGATACTGGAGGAGGCCGTTCGCGAACTGATGGAAAAGTACGAATATTTTTCCATGCGACCGATGATGGTGGCGATCACCGATCGCTTCGACATCATCCGCAAGCGCATCGTCAAACGGGCATTTGCGAAATTGCCGGCGATGGAAGAACGGGAACGGCGGGTCATTGAAAATATGTCGAAAATCATGATGCGTAAATTGCTGCGCGATCCCATGATCCGTTTCCGCATGGCTGCGGGTACGGAAGATGAGGAGCTGTACTGTCGGCTGCTCGAGGATATTTACCGGCTTCCCGGCACGAAGGAGAATGAAGATGAGCGGACGAACTGAGTTTACGGTCGGGACGCGGGCAAGCGCTCTGGCGCTGTGGCAGACACGCTATGTCGCGGCGCAATTGCGTAAAGCGTGGCCGGAGCGGATCAGCGAGATAACCGAACGCGTCATCAGCACGGTCGGCGACAGGAAATTGGGGCAGGCACTGCATACCTTCGGCGGCAAGGGCGCTTTTACCGAAGAGTTGGAAGCGGAACTGCGGAACGGCAGCATCGATTTTGCCGTGCACAGTTTGAAAGATTTGCCGACGCTCCTGCCGGCGGGATTGGTGCTCGGTGCGATCCCTGTGCGGGCGGCGGCGGCGGATGCGTTCGTGTCGGCGGACGGAACGAAGCTGGACGACCTGCCGCAAGGCGCGCGGATCGGCACATCCAGCCTGCGGCGGACGGCACAGCTGCTCGCTCGGCGGCCGGATCTGCAGGTGGAAAGTATCCGCGGCAATGTGCAGACACGGTTGAAGAAAATCGAAACCGGTTTGGCCGGGGTCATTCTGGCGCGCGCCGGTCTGGATCGACTGGGGCTGGCGGACGTTGTCACCGAGGATCTGGCCGGCGCAGATTGGCTGCCGGCGGCGGGACAGGGCGCGCTCGCCGTGCAGTGTCGGGCGGACGACACGGAAATGCTGGCGCTCCTGGCGGCGATCCACGATGAAACGACTGCCCGGGAAGTCGGCGCGGAACGGGCTTTTTTGAATGCGCTGGAAGGCGGCTGTCAGGTGCCGGTCGGGGCTCGCGCCGAAGTGGCGGCGGGGCGGCTGCACTTGCGCGGCCTGATCGCTTCGCTGGACGGCACGGAGGTCGTCCGGGGTGAAGTCGCAGGCGCGGCGGCGGACTGGGAACAGCTCGGCCGTGAACTGGCGGCGCAGATATTGGCGGACGGCGGCCGGGAAATTTGGACGGCCGTACAGGAAGGCTTGGAGGTGTGAAATGGCGGGAATTGCATACTTAATCGGCGCAGGTCCCGGCGATCCGGGATTGCTGACGTTGCGCGGCAAGGAATGCATCGAGCGCGCGGATGTCGTTATCTATGACTACCTGGCGGATGAAAGCCTGCTGCAATATGCCCGTCCGGATGCCGAACGGATTTATGCCGGCAAACAGGCGGGAAACCATGCGTTGACACAGACGGAGATCAATGCGCTGCTCGTGGAAAGGGTCGGAGCGGGGAAATGTGTCGCACGCCTGAAGGGCGGCGATCCGTTCGTCTTCGGTCGCGGCGGTGAGGAAGCGCTGGCGCTGCATCAGGCCGGTCTGGCTTTTGCCGTCGTGCCGGGGGTGACGAGTGCGATCGCCGCGCCGGCATACGCGGGCATTCCCGTTACGCAGCGGGGCATGGCGACGTCCTTTGCCGTGATTACCGGGCACGAAGATCCGACGAAACCCGACAGCGGTATTGATTGGGAACGCTTGGCGCGCGGTGCGGATACGTTGACCTTCGTCATGGGGCTGGGGAATCTGCCGCAAATCGCCGAACGTCTGCAGCGTTACGGGCGATCCGGAGACACTCCCGCCGCCGTCGTCCGTTGGGGAACGAAGCCGGAGCAGGAAACGGTGACGGCGACCCTGGCGACGATTGCGGACGCGGTGCAACAGGCCGGCTTGAAACCGCCGGGGCTGCTCGTCATCGGTGAGGTCGTTTCGTTGCGCGAGCAGTTGCGCTGGGTGGAAGATCGGCCGCTGTTCGGCAAGCGGATCGTGGTGACGCGGGCGACGGAACAGGCGGGCAGTCTCGGTGACCTGTTGCGGGAAGCCGGCGCCCGGCCGGTATATGTGCCGGCGATCCGGATGCAGGCTACGCCAAATCGCGAAGAGCGGGAACACGCCTTGGCGGCGCTCGGCGAATACGACTACATTCTGTTTACGAGCGCCAATACGGTGGCGTATTTCTTTAAGGATTTGTACCGCAGCGGCGGCGATGCACGCCGTCTGGCCGGCGCGCATATCATGGCGGTCGGCGAAAAAACGGCGGCGGCGCTGCACACGCACGGGATTTTGGCGGACAGCGTCCCCGCAACGGCGACGGCGGAAGGCATGTGGTCCGTCCTGCGGGAATTGCCGGTACGCGGCAAGCGCGTTCTTCTGCCGCGGGCGGAGGAGGCGCGAGAGTTCCTGCCGGAGCGTTTACGCAGCTACGGCGCACATATCGACGTGGTGCCCTTTTACCGCACGGAGCCGGACACCTCGCAGGCGGAGTACTTGCGGCAGGAATTGGCGGCCAGTCGCGTGGATATGCTGACATTTACCAGCTCCTCGACCGTGCGGAACATCCTTGCCATGCTCGCCGATCCGGCACGGGATCTTGCGGGAATCCCGCTGGCCGCCATCGGTGAGATCACGGCGGACACGCTGCGGGAAGAAGGTTTTGAACCGGCTGTCGTTGCGCCGAAAGCAACGCTGGAGAGTTTGGTGACCGCCATTAGGGAGCATTGGCGGAAGGAGGAAGCCTGATGTACATACCTTACGATCGTCCGCGCCGTCTGCGTGCGGATCGGAATATCCGCCGCATGGTGCGGGAAAACCACCTGCGGGTCGATGATTTCATTTATCCGATTTTTGTTGTGCCGGGTACAAATGTGCGGGAAGAAATTGCCAGTCTGCCGGGACAATTCCATGTGTCGGCCGATCAGGCGGTGGCGCTTGCCCGGGAAGCCGCGGAACTCGGTATCCCGGCAGTGGAAGTGTTCGGCATACCGACCTACAAAGACGCGGACGGCTCGTCCGCCTGGGATGCGGAACAACCGGTGCAGGAAGCCGTGCGCGCAATTCGCAAAGAAGTTCCCGATATGTATGTGATTACCGATGTGTGCCTTTGCCAGTACACGATGACCGGCCATTGCGGCCATGTCGAAGACGGTGTCATTTGCAATGACGCGAGTCTGGAACTGCTGTCTCGTGTCGCCGTGAGCCATGCCGCCGCCGGTGCCCACATGGTCGCGCCGAGCGATATGATGGACGGCCGGATCGGCGCCATGCGGGAAGCCTTGGATGAGGCGGGCTATACGGACGTTGCGATTATGAGCTATGCGGCGAAATTTGCCTCCGCCTACTACGGGCCGTTTCGCGATGCGGTCCATTCCGCACCGCAATTCGGAGATCGGAAAACGTATCAAATGGATCCGGCCAACGCCCGCGAAGCGATGAAAGAAATTGACTTGGATCTGGAGGAAGGCGCGGATGCGATCATCATCAAACCGGCATTGGCCTACCTCGATGTCGTTCGCGCGGCGAGAGAGCGGACGGATGTACCGCTCTGCGTGTACAATGTCAGCGGCGAATATGCGATGGTGAAGGTCGCCGCGAAAGCGGGGCTGATTGATGAGCGCCGGCTGATCTTGGAAAGTCTGTTGTCGATGAAACGCGCCGGCGCGGATCTCATCATCACCTACCACGCACTCGAGGCGGCGCGCTGGCTGCGGGAAGGGGTGGAGCCGTGAAGCAAACGAAATCGGCCGCCGCGTTTGCCGCCGCGCGCAAGTATATTCCCGGCGGCGTAAACAGTCCGGTGCGTTCGTATCGCAATGTCGATGCGGAACCGCCGTTCATCGCCAAAGCGAGCGGCTCGCGGATCTGTGATATTGACGGCAACGAGTACATTGATTATGTCCTGAGCTGGGGGCCGATGCTTCTCGGCCATGCCCACCCGCAGGTCGTGAGTGCCTTGGCGGCGCAGGCGGAGCTCGGTACCAGCTACGGCGCGCCGACCCTTGCCGAAACGGAAATCGCCCGCCGGCTGCAGGATTTTTTCCCGGCGTTGGAAATGGTGCGCCTGGTCAGCTCCGGTACGGAAGCGACGATGAGCGCGCTCCGGTTGGCGCGCGGTTTTACCGGCCGCGACAAGATCGTGAAATTCATCGGCTGCTACCACGGCCACAGCGACGGCCTGCTCGTCAAGGCCGGCTCCGGCGCCGCGACATTCGGCGTGCCGGACAGCCCGGGCATTCCGGCGGAAATCGCGGCGGATACGCTGACCGTTCCGTACAATGACTTGGCGGCGCTGGAACGCGTATTTGCGGCGGAGGGCGAACACATTGCCGCCGTCATCATTGAAGGCGTGGCGGGGAACATGGGGCTCGTCCTGCCGCAGGAAGGCTACCTGCCGGCGCTGCACGAACTTTGCCGCCGGCACGGCGCGCTGCTCATCGTGGACGAAGTGATGAGCGGCTTTCGGGCGTCCCGCGGCGGCGCGCAGGAAGTGTACGGCATTCGGCCGGATCTCATCTGCCTCGGCAAGGTCATCGGCGGCGGCTTGCCGGTCGGTGCGTTCGGCGGTCGCCGCGAAGTGATGGAGCATTTGGCTCCCGCCGGCCCCGTCTATCAGGCGGGCACGCTCTCGGGGAACCCGCTGGCGGTGCGCGCCGGGCTCACTACGCTGGAGCTGTTGCGCGATCCCGCCGTCTTCGCTGCCCTGGCGGCCAAGACGGAACGCCTGTGTCGCGGTCTGGAAGATGCGGCGCGGGAGGCGGGCGTACCCGTGCAGGTGCACCGCATCGGCTCGATGTTCACCGTGTTTTTCTCGGCGGAACCCGTGACCGATTACGCGTCCGCCGCGCGCAGCGACTTGCGTGCGTTCAATGTCTACTTCATGACCATGCTGGAAAACGGCATCTACCTCGCGCCGAGCCAGTTCGAGTGCGGCTTTCTCTCGACGGCGCACAGCGATGCGGACATTGCGGCGACACTTGCGGCGGCGCGCCGCGCATTTGCTGCGGCAACGGCCGTACAAAACGAAAAACATTGAGCCGGGAAATTGCTTGGCGGCAAGCGGTTTTCGGCATACGGCCGGAGCAGATTTTCCGCTCCGGCTTTTTCATTTGGCGTGCGGGTGCGGTTATGGTACAATAGATACGGAATTTGATATGAAGGCGGAATCTATGCGTATCTCAATCGTCACGCCTCTGTTTAATGAAGAGGACAATGCAGAGCATTTTTATAACGCACTGTGCGCCGTAATCGATGAACGGGAAGAGGAATTTGAAATCATCTTTGTCGATGACGGTTCACGCGACCGCACGCCGCTGATTTTGCAGGCGTTGGCGGCGCAGGACAACCGCGTGACGGGATTGATTCTCGCTCGCAACTTCGGCCATCAGCTGGCCTTGACCTGCGGCATGGATCATGCGACCGGCGATGCGGTGATTACCATGGACGGCGATATGCAGCACCCGCCCGCCATGATTCCCGAACTGCTGGCACGCTGGTACGAAGGCTACGAAGTCGTCCAGACCGTGCGCCTGGCGACGGAAAATGTCGGCGCGTTCAAGAAATGGACTTCGGCGCTGTATTATACGTGTATCAATTCCATCTCGAAGGTACATATCGTGGAGGGCGGCTCGGATTTTCGCCTGCTCGACCGGAAAGTCCTGCAGAGCCTGCTGATGTTCCGCGAACATGCGCGTTTTCTGCGCGGCATTGTCAGCGACATCGGCTACAAACAGACCTATATCGAATTTACGGCACCGTCCCGCTATGCCGGCGAAAGCAAGTTTTCGTTACGCAAGATGCTGCATTTTGCCTTAGACGGCATCACTGCCTATTCGCGCGTACCGCTGCGGCTGGCTTTTTATCTGGGATTGCTGATCGGCCTGGTCAGTTTGCTGCTGATCGGGTATGTGTTATTGATTAAATACTATTATGCGGAAGCCGTACCGGGCTGGGCGACATTGGCAGTGTCCGTGCTGATGCTCGGCGGGATCCAACTTGTGTTTTTGGGCGTCATCGGTGAGTATATCGGACGCATTTTTGAAGAAGTGAAGCAACGGCCGCTGTACTGGCTGCGGGGAACATTCCACCGGGAGGCGGCGACTGAGGAGACGGATCGAAGACAGACGATGCAGATGTAGGAGCCGAAGTGCATTGGCACGCGGGGGAACCAAGATAACGGGGTGTATTCCGGTGTACCGGAAAGGGCCGCTCTGCCCTAACCCGACAGCTAACCTCGCAGGCGGAAGGGAGCATGATGAACGAGTTACGACAGATGGTGTTGGCGGCTGTTTTGTTGTGTATGCCGATAGCGGCGGGGGCGACGTTTCATCCGGGCGACAGCGGAGATGATATTACGATAATCCAACAACAGTTGGGGCAATTGGGCTATGCGGTCAGTGCGGATGGTGTCTACGGTCCGGCGACCGAAGCCGCCATACGTGAATTTCAGGCGGCGCGGGGTCTGGATACGGACGGTCTCGTCGGGCCGGAAACCTACCGGGCTCTTTTGGGCAGAGGTATTCCCACCTCGCGTGATGATTTCGGTACCATGTTGGTGCGGCGTCTGGTAGCGGTGGCGCAACAGTATGTCGGCGTACCCTACCTGTTCGGCGGGACGACGCCGGGCGGCTTCGACTGCTCGGGTTTTGTCCAATTCGTCTGCAGTTCGGTCGGGCGTGCCTTGCCGCGGATGGCGGATGAACAGTATATGATGGGAAGATCGGTCGGGCGCAACACGTTGCAACCGGGCGACTTGGTCTTTTTCAGCACCTATGAAGCGGGCGTCTCGCACTCCGGGATCTACCTCGGGCAGGATCGCTTCATCAGTGCCACCAGCAGCCGCGGCGTAGCGATCGACAGCCTATCGGACGGCTATTGGGCGGATCGCTATATCGGCGCACGGCGCATTTTTTAAGAAAATATCAAGAGGCTCCGGCCTCTTTTTTTCATCTCGAGGTTATATGAATGACTGTACAGATAACGGAACCCTTGCTGACAGCTGACGAATTGACATATCGCTACGGCAGAGAAACGGTGTTTGCGGACATATCCTTTACGGTGGCGCGGGGAGCCTTTGCCGTCATTGTCGGCCCGAACGGCGCCGGCAAGACGACGCTGCTGCGCCTGTTGGCGGGATTGGCGGAGCCGGCGGTCGGGACGATTTCCATCGCGGGGCGTTCGGTAGCCGCGGCGCAGAAGGCGGGGATCATCGGCTTCGTGTCCCAACAGTACAGTAAGAATACGGCGGCCTTTCCCGCGACGGCGGCGGAGGTCGTGGCACTCGGCCTGATCGGGCGCGGCTGCTCCCGGCGGGAACGGGCGGAGCGAGTCGCCGACATCCTCGCAACGGTCGGCATGGGCGATGCCGCGAATACCCGGATCGGCGATTTATCCGGCGGCCAGCAGCAGCGCATTTTTGTCGCGCAGGCTCTCGTGAAAGAACCCGCGATTTTGCTGCTGGACGAACCGACAAGCGGTATCGACTACCGCTCGGGGGCGGAACTGCTCGAACTCCTTGCCGACCGCTGCCGCACTGGCACAACGATTGTCCTCGTGTCGCATGACCTCACCCGGGCACTGGAACCCGCGACACAGGTGCTCTGCCTGCAACGCGAACTCTGCTACAACGGTACGCCGGCCGGCTTTTTTGCCGAACACGGCGGCGAATTTGCCGTGCGACATTGGGAGGTATAAATGGATCTGCTTCAGTATGAATTCATGCAACGCGCGCTGGTCGCCGGCCTTCTGGTGGCGCTGCTCTGCCCGCTGGTCGGCATGTTCGTCGTCATCCGCAGACAATCGCTGCTCGGCGACGGGCTCGGCCACATCGCCTTTGCCGGCGTGACGGGCGCGGCATTGGTCGGTACACATCCCGTCCTCGGCGCGGCGGTCTGTACGATCGGCGCCGCCTTCGGTATCGAATGGCTGCGCCGCAGGCATCGCCAATACGTCGATATGGGACTCGCCCTCTTTTTCTACGGCGGGCTGGCCTTGGCGGTCGTCTGCAGCTCCCTGGCGAAGATCCCGTACACCGGCATGATGAGCTTCCTCTTCGGCAGCATCCTCACCGTGACCTGGCCGGACATCGCCGGAATTGCCGCCATTTCCGTCGCCGTGTTGGCATTGCTGCATCGCTATCGCCCGGCATTGCTCCTCTCCGGGCTGGATCCGGATTTGGCGAAGGTGAACGGTCTCGCCGACGCCCGGCTGAACCTGATTTTCACGGCGCTTGTCGCCTGTGTGGTCGTCGTCGGCATGAGCATCGTCGGGATTCTGCTCATCAGTGCCCTGATGATTATTCCCGTTGCGGCGGCACATCTTTGGCATCGGGGATTCCTAGGAACGACGCTCCTGGCGCTGATCTACTCCTTTCTCATGGTCGGCGCGGGACTGACACTGTCGTACATGGCGGATCTCGCGCCCGGCGGCACCATCGTGCTGACGGGGCTCGGCCTGTATGCGGTGACGGGCTTGCTGCGCCACCTCGGCATGGCGGTATAATAAAACGGGAGGGATGATATGAAACGAACACTGGCTCTGATCCAGATGGAAATCTGCGCCGGCGACAAAGAACGCAATGTAGCCCGCGCTCGCAAACTGTTGGAGAAAGCCGCGGAAAATGCGGATATTCTCGTGCTCCCGGAAATGTGGACGATCGGCTATAACTTCCACAAACTGCAGGAGCAGGCCGGCACGCATGGTGACGAACTCTATACCGAATTGGCGGCATTTGCAAAGGAAAGAAATGTATTCCTGCTGGCAGGCTCCATGCCGATCCGCGCGGACGGGAAGATTTACAACCGCTCGTACTGTTTCGGACCGCAGGGCGAAATCGCCCGTTACGACAAGGTGCACCTGTTCAGCCTGCTGGCCGAGCCGAAACATTTTGCCGCGGGCGATCGCCGCGTGACGGTGAATATGGCGGATATCCCGGCGGGGCTCAGCATTTGCTACGACCTGCGCTTCCCGGAACTGTATCGCAGCTTGGCACTGGACGGCGCACGCCTCCTGTTTGTGCCTGCGGAATGGCCGGAATCGCGCCTGCTCGCCTGGGTGGAACTGAACCGCGCCCGCGCCATCGAGAACCAGGTCTATATCTGCGCGGTAAACGGCGTGGGCACCTACCGCAGTAATGTCTTCGCCGGCCGTTCGGCGCTGCTCGACCCCATGGGCGAATACATCGTCCGCGGCGGCGCCGCAGAGGAGATCCTCTACGGCGAATACGACAGCGAGCGGGTGCGCGAAGTGCGCGAGCACATGAGCGTCTGGGCAGACCGGCGCGTCGACGTCTACGAAAAATAGAAAAGAACGGCAAACGCTCCTCGGCAAGAGGGGCATTTTTGTATTACGTATGCCGGGTAAACAGCGCATGAACAGATCTCCCGCTTTTCTACCGGCAATGCCCGTATTCTGAAAGAGTTATCGGGATTGCGGCAAGCCGTTTGCAACCGATAACCAAATGCGAAAAATACCTCACTCCTTCGGGGGAGAGGTGCATTTTACTGGATAATACAAAGCCGCTTTTCGGCGGAAAAAGATTTTATATCAAGCAAATCCTGTACCGGGTCCGAGGTGAAACAAAGACTTTTCCTCCGGAATACAAGCAACTGATCTGCCGGCTGCATACCGAGTAAAAGAATTACGCGCTTGCTTGATTGGAGGTATGAAACAAAACATACTGCGTTTTTGTTAGCTAAGTGATCAGTAATGTCAGCGTAAGCGAGAAGGATCCGTGAGACGGTAGTTGAATCTGTCTATTTATAAACTGCGAATTGATTTAATGAAAACCAAACACTAACCGCTCGGAAAGAATTATGATATAAAATAAAAGGGCAAGGCTTAATAAGCGACAATTAATAGTCACTTTGGTTTTGGATTATAATGGGAGGTCGTAGAATGAACAAGGTTTATAAAACGGTCTGGAACAAGACGCGAGGTGTATATATGGTTGTGTCGGAGCTTGCTCGCAGCCATAGCGGTAATACCGCCCGCAGTGTTCGCAGATCGTTTTTGATTGCCGGTGTTTTGGCTGCAGTCGGTGGGACGGCCATGCAAGCAGCAGCGGCAGGGACTTTTATTACACAAGAAGAATTTGCAAAATTGGCTGTAACGGAGCAGGCGAAATACTCTGCCTTGGCAGATTGGGACTTGTACTGCCTGACAGCGAAATTTACGGATTCGACGGCCGCCCGTTTCGGTTACCTGAAAGAACAATTCGATTACCTGAAAAAACAAAATGCGAATATAAATAAAAGTGTAACGGCGGCAACGACACACTATGTTTCAATCAACAGTGAAGCGGATGGGAACAAGGATAACAAAGGCGCTACCGGATCCTCTGCGGTAGCCATCGGCGCGGAGACTACGGCGACGGGCGACTTTTCGGTAGCCTTGGGCGGCTGGACTCATGCCACCGGGCCGAAAGGTGTTGCCTTGGGGATCGCGAGTACGGCTTCCGCCAGTCAGTCGATGGCACTCGGGACACAGGCTGCCGCCAGTGCGAATGATGCAGTAGCTATCGGTACGAGTACGGTGGCCAGTGAATTTAATGCGATCGCTTTAGGTGCTGCAGCAAAATCAAAACAGGTCGGTGGTTTGGCGGCAGGTGCGCGTGCGGAAGTAGCCAGTACCGGGTACAATGGGATTGCCTTGGGCGCCAACTCATATGTCGGCCCCAAAACCAACACCCAGCCCGGTGATCATTCGGTTCCGGGAAATGGGCTGGTCATCGACACGGCTGTCGATGATCAGGTGCCGTCTACGCAGGGAATGACCGAACAGAATGCCATGGCGATCGGCCAGCATGCGAAAGCATTCGGCTATCAGACAACATCATTGGGTGCCGGGGCGGAAAGCCATGACACGAACACCTTGGCCGTCGGTGTTGCTGCCATTGCGAAAGGGCACTATTCGGTGGCACTTGGGAAGCAGGCCAAAACATTTGCGGAAAAAGCCGTGGCGACCGGCTGGTTTGCTTCGGCGGACGGGCTCGCATCGGCAGCCTACGGTGAACGTGCACATGCACTGAAAGAGAACAGCTTGGCCTTGGGGTCGAATGCCCGGGCAATGGATGAGGCCAGCGTAGCACTGGGCAGCGGAGCCATGGCTGTCGGTGCGAAAGACGGGAAAGCCGTTTTGAGTGATGAAGCGGTATCGGCAGCGGCCGGTATCATTTCCGTCGGAAATCCGACTTATAAGATTACCACAGGCGGCAATGAAACGGAAGTCAAGGCTTCCTATCGCCGCATTACAAATATGGCGGGCGGCATGGATGATCAGGATGCGGTCAACGTAGCGCAGTTGAAAGTGCTGAACAAAAAAGTCGACGATTTGGACACCTTCAATGTGAAGTGCGATCAATAGCAGAACGGCACACCGAACAAACAATCCGTTACGTTCGGGAATACCGTCATCCACGGCGTGGCAGAGGGGACGGCGGATACCGATGCGGTGAACTACGGCCAGCTGAAAGCATTGGATACCAAAATCACCAATAAACAGG
>JALELM010000016.1 GCA_022771805.1 Veillonellaceae bacterium | reverse complement strand
TCCGACACAATGGCCAAGTGTCGGATAGGAACGGCAAAATTTTTTGCACTTCTATTGCTTCTTTATCACACATAAGCAGACGTTGCGGGCATATTTCGGCGGCGCTTGGGAAAAAGGCGGCGATAATTGGTACCGGGACGGATTGACGGATCAGAAGTATCGTTACGTCAATACGTATTATGATGAAACATCCTATAATCTGCGGGTGGACTACGATATAAACAAAGAACATACGGTTACGTTGGCGTACAATCACATGGATGCACACGACGGGTATCCGTTGACGGCGCCGTACCGCAAGTATATGACCGCCGAAGAATGGGCGCGGATCAAAAAAGATTATTTTGAAAATGATAAATACGGGAACACAAACAATCCCGGCTACCGAAATCTTTGGTACATGTGGGCGTGGACCGGCGGCTATACCGCATTCAAAAAGAATGACATCAATCTGACGTACAGTTTCGGTAATGACGGGCCGATTGAGCGTTTTGTTCGTGTGTACCACCAAGACGGATCGTATTGGGGATCTTTCGGCGGCGGTGACGATCCGAACGCACCCACGCCGGATACTCCGGAATGGTATGAGTGGGCCAAGAAAAACTATCGCTCTCAAGACTGGAAATCCTGGTACAGCAAAGAACGCAATGAAGGCGTGCAAGTGCAATGGGGGAAGGTATTCGGAGCGCATCAAATCATTACTTCCTGGACGCTGGATTCCTCCCATTATCAGAGTTGGAGTCGTAAGAAGAACGCCTTTGCCAATACGGACAGAAAAACGGTCTGGGGCTTTGTCCAGGACAAGATCTCACTCAATGATAAATGGCAGGTTACACCGGCTTTGCGGTATACGAGAACAGGCTCGGTGAAAAAGTACACGGAAGAAGGGAAACTGACTTCCACTTCGGACTCGGCAAGCGTGGTAACGGGGGCATTGGCTACGCAATATGCGCTGTCGGACAGCCTGACCGCCTATGCTTCGTGGTCGCAAGTGTACAGGCCGCTGAAGGCGAGCGATTACAATGCAAAAAACGGATCGGAGATTGCCCACTTGAGAAATGAGGAGGGGAATGTCTGGACCGCAGGCATCCGTAAAAACTGGGGCGATTTGTACTTCAACGCCAACTACAGCAAAACAGACATGAGCAACGCGGTTGCAAGAATTAGTGTAAAAGAAAAAGGTGCAACGAATCTTACGACAAAGTTCTTTAATGCGAAGCAAGACAAGGAAGCGGTAAACTTCTCCTTGCAAAAGAAGCTGGATAAGCACTGGAGCGCCGGCTTAAGCTACACATACATGAAAGACAAGTGGACGGCGAAAGAGCTGGGCGAGGCGGAGCTTATCATCAATGAGACGTACGGGAATATCAATACGGCGATTAATCAGTTGAGACCTGCCAATTTTTACATGGCTAACATCAGCTATGAAAACAAGAATTTCTTTGCGGACTGTAATGTGAACTGGTATACGGGCTGCAGCACGATCGCATTTACCTCGAAGAGATTTTTGGTAATGGATTTGAATATGAATTACAAGTTGAAAGATAACGTCAACGTATATGCGAGCATCAATAATGTCACCGATGAAGCATGGGAAACGACATACACCCCTTACTTGGCCATCGGCGCCTGGCCACAGCCTGCGCGGCATTATATGATGGGTGTCACGTACAAGTTCTAGGAAAGCAAAAGGTGCCGCGTTTGCGGCACCTTTTGTTACAATGAATTCATCATGAGACAGTTACTATTGGCTGTTATTCTTTTCATCGGAGCAGGCAGCCTGTTCTTTTTCCCGTTCGGATCGCCGGAGCATCCGTTTTCCGTGCAGGAAGGGGTAAGCCGGCAGGAACAAAGGAAGGGTATTTCCGTTGAGACCTATAACAGCAGAAAAGAAAAAGTCCGTATGGAGTTTGACGCAGCGCCCGAACGGGTGATCGTCGTCGAGTATAACAATTTGGAAACGATGCTGGCTTTGGGGGTGGGGGATCGTGTGGTAGGAGCGCGGGTCGTTGCCCATGCGCCGTCATTTCAACGCTTGGAAAGTAAGTACCCCGGGGAATTGAGCAAGATCGCCCATACATTCCCCGACGGAATTGCAAAAGAAACGGCAATTTCTTTGCAGCCCGATTTCATTTTGGGCTGGCGATCCACCTTCTCCGATAAGTATTTGGGCGGCACGGAATGGTGGAACGGCAGAGGCGCAAAAACGTACATTGTCGCGACCTCGAACAGGACTGTCCCGTACGGAACGATTGAGGATGAAATACAGTATTTGCGGGATATGGGGCGAATATTCCGGCGAGAAAAGCAGGCAAATCTCTATATCGAACAGATCCGACAATATTTGGAGGATATGCAGAGGAAAACGGCAAATAAGCCTTCACCCCGGGTTATGATTATTGAAGGCATGGGCAACAGAATAGCCAACTATGCGGAAGGCTGGCTGGTAGGCGATATGGTTCGAAAACTGGGAGGGACTATGATCGCCGCGGAGAATATGATCGGCATAGAAGATTTGATTGAGTACGATCCCGAAGTGATCTTTGTCGTGCACTACGGGGCAGAAACAAAACGGATGGTCGAAACCGTTCTGACCAATCCGAGATACAATTCCTTGCAAGCCGTGCAAGCGCGGCGTGTATACGGAATCCCTCTGTACTGCATGTATTCCACCGGCGTGGCGACCATTGAAGGGCTGGATATACTTGCCCGCGGTATGTATCCGGAGCCGGCGGAGGGTGATAAGACGACAGAATGAAATGAGGGAGCACCCGGCTCTCAACGGCGGCGAGGCGGTATTGCATAATACGGTTTCGCCGCCGTTTGCTGTCTCGGTTGGTGGCGGCGGGGGAAGCTGTTATAATAAAGCAGGAGGGTATATGCGATTATTTCTGGCGGAAAAACCGAGCATGGGGCGCGAGCTGGCGAATTGTCTGGCGGGGCCGAAACATGTGCGGGACGGCTATATCGAGACGGCGGAGGGCATCGTGACCTGGGCGTACGGGCATATCCTGACGCAGTGGATGCCGGAAGATTATGACGAGAAATACCGCCGCTGGCGGGCGGAAGATTTGCCGATCGTGCCGCGGGAGTGGCGGTTGCAGCCGGCGAAGGGTGCAACGAAGCAGTTTCGCCTGGTGGCGCGGTTGTTGAAAGAGGCGGACGAAATTGTCCATGCCGGCGACCCGGATCGGGAAGGGCAGCTGCTTGTGGACGAGATTTTGGAGTATGTCGGCAATACGAGGCCGGTGCGGCGGATTTTGCTGAATGCCTTGGATGAGGCGAGCATTCGGGCGGCGCTGGCGGATTTGCGGGACAATCGGGATTTTAGTCCGTTGCGGGATTCGGCGCTGGCGCGTTCCCGGGCGGATTGGCTCATGGGGCTGAATTTGTCGCGGGCGTATACATTGCGCGCCCGGCGCGGTGGGCATTTGCGGGCGGTATTTCCCGTCGGACGGGTGAAGACGCCGACGCTGGCGCTGGTCGTGCGGCGGGAGCGGGAGATCCGCAATTTCGTGCCGCAGGAGTATTTTTTACTGAAGGTTCGCTTGGCGGCCGAGGCGGGGGAATTTGTCGCCCGTTGGCAGCCGCGGGAGGAACAGGCGGGGCTTGACAGCGAGGGAAGATTGATCCGCCGCGAGGTCGGCGAGGAAGTGTTGGCACGTTGCGAGGCGGCCGGTACGGGTGTCGTTTCGCAGGTGGAGCGGCGCCGCAAGCATGAGCCGCCGCCGTTGCCGCTGTCATTGTCGGCGCTGCAGGTCTTGGCGGGCAAGCGGTACGGCTACGCGCCGCAGCAGGTGCTGGAAGCGGCACAGCAATTGTACGAGCGAAAGTATACGACATATCCGCGTTCGGATTGCGAATATCTGCCGGAGAATCAGCACGCAGCGGCCGGGCGGATTTTGGCGAACTTGGCGCAGGCCGGCAGCGAGGAGCTGGCGGCGGGGGCGGCGGGCGCCGATGCGAGTCTGCGGAGTCGGGCGTGGAATGATGCGAAGATCACCGCGCACCATGCGATTATCCCGACGACGGTGCTCTGTCCGACAGCTTCGCTTACGCCGCTGCAGCGGCATATGTATGAATTGATCGCCCGGGCGTACATCGCGCAGTTCTATCCGAATTATCAGTATGAGCAGACAAAGCTGCAGGTGACGCTGGCGGAGGAATTGTTTACGGCCGGCGGACGGGTCGATCTGGCGGCGGGGTGGAAGGCGCTCTATCGTAAGGACGCGGCGGACGAGGAGACGAAGGAAAAGGAAACGGACGAGGTCGGCGGCTCCTTGCCGAAAGTACGCAAGGGGGCGAAGGTCGCGTATCGCAGCGGGGAAGCGGTTGCGAAAACGACGAAGGCGCCGTCCCGTTTTACGCCGAGCACGCTGTTGGACGCGATGAAGAAAATTCATCGCTATGTCGCCGATGAAAAGCTGAAGAAGCAGCTGCGCGAGGTGGCGGGGATCGGCACGGAAGCGACACGAGCGACGATTATCCAGGAGCTGGTCAGCCGGAAGTTTATGCGGGAGACGGGGAAAAAGAAGTATCTCACGCCGACGGCGCAGGCGGAAGTCTTGATCGATATGCTGCCCGATGCCTTGACCTATCCGGACGAAACGGCGAAGTGGGAAGAACGGCTGGCGCAAATGAGCGCGGGCGAAGACAGTCTGCGGGCTTTCCTGGAAGATCAGGAGGATTATGTGCGGGCGTTGGTCGCGATGGCCAATGACGATATCGGCCGCGGGGCTGCGCCGGCGCGCCGAGCCGGCAGAGGCACGGCGGTCGGAACCTGCCCGCGCTGCGGCAAGGCACTCGTTCTGCGGGAAGGGAAGTTCGGCGCATTTTACGGCTGTACGGGCTACCCCGGCTGCCGGTATACGGCGGAGGCGCAAGGAGCTCGCAACGCACCGGCAGTTTCGCCCGCACCGACTGCGGGAGGAACTGCGGCGGCCGCAACCGGGACGGCGGGCGATTATCCCTGTGTCCGCTGCGGCGAGGGGCATTTCGTGTGGACGGGCACTCGCTGGCAGTGCAGCCGCTATCCCGCCTGTCACACCGTATCGGCGGATGCGGACGGGCGGCCGGCGGCAAGCATCGGAAGGAGAAAAGGATGAAACCGACATATATTTATGAAGACCGGCGTGTGCATGTAATACGTCTGGTCGCTTTTGCCGTGGTGACGCTGATCTCTGTCGGCGTGTGGCAGGTGTTGCAGGTGATGGGCAGCCATATTTTTGTGGCGGTTTGCGTGCTCGGGCTGTTGTATTCTTTGTACAGCTATTTCCGGCCGCGCCCGTTGTTGCGTATGGATGCGCGGGGAGCGCAGCTGTTGAGCAATCGCATCCTCGTGCCTTGGCAATATATTTATGATATTCGCGTGGAAGACGGCGAGGGCGACGCTGCCGGACGGCAGTATGTCGTTGCCAGCGGCTACAGTCCGCGCGCAGAGGAAGAAGTGGAGTGGTGGCGCTTGCCCGCGCCCGCCGGGAAAGCGGCTGCGGTGGCGGCCAAAATCCGGCGCGAAAAAGAACGCTACAGCGGAAAGGGGACCGGCCAATGATACTCTCCGGTAAAGAAATTCGGGAACGGCTGAATACGGATATTTTCATCGAACCGTTTGATGAATCCCGCCTGAACCCGAACAGTTACAACTTGTCCTTGGCAAATGAGCTGTTGGTCTACGATGCCGATGAGCTGGATATGAAAAAGGAGAATACCGCGCATCGCATCGAAATCCCGCCGGAAGGTTACCTGTTGCAACCGAACCGGCTCTATCTTGCCCGGACGGCGGAATATACCCGCACGGAACGACTGGTGCCGATGTTGGAAGGGCGCTCGTCGGTCGGTCGCTTGGGGCTCTTTATCCATGTGACGGCAGGTTTCGGCGATGTCGGCTTCAGCGGCTATTGGACATTGGAAATGTTCTGCGTGCAGCCGATCCGCATTTATGCCGGCGTGCAGATCTGTCAGATTTACTACCATCTGATCGAAGGCGATTATGAACCGTATACGAGCGGCAAGTACCAGCACAATACCGGCATTCAGCCCAGTTTGCTGTTCCGTGATTTTCAGGAAACGGAAACGCGCTGATGCAGTATATTGTTTTCGACCTGGAGTGGAACGAATGGATGACACATCGTCTGGCGCGGCAGAATCAGATCGGGTTTCCTCTGGCGGGGGAGATCATCGAGATCGGGGCGGTGCGGATGGATGCGCGCGGACGGATTCTCGACAGTTACGAGCGCTTGGTACGGCCGGTGCATATCACGGAGATGCACCCGCATGTGCGGCGCCTGACGGGCATCGACAGCGAGATGCTGGCAACAGAAAAAACATTTCCGGCGGTCATGGCGGAGTTCGATCGCTGGTGCGGCGAGGATGCCGTCATGCTGTCCTGGGGAACTTCGGACAGGCAAATTCTGGCGGAGAATCTGCGCTTGCACAACTTGCCGCAGCGCTGGCTGCGCCCCTGGTACAATGCCCAGCAGATTTTCGCCGCGTATTGTCTGGAGCGCTTCGAGCAGTACGGTTTGGCGCGCGCTTGTGAGTTCCTTTCCATTCCGCCGCTGGAAGACGCCCATCGCGCCGTGCATGATGCGATGGCGACGGCGCGTATCTGCAGTTACTTGCCGCTGGCGCAAGCGATCCGCGAGTACAACTACCACGGGACGATCGGGCCGCTGGAGTTTCGCCCGACGGTCGCGTATCGTTACTTTGACGGTTACGCGGACAAGGAAGAAATGTGGGAAGATAATCGCGTGGCGGAGATCCGGACGGAGCAGGGCGCGCCGCTGGCCATGACGAACCGCGAGCGCTACCGCAAAAATGCGCTGGTGGCTCTGGCGCGGGATGCCGCCGGTGAGACGTACCTGGTTCGGTGGAAAATGTACCAGTACCGCCGGCGGCAGGAAACGCGCTACGGAGTCGGGCGGGAAGTGTACCGCGCCGTGCCGGAACTCGTGCATTGGTACCGGGACATCGCCGCCCGCAATCGGGATCGGCGGATGTTACATCAGGCTCGGAATAATAAAAACTTTCGCCCGCGCAAGAAAGAACGCTAAACGAATTCTGTGTCACCCCGTAAGTCGGACTTGAACAGCCGATTCACGGGGATTTTTGATGGAGGAAACGAAAAGGCGTTACAACGGCGGTTGCGCCCGCCCGTATCGTCACAGTGCCGCCGAACAAAAAACGCGGCTACCGATCGTAGCTGCGTTTTTTCTGTTCAGGATCCCTATCAAGACAAGGATGTATCCGTTCGTTTTTCGTTCGTTCCGTCATCGGCGGCAGGTTTCGTTTCCGCTTCGTTCGCAGCCTTGGCTGCTTGTTCGAAGTAAGGAAGGGCGTATTCCGCCATGCGGGCATACCCGCGGATATTCGGATGCACGCCGTCGTCCGTTTCGTCCGGCGGGATCAGCCGGCGAAAGTCGAGGACACGGTCGCCGAAGCGTTCGCAGAGGAGTGCGCCGTAGTCGGCGGTCGCCTGCTGTGCCACCGGCAAAGCGGGCAGCGTGAGCCAGCCGTGGTACACCGCGACCCGATCCGGCACGGGCGGCGCGCCGATCAGCAGGGGGAGGCGGTACGCGGCAAGGGCAGCGGTGAGCTGATCCGCCAGTTCGCGGGCAATATTGCGATTGTTTTCCGCGGCGATGCAAATGTCGTTCAGACCGCCCATGAGGAAAACGAGATCGGGCGTATGCTGCGCTAGTTCACGAGCGGCGGCTTTCAGAATGAAATACAGCGGCGCGCCGCACGCACCGAAGTTGCGGATTTCCCAGGCGGGATGCGCGCGTTGCAGGCGCTGCAACCAGCCGGAAGCGGGTATATCGTAGCCGTAGGTAAGGCTGTCGCCGAAGGCATACAGGAGCATGGAAATTCACCTCGATTCACCTGTATTGTACCATCGTCCGCCGCGCGGGCATAATTCCCAAAGCAATCGGGCTGTGATACAATAGGGCAAAGAGCAAATCCGAAGGGAGGAAGCGATATGTGGCGGATGGTACTGTTTGTCACGGCGGGGCTGCTGGTGTTGCCGGCAGTTGTCGCATTATGGGGGCTGTCTCGTTGTTGGCGGGCACTCCGGGAGTGCTGCGAGAGGGAGCGGGAAGGCTGATACGATGAAATTTTTTATTGATACGGCAAATATTGAAGAAATTCGTGAAGCATACAATTGGGGAATTCTTGCCGGGGTGACGACGAATCCGTCGCTCATGGCCAAAGAAGGACAGGATCCCGTGCAGGTCATTCGCGAGGTGGCGGCGCTGGTGCCGGGGCCGATCAGTGCGGAAGTGCTGGCGACGGATACCGAGGGTATGGTCGCGGAAGGCGAACGCTGGGCGGCGGTGGCACCGAATGTCGTGGTGAAAGTGCCGCTGACGGAGGCGGGACTTGCCGCGACGCGACGGCTGGCGGATGCCGGAATTCGTGTCAACGTGACGCTGATTTTCACGGCGAATCAGGCATTGTTGGCGGCTCGTGCGGGGGCGGCGTTTGTCAGCCCCTTTGTCGGTCGCCTGGATGATATCGGCTACAACGGTGTGGACGTAGTGGCGACCATCGCGGAGTTGTTTGAACGGCATGATATTGAAACGGAGATTATTGCGGCCAGCATTCGCCGGCCCTTGGATGTGACGGCGGCGGCTTTGGCGGGAGCGCATATCGCGACGGTTCCGTTTGCCGTCTTGCGGCAGGCCTGTCGACACCCGTTGACGGATGCCGGCATCGCACGCTTCCTGGCGGATTGGGAAGCGGCGCAGAAATAAGGAGGCGGATGAGATGGATCGAATACTTACTATGGAATTTGTGCGGGTGACGGAGCAGGCGGCCATTCGTTGCGGTCGGATGGTCGGCCGCGGCGACAAGATAGCGGCGGATCAGCAGGCCGTGGACGGTATGCGGCAGGAATTTGAAAATGTGCATATCAACGGCACGGTGGTCATCGGCGAAGGTGAAATGGACGAAGCACCGATGCTGTATATCGGCGAAGAGGTCGGTACCGGCGGTGAAGAAGTGGATATCGCGGTGGATCCGCTCGAAGGCACGAACTTGGTCGCTAAAGGGCAGAACGGTTCCATTGCGGTGCTGGCGATCGCGCCGAAAGGTTGCCTGCTGCATGCGCCGGATATGTACATGGACAAGATCGCGGTCGGCCCACGGGCAGCCGGCCGCATCGATATCAATGCACCGGTGAAGGAAAACCTGCGCCGTGTGGCGGAGGCGATGGAGCGTTCGGTGGACGATCTCAGCGTCGTCATTCTCGACCGGGAACGGCATGAAGGGATTATCCGCGAATGTCGCGAAGCGGGGGCTCGGATCCGTTTGATTACGGACGGCGATGTGACGCCCGCCATCGAGGTCGGGATCGAGGGCTCGGGTGTACACATGCTGCTCGGCACGGGCGGCGCTCCGGAAGGGGTACTGGCGGCTGCGGCACTGAAATGCCTCGGCGGCGATATGCAGGGACGGCTGGTGCCGCATTCCGATGAGGAAGTACGGCGGGCGCTGGCGATGGGGATCGGCGATGTGAATCAGGTTCTGCGGATTGATGATCTCGTCCGCGGCGATGATTGCATCTTCTCCGCGACGGCAATCACGCCGGGCAATATCCTGAACGGGATCCAATACTTCGGCGGCGGTGCGCGTACGCACACGGTCGTTATGCGGTACCGGACGGGGACGGTTCGCTTTGTCGATACGATTCACAAATTCGGCAATCGTAAACTCAGCATTAAATTGTAACACGAAGCCCGCTTCGGCGGGCTTTTTGCTTGCGAAAATACAGTAAGAGGGGTATGGTATAGTATGTACTAATATATAAGGCTCTGTCACAACAAATGGTTGATTTTTGACGAGAAATAGCGTATAATAATAGTAAGAAACAGTACCACCGAAGGAGGTAATTGGATATGCC
>JALELM010000004.1 GCA_022771805.1 Veillonellaceae bacterium | reverse complement strand
CTTGATGTTTCCCCTCATGCCCTCGATGTACCCGACATTGACAGCTATATCGGACTGATGCACACTTTGTTTACCCTTGAAGATTTATATGGTCTGACTGTCAGCGAAGCAGACGGAGAAGTCTGTCTGAAAGTCAACAAGGACAAAGGAAAAGACGCTCACGAACTACTGAAAATGCTCTATGCTTGGAAAGAACAGGCGGACAAGTTATCTTCCGAAGAAATCAGTAAAGAAGAATACGATAACTGGCGTTACCACTATCCAAAGTTCGATACCACACAGAGATGGGCGAAAGTGCCATCGCAGGAACTTAGTGACGCTTTAGTTGAAATGTTTAAAGGGCAACTCAAAAATGACGATTGAAAGTAGGTGTGTTATGGCTTCAAGTAAAGATTATTTGGCTTTTGTATTAGAACAATTATCAGATTTAGACGGTATTTCCTATCGTGCAATGATGAGAGAATATATACTCTATTTCCGTGATAAAATCGTTGGCGGTATCTACGATGACCGCTTACTTGTAAAACCAGTCCCCTCTGCAATCGCACTTATGCCAACAGCAACTTACGAATTACCCTATGAAGGATCAAAAGAAATGCTCCTAGTTGATGATGTTGACAACAGAGAGTTTCTCTGCAATCTTTTTCTTTCTATGTACGATGAACTTCCTGCACCAAAGAAAAAGAAAAGCACCTCCAAAAAATAACGACAAAAAGCCCTTAGCCATGAGTTTCATACCCACAGCTAAGGGCTTAGTTTATAATATGGATTTATTTGTTACACAACCGCCTGTCAATCATTCTCTAACCATAAAACCACTGGATTACAAGAATAATGGCTCTTATGCAACTGTTATCAATTTGTTATCAAAAGACTTTTGAAAGTGCCGCAAACCCGCATAAACACTGGATTTTTACGATACTCCAACTTATTCAAACTCAATGGTCGCGGGGGGTTTGCCGGTGATGTCGTAGACGATGCGGTTGATGCCTTCCACTTCGTTCACGATGCGGTTACCGGTCGCTTCGAGTACTTCGTACGGGATGCGCGCCCATTCCGCCGTCATGAAATCGGTGGTCACCACGGCGCGCAGGGCGAGTGTGTACGAATAGGTGCGGGAGTCGCCCATGACCCCGACGGAGCGGTTTGCCGTCAGCACGGCGAAATACTGGCTCACTTTCCGATCCAACTCCGCTTTGGCAATTTCTTCCCGCCAGATGGCATCCGCCTCGCGCAGGGTGTCCAGTTTTCCTTTCGTCACTTCGCCCATGACACGGATCGCGAGCCCAGGCCCCGGGAAGGGTTGCCGCCGGACGAGGTAGTCCGCCAGCCCCAATTCCTCACCAAGCGCGCGGACTTCGTCCTTGAACAGATCCCGCAACGGTTCGATGAGCCCTTTGAAATCGACCACCGCCGGCAGCCCGCCGACATTGTGATGGCTCTTGATGACGGCGGCATTGCCTTCGCCGCTTTCTACCACGTCGGGGTAGATTGTCCCCTGTGCGAGGAAATCGACCTGCCCGATTTTGCGACCTTCTTCTTCAAATACGCGAATAAATTCTTCGCCGATGATTTTCCGTTTCGTTTCCGGATCCGTCACGCCCGCCAAACGCCCGAGGAAACGATCCTGCGCGTTGACGCGGATGAAATGCATCCCGCTGTCCCGAAACGCCGCTTCCACTTCGTCGCCCTCGTTTTTACGCATCAGCCCGTGATCGACGAAGATACAGGTCAGCTGCGAGCCGATCGCGCGGCTCAGAAGTTGTGCGCAGACGGAAGAGTCCACACCGCCGGAAAGCGCCAGGAGGACTTTCCCGTCACCGACTCGTTCGCGGATCTCCCGGATCGCCTGCGCCGCATAGTGCTCCATCGTCCAGTCGCCGCGGCAGCCGCAGACATCGTGCAGGAATGTTCGCAACATCTTCATGCCTTCCCGCGTATGCTCCACTTCCGGGTGAAATTGCACCCCGTACAGCTTGCGCTCGGTGTCGGCAATCGCCGCGATCGGCGTATGCTCCGTATGCCCGATGACGGCAAACCCCTCCGGTGCGCTCGCCACGTAGTCGCCGTGGCTCATCCAGACATCCGTCTGTGCCGCCACATCGCGGAAAATATCGCCGTCGCCGTCCTTGTAAACGCGGGCAAAGCCGTATTCTTTATTCTTCGGACGTTCCACCACACCGCCGAATTCGTGACACATATGTTGCATACCATAGCAAATCCCGAAAATCGGTATCCCCGCTGCGAAAATCCCTTCCGGAGGCTGCGGCGCGCCTTCTTCGTACACGCTCGCCGGGCCGCCCGTGAAAATGATTCCCTTCGGTTCTTTCGCCAAAATATCCGCCA
The DNA here is from genome assembly GCA_022771805.1 of Veillonellaceae bacterium. GTDB lineage: Bacteria > Bacillota > Negativicutes > Veillonellales > Negativicoccaceae > JALELM01. Next base: position 6,620 of record JALELM010000004.1, on the reverse strand, counting down.
ACGCGGTGCGATAGCTCACGATCTCCGAGTACACACCGCACTCGCGCACGCGGCGTGCAATCAGCTGCGCGTATTGGCCGCCGAAGTCGATAATAATAATGCGTTCTTCCGGTTTCATAGTAACCCCCGTCTGTTGATGAATTTATTAATATTATAGCACAGCCGCCCGCTTGCCCGCTCCCGGATCACGTAAAAAAACCGGCCGTCCGAGATACTTGCGACCGGGCAATCCGACCGCGCGGCGAGAGCGTTGCGCCCGCTCCGGCAAATGCGCGCAAGCGGTATCGCCGGACGATACGTCCACCGAAACGAACTAACGAAATTAAAAAAGAGAGGGAACACGCGTTCCCCTCTCTTTTCCCTTTTACAGGATCTCGACCGTGCGTTCGACACGCTCCGCTCGCACGTACTCATTCAGCGCTCCGTTTGCGCCGACGAATATGCCCGCATTCGCAAGTTCCGTGCCGACATTCTTGCACTCCTCCCTCGTCAAGCCATCCTTGGGGCAGCGCAGCGCCACTTTGCGAGTTTTCTCGCCACCCTTGAACACCAGCTGCACGCCGGAAGTTACGGTTTTATTACTCATGCATTCACCCCCTTTCCGTATGTATTTCCCTCACTCAGGCTAACGAGCTGACATCCACTTTACTGTACGCCTTTTCCCCGTCTGCCAACAGAGAGCCGAGCCCCCGTGCCGCCGACAGCAGTGCCGAATCGGACACGTCCGTACCGATCCCGCTGAACGTGATCGTCTTCGACTTCGTCTGCCCGGCCGGTGTCAAAACGATCTGCAAGCGCCGTTGTACAATCGCCATGTACTCACCTCCTTTCAGCTTCTACATTCCCAACCTGTTGCGAGCGCAAGGTGCTTTTGAAAAAAATTTACAAACTCACTGTCAATACATCCGCCCAGAGCCTTGCCGCTTCCTCGCTACGCAAAAACGCGCACTCCGCGACATTCGTCAAAAAGCCCGTTTCCACGAGCAATGCCGGCATCGTCGTCCGACGCAGCACGTAGAAATCCGCCTCGCGGTAGCCGTCCCGATCCGCCCGCACCGAGCGTCCCGCCACCGTCGCCGCAGCCGCGACCCGACTCGCCCAGCCGCGGGTGACCGCGCCGGCCGCCGGATGCACGTACACCTCCGCCCCCTGTACGGAAATGTCGCGAGCAGCATTCGCGTGAATAGCGATAAACCACTCCGCGCGGAACGCTTCCGCCGCTGCCACCACCGCCGCGAGCGAATCGTCCTGGACGATCGTCACCGCATGCCCCGCCGCACGTGCCCGCACGGCGAACGCCTCCGCCAGACGGCGGCAGACGAGCCATTCCGCCGTACCGTCCGCCGCCACGGCTCCGGGATCCGGACGACCCTGCGGCGCATGCCCCGCATTGATGCACAACCGCATCACACCTTCTCCTCCGACTCCGCATAGAGCCGGCGCAACAACTCACTCACCAACCAAATCAACCATCGTAACCATTCCTGCTTGGACATAAACCTCCTTCCCCTTGCGCTCACCTTCTACATTCCTTCCCGCACACAAACGCAAGCCGGGAAAATTCCCTGCTTCCCCGCGGGATATGTTCGCCTGTACCGCAGCCGGCCGCAGAAACCTTTTTACTTGCGAAAAACATCTCTATCCACCGGCAAATTCCCGTTCTGAGCATTCGTTCCCTCGCAAACGAACCGCCGCCGTTTTTCCCTTATTTTTTTGCAGTTTCGGTCGCATTTTCCACAACAAAAACGCCCCGCTTCCGAAAAAGCGAGGTGTTTTCGTTCGTGCTGTTGCAATTCGTGCCGTTGCAATCGGCTTTGCAATTACCCGAGGATTGCTTGCCGCAATGCCGCCAATTCTTCCATGATGCGCGCATTCTGCTCGCGAATGTCCGCATTCTCTTTGTGAGCATCTTCATTCTGTTTGCGTGAATTACGCCCTTATCGACGATACGATTTCGCTCCTCTCCCCCCCGCTTGCCGGTTGTCTGCAATAGGTGTACATTTGTATCTTGCTTCTATACATCTCTTCATGTATAATTATCTTACTTATTTTATTGAGGGGTGATTCTTTTGTTTGGTAAAATTTGGCGGAAGATGAACGAAATCAGCTTGATCAAGCAGATCTTCGTCGGTATTATTCTCGGTATCATATTGGCGGTATGGATTCCACAATGGGTACAGTCCGTATCCATTCTCGGTACATTGTTCGTCAATGCGCTGAAATCCGTCGCTCCGGTGTTGGTTTTGGTATTGGTCATGAGTGCGCTTGCGACCAAGCGGCCGGAGTCGAAAGCGAATATGAAGCCGATTATTATTTTGTATGTGGTCGGGACATTTCTCGCCTCTCTGGCGGCGGTAACCGCCTCGTTCCTGTTTCCGACCGAGTTGCATTTGCAAGTGACGAATGCAGAAATCGCGCCGCCGAGCAATATTGTCGAAGTAATTCGGACGGTCGTCTTGAATGTCGTCGATAATCCGGTAAATGCCATCTTGCACGCCAATTATATCGGGATCCTTGCCTGGGGTACGGTGATCGGTCTGGCCTTGCGGCAGGCGAGCGACACGACAAAGCAGGTCGTGCATAATTTCGCCGAGATCATCACGCAAATCGTGCAATGGGTGCTGCGTTTTGCCCCGATCGGTATTTTCGGGCTGGTGTCTTCGACCATTGCCGAAAGCGGGATCGGTGCGCTGCTCGGTTATGCCCGTCTGCTCGCCGTATTGTTGGGGACATTCTTCTTCATTGCGCTGGTTGCCAATCCGCTCTTGGCGTATATTAAGATGCGGATGAATCCGTATCCGCTGGTTTTCACGACCTTGCGGGAAAGCGGTCTCTATGCTTTCTTTACGCGCAGTTCCGCGGCGAATATCCCGGTTAACATGAATTTGTGCCGCAAGCTCGGTCTGGACGAAGATACGTATTCCGTTTCCATTCCGTTGGGCGCGACGATCAACATGGCCGGCGCAGCGATCACGATTGCCGTACTGACGTTGGCGGCGACCCATACGCTGCAGATTCCGGTCGATTTCCCGACTGCGCTGCTGCTCTGTGTCATCTCCGCTATCGGTGCGTGCGGGGCTTCGGGGGTTGCCGGCGGCTCGCTGATGCTGATTCCGCTGGCGTGCAGCCTCTTCGGTATCAACAACGACATTGCCATGCAGGTGGTCGGTGTCGGTTTCATCATCGGGGTAATTCAGGACTCCTGCGAAACCGCGCTCAATTCCTCCAGCGACGTGCTCTTCACCGCGGTTGCGGAATATGCGGAACGACGCAAAAGCGGCACGTTATAAGCGACACGGCAACAAATAAAAAAGAGTCTCGAATTTCGAGACTCTTTTTTATTTCAGTCACGCCCTTCATAGTAGTAGCGTGTCCACATGCTCACTTCGTTCAGGCTCGGGTGCGGTGCCATGGTTTCACCCATCGTGTATACCGAGTGCGGGTCCATCGACCGCACAGGCTTCTTTTGCCGCAGCGCCGCCGCTTCCGGTGACGCGATGTGCTCATGCAGCGGCATCAGCGGCGTCGGTCCCGCATTCAGCAGGTTCACGAAGGGTTGCAGCAGCAGCGATGCCTGCGGGCCGACGATGTGCGCGCCGAGGATTTCACCGCTCGGCTCGTCCACGACCAGGCGGATGAAGCCGTCTTCCTCGCTGCCTTCGCGGATTCCCAGCGCGTAGCCTTTCGCCGTCGCGGCGTAGTGGTGATCGGCAATGCGAACGGTATGCCCCGCTTTGCGTGCGTCCTCTTCCGTCAGACCTACATGTGCCGTTTCGGGCCAGGTAAAGGTGACGATCGGCACGCGGTCATAGCGCGCCCAGCGCCATTCATCCGGGTTCGGGTGTTCGTACAAGTTATGGGCGATGATGTCCGCTTCGTAATTCGCCTTGTGGCGAAACGGCGCGCGACCGTTCACATCGCCAAGCGCATAGATGCCGGGAACGGATGTTTCCAAGAATTCATTCGTCCGAATGTAGCCGGCATCGTCCAACTCAATCCCCGCCGCCTCCGCTTGCAGGATATCCGTATTCGGCACGATTCCCGTGGCGATGAATAATTGCTCCGCTCGGATTTCCTGTGTGTCGCCGTCGCTGCGGTTGCGAACGGTGACGACAATATCGCCGTCCTCCCGGCGCACGGCTTGCGCCACCCGGTTGCGGTATATACGGATGCCGCAGGCAAGCAGCGAACGGTACACGAATTCCGACACGACGGGCTCCTCTTTCGGCAGCAGGCGCACATTGCGCTGTACGAGGTGCACCTCCACGCCCGCCGCGGAGAAGGAGTGGGCAAATTCCGTGCCGATGGGGCCGCCGCCGAAAATGATCACGCTCTCGGGCAGCTTGTGCCAATATTTCGGCCCGAAAAAGCTTTCGCTCGTCAGGTAGTCGTCCGCCGTCATGCCAGGGATCGGATCCACGCGGGTGCGCCCGCCGACGCCGAGCACGATTTTCGGCGCGGTAAGCTGTGCCGTACCGCCGCTTTCCAGGGCGACGGTCAGTTCTTTCGGCGCGGTGAACGAGGCCGTCCCGCGGTACACGTCCACATTTGCCAGCTCTTCATAGCGACGTTCCAATTCCACGGCCGTGTCGATCCGGCTCCAAAGCCGCCGGGATACCGTGTCCCAGTCGATTCGCGGCGTGTCTCCGACAATCCCGCGCTCCTGCCAAAGCGCCGCTTCCCGTACGGTATCCGCCGCGCTCACCATAATTTTCGTCGGGATACAGCCGCGATTGAGACAGGTCCCGCCGAAACGGGCTTTCTCCACCACCGCCACGCGCTGCCCCACTTTCGCGGCAATCTCCACCACGGTCAAGGCCGCTCCCGTACCGACGACAATCAGATCGTATGTCTGCATACTGTTCCTCCGTTTTCTTTCGGTTATTTTCCTTATTCCATTGTAACATGTGCCGCAAGTATACATGGTATAATACGGGTAACCGATGATCTTATGACGAAGGAGGTTGCCATGATCACTTATGCAGAACGTCTCGCCCGCTTCCGGGAGCTTATCGACACGCATCAGCGGATCGTTTTTTTCGGCGGAGCCGGTGTCTCCACCGAGTCCGATATTCCCGATTTTCGCGGCAAGCACGGCGTATTCACACGCGACACGGGTACGCCCTGGTCCGCCGAAGAGATGGTGTCGCACCATTTCTATGAGGAGCATCCGGTTGAATTTTTTGAGAATTACAAGATTCGCGAAGGCATGATGAAAGATGTGCAACCGAATCGCGCGCACTATGCCCTTGCCCGTTTGGAAGAGTCCGGCCGGCTGCACGCCGTCGTCACGCAAAATATCGACGGTCTGCACCAGCGCGCGGGGAGCAAGCGTGTGTACGAGCTGCACGGCTCCGTCCATCGCAATTATTGCACGCGCTGTCATGCTTACTACGGGATCGACGATTTCATCCGTTTGGCCGAGCCGATTCCGCACTGCGAGCGCTGCGGCGCCGTGATCAAGCCGGACGTCGTCCTTTTCGAAGAGCCGCTGGATAATGAGGTCGTTGCCGGTGCGTTGCAGGCGCTGCGGGAGGCGGATATGCTGATTATCGGCGGAACCAGCCTGGTCGTTTGGCCGGCGGCCGGTTTTGTCCGGGAGTTCGGCGGCGATGCGATCGTCCTCATCAATCAGGATCCGACCGGCGGCGATCGCTTGGCGGAGATCGTCTTTCGGGAGAGTATCGGTCAAGTTCTCGAGGATGCCGTGCCCGAATAAAAGAGAAAATAAAACCTCCGTTGCGTATCGTACGCAACGGAGGTTTTTATTCCCGTTCATCTTGTTCCGCTTGTTCGTTTCGTTCTTGCGAGGCCTTGCGCGTCCGCAATTCTTCCCGCCGCTTGCGCGCACGGTTGCGGCCGGTCGCTTTCGGCCGCGGCAACGGTCCGCCGATGGCCGTGCGGAACTGATCCGGCCAGCCGTAGTCGACCGCCCAAGCCAGCAGCATACAAAGCACGGCGGAGAGCGAAAACGGCAGCCACAGCACGAGTACGGCATCGCCGATGAGGCTCCACAGCAAAAACATCGCCAAGCCGACCTGGCAGGCATAGCCCCACAAGAAGGCCATGCCGTAGCGATACCACAACGGTTTCGCCGCATAGCGCTGCATGCACTCACCGAAATAGTAGGCACCCGTCCCGGCTGAAATGGCGAGCATCAGATGCCCCGCGCCGCCTAGCGGCCAGCCCTGCATGTACCCGATCAAAATGAAGCTCACCGTGCCGACAATACCGCCGGCAAACGGTGCAATGATCAAGGCCGCCAGGTATGCGCCCAAGGCACTCAAGGATACCTGCGGAATGATCTGCACGGTCGAACCGGCAATGCAGACAAAAACATATGCGGCGATATACATCAGCAAACGATTGCTATTCAAGTTCTCTCCCCCTCATCCTTATCAGCATAAGTATAGCATTCTTTTCTTTCTTTTACGAACGAAAATAAAAAACACCGCAAGCCGTAGCTTGCGGTGTTTGTCGCTCAGCTGTTGATCTTCGTGACAACGCCCGCTCCGACCGTGTGGCCGCCTTCGCGGATCGCAAAGCGCAGTCCTTCTTCAATCGCGATCGGGGTGATCAGTTCGATGTTCATCGTTACATTGTCCCCCGGCATGCACATT
>JALELM010000008.1 GCA_022771805.1 Veillonellaceae bacterium | reverse complement strand
AACCGGTGCAGTAGGGCAGGAGTTTATTCGGCTGTTTGAAGAGCGGGATTTTCCTTTTGCCGAATTGAAACTGCTGGCCTCGTCCCGTTCGGCGGGAACGGAACTGCAGGTCAAAGGGAAAACATATATTGTCGAAGAAGCGACGCCGGATTCTTTTGACGGAATCGATATTGCGCTGTTTGCCGGCGGCTCCGTCAGCAAGACCATGGCACCGGAAGCGGTAAAACGGGGTGCCGTGGTGATTGATAATTCCAGCACGTTTCGCATGGATCCGCAAGTGCCGCTGATCGTGCCGGAGGTCAATCCGGAAGATATCGCTAAGCACAAGGGGATCATTGCCAACCCGAACTGCTCGACCATCATCATGCTGATGGCCTTGAAACCGATTTATGACCTGTCTCCGATCCGCCAAGTGGTAGTGACTACATACCAGGCGGTATCCGGTGCGGGTAAAGAAGGTATGGCGGAATTGGAACGGCAAATCGAGGCTCTTTATAAAGGGGAGGAACCGGTTGCGGAGGTATTGCCCGTGGGCAGTCTTGCCAAGCATTACCAAATCGCCTATAATTTGATTCCTCAAATCGATGTATTTGTCGAAGACGATTACACAAAAGAAGAAATGAAGATGGTCAACGAAGCGCACAAAGTCCTGCATGATGACGGGATCGCCATCACGCCGACCGCAGTACGGGTACCCGTCCTGCGCAGTCACGCCATGGCGATGTACGTACGAACGGAAGATCGCTTGGAGTTGGCCGCCGTGCGTGAAGCACTGACCAACATGCCGGGGGTGGTAGTGGAAGACAATCCGGCCGATATGGTGTATCCGATGCCGCTCTTTACCTCGTTCAAAGACGACGTCAGCGTCGGTCGTATCCGGCGCGATCTGAGCAATGAGAATGCGATCAATCTCTGGGTATCCGGTGACCAGATCCGAAAAGGTGCGGCGCTGAATGCCTTGCAAATCGCCGAGTACATGCTGGCAAATGATCTGGTTTGAATGATACCGCGCTAAGGAGGTAGTAATATGAAGACATGGGGTGCCGTGCTGACGGCAATGATTACACCATTCACGCCGACAGGCGAGGTCGATTACGCTGCGGCGGGCACAATCGCCAAGTACTTGGTGGCTAACGGCTCGGACGGTCTCGTCATCGCCGGGAGCACCGGTGAAGGCGCCGTTATGAGTACGGAAGAAAAGCTGGAGTTGTTCCGTACCGTCCGGGCGGCGGTCGGGCCGGATATCCATCTCGTCGGTAATACCGGCTCGAATGATACGCGCAAATCCGTCGAGTTCACCCGGGCGGCCGCCGCGACGGGAGTCAATGCCTGTATGGCGGTAGTACCGTACTACAATAAACCGACACAGGAAGGCAGCTACCGTCACTTTCGGGAGATTGCGGCGGCAACCGACCTGCCGATTATCCTCTACAATGTACCGGGACGGACGGCTTCCAGCATCACACCGGAAACCATCGTCCGCCTGGCAAATGATGCGGAAAATATTGTCGCCGTAAAAGAGGCCAGCGGGAATTTGGTACAAATTGCCGAAATAGCCCGTACGGCACCGCAGGATTTTATGATTTACAGCGGTGACGATTCGCTGACGCTGCCGATCCTTTCCGTGGGCGGCTGCGGTGTAATCAGCGTGGTCGGCCATGTGGTGGGCAAGGAACTGAATGAACTGGTTACTTCCTTCCTGGCTGGCGATCGGGAACGCGCATTGGCGCTGCATAAAGAGCTGCTGCCGATTATGCAGGAAATGTTCTTCATCGCCAATCCCATTCCGATCAAGGAAGCGATGGGGCTGCTCGGCTTGCCGGCTGGCGATTTCCGCTTGCCGTTGGTACATGCCGATGCCAAGGAGATGCAGCGCATCCGCGACATTGTCGCCAAGTATCGCAACATATAGCAGATAAACAGAATACAAAAGAAGCTCTTACTCCTAACGAGTAAGAGCTTCTTTTATTGTGCCGCTTAATTGTATTTCCGATATACCCCGATGACCTTGCCCAAGATCCGCACTTCGCGGCTGCGAATCGGTTCATAGCTGTCATTTTCCGGCTGCAAACGAATGTGATCCGTCTCGCGGTAAAAGGTTTTCACCGTCGCTTCATCCTCGCCGACCAGTGCGACGACGATTTCCCCGTTGCGTGCTTCCTCGCGTTTTTCGACGAAGAGGAGGTCGCCGTCAAAAATGCCGGCATCGCGCATGCTGTCGCCGACCACTTCCAGCATAAAGGCATCTTCCGAACCGATGAATTGCTGCGGGAAAGGGTAGACATCATCAATGTTTTCGCTCGCCGTGACGGGCAGGCCGGCACGCACCGCGCCGACCATCGGAATCGGTGTCAACGATTTTTGACGCCATTCTTCTTCATCGGCAAGAGAGATGGCACGCTTCTGTGCGGGCGAACGGCGAATCAGGCCGCATGTTTCCAAGTGCGCCAAGTAGCCGTGCATCGTGGAAGTCGAGCGCACATCCAGCGCGGTACAAAGCTCGCGTACGGACGGAGCATAGCCGTTGCGGTGAATATACTCGCGCAGGTAATCCAGCACCATGGCCTGTTTTGTATTTAAGTTCGGATGTTTTGCCAAGAGTATCACTTCCTTTTCTATATTATAGCACGAAACGACAAACAAATGTTCGTTTTTTCTTGACAAGAACATATGTTCTGTTGTAAGATAAGAGCAGAAAAGAACAAATGTTCGAAATGAGGTGCGGAAGATGACACATACAAAACCTATCCATACAAGCTATGCCTTGGTAATACTGTCAGCCTTTGTCCTGCATTTTGCTTTCGCCGGGAACGGCGGCACGGAAACGCCCTTGCAGTATCGCCAGGTGGAAGTACATTCCGGTGATACGCTCTGGTCGTTGGCGGAACGTCACGGCAGCGAGAAGCAGGATATTCGCGAACTCGTCTTTCATATTCGCGAGCTCAATCAGATTGCCGATTCCGGTGCCTTGATGCCCGGGACGTTGTTGCGGATTCCCGTGGCGCCGGAAGCGGCTGCTGCCGACTATATCGCCCGCAAATAAGTAACGATAATAAAAAGGACTTGCTGCCAAGTCCTTTTTTTGCTGTCCGCATCTTTTATGTTGTATGCATTCGCGTGATTTAAGAGAACAGTTGCAGCAAGGGATTGTGCCGGAAGCGATCCGCCTCGTTGATGTAATGCCGAACCATCTCCACGGATGTATGCCGCGTCTGCTGCATGATGTAGCGCTCTTCCACGCCGGCCAATGCCGCCGATGTCGCAAAACCGTGGCGCAAGCTATGCGCGCCGTAATCGTCCGGATTGAGACCGATACGAGCGGCCCACTGTTTGACGATGCGATTGACCGACTGTGCGGATAAGCCCGTTTTACGCAGGCGATTATCCTTCGTCACGCCGCGAAATATCGGTCCCTCGGTAATCTTTGCCGCCGCCAGCCAGCTTTCCACGGTACGAACCGGACAGAGCATTTCCGTGCTCAAATACGGCAATGCGACGACATGTCCCTGACCTTCCTGGTCGGTTTTCGACTTCGGAATGTGAATTTCCAGGCCGCGCCGCTCAAAATACAGATGATCAACGAAAATGCCGGTTAATTCGCTTCGGCGCATAGCTCCCATAAAACCGATCAAAAGAATCGTTTTATCGCGCAAATGAGCCAAATTTTGAAGATCCATTTTGCTGATCATCGCTTCCACGTCTTCTTTCAGCAACGGCTGCTTGCCTTGTTGAAATGTCCCCAATTTTCTGCGTACACCTTTCATTGCATCTTTGACGAGCGGGGAGGAGCAGGGGTTATCCGCAAGCAAACCGCCCGCCGCATAATTTTCGGAAAGGGCGCTGATCCGTCGGGCAATGGTATTGGCTTTGGCATAGGTTGCCAGCGAGCGGATGTAGTTGACGACGATTTCCGGCGATCCGGGAAAACACGAATAGCCGTTGTAACGGCACCAGTCGCAAAAATCGGCCCAATCGGATTCATACGCGGCGACCGTGCTTTCGGATTTTGCCAGCAGGAAGAGCTCCAGCGTTTCCCGATTTAAGTTTTTATTGCGTTCCAGTCGACCGGTATCACGTAAATAGAAGTGTTCCATATAAACTCCCGCAGAGATTTCGAAGTTCGAATTCAAAGTAAAGAAAAAAGCCTACCAGTAAGTAACGATAATTTAGGATTATCGTTACTTACTGGTAGTGTACCGCATTACTGCCCTCAATGCAAGCCCGCAAAGTACTCTTTTGCCCGTTGCATTTCCGCCCGCACCTTTTCGGTGTCGATCGTCAGCAGTTCACGCTGCCGCATGACCGGCTTGCCGTGAATGACGACGGAATCGACATCGGACGGCTGCGCCGCATATGCGAGCATCGAGTCGATATGGTAGCAGGGTTCCCAGTGGTAGCCCGAACGATCGACCAGGATGAGATCAGCCAGCATTCCCGGCGCCAATTCGCCGAGATCGTCGTAGCCGAGTGCGCGCGCCCCCTCGCGTGTCGCCATCGCCAACGCCTCTCCGGCGCCGATGGCGAAGGGATCATACTGTACGCCCTTATGAATCAACGCGGCGTACTGCATCTCATCGAACATGCTCAGCTTGTTATTGCTGGACGCACCGTCGGTCGCAAGACCGACCACCACTCCCGCGGCGCGCATCTGCGGCACCGGCGCCACGCCCGATGCCAGTTTGAGATTGCTGCGCGGATTGTGTGCGACACGCACATGATGCCGCGCCATGATGTCGATATCGGCCGCATCGACATGGACACAATGCGCGGCAAGCGTCGGCCGGCGGAATATTCCCAGATGTTCCATCCAAGCAATCGGGCTCATGCCGTGTTTTTCTTTACAGGTAGCCACCTCCCCTTGCGTTTCGGAAAGATGAATATGGATTTCCATGTCTTCTTTTTCCGCGGCCGCGACCACCTGTTTCAAGTACTCCGCCGGGCAGGTATACGGCGCGTGCGGTCCCAGCATGACGCGCAACAGGCCGTCTTCCGCACCGTGCCACTTGCGGTGCAGCTCGATGTTTTCCTCCAGCGCCGCTGCGGCGTTCGGCGAAACCCCCGCAAGACCTCGGGCGAGGTTGCCGCGCATCCCGACGGCAACCGCCGCTTCGGCCACGGCATCCATGTGCATGTACATATCCGAAAATGCCGTCGTACCGCCGCGAATCATTTCCGCAAATGCCCATTGTGCGCCCCAGTACACCAATTCGTCCGTCAATTTTTCTTCCGCCGGCCAAATGTGGTTCTGTAGCCAGTCCATGAGCGCGACATCGTCCGCGTAGCTGCGAAACAGCGTCATCGCGACATGGGTGTGGCTGTTGACCAGACCGGGCATGGCGAGCATCCCCTGCCCGTCCCAAACTTCACAGTCCGAAGGCAAGGTCGGATTCGCCTCGATTGCCCGGATGCGATGCCCTTCAATTACGATCGTCCGGCCGGTTTGCACGCCGTTTTCCGTACGGACATCCACATTGCGAATGGCCCATGTGTTCATATCTGCTCACCCTGTTCATATAAATAAGCATACTGCGCCGCCGTCAACGATTCGATTTCACAGCCCATCGTGTTGAGTTTCAGCCGTGCGACCGCCTTGTCGATTTCCGGCGGCAGGACATAGACTTTCGGCGTCAGTAATTCGGCGTGCGCCTGGACATAATCCAGCGCCAACGCCTGCAAGGCAAACGACAGATCCATGATCTCCGCGGGATGCCCGTCGGCCGCCGCCAAATTGACGAGACGCCCTTCCGCCAGAAGGTACAAACGATTGCCGTTCGGCAGCGTGAAGCCTTCGATCGATTGCCGTACGATTTCCGTTTCGGTCGCCATTTCCCGCAGTTCCCTGCCGTTGATTTCCACATCGAAATGACCGGCGTTGCACATAATGGCGCCGTCTTTCATCAAGGGGAAATGTTCCTTCGTGATTACGTCCTTGCAGCCGGTCACCGTGACGAAAATATCGCCGATCGCCGCCGCTTGGCGCATGGGCAGTACGGTAAAGCCGTCGAATACCGCTTCGATCGATTTGATCGGATCCACTTCGGTGACATACACATGCGCGCCGAGTCCCTTCGCCCGCATGGCGACACCCTTGCCGCACCAGCCGTAGCCGGCAACGACGACATTGCGCCCCGCAACCGTGAGATTGGTCGTCCGCACGATGCCGTCCCAGGTGGACTGCCCCGTGCCGTAGCGATTGTCGAACAGGTACTTGCAGAGGGAATCGTTGACCGCCACCATCGGATGTGTCAATTGCTTGGCGTTTTCCCAGTTGCGCAGCCGCTGCACGCCCGTCGTCGTTTCCTCCGAACCACCGAGCAGCCGTTCGCCGGCATCCCGGCGTTCGCCCAACAGCAGCGCCGTCAAGTCGCCGCCGTCATCCAAAATCAAGTGCGGCCGATGATCCAGCGCCATATGCAGATATCGTGTATATTCTTCCGTCGTGCAGGCATGCGTGGCATATACGGTAATGCCAAGATCCGCCAACGCCGCCGCTACGGCATCCTGCGTGGAAAGCGGGTTGCTGCCCGTGATCACGACCTCCGCTCCCGCCGCATGCAACACCGTCGCCAAAAAAGCCGTCTTGGCTTCCAAATGAATGGACATGACGACGGTTTTCCCGGCGAAGGCATGCCGCCGCACCAAGTCCTCTTTGATTTCCCGCAGCACCGGCATGAAACGCTCCACCCAGCGAATGCGCTTCATGCCTTCCGGCGCCAAGTTAATATCCCGAATGACGGATTTCATGACTCCACCTTCCTTTGAAACGCCGCAATGCTTTCGGCAAAGGGCGGTAACAATACTCCCGTTTCCGTAATAATTCCGGCGATGAGATTTGCCGGTGTCACATCGAATGCCGGGTTCCAGACCGGTACAGCCGCCGGCGCCGTATACACCGCGCCGATCTTGCGCACTTCGTCCGCCGCCCGTTCTTCGATGACGATACTCTCCCCTGTCGGCAACGTAAAATCAAAGGTCGAGGACGGCGCCGCAACGTAGAACGGAATGCGATGATACGCGGCCAGTATCGCCAGACCGTACGTGCCGATTTTATTGGCGGTATCACCGTTTGCGGCGATCCGATCCGCCCCGACGACGACCGCATCAATCTCCTTGCCGTGCATGGCGGCCGCCGCCATGTTGTCACAAAGCAGCATGCAGGGAATCCCCTCGCTCAGCATTTCCGTTGCCGTCAGACGGGATCCCTGCAGCAACGGGCGCGTTTCGTCCATGTAGACCTGCCGCAGCAGCTTGCGGGAGTGCAATTCCCGGACGACACCGAGCGCCGTGCCGACTCCCGCCGTAGCCAAAGCACCCGCATTGCAATGCGTCAGGATCGTCACCGGCGCGGTAAAGAGCGCTGCCCCGTGCCGGGCGATCGCGTCATTGAGAGCGATATCCTCCCGCTCAATCGCCTGCGCCTCCGCGAGCAGTCGCGCCACGGCCGTCGACGGATCCGCCGCGTGGGCGGCCGCATATACCTTCCATTGCCGCTCGATCGCCCAATGCAAATTGACCGCCGTCGGGCGGGAATCGTACAATCCCCTCGTCGCCGCGTGCAGCTCCGCCGGTGTCGGCACCCGTTCACTCGCCTGTGCCGCGAGCACCGTGCCGTACGCCGCAGCCACCCCGATCGCCGGCGCCCCGCGTACTGCCAAAGTCGCAATGGCGCGCGCCACCGCGGCTGCCGTCCGGCAAGTCAGGTAGACTTCTTCCGCCGGCAACCGACGCTGATCGAGCAGGATCAGCGCGCCGTGCTCCCACCGCAACGGTTTCACTTTACCACCTCGAAGCCGCCGTACTCCCGAAGCGCATGATGAGCGGGACTCTCCATCGCCGGATCATATGCCGTCAATACTTCCTGCAACAGCCGCTGCAGGTTTTTCGTGTTTTCATTCATCGCCTCGACCACTTCCGCATGCGTCAACGGCTGCGGCGAAATGCCCGCGCCGTAGTTCGTCACCAGCGAAACGGTGGCATAGGCCATTTCCGCTTCCCGCGCCAGCGGACACTCGGGCGCATTCGTCATGCCGACAATGTCGCCGCCCAAGCGAGCATACATCGCCACTTCGCCGCCTGTCTCGAAACGCGGCCCCTCCGTGCAGACATAAGTCCCCCGCTCTTGGAACGGCAGCCCCAGTTTGCGCGCGGCTTGCAGCAGCAGCTCCCGCAATACCGGGCAATACGGCTCCGTCATGTCCACATGCGCCACCGGCAACGGCGCCCCGTCGAAGAAGGTATGCGCGCGCGTTTTCGTGAAATCGAGCAATTGATCCGTAATGACCAACTCGCCGGGACGATATTCCCGCCGCAGCGAACCGACGGCCGTGGTCGCGATGACGGCACCGACACCCAGCTTTTTCAGGCCGTAGATATTGGCTCGATAATTGATGCGATGCGGCGGGATCGAATGATCCGCCCCGTGCCGCGTCATGAAGACGACCTCTTTTGCGCCGTACTTGCCGAGTATGCAGGTCATCTCGCCGTACGGCGTCGCCACGGTCAGCGTTTCCGTTTCTGTCAGCAGCGACGGATCATAGACACCCGTGCCGCCGATAATTGCCAGACGTGCCATTCAGCCCTCCTTTGCCGCCAGTACTTCGCGCAACTCTGCACGCGTGAGAACATAGCGCTTTTCACAGTAATGGCAGACCATTTCCACCTGTTCGTCCGCCAATAAGGCCTCTTTTTCTTTTTCGGGCAGGCTCCGCAAGCTCTCGGAAAATTTTTCCCGCGAGCAGGTGCACTCCCATACGACCGGCGTTTCCGTCAGCAGTTCCGCATGTAAGTCCTTGGTCAGCGTTGCCAGAATCTGTTCCGGGTCTTGGTCGGTCATCGCCCGGGTCATCGGACCGAGCTTGCGTAAATTCTCTTCGATGCGATCCAACGCAGCCGAATCCACATCCGGCAAGGCCTGCACCAAAATGCCGCCTGCCGCCTTCACATGCCCGTCCCGCTGCGCCAATACACCGAGGCTGACCGCTGACGGGATCTGTTCCGATTTCGTCAGAAAATACGTCAGATCTTCCGCAATTTCGCCGGAAACCAGTTCGATTGCCGTTTGATACGGCTGCCGCAAGAGCGAATAGCGCGTGACGTGCAGCATTCCTTCGCCGACAGCTGCACCGACATCCATTTTCCGCGGCCCTTTGTAGACCAGCTCCGTTTGCGGGTGTTGCACATAGCCCCGCACTTTATTCGTGTCGTAGGCGTCGGCGTATACCCGCCCGAGCGGGCCGTTCCCGTCGAAACAAAGGCTGACTCCTTCTTTGTTCTTGAAATCCGTAGCCAGCAACAACGCCCCGGCCATGGCGCGTCCGAGAGCCGCCGTCGCCACCGGCGACAAATCATGCAACGCCCGTGCTTCCTCCGTGAGATCGGTCGTGTAGGCAATCGACATCTTCAGCCCTTCGGCAATAAGGTAGCGAGTCAAACGATCATTTGCCATGCTGCACTTCCTTCATCACCCGGCACATTTCCAGCACGGAAACCGCCGCATCAAAGCCCTTGTTGCCGCCCTTGATGCCGGCGCGCTCAATAGCCTGCTCCAATGTGTCGGAAGTCACCAGCCCGAAAATAACGGGTTTATTGGTCTGCAGACTCAAGGCGGCGATCCCCTTGGCCGCTTCATTGCAAACGAGGTCGTAATGCGAAGTCGCTCCCCGAATGACCGCGCCGAGACAAATGACACCGTCGATGTCCTTCCGTTCGGCGAATTGTTTCGCCAGCAACGGCAATTCAAATGCGCCCGGACAGAACGCGACCTGTATATCCGTTGCCGCCACACCGTGCCGTTGCAGACCGTCCACCGCGCCGTTGAGCAGCTCTTCCGTGATGAAACGATTGAAGCGGCCGACCGCGATCCCGATCCGCAGGCCTTCCCCGTTCAGCTTGCCTTCCAATACGTGCATAGTCTCCCTCATTTCTCCAACAAATGTCCCATTTTTACCTGTTTCGTGTGCAGATAGTTCGCATCGTGCGAGTTCGGCGGGATGATAATCGACTCCCGCGCGTCAATACGAATACCGTAACGCCGTAATTCTTCCATTTTTTCCGGATTATTCGTCAGCAAACGGATGCTGGGAATACCCAGGTCTTCTATTATTTTAGCACTTAAAAAGTATTCGCGTAAATCCGGAGCAAAACCCAGCTCGACATTTGCCTCGACGGTGTCCAGCCCCTGCTCTTGCAGCGCATAGGCTTTGATCTTATTGACAAGACCGATCCCCCGCCCTTCCTGACGCATATAGATAACCACGCCGGCACCTTCGTGATCGATCCGCTGCAGCGCTGCATGCAGCTGCTCGCCGCAATCACAGCGATGCGAGCCGAACACATCGCCGGTGAGACATTCCGAGTGAATGCGCGTCAGAACGCCCTCTTTTCCCCGCACATCTCCTTTGACGATCGCCAGATGATTCCGGTCGTCCAGATCGTTTTCGTACACATAGATACGAAAATCGCCGAACGCGGTCGGCAATTCCGCCTGCGCCGCCCGCCGGATACGTACATCATGCTGCTTGCGATAGCGAACAACTTCGTCCACCGTCAAAACGGGCAGATCATGCTCGGCGGCAAAACGTCGCAATTCGTTCGGTCGCATCATCTCGCCGTCGGCGGCGGTGATTTCGCAGATGACGGCCGTCTCTCTCAGACCGGCCAGACGGAGCAAATCCAACGAGGCCTCCGTATGCCCCCGCCGGGCAAACACGCCGCCTTCGCGATACTGCAAAGGAAACACATGCCCCGGGCGGCGAAAAGAGGTCGGCCGGCCGGCAGGATTTGCCAGCAAGCGCAGGGTATACGCCCGTTCCGCCGGGGAAACGCCCGTCGTCGTGTCGACCGCATCGACCGAAACCGTAAACGCCGTTCCGTGCGCATCCGTGTTGTGCGCCACCATTTGCGGCAGTTCCAAGCGAGCCAAATCGGCCGCCCGCATCGGCGCGCAAATGATGCCGCGTGCATACTTCGTCATGAAATTGACGGTCTCCGTCGTGGCGAACTCCGCCGCCATGACTAAATCGCCTTCGTTCTCCCGCTCCGCATCGTCGATTAAGACAATCATCCGACCGGCCTGTAGAGCCGCAAGGGCTCGCTTCCATTCCGTGTTCATCTCGTCATTCCCTTCCTTCGACCGCAAAACCGGCCGCTTGTAATACCTGCTGTAATGATTCTTCGCCGTATGTCCGGCGGTATTGTAATTGTTGTAATACATACTTGCCCAAGATATCCGTTTCGATATGGACGATGCTGCCGGTGCGTTTGTCGCGCAACGCCGTGTGGTTACGCGTGTGCGGAATGACGCCGACCGTAAAGCGATGTGCCGAAGCCTCCGTTACGGTGAGACTGATCCCGTCGATCGCAATCGATCCTTTCCGCACGATCTGCCGCCCCAGTTCCGGCGACACTTCGATCGTAACGAGTTCGGCGATTTCATCCGTTGCGATCCGAATGATACGCCCGCAGCCGTCCACATGCCCGGTCACCCAGTGGCCGTCCAGGCGATCACCCACCCGCAGGGCCCGCTCCAAGTTCACCGCCGTCCCCGCCTGCCAAGCGGGAAGATTCGTGTGCCGGACGGTTTCCGGCATGGCCTCGGCGGTGAAGGTCGTTGCCGTACAGGCGACCGCCGTCAGGCAGACCCCGTTGACGGCCACGCTGTCACCCGTTCGCAGCGGCTCGCGAAAACCGGCATGGGCAACGGTCAAAACCAGCGAATGCGAACGCCGCAAGCACTCGGTGACGGTACCGACCTGCTCGATCAGTCCTGTAAACATGACTCCCTCCGTTCATAAATACACCGCAAATCTGTCCCGATTTGAAGGCAATCCCGCAAGACGAAGCGTCGCGCCTCGGCAAGTGTCGCAATACCCCGGCCGCCGATCGCCCCCGCCGCCGTCTGCCCGCCGAGTGCCAGCGGGGCGATGTAGGCATACAGACTGTCGATCACATCCGCCGCCAAAAACGAGCCGAGGAGCGTCGAGCCGCCCTCGACCAACGCATATTGCACATCATACTCCGTGGCCAGAATACGCAAGCCGGCGCAGACATCGAGACCGTCCGCGGTTTGCGGCAGCTCCTCGCACGCAACGCCGGCGGCACGCAAACGTCGCAGATGTTCCTTCGGCGCCGCTTCGCCGTGCAGCACGAGTGTGCGTTCCGGCATCTCGGTAACCAAACGAGCCTGCGGTGAAAGTGCCGCCCGGCTGTCCCACACGACACGCAGCGGCCGGCGAGGCACCCCGGGCAAGCGCACGGTCAGGCGCGGATTGTCCGCCGCTGCCGTCCGGCTGCCGATGAGGACGGCATCCGTTGCCGCCCGCAGCCGATGACCGTCCAACCGGGCTTCCTCACAAGTAATCCATTGCGATTCACCGCCGACCGTGGCGGTTTTCCCGTCCAAGCTGCACGCAAATTTGGCGCACACATACGGCCGCTCCCGCTCCCAGCGCAGGAAATAGCCGCGATTGAGATCGCGTGCCGCAGCGGCCTCGACTCCGCCGCGCACTTCCATGCCCGCTTCCCGCAGCCGGGCGGCACCTTTCCCGCTCACGGCGGGGAAGGGATCGGCGGCCGCATAGACCACTCGCGCCACCCCTGCCCGAATCAGCGCCTCGGTACAGGCCGGTGTCCGTCCCGTATGGGCGCAGGGCTCGAGCGTCACGTAGATCGTTGCGCCGCGTGCCCGTGTGCCGGCATCCCGCAAGGCCAGTACCTCCGCGTGCGGCTCACCCGCCTTGGCATGCCAGCCCCTGCCGACAATCTCTCCGTCTCGTACCACCAAGGCTCCCACTTGCGGATTGGGACGCACTCCCACCCCGCCGCGGGCAGCCAAAGCTAGCGCCTCTCGCATATACTCCGAATCGGTTTTACTCATCTCATTTACCTCAGAAAAAAAGAACAGCGCAAAGCGAAGTCCTTTTCAGCGTCCTTTTCCATCCAGACTGTTACTGTCGGTTCCGTAATTTCAACGGATCAGCGTGAGCTTGCGGACTGTACCGCCGGTCAGGAATTGAGCGCCCTCGCACTCGCACCTTGCCTCAAAGACTTCGTATGCAATTATCTTTGCCGCCGGATCTAGCCACGCAGCGTGCGAATTGTTCGCGCCATGTCGTCGCTGTTGAACACGGCCGAGCCGGCGACCAAAATATCGCACCCGACTGCGCGCAACACCGCGGCATTTTCTTCCGTCACGCCGCCGTCCACCTCGATCTCTGTCCGCAGACCGCGTGCCCGGATCATCTCTTTCAGTCGGTCGACTTTTGCCGTCACATAAGGAATAAACTTCTGCCCGCCGAAACCGGGATTGACACTCATCAGGAGCACGAAATCCAGTGTCGGCAACACATCCGTTAGCACCTCGACAGGCGTCGCCGGATTCAGCACGACACCGGCGCGGCAGCCTGCGGCATGGATGGCCTGCACAACCCGATCGACATGCGGCTCCGTTTCGTAGTGAAACGAAATCATCTCGACCCCGGCCTCCGCCAAAGGCGCAATATATTGCAACGGTGTCGTCACCATCAAATGCGCGTCAAAGATCAGTTCGCTGTGCGGGCGCAACGCCTGAATGACCGGTGCGCCGAAGGTCAGATTCGGCACGAAATGCCCGTCCATTATATCCAAATGAACAATATCCGCGCCCGCCGCCGCCAAGCGTTGCAATTCCTCGCGCAGAGCGGAAAAATCTGCGGATAATAACGAAGGTGCCACTCGAGTCATCGGTATTTCTCCTTTTCTCTTTCTTTCCATTCCGTCGCCATAAAACAATACGAGTCATACCGGCTGCCCGCGATTTCACCGCCGGCAACCGCCGCCCGAACCGCACAATGCGGCTCCTGCAAATGGCTGCAATCATTGAACCGGCAGTCGCCGCTTCGTTCCCGGATCTCCTTAAACCCCGCGGCGAGCTCCGCAAATTCGTTCGGCACATAGCTAAGGCTGCCGAAACCCGGCGTATCCATGACGAACGTATCCGCTCCCAGCGGAACGATTTCCGAATGGCGCGTCGTGTTTCTGCCGCGCCGGATTTTCTCGCTGAGCGCCTGTGTCGCAAAGAGCCTGCGCCCCGTCACCGCATTGAGCAGCGTGGACTTGCCGACACCGGACGGACCGCAGACGGCGGTCAGCCGCCCCTGCAGCAGTGTCCGCAATTCGTCCAAGACCGGCGGCAGCCCGTAGCCGCTCACCAGCACCGGATACGGTATCTGCCGATAGACGGCCGCTATTTCCTCCGCCGCGGCCGGTGCCAAATCCGCCTTGGTGAAGCAAAGCACGGGCGGCAATCTTTCATGTTCGCACATCCAGATGAGCTTATCCAACAGCACCCGGTTCGGCGCCGGTGCCGCGACCGAAGTCACGAGCAGCACTTGAGAAATATTCACGACCGGCGGGCGCTGCAAGCGGGATGTCCGCGGCTGCACCCGGGTAATCAGGCCGTACTCGCCGTCCTCGCTTTCGCCGTCCACCCAATCGCCGACAAAGAGATCATCCCATTCCAAGCGCAAGCGGCCGCGCGTTTTGCAAAGGTACGAGTTGCCGTCCGTTGCCGCGACAAAAAAGTAACCGTTTTGATTCTTGGTAATTCGACCGGTAAAACGGATCATAATTCTTCGTCCTGCACCAGACTGTCATCAATATACACTTGAATGCGTACGTTGCCGCTGCCTTCGACTTTCTGATTGATCGTCGCGCCCGGCTTGCCCTCCGTATTCAATACTTCCTGCGAGCCGAAAATATCCGTTACCACGACACGAACCCGATGCTTTTTGCCGTCATTCGGTACGCGTACAGCCACATTGGCACGATGCACGGCATCCTTTTCCGTTGCCAAGACCAGGTCGATGCCGGTACCGCGGACAATATCCTGTCCGCTCCCCGGTGCCTGCGTGATGACGAGATCCTTCGGTTCCGGCGTGCCGCCCGTCCGCACGGTCACATTGCCGACCGTCAGGTCATTCTCCTTCAGGATTCGTTGCGCTTCCTCCCAGGTTTTACCGAGCAGGTCGGGAACCACCACCCGGCTGATCACGTTTTTCTTATTGATGACGATCGCGATTCCGCTGTCTTTTTCCACCTTGGTCGGTGCCAACGGCGTCTGCCCGATAATAGTATCCGGCGGCAGTTTCGGATCTTCTCGTTCTTCAATTTTACCCAGCCGCAAATGAATGCTCTTCAGCTTTTCCCGCGCCTGTTCCACGGTGAGCCCGGTCAGATCCGGCACCAAGATATTGGAGCCGCCCCGGCTGATCGTCAGATGGATCATGCGATGCGTCTTGACGCTCGACCCCGCCCCCGGTGACATGGAAATGACCTGTCCGACCGGGACTTCCTCGCTGGCGATTTCGCTGACGGATACGTTCAGATTCTCCCGTTCCAACATTGAGCGCGCCACTTCGACTTGTTTCCCGATGACATCGGGCAAGGTAACGCTGTCCGTACGCCAGAAATCGCCGAACATCCAAAACGCAATCCCCGAAGCCAGCAGAAACAGCCCGACAACCGCCAGGATGATATTACGCACGCTCCACCCGAGCAACGGCGTCAGCAGGCTTTCCTGCCGATCTTCCCGATGCCGTTTCCGCCGTTGCGACAGCGGGATCACGCCCGTGGAAAAATCATGCCGTCCCGTCTGCGCGGTCTTTCCCGATACGAACCCCTGCGCCAAACGCAGCTCGGCGACCATTTCCGACACCGTCGCAAAGCGCTGCTGCGGATCTTTTTGCAGGGCTTTCATGACACAATCCTCCAAAATCGGCGTAATCGAAGGATTGTACTTCGCCGGTTTCGGAATGTCTTCCTGCATATGTTTTAATGCGATGCTGACCGCCGTCTCCCCTTCAAAGGGAACATGCCCCGTCAGCATTTCATATAATACGACACCGAGCGAATAAATATCCGTCTGCGGCGTAATTTTCTCGCCGGCCGCCTGCTCCGGTGAAAAATAATGCACCGAACCGAGCACCGATTCCTTGTTGACGACCGTCGCACTGTTCATCGCCCGCGCGATCCCGAAATCGGCGACCTTAATCCGGCCGCTGTTCGTCACGAGAATATTGTGCGGCTTGATATCGCAGTGGATGATCCCGTTGGCATGCGCCTGCTCCAACGCTTCACCGATCTCGATGGCAATACGGACAGCCGCGTCATTGCTCAGCTTGCCCATTCGGGCGATATAGTCTTTCAGTGTTTCGCCCGCCACATATTCCATGACAATATAGTACGCGTCGCTGTCCAGACCGACATCGTAAATATTGACGATATTCGGATGCGACAATTTCGCCGCGGCCTGTGCTTCCCGCCGAAAACGCGTCACGAAATGGTTGTCCGTGGCATAGTTCGCATGCAGGACTTTGACGGCCACCTTGCGATCCAGCAGGACGTCCTGTGCGGAATATACATCCGCCATCCCGCCGCTGCCTATTTTTTCTTTTAATTCATATCGATTATCTAAAAGCCGACCCGTCATGAATTACACCGTCACTTTCATCGGTAAGCCACTACTACGATGGTCACATTATCTTTGGCGCCGTGATCATAGACGCGCTTCAATAAATGGCGCGCACAGGACTCCGGCGCGTTTTCATTGGCGATCATGATGTCACGGATTTCCGCCTCGTCCACCATATTGTACAAACCGTCCGAACAGAGCAACAACATGGTCTCCGGTTCCAGACGCAAACGCCCCGTATCCACTTCCGGACTGTCGGTCGTGCCGACGGAACGCGTAATCACGTGACGTGACGGATGCTGCTCCGCCTGCTCCTCGGTAATTCTGCCGTCCCGGAGCAATTCGGACACCAGCGAATGATCCTGCGTGATCTGTTTCAGCGTGCCGCGATAGTAAGTATACAGCCGACTGTCGCCGACATGCGCCCAAAATACGATATCGTCCTCGAGATATGCCGCCACCGTCGTCGTTCCCATCCCGTCAAAATCCGGTTGCACGGTAATATAATCGCGAATCGCGGTATTGGCGGCGAGAACCGCATCTTTCAATGTGATCTCGTTGCGCCATTCGGCGGAACTCTCCCGGACATATTCCCGGATCGTTTCCACGGCCGTCCGGCTGGCGATTTCCCCGCCGGCATGACCGCCCATCCCGTCCGCCACGATAAACAGCGACGGGTGCTCAATAATGAACGCATCCTCGTTTTCCTGTCGCACCAAGCCTCGTTTAGTTATTCCGAAACTCTTCATATACTCACCTTTTAACTCATAAACAGGTTCTCATTTGCGGCAAATTCCATCTCTGCTAATCCTAACACGCCCGCCCGCTACCGTCAAATTGGCCGCTGTTTTGCCAAGAATTTCATTTTCAACTGACCGCAGGCGGCCTGAATTTCCCGCCCCATCTCTTTGCGTACCGTCGCCGGAATGCCCTCTCCCGTCAAAATTTGCAGGAAAGTTTCGATCCGAGCCGCTTCCGGGCGCTGCAGGGGCACGGTCGGGTTCTCGTTCAGCGGGATCAGATTCACGTGGCAGCGCATATGGCGCAGCAATGCCGCCAGCTCCCGCGCGTGTTCCGGCCGGTCGTTGACTTCGCGGATCAGCACGTACTCGCAGGTGACGCGCCGCTTCGTCCGCTCGCGATAGTGGCGAACGGCCGCCATGACTTCCGCCAGCGGATATTGCCGGCTGATCGGCATCAATTCGTTGCGGATGGTGTCGTTCGGCGCATGTAGGGAAAGCGCCAACGTAATGGGCAGCTGTTCCTCCGCCAGCCGATATATTCCCGGCACGATCCCCGAGGTGGAAAGCGTCATATTGCGGTAGCTCAGATTCAACCCTTCCGGATCCGCACACCGCCGCATAAACCGCAACACCTCATCATAATTCTGTAACGGCTCGCCGGAACCCATCAGAACAAAAGAATGGATCCGCATGTCCCGCAGAAACTGGAAGGCGTAGACTTGCGCAAGCATTTCCGCCGCCGTCAGATTGCGAATGAGACCGTTCTGTCCGGACGCGCAGAAACGGCAGCCGACGGCGCAACCGACCTGTGTCGAGACGCAGACGGAATAGCCGTAGTTATAGTGCATCAGGACGCTTTCCACGAGTGCGTCGTCGGCATAGCGCAGCAGCACTTTCGCCGTGCGTTTGTCCGCCGACAGCTGTTCGCTCACGATCGTCGGAAAATCGATCCGCTGCGTTGCCGCCAGCTGCTCGCGCAATGCCTGCGGTAATTGCATCATATCCGCAAAGGTATGCACGCCGCGCCGATACAGATAGTCATATACCTGCCTGCCGCGATACGCCGGTGCATCGTACTGCCGTACAAGCGCCTGCAATTCGGCAAGGCTCATTCCCCAAATATTCATGCCTTCTCTTTCGTCATACTGCAAATATAGAAACCGTCCGTGCGGCTTTCCGGCGGCCACAACGTAATTTCCCCCGCCGGCGCCGTCAGTCCGGGCAAAACGAGCTCCGTCCGGGCGAAATCCGGCCGGGCGGCGAGAAATGCCGCCGTGATGTCCTCATTCTCCGCCCGGCGCAAGGTACAGGTGCTGTAGACCAAACGCCCGCCCGGGGCGACATATTCGGCGGCCTGCGTCAAAATACTTGCCTGCAGCGGCGGAAACACCGCCAAATCGCTTTCCTGTCGCCGCCATTTCACATCCGGTCGGCGGCCGATCACACCGAGCCCCGAACACGGAGCATCGACCAGTACCCGGTCAAAAGCGCCGTACCACTCCGATCGGGCGACCGTCGCATCCTGCTCGACCGCCTCGAGGGAATGCACCCCCAAACGCTCGGCATTGTCCCGCAGCAGAGCGAGCTTGTGCTCATGCACATCACAGGCGACCAACCGCCCCGTGTCCCGCAGCAATGCGGCGAGATGCATACTCTTGCCGCCCGGTGCCGCGCACATATCGAGGACTCGCTCCCCCGCTACGGGCGCGATCGCATGGGCGACATACATGGACGCCGGATCCTGCACGTAGATATAGCCCGCCGCCAGATCTTCCTGCAAGGCGCGCACGGTCCCTTCCACGGCAAATGCCTCCGGCAACGCCAGCTGCCGTGCCGTGATACCCCGCCGCTGCCAGCGTTCGCATTGCGCGGGAATGCTCGTACGCAAGGTATTCACCCGTACGGTCAATTCCCGCGGGCGGTTAAACTCCGCCAGAAGCGACTCCGTCCGCGCCGCGCCCCGCTCCCGCAGCAACAATGCCGCCAGCCATTCCGGCTGGCCGTACCGCAGGGAAAGATACTGCACGGGCTGTTTTTCTGGATCCGGCAAAACAAATTCCTCCTGCCGGCGCAGATAATTACGCAGCACGGCATTGACGAAACCCGCGCCGCCCGCGTGCGAACGGGCTTTTGCCAGACGCACCGCTTCGTTGACCGCCGCCGACGGCGGAATGCGGTCGAGATAACGCAGTTGGTACAGACCGAGCAGCGCCGCATAGCGGACGGGTACATCGAGTTTTCGCAACGGACGTTTGCTGAGTTTTTGCAAGATCCATTCCAAGGTATTCTTATAACGCAAAACGCCGTATACCAATTCGGTATACAGACCGCGATCCGCCGCAGAGAGCTCCGTTTTCAGCAGCGTTTGCCGCACCGTGATATTGGCATACGCCCCCTCTTCGCAAATTCGTATTATACTTGTCAGCGCCGCATCCCTTGCCGTCATGCCGCCCTCTCTTTTCTCAGTACGTGTAATAAAATCCGCTCCACCTTCGCCAAATCGACTTGCGTGTTATAGCAGGGACCGTTCGGTCGGGCATTCAGTACGCCGAAAACCAAAATCGGGAAGACATCGCACATCCCCAGAACCAAGTCCCGCTCACAGGCAATTGCAATGATGACTTTCGGCCGATGTTTTTTCACCAGCAAGCGGGCGAATGTACCGCCCGTGGCGATATGCAGACCGACATGATGCGTTTTCGCCAGGCGAACCAGCCCCGCGACGGGGCAACGCCCGCACTCCTTGCAAAGAAAAGCGTCATGTGTCACCTTGAGCGGACAGCCAGACCATTGCAGGCAATGCGGCGTAAGCAGCATGACCTCTTCCGGCCGTACCTCGTTCAAATAGCGCAACGAAATGCGGTTGATCAAATCGATCAGCCCCTGTGCCACGCGTTCTTTCCCGATCCCGAATACCGCCCCCGTCCAAAGGCAGTACGGCAGGAACCGATACGCCACGCGACAGAGGAGCCGCAACCAACGCTGCGGAATCCGCCCGCCGCCGGCAGCGGCCAACGCCGTCCCCGCCAGACACAGGCCGACATACAGCACCCCGCCCCGGGCGATAATGCCGACAACGAGCGGCAACTCGCGCCAAAGCAACGCCAGCCCCGGTGCGAGCAGGTACAGCAGCAGTTCCGTCAGCGCCGCCAGTACGAGCCAAGCCGCCCCGCACAGCCACATATATGTGCGATACGAACTCAGCTCAGGATCCACCCTCTTGTCCAAAGCACTCCCCCGTTTCTACTCGATAGCCGTTGATGAAATCCGCCGCGGCCATTTCTTTCTTTCCTTCCGGCTGCACGCGCAAAACCTGCAGCGGCGACGTACCCGTGCCGACATACAGTGCGCCGTCCTTCACCTGCAACTCGCCGGCGGGAACTTGCGCCGGCAAATCGGCACGCCCTGCGAGCGAAGTCTGCTGCAGCTTCAGCCGCTTTCCGCGAAACGAAGTGTGCGTACCGGGATTGGTGTGCAACGCCCGCACGCGGTTATGAATGGAAGCGGCGGCATCCGCCCACCGAATCCGCCCCTCCGCTTTCTCGATTTTTGCGGCATATGTCGCCGCCGCATGATCCTGGGCAACGGCGTTCGCCAAGTAGGTCGGCAGATCCGCCAGCACCTCCTGCAGGGCAGCGGCACCGACCTGCGCGGCCGTTTCGGTCAGTTCCGCCAAATCCATCGTCGGCGGCACCTCGACTTCCCGCTGCAGCAGCATATCCCCGGTGTCCATGCCCGTATCCAAACGCATAATGGTAATGCCCGTCACGGGATCGCCGTCCAGGAGACTGCGCTGCAGCGGTGCGGCACCGCGATACCGCGGCAGGAGCGAGCCGTGCACATTCAGACAGCCGTAACGCGGCAAGGCGAGGACATCCGCCGGCAAAATCCGCCCGTAGGCCACCACGATGAACACATCCGCCGCGAAACGTTTCAGCTCCGCCAAGAACTCCGGCGAACGGAAATCGGTCGGCTGGTACAGCGGCAAATTATGCGCCAGCGCAAATTCTTTAATCGGCGAATACGCGACCTTGTTCCCGCGCCGATTCATCCGGTCGGGCTGTGTCAGCACCGCGGCGATTTCATGCCGGGAGTCGGCAGCAAGCGTCGCCAGTGACGGCAACGCAAAGGCCGGCGTTCCCATGAATACGAGCCGCATCAGTCCTGCTCCTCCAAATCGCTTTCGCGGTACAGGCTTTTCGCCTTTTCGATGTATAAAACCCCGTCGAGATGATCGACCTCATGCTGCAACGCCTGCGCCAGCAAGCCTTTCGCCCGCAGGAGCCGCTCCTTGCCGCGCCGATCCTTGTAGGTCACGGTAACCCCCGTCGAGCGCTCCACGATGCCGACATAGCCGGGAATGCTCAGGCAGCCTTCCGTCATGTCTTCCTTTTCCTCCGAAAAATTCGAAAGCACCGGATTGATGTATTCCACCGGCCCCTCGCCCGCATCGATCAGAATCACCCGCAGCGAAACCCCGACCTGCGGTGCGGCAAGACCGACACCGTTTGCCTCCTGCATCGTCTCCCGCATATCTTTTAACAGCGTAGTAATCTCACGATTTATTTTCTGCACCGGCTCCGCCACCTGCTTCAGCACCGGCTCACCTGCCAACATTATCTTTCGTACCGCCACGGTAACCTCCTTACAATATATCGATATCTATAATTATACCATTTTTTCGCCAGGCTTTGTGCCGGCGCATGCGTTGCTTCAGCGGCGTGAGATCGGTCGCGCCGATTTGCATGGAATAGTAGTAATTATCGCGGATACGTTTGTAATACTCTTCATACGGTGCGGTGATCTCCCCGTCATACCCCGGTATCTCCCGGACAAAGTCGAGTATCGTTTCGTACAACTCATACATGCGCCGGCGTACCGTTTGCGGCGACGGGTCGAATACCGTCACCCGCATCCGCTCACGAAACGGCGGATAACCGAAGAATTCGCGAATGGAAATTTCCTCTTGATAAAACGCGTCATAATCATGCTTGGCAGCCGCCTGCAACGCATAATGCGTCGGCTGATACGTCTGCAGGATCACCCGCCCTCGCTCCGTACGCCGACCGGCTCGTCCCGCCGCCTGCATCACCAGCTGAAACGCCCGCTCCGAGGCGGTATACTGCGGCAAGTGCAATATATTATCTATGGACAGAATCCCCACCGTGGCGACATGGGGCAAATCATGCCCCTTTGCGACCAGTTGCGTTCCGAGCAGCAGATCCTGCCTGCCGGCGCGAAACTCGCTCAGGATCCGTTCCAACTCGCCCCGTCGGGAAATGGAATCGCTGTCCAGCCGGGCGATGCGGATGCCGGGAAACATCTCCCGCAACATCTGCTCCGCCCGCTCCGTACCCATGCCGAAGTAGCGAATGGCCTGACTGCCGCAATTCGGACAGACGGCAGGCGGCCGAATGCTCTGCTCGCAATGATGGCAGCGCAGCGTTTTCGTCGCCAGATGATAGGTATACGGCCGCTCGCAATTCGGACAGGTCAACACATGTCCGCAGCTGCGGCAAAGTATGTACGTGGAAAAACCGCGCCGATTCAGCAGAAAAATCAGCTGCTTGCCGGCGGCAAGTGTCGCCTGTGTCAATTCATGCAGCGACCGCGACACGATGCTGCGATTCCCCGTTTCCAATTCGCTGCGCATATCGACGATTTCCACCGCCGGCAGCGCCACGCCGCCGATCCGTTCCAGCAGCCGCAGCAATGACAGCTCGCCCCGCAGTGCCCGATAGTAGGTAGTCACCGCCGGTGAGGCCGCGCCGTACACCACGGGACAGCCGTGGTAGCGCGCCCGCCACTCGACCAGTTTCCGCGCATCGTAGCGTGTCGTTTCTTCCTGCTTGTACGAGCTGTCATACTCCTCGTCCACAACGAGCAACGCCAATTTCGGGAACGGCAGAAATACCGCCGAACGCGCCCCGATGACGATGCGCGCCTGCCCCCTTGCCACCCGTTCCCGGGCGATGAAACGCTCCCGCGGCGTAAGGCCGCTGTGGTAGCTGACAAACAGTTCTTCCCCGAAACGCTCGCGCACCCGGCGGATCATCTGCTCCGTCAGGGCGATCTCCGGCACGAGAATCAGTGCGGCGCCGCCCGCCGCCAGCGCTTCCTCGGCCGCACGCAGGTACACCTCCGTCTTGCCGCTGCCCGTGACCCCGTGCAGCAGAAACAGTTCCGGCCGTTTCTCCCGCATGGCGGCCGTCACCGCCGCGAGCGCCGTCTCCTGCGCTGCCGTCAGTTCCGGGCCGGGCTGCGGCGTAAAGGCGACCGCCGTCGGCCAAGCCGGCACTTCCGTCGCACGGATGTACCCGTTTTCCGCCGCGGCACGACACACCGCCGCCGAAAATCCCGCTTCCCGCAGCGCGGCATCATCCCGCGCGCCCGCCGAAAGGTACTCATACAGTTCGTGCTGCCGCCGTTTTTTCGCCATACCCGCCGTAGCCGCCCCGGGAACGGCTTCCCAGATCCGGCGCGTCGGCAGGCGCAGCGCACCGGGGACGCTCACCTCCGGCAGCAATTCGCCCGCGGCGACCGCTGCGTCCGGCTCCACCGCCAGCTCCTGCCACACCCGCGCCGAGCCTTCCGCCGGAGCGTCCGCACCGTACTTCGCCCGTCCCGCCTCCGTCAGCCGGTACGCGACTTGCAGGCGCACGCTTTTTTCCGGCAAGCAAAGCCGCAACGCCTCGATTTTCGTGCAAAGATAGTAGTCCGCGACAAAATCCGCCAGTTCCAACAATTCCGCAGAAAGCTGCGGCAATTCCGCCGGCACCGCATAGATATCTTTCCAAGCGAAATCGGCCGAACCCTCATCCTCGCGCACCGCAAGGACGATCCCCGCCGCGAGGCTGCCGGCAAAAGGCACGACAACCTGCTTTCCCGGCGCGACATTGTCCAAATGCGCCGGAATGCGATAGGAAAAAGTTCGATCAATTTGTTTGCTCGGACGATTGATGATGATGTCGGCTACTTGCATACGTATACTCTCCTGCATAAAAAAAGCGGCAGCGCCGCTTTTTTCAAATTCCCGCCTCCCGGCGTAATATCTCCGCTTTATCCGTGCGTTCCCAGGGCAGATCCACATCGGTGCGGCCGAAGTGACCGTAGGCTGCCGTCTGTGCATAGATCGGGCGGCGCAAATCCAACTCGCGAATGATTCCCGCCGGGCGCAAATCGAAATGCTTACGCACCAGCTCGACAATCCGCTGTGTCGGCACGACTTCCGTACCGAACGTTTCCACCAAGATCGAGACCGGATGCGCCACGCCGATCGCGTACGCCAGCTGAATCTCGCAACGCTCCGCCAAACCGGCCGCTACGATGTTTTTCGCCACATAGCGAGCCGCATACGCCGCCGAGCGATCCACTTTTGTCGGATCCTTCCCCGAAAACGCCCCGCCGCCGTGACGCGCCATCCCGCCGTAAGTATCGACGATGATCTTGCGCCCGGTCAGCCCGGCATCCCCCTGCGGGCCGCCGATAACGAAACGCCCCGTCGGATTGATGTACAGCTTGGTGTCTTCATCGAAGAGATCCGGCGGTAAAATCGGCCGAATGACCCGTTCGATCATATCCTTGCGAATCTGTTCCGGCGTCGCTTCCGGACCGTGCTGCGTGGAAATAACGACCGTATCGATATGCTTGGGCTTGCCGTTTTCGTATTCCACCGTGACCTGCGTCTTGCCGTCCGGTCGCAAGTAGTCGATCTCGCCTTGCTTGCGCACTTCCGCCAAACGCCGCGCCAGACGATGCGCCAGCGAAATCGGCAACGGCATCAGCTCCGGCGTTTCCCTTACGGCATAGCCGAACATCATCCCCTGATCGCCCGCACCGATCGTATCCAACTCGTCCTTGCTGGCATCTTTCGTTTCCAGCGAAGCATCGACACCCATGGCAATATCCGGCGACTGCTCGTCGATCGAGACCATCACGCCGCAAGTGTCCGCATCAAAACCATATTTTGCGCGATCATAACCGATCCGGCGAATCGTGTCCCGGATCACGCGCGCAATATCCACATAACAGCCGGTGGAAATTTCTCCCACGACATGCACCAACCCCGTGCTTACGACCGTTTCACAGGCGACACGCCCCTGCGGATCCTGCGCCAGGATAGCATCCAAAATGCTGTCGGAAATCTGATCGGCAATTTTATCCGGATGCCCTTCCGTTACGGATTCCGATGTAAAAAATACGCGATTTTCCAATCTTATCCTCCTTTGCAATAAAAAATCCCTCGGCGAGGGACTTTTCCCTCATCTGCCGGTATACCGTCGGATTTAGCACCGAATTGAAATCGGTTGCTGTGGTTTCATCGGGCCGCTCCCTCCGCCACTCTGGATGAGTACATATAATATTATAACCCGACTATCTCGCTTTCGCAAGTTCGGCCACGGAGCGAATGATCCGCTCCGCCACCTCGTCCTTGCTCAGGAACGGCAATTCCTCGGGCTCCGCATTCCGAAACAGGAATGTCACGCGATTCGTGTCCGTGTTGAACCCGGCATCCGGTTCCGCCACATTGTTGGCGACCAGCATATCCAAGTTCTTTTTGGCGATTTTCTTCGCCGCATTTTCCAGTAAATTCTCCGTCTCCGCCGCAAAGCCGACCAGGATCTGATGCGTTTTCTTTTGCCCCAAGCCGTACAGAATATCCGGATTCTTTACCAGCTGCAATGTCGGCGCCTCTTCGTTCGCTTCCTTCTTGATCTTCTGCGCGGCGACTTCCGCCGGTCGGTAATCCGCGACCGCCGCCGCCTTGATCACGATATCCGTCGTCTCGTAACGTGCC
Organism: Veillonellaceae bacterium; assembly: GCA_022771805.1. Taxonomy (GTDB): domain Bacteria; phylum Bacillota; class Negativicutes; order Veillonellales; family Negativicoccaceae; genus JALELM01. Next base: position 155,279 of record JALELM010000008.1, on the reverse strand, counting down.
GCGACCGCCGCTTCCATTTCCCGCGCGGAAGTGATCCGTACCACTTCCACGCCGGCGGGATCCGGCAACGCTTCCGCGCCGCTGACCAACGTCACCTGCGCCCCCTGCCGCGCCGCTTCCCGGGCGATGGCATAGCCCATCTTCCCGCTGGAACGATTGCCGATATAGCGCACGGGATCGATCGCTTCCCGCGTGCCGCCCGCCGTGACAAGCACCCGCTTGCCCCGCAGCAGCCCCGCCGCCAATGCCTGCTCGGCGGCGAACACCAGCACATCCGTATCCGGCAACCGCCCCGCGCCGACCGTACCGCAGGCCAACTCGCCCGCATCCGGCGCCACGACATGGTAGCCCAAATCCCGCAAAGTCTGCAAATTGCGCTGTACGACCGGATTGCAGAACATGTTCGTATTCATCGCTGGCGCGATGACGACCGGCGCAGTCGTCGCCGTGATCGTCGTGGACAACATATCGTCCGCAATACCGCTGGCAATCTTGCCGATGATATTCGCCGTCGCCGGCGCGATCATGAACACATCCGCCAATGTCGCCAACGCGATATGCGCCACATGATGATTCGTCACATCGCCCCACATCGTCGTGCTGACCGGATTCCCGGAAAGCTCGCGGAACAGCCGCGGCGAGACCAAATTCGTCGCGTGCTCGGTCATGATGACATGCACGCCCGCTCCCTCTTTTTCCAGTGCCCGCACGAGGAGCAACGATTTATACGCAGCGATCCCCCCGCTGACACCGAGCACGACCTGCTTGCCTGCCAGAATACCCATGACTTACCTCGTTTCCGGCTGCACGAAGCCGATTTTTTTCGCCTGAATTTCCTTCAGCGCGATCGTCGTCGGCTTGTCCCCTTCATCGGGAACTCCCGCCGGCGCACCCTCGGTCAATTCCCGCGCCCGTTTCGCCGCGAGACAGACCAATTTATACTTGCTCGGAATCGTTTCCAACAAATCGTCAATGGTCGGTTCCACCATATGCTTTCTGCTCTTCGGCATTTATAAAACCTCCTTGATAATATAGCGATCGAAGATGTGATTGATCTGCTCCTGATTGCGCGACAACTTGCACCGCTCCGCCACCATGATCGCCCGCACCTTGTCCACCGCTTCGTCCAGCTTGTCATTCACGACGATATAGTCATACTTGTGCGCCAAAGCCAGTTCGTCCGTGACCTTGTTCAGCCGCGCCTGAATGACCTCCTGCGTATCCGTATCGCGCGCATACAGACGGTGCGAAAGCTCCTGCAGACTCGGCGGTACCACATAGATGAAAATCCCGGACGGGAACTTCTTTTTCACCTGCATCGCACCCTGAATGTCGATCTCCAGCAGCACGGTCTGCCCGTCTTTCACCATGTCCAACACCTGTTTGCGCGGCGTGCCGTAAAGATTCGTATAGACTTCGGCATACTCGAGGAAGGCATCCTCCGCCAGCATTTTACGAAAGTTTTCTTCCGTTGTAAAGAAATAATTGACCCCGTCGACCTCGCCGACCCGTTGCGGTCGTGTCGTGACGGAAATCGAGTAGCGAATTTCCGGATGCAGTTGGCGCAAGGCGTTGCAAATCGTTCCCTTACCCGCTCCCGAGGGACCCGATACGACCAATAACACACCTTCGTCTTTTTTTCGGACTGTCATCTTATTCCTCCGTTACCACTGTTTCCCGCAACCGATTGGCGACAGTTTCCGGCTGCACGGCCGCCAGCACGATCTGCCCGCTCTGCATCACGATCACCGCCCGCGTTTTCCGGCCGCAGGTCGCATCCACGACGATCCCCGCCTCGCGCCCTTCCTGCACCATACGCTTCACCGGTGCGGAAGTCGGCGCGACGGCCGCCACAATATGCTGCGCCGCGACAAAATTGCCGAAACCGACATTGACCAAGAACTGATTCATTCCGTCGCCTCCCCGTACACACCCGCAAACACTTCCGTCGCGGGACCCGTCATATACACCGGCTCACCCTCACCGGCCCAGGCGATCCGCAGCGAACCCCCGTCCAGCCGCACTTCCGTCTCCCGCTCCGTCAGCCCGCGGCGAATTGCCGCCACCGCCGTCGCGCAAGCACCCGTGCCGCAAGCCTGCGTGATGCCGACCCCGCGCTCCCAGACCCGCATCCGGATCGTCCGCCGATCGAGAATTTGCGCGAATTCGACATTCGTCTTCTCCGTAAACATCTCCGCCGTCTCCGCCTGCGGCCCCCAGTCCGCGAGCGGAACCGCTTCCGCATCGGCCACGAACGTCACCGCATGCGGATTCCCGAGCGACACCCCGGTGAATTCCCGTTCCGCGCCGCCGACCGCCACTTGCAACGCCAGCGCGTCACCGTCGGGATCCGTGACGATCCCCACATCGCCGCGCCGCAGCCCCGGCACCGCCATGCGCACCCGCACGAGCGGCTCCCCCTCGCCCGCGAGGAACTCCGCCGTCACCGAGCCGGAATCCGTCGCGATCGTCAGCCGCGTTGCCGTCGGCAGGTAACGCTCACGCCAATACCGCGCGACACAGCGCGCCGCATTTCCGCACATCTGCGCGACCGAGCCGTCCGCATTGTAAATCACCATCCGCACATCCGCCTCGGCAGTCGGTGCCAACAGCACCAGACCGTCCGCACCGATCCCGCGGCGGCGATCGCAAAGTGCCGCCGCAAGCGACGGATCGACCGCTGCCTCCTTCATATCGACCAAGATGAAATCATTCCCCAGGCCGTGCCATTTCGTAAACCGCATCCTTACACTCCTTTTGATTTTATCTATTTTACCATAGTTTAGTATAGGAATGAAGACGGCACGCGCCAAAACGCCCGCCATCCGTTATAATGGAATGAGCAAAGGAGATCCATATGAACATAGACAGTCTTACCTGGGGACGCTGGTGTCGCGACAACGCCGCCGTCCTGCAAAATACAAAAATCGGCCAAATCCGGCAGGCGGAGGACACGCTCTTCATTCTGACCGTCCTCACCGCGACCGGACCGCAATACCTCATCATCGAGCTGCAACAACCCGCCCGCTGCTTCCTCACGGCCGCACGCCCCTCGGGAACGCATCGGCAGCCGGGAAATTTCTGCATGCTGCTCCGCAAACACCTCGAGGGCGCTACCCTGCTGCGCGTGGAACAAGTCTGCGGCGACCGCCTGCTGCGCTTTTCCTTTTCCCGCATCGCCGCCGGCGGCAAACTCGCGGAGAAATCCCTCCTCTTGGAGCTGCTGCCGAATGCGGCGAACTGCATTCTACTGGAGGAACATACCGTCCTCGATGCCTGGCGGCGCTACCCCGCCCGCGACCTGCTCCCGAACCGGGAGTATACCCTGCCGGCGCACAGCGAGCGCATGCTCTGGACGGACTTCAACTCGGCGGAACTGGCTGATCTCCTCGGAGCAACGCCGACCGAACCCGCCCGCGCCGCCTTCCTGCGCCTTTTCAACGGCTTCTCCCGCCCCCTGCTCACCGCCATGGCGGACGCCGCCGCAGCCGACCTCGAGACACCCTTTGCCAGCTGGCCGCAGACTGTCCGCGCCGCCTGCCTGGACTACCTCGCCGCCGCGCGCGCGACCTGCCTCGACGACCTGCCCGTCTACCGCTACCGCACGGGCAAACGCGACTTCCTCACCCCGCTGCGCCTGACCGAACCCGTTGCGGAGACGCACCCCGCGGCGAATGCGGCGCTGCAGGCGGTGCAAAACGAAACCGGCGCCGCCTCCGTCCGCCTGAACGAATTGCGCCGCACCGTGCAACGTCTCCTGCGTAAAGAAGCGCGCAAAGCGGAAAAAATCGCCGCCGAACAGGCGGAAACCGCCGCCCTCGAGCAATACAAACGCTACGGCGACCTGCTCGCCATTCACGCCCACATCGACCCCGGCTACGCCGCCGAGATCACGCTCCCCGACCTGCTCGCCGAGACGCCGACCGAGGTCACGATCCCGATTGTCGCGGGCGAAACCCTCGTGCAGAACAGCCAACGCTACTACAAGAAATACAACCGGCTGAAAAATCGCCGCAGCGTTGCCGAGCAATACCACCAAGCCGCCCTGGCGCAACGCGACTACTTGGAAAGTATCGCCTACTTCCTCGCCGCCGACCCCGACCCGGAACGCGTGCTGCAAATCGAGGAGGAACTCGCGCCCCTTCTCCCGAAACGGAAGAAAACATCCCCCGATCGGCCGAAAATGCAAATACTCACCACGGAATACGACGGCTACCGCATCGGTATCGGCAGAAACAACGCCCAGAACGAACACCTCACGATGAAACTCGCCCGCCCGGACGACCTGTGGCTCCACGCCAAGGACGTCCCCGGCTCGCATGTCGTGATCTTCCGCCAGGACGGCAGCGACTACACGGAAGAAGTCATCTACTACGCCGCCACACTTGCCGCCGGCTACAGCCGCGCCGGCAGCGCGCCGAAAGCGGAAGTGGACTACACCCTGCGCCGCCACGTGAAAAAACCGAACGGCGCCGCCCTCGGCTTCGTCCGCTACACGGACTACCGCACCATCCTCGTCCCGCCGCAACAACTCCCGCATGAGAAAAGAGAACACTGAACACACGGCGCAACGAAACCACGGAACAAACCCGGGACATCGCAGACAAAAAAGAGGTCGATCAATTGACCTCTTTTTGCGTGCTCACTCTCGACTCCCGCTACGATTGCGGCTGCGCGGAAGTCGATTTACTCATCCCTTCAGGAGCTGTCTTTATTCTGTAGCTTCAATTTCTTTCAGGGTTTTCCCGAACTCGTCTTTCCACATGACATTCCCGCTTAAAGAGGATCCGCCAACGAAACCGGCTGCCGTTGAGGGGCTTGGGAAGAGCAAGTTTTCGGTTAAGTTACCTTGTCCATCGACTTTTTCTGCATACTTTTCTCGGAATTTCAAGACGTTTTCCGGACAAGTCCTGGTTGTTGTTAACGAAATAGTGCTTCCGGCCATGACCACAAACCCCTCCGATGTCCGTTTCCCGGAAGCCTCCGCTTTTTGACTCTTGAAGAACAATAGCGGCTGTTCATCCGTTTTTCCGACAACTTCGATTTCCGACTTTCTCTCTATCAGCGGCTCAAATACTTTATAGCCGAGAGCGCCCATCACCAGTTTTGCATAAGCAATAAACTCTTCCAGTTCGCTTTCCTTTTCCTCGGTAATATTTCCCGGGCTGGGATCATTGCCGTTTTTGACGAAGTAACGCTTCGCCGCTTTTGCTATGTTGCAAAAACGATTTTCAAGATAGCTGATTTCCGTAGGGCCGAACGAATTGTTTGAAGTCGTAAAAGCCACCGCTTCCGTCCAATAATCCATTTCGCTGTCACGCCTGTGCTCGTCCAAGCGGCAAAGTATACCGCGACCGTTCTTTCTTATCCCGGCTTGCCCGACGTAAACGGCGGGATCTCCCCTAACTTCAGTCGCACCGAAAAGGAAATACACCCCTGTTTGCTCCAGATAGTCAATCTCTCTCGCTTTATCCAGCATAGTCCGTGGAATTTTGTACGCAATCCCCGTCCAATTGGCGAGCGTGCATTTGATCCGACCGGAAGCCTCTCCGTCCATCAGAAACAGGTTGATGTTTTTACCTTGTGCCATATCGTTACCTCTCCGCGTTATATTGTCCTGATCATTATTATAGTATAGTTTGCGCCCGTTTTGAATGGGTGTGGCGTTGCTTACGGGCGGGATGTTTCGCGAAGATGCGACTATTTTTGCCATCACGCACATATTTCCCTCTCTCGCCCCGTTTCCTCCCTTATCGGCCGAATATTTACCTCCTTTTCGCATGGCATTTACCCCGTCTTTGCACGCTGTTTACATCACCCGCTTACACTTGAATCATACGTTTACACTTGAATCATACGTTTACAGGAGGTATACACCAATGACCAATCCATGGAAAAAATGGCTTCTTTCCGGTCTGTTGCTCGCTTCATACGGCATGACCGACCTGCAGGCGGCGGACGTACAATCCGAAGTACAGACACAGACATTCATCGTGCAGGCCGCGGCGTATCAAATTCCTTATGCAGGAAATGAACCCGAATTTCGGCATCGTATCAATCCCGGCTACGGCTCGGCATTGGCGTTGAAAGCGGTTCATGAGGACGGTACGATCGAATTCTATGCGGTCACGGATCGCGGCCCGAACGGCGACACACCGAAATACATGCACCAAGGCAAACAAGTCGCCGGGAAATTCTTCCCGACGCCGAACTTCACTCCTTCGATCGGTGTCATCACCGTGCATCCCCGCACGCAACGCGCGGAAATCACAGCATCCGTTCCTCTGAAAGTAAACGGAAAACGCATTTCCGGTTTACCGGTCGCCAAAGGCATGACGGGCTCGACCAACGAAATTGCACTGAGTCTTGCGATGCAAAATCTCGGTACGGATACGAACGGACTGGATCCCGAAGGCATCGCCGTTGACCGTGACGGCAATTTCTGGATCAGCGATGAATACGGCCCCTTCATCGTCAAGGCTGATAAACACGGCAATATTCTGGAAAAATATGCCCCGGGTAAAGGACTCCCGTCGATCTTGGCAAGCCGGGTTCCGAACCGCGGCAGCGAAGGTCTTACGATCGATGAACGCGGGCATATCTTCGCCCTGATCCAAAGCCCCCTGAACGTGGACGGGAAAACAGCAAAAACAGCCAAGTATACACGCATCGTCGAACTCGATCCGGCCACCAAGGAAACCAAGATGTATGCCTACCCCGTCGACACCGGCTACAAGAACCCCGGCAAGGCAAAATTGGGCGACATCACGTCCATCGGTAACGGTCAATTCCTGATAATCGAACAAGGCAAACAAAACGGCGCCATGCAAAACCGCATCTACAAAGTGGACTTGCGTCAGGCTACCGTGCTGGAAAACAACGGCGACCTGGAGTACGGCCGCCTGGAAGGAAAAATCAAACCGGCCGCCAAAGAACTCGTCCTGGATTTGCGTGCCCATGGCTGGAATACCGAAAAAGCGGAAGGCCTGGTCCTCCTCCCCGACCGTCGCACCATTGCCGTCATCAACGACAATGATTTCGGCATCACCATCGGCGTGACCGATCCCGCCCGCCCGAACGCCGACGTGACGGACTACAGCTACGATGCGGCTACGGGCACGGTAACGGATAAAGACGGCAAGAAAGTACCGCAAGCGAAATTCTACTTGCGGCCCAATGACCCGTCGGAACAGGAAACCCGACTCCTCTTCTTCACCCTGCCGCACTCCCTGTAAGATCCGCACGGCAAACAGCAGCAAACAATACGCAACAAAAAGAGACAAGTACACACCGTACCTGTCTCTTTTTTATTCCGCCCCCGAAACCAACGCCTCGCACAAAGGCAAAATCCGCTCCAACCGCGCGACAATCCGCCGCTGCTCCGCCAACGGCGGCAGCGGGATCGGAAAGTTCGTCACCACGTTTTTTGATACTTCTAAAAATGTAGTTCCACTGCCCAGACGGCGCAATCGTGCCGCGGAAAACAGCATCACATAATACAAATAGCTTTCTTCCAAATTAGGAGCATATACCGATTTGCAGCCTTGATTTGTACTCAAATCGTTTCGAGCGATTTTTACATAACCGATCGGCGCACGCGAAGATATAACTATACTTCTTTCCGGAATGTGTTGTGCAGAAGAGTTTTTTAAGCCCTTCTCACTGATAAATCTCCGTCCCCCGCTAATATACTTATCGTTTCCTGACATATCAGCCGGAGTTATCCATGGAATTTCCCGCGTTGACCAATACTCCTTCATGGACGTTTTCGGAGTTCCTCCGGAAATAACATCACCAATCTCCCCCAAGCGCACCCAACGCCAATGGTCGGGGATCTCGAAGGGGATTTCCTCCTCCGTGAGCGGCGGGAGTGGCGTTTCTTTTTTCATTTCTTTCGCGGCGATGCGGCGTTCCTTTTCCGCGCGGATGGCGGCGAGCAGGTCGTCGGCCGAGTCGTCGCCCGGCTCGGGTGCGCTGAGCTTCCCTTCCATCGCCGCTTGCAGGACGGCATGTTTCATCGCCGTCGGGAAGGTGCGATCCAACTCCGCCAACTCCGCTTCCCGCTCCCGCAATTCCTCCGTCCACGGCAACATCTGTTCCAACCGCGCCACAATCCGCCGCTGCTCCGCCAACGGCGGCAGCGGCATAGCTTGATTTTTCAAATACTTATAATGCCGACCATATGCTAAATTTTCCATATGTGTAACTGCATACATTGCGACATAATACAAAAATTTTGTATCGGCTACAAGAGAGTCCAGTACTACCGTCCCGTCTGCTCCGACAACAAAATCAAAATCAATATGCTTTACGACTTTGTTATGATCACCAAAAACAATGACAGGATTCTTCACTAGTAAAAGCTTTTCCTCGTCATTAGTATAACCTATAATTCTTTCTATTGATTGGCTTACTACAGGGTATTTACCTTCAGTAAGTATTTCTCTTTCTTTTATCTTGTTATTGGAAATCCCTCGTCTCATTACAATCTCCCCCAAGCGTACCCAGCGCCAATGGTCGGGGATCTCGAAGGGGATTTCGTCCTCCGTAAGCGGCGGGAGGGGCTTTTCTCTTTTCATCTCTTTCGCGGCGATGCGGCGTTCCTTTTCCGCGCGGATGGCGGCGAGCAGGTCGTCGGCCGAGTCGTCTCCCGGCTCGGGTGCGCTGAGCTTCCCTTCCATCGCCGCTTGCAGGAGCGACTGTTTCAATTGTTCCGCGAGCATTACATATCCCCCAGTTCCGCCCGGATGCGCGCGAGCAGGTCGTCGATCCGTGTTTGCAGTCGTTCGCGCTCGGTTTCATAGTTCCGCAGGGTTTCTTCCGGCGAAAGGACTTCGTCCGCCTGCACGGGGTAGCCGCAATAGTTCAGCACGTAGTTCCCCGCGGCGATTTCGGCGGCGGTCACGGCACGCGCTTGCCACGAGTCGCCCTCGGGGTCGCGGATTTCCCGCCGCTCCGTCCACCAGGCGGCGCAGTCCGCAAAGTGTTCCGGGCGCATGGGTTTCGTTTTCGAGAAGTGTTTGATGTCCGCGGGTTTGTCCACGCGGTAGAACCATGTCGTGTCCGTCGGGCCGGTCGCATCGAAGAACAGGATGTTCGTCGCGATCGAGGTATACGGCGCAAACACGCTCGGCGGCAGGCGCAGGACGGTGTGCAAGTTATACTCGGTGAGGAGTTTTTTCTTCGTGGCGATTTGGGATGCGCCGGTGCCGTTCAGCACGCCGTCGGAGACGACGAGCGCCGCCCTGCCGCCCCGCCGCAGGCGATACATCGCCAGCACGAGAAAGAGTTCCGCCGTCTCCGAGCTGCGTAATTCGAGCGGGAAGTAGCCTTTCACGCTGTCGTTTTCCGCGCCGCCGTAGGGCGGATTCATCAGGATGATATCGAAGCCGTCTTCGTCCGTGTAGTCGCGCACGTCCCGATCGAAGGCATTGCCCTCGCGGATATGCGGCGAGTCCATGTCGTGCAGGAGCAGGTTCGTCACGCCCAAGAGGTACGGCAGCGGTTTCTTTTCGATGCCGTAGACAGATGCATTGTAGGTCTCGCGATCCTCGACTGTCCGTATTTGCGGCGCAAGGGCATTCAGCACGGAGGTGAGGAAGCCGCCCGTGCCGCAGGCGAAGTCCGCCATGCGTTCGCCGAGCCGGGGCGCGATCTGCTGCACGATGAAGTCCGTCACCGCGCGCGGGGTGTAGAATTCGCCCGCGCTGCCGGCGGCCTGCAATTTGTTCAGCATTTTCTCGTAGACATCGCCGAGGAGGTGTTTTTCCGCGCGTTCGCTGAAGTCCAGTTCATCGACACAGTTCACCAATTTCCGCAGGGCGATGCCGTCTTTCATGTATTGGTTCAGATCGGCAAAGACATCCCGCACGATTGCCTGGCGGCGCGGTGTCCGGGTCGTGACGGGGAGTTTTTTCAGCGCGGGAAAGAGTCTGCCGTCCACAAAGGCGAGCAGATCCTCTCCGGTGCGGGCGCGGCCGTCTTTGCGGTCGGTCGCCCAGTTGCGCCAGCGGCAGTCTTCCGGAATGAGCGAGGTATACGACGGGTCGTAGAATTCCCAGTCCCGTTCTTTTTCGTCATAGGCTTTCAGAAAGAGCAGCCAGACGGTTTGTTCCAAGCGTTGGACGTCGCTGCTGATGCCGCTGTCCGTGCGCATGATGTCGCGCGTTACGCTGATAAAGTTCTCGATGTTCATAGGTTCCTTGTCCGTTTTCCTTGTCAGTTTACTTGGTAGATGGCGTCACTCAGTTTGCGGACGGCTTGCAGGTATTCCTCCCGCCCGCCGAACTCGGCGGCGATGCTGCGCGGGTTGCCGTAGTCGGCAAAGGCCGGCGTGGCGAGGATCTGCAGGTCTTCCAGGTCGCCGATGCCGCCGTCCCGATATTTTTCGAGCAGGGTTTCGAGGACGCGCCGGCAGGTGTCGGAGTAGCCGTCCAGCACGCCGGCGGCTTTCGCGCGGCGGATGCGTTCCTGTTTCTTCACGGCGGGCTCGCCGAACGCGATGTCCAAGATCAGGTCGAAGTCGTCACAGTCGGCGTATTTGTCGCCCGCTTTCGCGCGGATCTCGTCCAGAAATGCGCCGTTTTCCCGCAGGGCATCGACAATGGCGCTGCGCCGCTCCGCTTCGTTCCATTCGTGCAGGAAGTCGTGCAGGGTGGCGTATTCGCCGCGGATATTCGTCCGGGTGTAGTCGAGCAGGTTGCCGCGGATGAGTTTCCCCGTCTTCGGGTCGATGTATTGTTCCATCTCGTAGATGAGCTTCGCCCTCGTCTCGCTCACGGTGTGCAGCACGGACGGCTCGCCGGGAACGGGCGGCTCGTCCCCGCCCGGCACGGACGGATCGCCGGGGACGGGCGGCAACGGCGCGGCGGGGTCGTCCCCTTTCGGCGGCCAGTCGATCGTGCCGTCCGGGTCGCCGTCAAAGTTCGGATCGGCGAAGAGTTTCGTCACGCCGCGAAAGTCCATGATCGTGAAGTATTCTTTTCCTTTCCGCGGGAAGAGCCGCGTGCCGCGCCCGATGATTTGTTTGAATTCGGTCATCGACTCGATCGGGCTGTCGAGGACGATGAGTTCCACCGTCTTGGCGTCGACACCCGTGCTCAGGAGTTTGGATGTGGTCGCGATGGCGGGGTAGTCCTCGTGCGGGTCAATGAATTTGTCCGTATAGAGGGCTTTGTCCGGCTCGGATGCGGTAATGCGGACGATGTAGTCCGGATGCTCGCGCAGGCGTGCGGCGAGCAGCGGATCGACCGCGGCGCATTCCTCGACCAGCGCGTTTCGCATATTCAGCGCGTGGGCTTCGTTCACGCAGAAGATGATGGCTTTGGCGATGTGTCCCGCGCCGTGTATCCGTTCCAGCCCCCGCAGATAGGTCAGTACCCGGCGGGCGACGATGCGCAGCCGCTGCGGGAAAATGATGCGGCGATCCATGTCCCGGATCGTGTACAGGCGATCTTCCACGAGGACGCCGTTGTCGTCCCGCTGTCCCTCCTGCGGCCGCCAGCCGGTCGTGTCGAGATCGAGGAAGCTGCGGACGACCTTGTACGGTGCGAGGAAACCGTCCGCGATCCCCTCTTTCAGCGAGTAGGTGTAAATCGGCTCGCCGAAATAATCCCGGCTGCTTACCGTTTCCGTATTCAGCGGGGTCGCCGTCATGCCGATATGGATCGCGCCGGAAAAGTAGTCCAGTACCTGTCGCCAGGCGGAATCTTCCATCGCGCTGCCGCGGTGGCATTCGTCGATGACGACGAGGTCGAAGAAGTCCGGCGAAAAGGCCGTATACGGCTGTTCGTCCGCCGGGCGTTCGGGGTCGACGAGTTGCTGGTACAGGCTCAGGTGGATTTCATAGGCGCTGTTCAGTTTTCGCCGGGTCACCTTGGTCATCTTGTTGCCGAAAGGCTGGAAGTCCTGGCGGATCGTCTGGTCGATCAGATTGTTCCGGTCCGCAAGAAACAGTACGCGCCGCACCTGTTTGCTTTCGTACAGGCGATGAATGATTTGGAACGCGGTATAGGTTTTCCCCGTCCCCGTCGCCATGACGAGCAACACACGGCGCTGCCCTTTGGCAACGGCTTCCACGGTGCGGTTGATTGCGATGCGCTGGTAGTAGCGCGGCTCGCGTTTGTTCTGCGAGTCCACATAGTACGGCTCGCGGACGACGGCTTCCTGCGTGGCGGTAAGTTGTTTCGCCGTGCAATACCGCCGCCACAGTTCGGCTTCCGGCGGGAATTCCGCCAAGGCAAATGTCCGCTCCTTGCCGGTGAGGAAATCGTGCTCGATCCATTCTTTTCCGTTCGTGGCGTAGACGAAGGGAACGTCCAGCGTGGTGCCGCACTCGATGACCTGTTGCAGCCCCGTCGCCGGGTGCAGATGTGCCGCTTTCGCTTCGATAAGGGCGATGATCTGTGTCCGATCACGCGTGAACAGGGCATAGTCCGCCCTCTTTGTCTTGCCGCGCGAGGTTTTCGTGCCGTGGATCTGAATGCGGCCGTCCGTGAAAGGATACTCGCACTCGATCTGTTCCTCACGCCAGCCGGCCGTCAGTACCGCCGGCGTGATCGCGCGGAGCTTTGTCGTCTCTTCGTTCCAACCGTCTTCCGCCGGCATGATGTTCCGGTTTGTTGCCGTTTCTGCCTTCATTGCTGCCCTCCGAGCCTGTTTCCCGTATAATAATCTGATTATATTATAGTACAGTTTGCGCCCGATTTGAATGGGTTGTCGGCACTTGCGGGCAGAATTTTTCGCAACAATGCGACTATTTTTGCCCATTGCGCGTCTATTTCCCTCTCCCGCTCGCAAACCGTTGCCGCCGTCCGCCCGTCGTGTTTTCCGAACGAAAAACCCCCGCCAAGCGGATCGGTGTCCAACTTGCGGGGGCGGTGCACGGGTGCAGTCCCGTTCTTTTGTTTCGCTTAGTTCAGGGAGATCACCGCGTAGATGAGTCCTTCGGGATACGGCGCGATTTCGCCGGGCTGAAACACCAGCACGAGGGCATTGTTCGACCGATCCAGGTAGAATTGCTTCGGCATGGCAGACGGCGTGAACGCATACGCAAGGTCGATTTCCTGCCGGCGGGTATCGCGCAGTACGGCGCGACCGTCACGAATCGCCTGCTCCAGTTTTTCCACATCGACGATATCCGTCAGTTCGTCCAGTGTCACGTTGCGCATCGCCTGCTTGTCATACACATAGGCTTCCGCTGTGACTTCCGGAGCGATCATTCCGGTTTCCATGCGGGTGGTGCGGCGAATCGCCGAGGTATACTTTTCATCGTTCCAGGTAATGACCGAGCTTGACGAGTCGGACTGAAAGTGCGGCCCCGTTATCATCGGCTGCGCGCAATCTTTCCCGGCGTACAGGCTGCGGCCGGAGTCCGCCAACATCATGTTGATAAACAGCTGGCGGAGGGATTTCGTTGAAAATGTAGCGGGTTTCCCCGTTATATCCCCTGCCGCATTGTAGGACTGCACCGGTTCGGCGCTGACCATTTCGTGCTTCCCTTCTCGCTTGTCGCCGAACAGGTGGATCGTGTATTCATCGATGCCCGTTGCCAGCTGGTTTCGCTGGTATTCCATGGCGGACGGTTTTTTCGCCGTTTCCATGACATACAGCGTGCCGTGGATATTCCCGATGCTGCTGGGGTAGTCTCGCGTTTCCATGATCGTGAGCGTTTCCGTATCCACAAAAGAAATCCGGTTTCCGTTCGTTTCCACGACACGGTATCTGTCCGGCTGCGCCAGGAGCGTGGTTGCGTCCATCGCCAGCGCGGGGAACGACAGCAGGGAAAGTCCCAGTACGAATGACAAAGCAGTGCGTTTCTTCATATCCATCACCTTTTCTCTGTAATACTCTCGTTACGTAAACTGACTACAGGTCATTTACATGTCCTGTAGTCAGTATAACATACACCGTTCTTTCATTCGATAGCGAGAGCCGAAGCTTAGACTTTTCTTACCGTATCAAAATGCATAGCGAATGCCCGCATGCCATTCCCACTTCTTCGTGACGGCACCGCCGAAGCTTCTTTCGAGATCACCGTATATGTATACATCATCTCCCAAGTGTCTCTGTCCGCCGATTCCTGCCGTAAACCAAGAGCCGCCGAAATCACGGGAAACATCCAGTTCCTGCTCATTTTTGTCCTCGAAGTGAGCGGTCACATTACCCCTGAATTCGTGATGCCAGAACAGGCTTGCGTACAAATCATTTTCTTCGTGTTCTCCGAAGCGTTTTCCGAGCGTAAATCCCGCTCGGAAAATCAGACTGTTCAGCGCATTCAGCCGCGCGCGAGTTCCCTGTGTAGTGATGTAATTCGCGGTGCTCAGACGGCCATATGTCAGCTGTGCCTGGGGTTCCCAATACCGGCCGTCGTCGCAGGTGATTTTCCGTCCGTATTCGGCGCTCAGGGAGAAAAAGTTGCTCCGCCACCGAGCTTCTTCCGGAAATTCGCCGGAGGTGTTCATGCTGCCTTTCATCCGTCCCCATTTGCCGACTAGATCTAGGTAGTGTCCTTTGTCATACAGATTCGTGTAGTATACGGTGCCGATATCGGCATCCATGCCGGAGCCTCGGTCAAAGTTGCGGTGGTTCAGATCGACATCCGTGTGATGGTACGCGACTCCCGCAAATCGCCGTTTGCCTTCTGTACGGCGAAGCTCCTTGTCGTAGCCGAGTAGGTACATCGTGTAATCCGCTGTACCGTCAAGTCCGTCCATACGGTATTCACCGCGCTTGATTTGAGCCCAGATGCCGTCGTCCTGTTTATTTCCCCGCAAATCTCCCAGCCGTTTACGCAACGTGTCCTCTTCCAGCCACAGCGCACCGTAACGCGCTAAGGCAAACGCGGTATTGTCTTCCGCGTTTGCCGTCAATTCCGGCTCGTAGGACTCGTCCGTCATCCGCACATACCAGTTCTTGCCGCCCTCCGGCACATCCGTATAACCGAGAGCGGCGTCCGGATCCTCATTCGTCACTTCCACTTTACGGGCAAACAGACCGCCGTTTTGCAATTCTACATTTCCTGTGAATACGGCTCCCGGAGCGGCGCTTTCATCCCGCACCAGCAGCACATATCCCCCATAGGCCGTGAGATTGCTGACTTTGCTGTGATCGTTGATCAGGATATCATGCGAGCCTGCGCTGGTTCCCATGATATGCAACAAGTCGCCGTGGCCGGTGACCTGTTTCGCATCGGTACTGCCTTGTAGGTCGGTACGGAACACCAAGGTTCCTCCCTCGCCTGCAAAGTCGATCACCTGCATAGTTGCATATCCGTTCGCAAGAACCGATTCGTGCCCGTTCACACTCAAGTTGACCGTGCCGCCGGTCGCCAAGTTCAGCCTCGTTACCAGTCTGTTATACTCTTTATCCAACGTATCATCCAGATTCCAAACTCCCCCGTTAGACACGCTGACAGTCGTTTTTCCTTCGTGCACATCAAATACGTCACCGTAGAAGAGGGACTGCGCCGTATGGAATCCCAAATCGGTGGTCGCTTGGTCACCTTTCGTATACACCCCGCCCGTCAGCCGGGTAGAGCCGTCCATCGACGCGGAGTTAATCGCAATCGTTCCGTTACTGTTACTGAGCGAATACCGATTGGTACCTTTAAGTGTTGCCATACCGCTTGTATGTACGGCAACGGTACCTTGAAATGCGGTAACCGGCGTGCCTACCTCATCCGCGATTGTCAGATTTTCCGCATGGACACGAATCGTCCCCTTGGTACTGCTAAACAATCCCTTAGAGGCATTGCTGATCTGCACCTCCGGAAGCGGCGCATCGGCGCTCCCTAAATTCACGGTACCATAGGTATTAGTACCGGCGTTCCCCGCCCACACCGCATTTTTGAATTTATCGATATAGACATTGCCGCTGATGACATCAATAACGGAGTTCTCTTTTGACCAGGCCACCATGCCGAAAGAGTTTGCATCCGTTCCCGAGCCCTTGAGTGACAAGCCTTCCGTCTCTCCGGTGCCCGCACTTAATGTAATTTGTCCGCCGTTCATGCTGACAATCCCTCTTTCCGACACAGCTATGTCGATATGCTTCCCATAGATTTTTACTTTCCCGTTATAAAGAGCCGCGACGGTACTGTCCATGGTTACATTATCTGCAAAATGATCTTCGCTGCCGACCTGCACCAATGCTTCCTTCGTCGGATCGTCGTCAACTCCATTGGTACGAATAGCCATGGTCATTTGCGATATGGATAGATTCTTTGCGTACACATAGACACGGGCTCCCCCCGCAACCGCGGTTAAGCCGAAGCGATCCGAATGGGCGGTATCCGTATTGGAGAGCGACACGGTATCCAGTATGTGGTTCTCATCCCCAAGATAAATAATCGAATTGACTCCGTTCCCGGCAGCGTTGGCCTGAACAGCGTCCCCTTTACCTCTTGTGATCAAGGTAACATTCGGACTATATACTTTTACGATACCGCCACGTTGAGAGCGTATAGCGGATGTACTTCCCTCTTGGATCACAATATCGTTTTTCAAATTCAACTGCTTTACCGAGCTGTCAATAGTAATCTCGCCGCCTGTATTTACTGAAATGTTAGACGATACCATACTCCCATTCTTTCTTACCCCTGAAAGTTGAAGGTTAAACACATCCAGGTTTTGCAGGATGATTGATTCGGAAGAAGATGACAGATTATGTGCTGAACTATACTTCTTCTCTGGTAATAGTTCGCCGGTTACAGTCAAGCTGTGAAAAGGATCTTCGCTCCCCTTGATTACGATCGCTTCCGCCGCATCAATTTGTCTGAATGCACTACCGGTGACTATCGAATCCGTATACGTTACATCTTCTGTTTGCAATGGCGTGTTCATGTACGTATTCGCCTGCTCTTGAGTTGTAATCCCGTCGGCTGCAAAAATCGTCATCGCTCCCGTGCCGATAAGGGCTGAAAATATAGCTGCCTTCAAGTAGATTGTATTCCGCTTCTTCACGTTTAATCACCTCTCTGTTAATAATCTAGACTAACATTAGTAATCTAGACTGATCTTAATTAACAATTATAATACCACTCTCTATTGATCTTTGCAATACGGCTTTAATCCGTTCCCCGTTCAAACGCCGAACCGAATTCGTGCGGTGCTGCCGTTGCATATCACCGCAACCATTCGGGCAATAAAAAAACACATCCTACGATGTGTACGAGGCAAGTTGGTGCCGAGGACCGGAATCGAACCGGTACGGATCTTTCGATCCGACGGATTTTAAGTCCGTTGCGTCTGCCTGTTCCGCCACCCCGGCCGGTCGGTCGATTGAGAAAAATAGTGGAGGCGGCACCCAGAATCGAACTGGGGAATAAGGGTTTTGCAGACCCCTGCCTTACCGCTTGGCTATGCCGCCACCGTGGAGCGGGAAACGAGATTCGAACTCGCGACCCTCGCCTTGGCAAGGCGATGCTCTACCACTGAGCTATTCCCGCAATGGTGCCTCAGGACAGAATCGAACTGTCGACACGAGGATTTTCAGTCCTCTGCTCTACCAACTGAGCTACCGAGGCACAGGCAATAAAAATGGCGACCCGGATCGGATTTGAACCGACGATCTCCGCCGTGACAGGGCGGCATGTTAACCGCTACACTACCGGGCCGCAAATCACTATGCAAGTATATAGTTTTTTTGCGTTTCTGTCAAGTCGACCGAGGGGTTTTCACGGCCGACTTGCCCTATTTACAGGAATGTATCGCGTGTATCCTTCTTCCTGTCCTTGCGCAGAAAGCTCCGCCAAAAGCCCGGATGCAGCATGACGAGGAGCGTGAAGAGTTCCAGACGTCCGAGCAGCATATCGGCGGTGAATACCAGCTTCGCCACGGGATGAATCAACGCAAAGGAGTCCGTCGGACCGAGCTCGCCGAACGCCAGGCCGACATTGCCCAATGTACCGGCGACACCCGTCATGGCTTCCCACCAGCTCATCCCGGTGAGTACCGCCAGCATCGCGGAAAGGAAGTAGATCAGGATGTAGAGAATGAAGAAGATCAGCGCCGCCTGCACCTGCTTGTTCGAAATGGCTTTGCCGTTGTACTTGATGACTTTGACCATGCCGGGATGGACGAGTTGCTGCAGGTAGCTCCACACCGCTTTGAAAATGAAGATGTAGCGGATCACTTTCACGCTGCCGGTCGTCGAGCCGGAGGTCCCGCCGATGAACATGGCGATGTACAAAATGAATTGCGCGACGGAGGGCCACAGGTCATAGTCCGCCAGAGCGAAGCCCGAGCCCGTCTGAATGGAGACCATCATGAACAGGCCGTGCAGGATGCTTGTCGGGGCGTCTTCCGTGCCGTTCGTGTACAGAATGGCCGCCAACGCGAGAAAGCCGCAAAGCATAATGCTCAGGTAGACTTGCATTTCTCTGTCCCGGGCAATCGCGCGCCAGCCTTTTTTCCAACCGATGTAGTAGAGTCCGTAGTTGCCGCCGGAGATGATCATGAACAAGGTCATGACCAGCAGGACGGGCATATTTTCCGCATAGGCGAATGCACCGCTGCCGGTAGGCGCAAAACCGCCCGTGGCGATGATCGACATGGAGTAGTTCACCGCGGAGAACAGATCCATCCCGGCCAGCCACAGCATACCGACGAGAACGACAGAAAATACCGTGTAGATGATCCACAGGCGAATCGCATAAGATTTGATGCGCGGCAGGATGCGGTCATAGCCGTTGATCGATGCTTCCGCATAAAACACGGTCATGGATTCCGGCCCCAGGCTCCGCAAAAACGCCAGCATGAGGACGACGATCCCCAAGCCGCCGAACCAATGCGTCATGCTGCGGTAGAGCAGCAACGCCCGCGGCACGCTGTCCACATCGAGCATGACGGTCGCGCCGGTCGCGGTGAAGCCCGAGACCGCTTCGAACAGCGCATCGACAAAGGATGGCAACTGTCCCCAGAAATAATACGGCAATGCGCCGAGCAACGAGGCCAGTATCCAAGTGAACGACACGATGACGAAGCCCTGGCTCAAGGAAATGGAGTAGCTTGTTTTCCCCGCCCGATCCAACGCCGCCCCGACGGTGACGGTCAGCAACGCACTGCCGAGCAACGGCCAGATCCATTCGCCGATACAGATGCCGTAAAGAAACGGCGCGAGCATCCCGAGCGAAAATACCATGACTAATTTACCGAGCAGGCCGAAGACCACTCGCATTTTATTATTCATACTCAGCCTTCCATGAAATCAATAACCGCCTCGCTGTTTTCCGGCAACGTGAACAAGACCGCCCGATCTCCCGCCTGCGGTACGGTGTTGCCGTTCGGCACGATGATTTCTTCACCACGGACGATGGCGCCGATCAGCGCCGCGCCGGGGATATTGACTTGCGCCAACGGCCGCCCGACCAGCGGATTGGTCTCGCGCAAGGTCATTTCCAACGCTTCCGCCTTGGAGTCCTCGAAACTGCTGACGGAAAGCAGGTCGCCGCGGCGGATTTGCCGCATGATCTCATCGGAGATCAGGATGCGCGGCGAGAATACGTGGTCGATGCCGACCTGTTCCATCAGCTTAATGTATTCCGGTCGGCCGACGCGGACAAAGGTTTTCTGAACGCCGAAATGGCGCGCCATCAAGGCGACCAGGAGGTTGATCTTGTCGTCGTCGGTGAGGCAGACGATGACGTCATTATCCCCGATTTCCTCGCGCCGGAGCAAATCGACGTCCGTGCCGTCGCCGCAGATGACGATCGTATTGTTCGCCAGTGCGGAAAGCATCTCGCAGCGTTCGTAGTCTTTTTCGATTACCTTGACGTGGTAGTTTTCGTTTTCCAAGAGGACGGCCAGGTTTCGCCCGATGAGCCCCGCGCCGATGAGGAGGACATTGCGGATTTGCGTCTTGCTGCGCGAGTTCTCCCGCTCCATGCCCTCAATGGCGCTGCGTTCCCCCAGGAAGAACACATTGTCCGTCACCTGAATGCGGTCATGCCCGCTGGGGATCACCATCCGCCCGTAGCGCAAAATGCCCGCGATGAGCACTTTATCGGGGAGCTTCAGCTCGCGAATTTCTTTGTCGCACCATTCATCATCGTCCCGCACTTTGACTTCGATCAGCCGCACTTTATCATTGGCAAAATCCGCCACGTCCATGATGTTCGGCGTGCGGATGGTCTGCAAAATGTCATTGGCGGTGACCATTTCCGGATTGATGATGAGATCCATGCCTAACGAGCGGATGACGTCATTTTCGTTGCCGTTAATGTATTCGTTGGCACGGACGCGCGCGATCGTCTGCGTAGCACCGAGACGCTTGGCCACATAGCAGGCCAGCAGGTTCACTTCGTCCTGATTCGTCACGGCGATGAACATATCGGTGTCCGTCATGTCCAACTCCGCCAGCAGTTCCGGATTGGCGCCGCTGCCTTCGATCGTCATGACTTCGAGGTAGCTGCGTACCTGGTTGAGCCGCTCGCCGTCCTGCTCGATGAGCATGACGTCGTAATCTTCTTCGGACAGGCGTTGCGCCAGCGTATACCCGACTTTTCCCGCGCCGACTATTACGATTTTCATACTTACTCCTTTGGCAATAAGACGGTCATGCCGTCACGTTGCGCAATGCGTTTTTCTTTCAATAAATGCCCCAACGCCCGTTTGAAGGCGCTCTTGCTGATACCGAAGCGTTGGCGGATGACGGTCGCATCCGTGTCGTCGGTATAGGGCATCGTTCCGCCGCGTTCCGTGAGAAACGCGAGCACGGCCGCCGCATCCGTACCGATCGCGTGCTCTTTCTGCGGCCGCAACGAGGCGTTCAGCCGCCCGTCCTCTTCACGCACGTAGGTCACGCGGGCGGTCACCTGTTCGCCGACTTTCAGCTGGTGCGTCCATTCCGTGCGATGGATAAAGACGATGTACCGCTGCGGCGTGATGCCGAGCGCGCCGTCGGCCGTAATATTATAAATCGCCGCCTGTACACTCGCCCCGCGCGCCAGATCCGTCGCCGGTTTCGCCAAGCGGTTCATCTCCTCGTCGACATCCATGGTCAGTGCCAGCCGACCGGATTTGTCTTCGTACAGCTTGACCCAAATGCGCTCGCCGACACGGACATGGCCGCGCATCTCGGCAAACGGCAGGAAGATGCCCCGCTCCGTGCCCAAATCGACGAACGCGCCGAAATCCCGCGTATTTTCCACCGGCGCATAGGCGATTTGCCCCGGCCGGATCCGCGGCAAACGCATACTGGCGGTCAGGCGGCCTTTCGGGTCGTTGTACAAAAAGACCCGCACCCGCTCATCGACGGCGACGGGCTCTGTCTGCTGTTCTTTGTGCAGCAGGATGTCGTCGCCCGTATTCCCCGTCTCCGCGTCCAGAAAAGCGCCCCACTCCGCCAAGCGCGCAACACGCAGTTCGACTATGGTGTTCTCCTGTAATTCCATCTTATTTCCCGTCGCTTTCGCGCTCGATTTCGGCATCGCCCCACATCGAGTCCAGATCGTAGAAACTCCGCTCTTCCGGAATGAATAAATGGACGATCATGTCGCCGAAGTCCTGCAAAATCCACGTTCCTTCCCGGTAGCCGTTTTCCCGCAGCAGTTCAATCCCGTGCGCTTTCATCCATTTCGTCACTTCGTCGGCAAGCGACTGTGCGTGTTTTTTGTTACCGGCATTGACGAGGATGAAATAATCCGCCAGCGGCGTGACTTCCTGCATATTCATTACTTTGATGTCCGTCCCTTTTTTTGTTTCCAGCAAATCAGCCAGTTCATTGAGCATGTCCCGATTCATTCATTTCCTCCTGTTTCGGTGCGGGCATTCCGATGGTCTGCCCGATAATCGTCTGAATCCCGATCGGATTCGGTTCCCACAGTTCACCCGTCTGTTCGCCGGGCACGATGTAGTATTCCCAATTGTCTTCCGGCAGAGCGGTCAGGCCGCTTGCCAGCCGCCCCGCATCATACGGACTGATATTCGACTCCGTGTAGCCCCACAAAAAGTAGGTGTAGAGGCGATTGACCCAGCCGTAATGGTGACGCATTTGCGCCGCATAGATTTTCATGAAGCGTTGTTGGCGTTGCACCCGACCGAGATCGTCTGCCGGCGTGCCGCGATAGCGCAAATAGGACACCGCTTCTTTGCCCGTGAGCTCGCGGTAGCCTTGGGCGAGATTGATCGTCGTATAGCCCGCATCTTCATGGTACATGGTCTCTTCCACATAGAGCGGAACCGCGCCCCGCCTGTCCAAAAAAGCGGCCAGGTTCGCCGGCTGCAGGCGCACATAGTAGGGAATATAAATGTGAAAAAGCGTTTCCACGCCTTCTTTTACGCGGGGAATCCCGCCTTGCGCCAACAGGCTGCGGATCGGATACGCCTCCCCTTCCGTCGGCTGCAGTGCCGTATTCGGTAAGACGGAAATCACCGCCGCCCGTTCTTTTTCCGGATTGTAGGCCAATAACGCCAGCGTATCCGCTTCCGCCGGCGCGCCGTCGTCGCTGCCGATCAGCAATATATAGATCGGCGTGTCCGATGTTTCCTGTACGACTTCCTTCGTGTCCGCGCCGCTTTGCGGGCTGAATTCCCACCAGAACAAACCGGCCGCCCCCAGTAAAACGGCAAGCAAAAGCAGCGCCCACCAACGGAAGCGGCGGGCTTTGCGCCGGCGCCGCCGCAAGCGGCGTCTCGGTTTCTGATTCGGTTCGCTCACCCTCGACTCGGTCATTCTTCTATTTCCTCCAGCAGGGCATTGCGGGCGGTAACCGTCGGTTCGTAAATCGGTGCGTCCTCTTCCAGCAAATGACGCAAAGTCGAACGAAATCCGGCCAGCACCGCGCGATCCAAATCTTCCCTCGCCAGCGCGCGCAGTTCTTCCACGCCGGGGAAGTCTCGGTTCGGCTCGATATAGTCGGCGAGAAAGACTATTTTCTCGAGTTTCGTCATACCGACACGCCCCACGGTATGCGAGGAGATCGCCGCCAACACGGCTTCGTCTTCGATCCCGAATTCCCGCCGGACATACGCCGCCCCCGCCGGACCGTGCAAAAGGGCGCGCGAACGGTACAGCATGGTGTCCGTACGGATGCCGTCTGCTTGCACCAATGCCTGCATCGTCGCCAGGCTCTGCTCTTTGACACAGTCGTGCACCAGTCCAGCGAGTTCCGCGCGTTTGCGATCCGCACCGTAACGAACGGCCAGCTCCGCCGCCGCCTGCGCCACGCCCAAGGAATGGCGATACCGCTTCGGCGACAACAGTTCCCGCAACGCCTCCTGTATTTCTTCTTTACTCCACATGCTCCTGCCCCCGATAAATACCGTTTTTAATTACATATTCGCGCACGGCCGCCGGAATGAAGTACCGTACGCTGCGACCGTTCTCCATACGTTTGCGTAAATCCGTAGCGGAAATTTCCAGCTGCGGTACGGCCAACGCATGGATTTTTTCTCTGCCCGTCCGGCCGAAATGCGCGATCACTTTCTCGGGATCCCGCTCGTAATGCGGCCGCAACGCACCGATGAAATGGGTCAGCTCCAGCAATTCGTCGATGTACTTCCAAGTCGGCAGCTCCAGCAACGTGTCCATCCCGAGAATAAAATAAAATTCCGTGCCGGGCGGAAATTGCGTATGAAACCAGCGCAATGTATCCACCGTGTAAGACAATCCCGGCCGCCGGATTTCCACATCGGAGACCTCAAAATACGGGTTCGACTCCGTCGCCAGGCGTACCATCGCCAAGCGATCCTCCTCCGGCGTGATAAAGCGCGCCAGCTTGTGCGGCGGATGCGCGGCCGGCACGAAAATGACGCGTTCCAGCGCATATTCTTCGCGCGCCGCTTCCGCAATAACCAAATGCCCGATGTGAATGGGATCGAATGTACCGCCGAAAATCCCGATACGCTTACCGGTATGCATACAGCACCCCCAGTCCGTATAGAGCCAGGCAAATTACCATGAACAGGATCGCCGCGCGCAAATAATCTCTCGCATCGCGACGGCCTTTTTCCGTTTCCCGGTGGTAACGGCGCCAGGCTCGCCAATACCGTTTCATTCGCCGCGCACTTCACCATTGCCGCGCAGGCAATATTTGTAGGTCACCAGCGCTTCCAGACCCATCGGTCCGCGCGCATGCAATTTCTGCGTGCTGATACCGATTTCTGCGCCCAAGCCGAACTCAAAGCCGTCCGTGAAACGGGTCGAGGCATTGACATACACCGCAGCCGCGTCCACATCGCGCAAAAACCGCTCCTGTGCGGCCGGATCCTCCGTGATGATACATTCGCTGTGGCGGGTGCCGTACGTCTCGATATGGCGCAATGCCGCCGCCAAATCGGGAACGCTGCGGACGGAGAGAATCAAGTCATTGTATTCGGTGCGCCAATCCTCTTCCGTGGCGGGTACGGCCTGCGGTGCCGCGGCACAGACTTGTGCATCGCCGCGCACTTCCACGCCGGCGGCCGTCAATTCCGCCACTTCCGTCGCCAGCCACGGCAGCAGGCTCTCCTGCACCAGCAATGTTTCCACCGCGTTGCAGACGGACGGTCGCTGCGTTTTCGCATTCATGATGATTGCCGCCGCTTTTTGCAAGTCCGCCGCCGCATCGACATAAATATGACAGATGCCGCTGCCCGTCTCGATCACGGGAACGGTGCTGTTTTCGACGACGAAACGGATCAGTCCGGCACCGCCGCGGGGAATGACGAGATCGACATAGCGCCGCATTCGCAACAGCTCGCCGACCAGGCTGCGCTCCGTGCGCTCGACCAGCTGCACCGCCGTTTCCGGCAGACCTTCCTCCCGCAATGCCCGCTGTACACAGGCCACCAGCGCCCGATTCGTCGCCAAGGCTTCCGAGCCGCCGCGCAAAATCATGGCGTTGCCCGCTTTCAGGCCGAGTGCCGTCGCATCGATCGTCACATTCGGCCGCGCTTCATAAATCATGGCGATAACACCGAAAGGCACGATCTTCCGCTCGCATTGCAGACTCCCCGCCAACTGCACGGGCGGGAAAGTCGTCGCCGTCGGATCGGGGAGCCGGCTGACCTGCAGCAGCCCGGCGCCCATCGCCCGGATGCGTTCTTCCGTCAGGCGCAGGCGATCCTGCATCGCGACGGCCATGCCGTTTGTCGCGGCAGCCTGCAGATCGGCGGCATTCGCCGCCAAAATCGACGCCGTTTCCGCCTCTAAGATCTCTTTCAGTCGCGTCAGAACCCGATTCTTCTTCGCCGTATCCGCATTGGCGACCGCCGTTTTTGCCGCGGCCGCCTGCCGACCCAATTGTTCCATGTACCGCTCGCTCATCGTATGACTCCTATGACTTCACTACCAGGTAATTGCGATGGACGGCCGCATTATGTTCCGGCTCGTAGCCGAGAACGGCCGCCAGATCCGCCGTATGCACGCCGCAGATACGGCGCAACTCGGCGCTGTCGAACGCCACGATCCCCCGGGCGATTTCTTCTTTGCCGTGGTATACCGACACTCCGTCGCCGCCGACAAATTCGCCTTCCACCTCACGAATTCCGACGGGCAGAATGCTCGAGCCGCTCTCCAGTACCGCCGCACAGCAGCCGTCGTCCACGTAGATTTTCCCCTTCATCGCCGCACCGAAAAGCAGCTTGCGCTTACGCATTTGCGGATGCACATCCCGGGCGACAAACCAGGTACCGACCTCTTCGCCCGCCGCAAGCCGTGTCAGGATATGCTCCGTATCCGCCTTGGCAATCAGCATATGCACGCCCGAATGGACGCAGATCTCCGCCGCCTGCAGCTTGGTCGTCATGCCGCCCGTCCCGCGGGCACTGCCAACACCCTGCGCCGCGGCATACATGGCGGGAGTTATTTTGTCCACGCGAGAGATCAGGCGCGCAGCGGGATCCCGCTGCGGATTGGCCGTATAGAGACCGTCCACATCGGAAAGAATGAGCAGACAGTCCGCATCGATAATGCTCGCCACCATCGCCGATAGTGTATCGTTATCGCCGACCTTGAGCTCGTCCGTTGCGACCGTGTCGTTTTCGTTGACAACCGGAACCGCTCCCAACTGCAACAGCCGCTGCAAGGTTTCTCTGGCATTCACGTAACGGCGCGGGTGCAAGTAATCGCCGCGCGTGAGCAAAACCTGCCCGACGGGAATGCCCGACTCGCGAAACAGTTTTTCGTAGCGGTGAATCAAAATCCCCTGCCCGACCGCGGCGGCCGCCTGCTTGTCTTCCAGCCGCGCCGGTTTCTCCCGAAACCCGAGCGGCGCCAGTCCCGCCGCGACCGCCCCGGAAGAAACCAAGACCACTTCACGCCCGGCATGGACGAGATCGGCGATCTGGCGGGTCAGATGTTCCATTTTCTGCCAATGCACCTGGCCGTCGGTATGCGTGATCGAGCTGGAGCCGACTTTTACCACCAGCCGGCGAAAACGGCTGAAATCACGGCCGTTCATTGCGGCAACTCAATCCGGGAGTCTTTTTCCTTCTGCTTGAAAAGCACCCCGTTCTTCCCGATAATCTGCACCAATTCCGCCTCGACGGCGAGCGCCAGTGCGGTCAGTGCGGTTTCCGTTTCTTCCGCCGTGTTCTGATTCAGCTTTACCTTGATCAGTTCGCGCTTATTGATCGCTTTCAGCGTGCTGTCGATCACGGCATCATCGAGGCCGTTCTTACCGATTTGAACCACCGGCGCCAGCTCCATCGCCAGCTGTTTCAAATACTTTTTCTGTTTTCCGGTCAGCATAATTACTCCTTAAATTCAAATTCCAGCTCGCCGATGCGAACGGTACTGCCGTCGCGGGCGCCGTGCTTTTTCAGCAAGGCGTCCAGCTCCATATATCCCCAGATTTTCTGAAAACGCAACAGCGAGTGTTCGTCATCGAAATTGGTCATCGCCACCAATTTCTCAATCCGCTTGCCGGTAAGCACGAATGCCGCATCATCGGCACGAGTCACGGTGAACTCCGCTTCCGGCACTTCTTCGTAAATAACTTCCGGCAGGGCTTCTTCCGTTTCGGTTTCCGTCGCCCGTACCGTTTCCAGTGTCGTCCAGATTTCTTCGAGCAGCGGCGCGATTCCTTCGCCGCTTAATGCGCTGATGGGAAATACCCGGTAGCCTTTGGCGGCCATTGCTTCCGTAAATTTCGTCAAGGGTTCCGTTTCCGTCAGCATGTCGATTTTGTTGGCGACAATGATTTGGCGTTTCTGCGGCAGCACATCGCTGTATAGTGCCAATTCCGTGTTGATGATCTCGACATCTTCCAAGGGATCGCGGCCTTCCGTCCCGGCGACATCGACCACATGCACGAGAATTTTCGTGCGCTCGACATGCCGCAGGAAGTTGTGCCCCAGGCCGACGCCTTCGCTCGCGCCTTCGATCAGCCCCGGGATATCCGCCATCACGAATGTCCGGCCGCCGGAAAGCTCCACTACGCCTAAAATCGGTGTCAGCGTGGTGAAATGGTACGCCGCCACTTCCGGTTTGGCGCCGGAGACCTTGCGAATGAGGCTGGACTTGCCGACACTCGGATAGCCGATGATGCCGACATCCGCCAACACTTTCAGCTCAAGCCGCAGCCATTTTTCTTCGCCCGGCTCGCCTTTTTCGGCAAAAGTCGGCGCACGGTTGGCGCTAGTGGCGAATTTTGCGTTCCCCCGGCCGCCGCGACCGCCTTTGGCGGCAATGTATTCCTGTCCCTCGTGCACCAGGTCGGCGAGGACTTTGCCGCTCTCATCCTCCTGTACTACTGTTCCCAAGGGCACACGGATGTACAGATCTTCCGCATTTTTTCCGTATTTATTGCTTGATTTCCCGCTCTCGCCGGCGGCTGCCTTGAAAATGCGCCGGTAGCGAAAATCCACCAAGGTATTGAGCTCGCTTGTCGCAACGAGAATAACATCCCCGCCGCGGCCGCCGTCCCCGCCGCTCGGACCGCCTTTCGGTACGTATTTTTCCCGCCGGAAGCTGCTCATTCCGTTACCGCCCGTACCCGAGTGAATGAGGATCCGTGCGCGATCGATAAACATATGGTCACCGTCTTTCCGGTAGCACCGCAAGCGGCCTACCTGCCGTATTTATAAAATGATGAGTTCTCATTTCATGTTACCCAATATAGGCAAAAAAATCAAATGAGGCGGGCTCTGCGCCCGCCTCTTTGCTATTGATTGCGAAGATGGTTGAGCGCCGCCGTCAGCGCCGCCGGTGTATCGACTTCCTCTTCACGCAGAGTAATGTCCGGTTCCACACCGTGGCCGTTAATCGTTCGCCCTTTCGGGCTGTAATATTCCGCAATGGTCAAGCGCACGCCCTCGCTTCCCGTGAGGGGAAGAATGGCCTGCACCGTACCTTTGCCGTATGTCGTTCTGCCGATCAGGGTGCCGCTTTCCCAATCCTGAACGGCCGCCGCGAGAATTTCGCTCGCGCTGGCGCTGTCCTGATCGATGAGCACCGCGACGGGGAACTCATACTCGCGTCCCGTCGTCCGGAATGTCTCCGCCGTGCCGTTGCGCGGAACAATGCGGACGACTTCGCCCGCCGGCAGGAAATGTGCCGCGACTTTCGTCACCGCCTGCAGAGAGCCGCCCGGGTTTTTGCGTAAGTCGAGCACCAGCTTTCGCATGCCGTTATACCGCAACTCCGCCAACGCCGCATCGACGGCTGCCGGCGTTTCGTCCGTAAATTGGATAATACGCAGGTAGCCGATATCGCTTTCCAGCATCCGCTGTTCCGTCGTCGGAATGGTAAACGCTTGTCGCTGCAGTTCCGTCTCGAGCTCCGTGCCGTCCGTTCGGAGGAGTTGCAGGCGCACGGACGAGCCCGCCGGCCCCTGAATTTTCGCCACGATCTGAGGCAAATCCCAGCCGCGGACGCCCTCGCCGTCCACCCCGACAATGATCGCCCCGGGCGGCAAGTTGGCAGCGTCCGCCGGACCGCCGGCGAACACGGTGATGATTTTTGCCCCGTCCGCAGTCGCGCTCAGCAAGACGCCGATCCCGACCAGCTTGCCTTCCACCGCCTGCGTCAGGCGCGCGTATTCTTTGCTCGGCAGATAGTACGAGTACGGATCGCCCAAGCCCTGCACCATGCCGGCGAGGGCATGATCCACCAAATCGTTCGGATCCGGCGCGTGCACATAATTGTGTCGAATCGTGTACATCGCCCGCACCAACTTGAGGCCGTTGCCGACACTGCCGAAAAGCAGGTAGCTGCCGGCGGCCAGCAAGAGCAGCGCAACGATAACTGCCGCGCCCAGCGTGCGTGCGTGTTCCCGCCAATTGTTCATACCGTCTCCATTACTACAAATAATCCAGCGGTTCCACCGGCGAACCGTTCACGCGCACTTCAAAGTGCACATGCGGCCCGGTCGAATAGCCGGTAGAGCCGGAATATGCGATCGTCTGCCCTTTTTGCACCGACTGCCCCGGGGAAACGATCAATTCCGAGTTGTGTGCATACAAGGTACTCAAACCGTTCCCGTGGTCGATAATGACGGCATAACCGTAACCGCCGAGCCAATCCGCGTCCACCACGACACCGCTGTCCGCCGCGGCAACGGGCGTACCGCTGTCCACGCCGATATCTATCCCCGAGTGATAAATCTGCGTGCCGAAAATCGGGTGAATACGATAGCCGAAGGGCGACGTGATCGGCCCCTGCACCGGCCACATGAAGACGCCCGTGCCCTGCGTAGCCTGACCGGCACTGGTGCCGGCGTTTTGGCGGGCGCGGATCCGTTCCTCAATCGCCTGACTCGTCGCCTGCAGTTCATTGTACGATTCTTCCGCCAGGGATTTTTCGTATTGCAGACGATTCAGAACGATCAGCTGTTCCTCTTTCTTTTCTTCCACCATGTCTTTCTTCGCCTGTGCCTGTTGCTGCAACCTGGCAAGTTCCAGTCGCTGCTCTTCCAGAACCTGCTTCTTGGCGAGAATTACTTCGCGTTCTTTCCGTATTTCTTCAATCAGGCGCAAATCCGCAGAAACGATCCGTTTCAGAAATTCCAGGCGATTGACAAAATCGCCGAAACTTTTCGCGCCCATGATGACTTCCAAGTAGTTCAACTTGCCGTGCATATAAATATCACGCAGGCGTTTATTCATGACGGCTTCCCGCCGCTCCAGACGTGCCTGTGCTTCCGCCAGCTCCTGTTCCGTGACCTGAATCTTCGCGGTTACCGCACTCAGCTCCGCTTCGATTTGCCGCAATTCCGCCAGGGCGACATCCAGTTCCGCCTGAATGGAGCGCAAGACTTCGGAGACCGAGCCGATCTCCATTTCGGCCAATTCTTTGCGCCGCTGCTGCTCTTGCATCTGCGACTGTACTTCCGCCAATTGATCGCTCAGATCATCGGCGACGGCCTGCTCCGCCTGCCAGGCAAAGGAAGTGCACAAGAGGCCGATCGCGAGTGCTTTTTGCCAACGTTTCATAATCAGACCTGCATGTATTTCCGCACGGATATCGCGCTGCCGAGGATGCCGATCCCGATCCCGATGACGACAAGCAACAACGCCAGCTGTGCTACAAACGGATATACCGGAATCAGCGGCAGGAATGCCAGACCGCTTTCGACCAGCTTCCGAATCGACCAAAGATACATTTGCCACAGGAGAATCCCGGCAATAATCGAGCCGATCAGGCCGAGAATCATCCCTTCGAGCAGAAACGGCCAACGAATAAACGAGTTCGTCGCGCCGACATATTTCATGATTTCAATTTCCTGTCGCCGGGCGAAAACGGTCAGGCGAATGGTATTCGAGATAATAAAGAGCGTGGAGAATGCTAAGAAAACAATCAGAACGGCACCGCCGATACGAACGATCCGGGTAAACTCAAACAGCTGCTCGATCGTTTCCTGACCGTACTGGACACTGTCCACTTCCGCATACTGCGCCGCGGCGGCGGCTCCGGCACGTACCGCATCCGGCCCGGAGTACACGACTTCAAACGAAGCCGGCAAGGGGTTCCCCTGCATGCTGTCCAGCAGATAACTCTGGTCTCCCAAGCGTTCCCGGAAGACTTTCAACGCCTCGTCCTTATTGACAAATTGGACTTTTTCCGTATGCGGCAACGCGCGCAAACGCGTTTCGACGGATTGCACCTGCTCCGCCGTCAGACCGTCTTTCAGATACACGCTCAATTCCACCTGATTTTCCAGGTAGGAAGCCATATGGTTCAAGTTGTACACAGTCGTCATGAAAAGACCGAGAATAAAGAGCGACAGAGTCACCGTCGCAACGGATGCCAGCGACATTAAACTGTTGCGAAAAAACGAAGTCACGGCTTCATGGAAATAGTAGCGCAATGTCCTAATCTTCATCGCCGTACTCCCCTTTCTGCACGTCGCGGACAATGCTGCCGTTTTCTAACGTAATGACGCGTTTATGCATCGTATTGACCAGTTCGCGTGCATGGGTCACCATGATAATGGTCGTTCCCAAATGATTGATTTGCTTGAACAGATCCATGATCGCCTTGGCGTTTTCCGGATCGAGGTTTCCCGTCGGCTCGTCGGCAATCAGCAGGATCGGGCGATTGACCAATGCCCGCGCAATAGCCACGCGCTGCTGCTCGCCGCCGGAAAGGCTCGCCGGGAACTGATGCGCTTTATTGCCGAGCTTTACCAATTCCAGAGCCTGCCGGACTTTTTTGTCGATCTCCTCCCGCGGCGCTTCGATTACTTCCAGCGCAAAGGCCACATTTTCGAACGCCGTTTTGTTCGGCAGCAGGCGGAAATCCTGAAAGACGATCCCCAATTTACGACGTAAATACGGGATCTTGCTCTTTTTCAGCTTGTTGACTTCCACGCCGTCGACAAAAACGCTGCCGGAATCCGGCACGACTTCGTGAGACAGCAGGCGAATGAACGTGGATTTCCCCGCTCCGCTCGCCCCCACGAGGAAGACGAACTCGCCCTTGTCGATATGCAGGCTGAGGTCGCGGATGGCCGCATTATGGTCGAATTTCTTGGTTACATGCTCAAATCGAATCATAGCTATCTTACTTTCTCCGCAAAACCTGCTGCGCCGCCGCCACGATGTCGTCCGCAGTCAAACCGTATTTTGCCAGCAAATCGGCCGGCGTACCGGACTCGCCGAAGGTGTCTTTCACCCCGACGAACGCCATCGGCACCGGCGCTTCCGCGGCGACGACTTCCGCCGTCGCACCGCCGAGGCCGCCGTAAATCGTGTGTTCTTCCGCCGTCACGATGGCACCCGTTTCCCGTGCGGCCGCAATGATCGCCGCCCGGTCGATCGGCTTGATCGAACTCATATTGAGCACGCGGGCGGAAATCCCGTCCGCAGCCAGTTTATCGGCCGCCGCCAGTGCCGCCGCCACCATAATGCCGCAGGCGATCAGCGTGAGATCCTTGCCGTCACGCAAGACGGTCGCCTTGCCCGGCTCGAATACGGTATCTTCCGGCATCACA
Organism: Veillonellaceae bacterium; assembly: GCA_022771805.1. Lineage (GTDB taxonomy): Bacteria > Bacillota > Negativicutes > Veillonellales > Negativicoccaceae > JALELM01. Next base: position 122,926 of record JALELM010000008.1, on the reverse strand, counting down.
TCCGGCACGCCGCTGCGTCCCATGCGGATATACACCGGCCCCCGATACGCCGCAGCCCAACGCACGACGGCCTTGGTCTCGGCGGCATCCGCCGGTACCGTGACCGTCATATTCGGCAACGCCCGCATCAGCGCGATATCTTCCACCATCTGGTGTGTCGCGCCGTCTTCACCGACCGTAAGCCCGGCATGCGTGACGGCCACTTTTACATTCAATTGCGGGTAGCAGACCGAATTGCGGATCTGCTCATATGCCCGTCCGGCCGCGAAAATGGCAAAGGTCGAGGCGAAAGGAATCTTCCCCGTCGTCGCCAATCCCGCCGCAACGCTGATCATATTCTGCTCGGCGATGCCGACATTGAAATGCCGTTCCGGAAACAGTTTTTTGAACTCATACGTCTTGGTCGATTTGGAAAGATCGGCATCCAGCACATACATCTCCGGATATTCGGCACCGAGCTCCTGCAGTACTTCACCGTATGCATCACGTGTCGCCTTGCCCATTTATCTCCCCTCCCATTCCGCAACCAGTTCTTCATATTCTTCCCGAGTCGGCGCTTTGCCGTGCCAGCCCGCATTGTTTTCCATGCGGGCAAAGCCTTTGCCCTTCACCGTTTTCATCACGATGGCGGTCGGCTGATCGAGCGTCGCCTGCGCCTCTTGAATTGCCGCATACAATTCATCGAGATCATGCCCGCAGACCTCCAGGACATGCCAACGGAACGCACGGAATTTCTCTGCAATCGGCAGCGGATTCATTACCTGCGTGACATCCCCGTCGATTTGCAGGCCGTTGTTGTCGACCAATATCGTCAGGGTGTCCAGGCCGTAGTGACCGGCGAACATTGCCGCCTCCCAGACCTGTCCTTCCTGCAACTCGCCGTCGCCGAGAAAAGCATATACATGGAACGGCCGGCCGTCGTTTTTCGCAGCCAGTGCCATCCCGCAGGATGCGCTGAATCCCTGCCCCAGCGAGCCGGTCGTCATTTCTACTCCCGGAGTATGCTTCATGTCCGGGTGACCTTGCAGCATGGCATCAATTTTACGTAATTTCAATAACTCTTCTTTCGGAAAATACCCCTTCTCCGCCAGAACCGCGTACAGTCCCGGCGCGGCATGCCCTTTGGAGAGAACGACGCGATCCCGGTTCGGCAGTTTCGGCTGCTGCGGATCAACCCGCAAGACGACCTCATACAAGAGCGCCAAGGCATCCGTAATCGACAGAGAGCCGCCGGGGTGGCCGCTCTTGGCTTCCGTAATCATGGTAATAATATCGCGCCGCATCCGCGCGGCCAAATCCTGCACTCGCGCCCGCTGCTCTGCTGTAAGTGTTGCCATTCTTACTCCTCCGTTTCCAATAATGTAAGGGCCGCCTCGGCCGTTGATTCCGACAATTTCGCCAATTCCGCGATCCGTTCCCGCTCTTTGGCGGTGAGACCGCCGCCGGCTAACGCCGCGGCCGCCGCCGGTACCAAGACAGCGGGGCAGATCTCGTTGATCCGACAAATCGGTTTTTTTCCCAACGTGGCCAGGAAACTGTCCACTTTCGGGTCATAGGAGATCCCGATAAAAGGAACTCGCATCAGCGCCGCAAAAATCAGCGCATGCAGACGAATCCCGACCACCAGATCCAGCGCACCGATAATGCCCATCATCTCCGCCGTCGTATACGGCTCCCGCAATACCGTCGCGGGTTCCCGCATCTGCGAAGCGACAACTGCCGCCGCCCGCATATCTTCCGGATACTGCATCGGCAGAAAGATAAGCTCGCAACCGGTTTTGCGGCGCAATTCGTCAAGAGTCCTCGCCATCTCCGTCAGATAGCCGGTCTCGTTGCCCCAATAGCGCACGGATACGCCGACTTTCGGTGCCACGCCGCCGCTGCCGTACCGCTGCAGCAAGAGCCGCCCGATGCCCGGATCGGCCGGATGCATGGCCAACACCGCATCCGCCGTGACCGTCACCGGCCGGGTCACGCCGATTTCCCGCAACAGTTGCGCCGAGGCTTCGTCCCGGACGGTAATCGCCGTCACGTGGTTCAGCACGTCGCACACCGTTCGCCGGGCTTTCGGCGAGTGCAGCGGCCCGATCCCCTGCGCATACAGGAATACTTTCTTGCGCAGCGCCCGCGCCAGCCGCATGATGCTCAAATAATAGTATAAACTGCGCCGGCTCGTCACATCCTGCAACAGACTGCCGCCGCCGCTCAGAAGCAAATCACAGCGGAGCAGCGCCTGAAAAATATTCGGAAAATGCAGCCGCGACACGGAGTGTACGCCGTGCATTCGTTTTGTCGCTTGCGGATCTCCGGAAATCACCGTAATATGTACGGCCGGGTTACGCTCATACAGAGCCTCCACGATTGCGGTCAGCATGGCTTCATCACCGGTATTGCCGAAACCGTAGTAGCCGGAAATCACGATCCTATTCGGCTTCATCATTCGGTTTCCCCCAATGTGCCAACACCGTCAGCGCATAGGCACCGAATGCCGCAAGCACGCCGATACATAAGCCCAAAGCCAGCCCGTTCAACCCCCGGACCGTGCTCATCCACAAGGGTGAGCGCAGATGGGCGAACGTTTCCACCATGGATGCCTGGCCGATCCCCGCCGCGATAACCAGCAGCATATGCAGCCATTGCGGCCAAGCGTAGCGCAGCGCAAACGGAACCAGGAAAAAGACGGGATGACCGATCAGCAATTCTTTCATGCGCGGCCGCGCCGCCAATGCCCCCTCCAAGTAACGCCGGAAGGCAATTTCCAGACCGGAGACGGGAACTCCCTCGGTATGACCGCTGCGGCCGACCAATACCAGCCCGGCCAAAGCGACAAAGCCCAGCAACAGCAGCATCCCCAAACGCACCGGCAAAGCGAATGCCCGGCGGGCAAAGGTGTACCATTGCGCCGCCGAATCCACCGGCACCGCGAGCAAGGTCGGATAGTTGCGAAGATAGAGAATGACCATGCAGATAACCGGTGCAATGAACGCGAGTTTTACCCCGCGGAAAATTTCCAATTCCAAAAGAAAACGTGTGTCCGCCAGGATTGAGCCGAGCAGCCAACCGCCGCCCAGAGAGGCCGCGCCGATCAGCAGCAACAACCCCGCCGCCGCCAGACCGAGCTGCAGACGAGATGTCGCCTGCCGGAAACGGCGACTGCGCCAGGCGGCTATGGCCAGATCCATCGTCACCGTCGGCGTGGCGATGGCGGCCGTCAGGGCAGCAACTTGGCGAGCCAATACCTCGTACGGCGTGAAAAGTGCCGCCGTGCCGCACACGGCGAAAAACACTGCGCCGCCGACTGCCGGACGCGGCCGACCGGTCAGCGCCTGCAACATCCCGCCGAAAAGCCCGGCGATCCCGAGCAGGACGAATGCCTGCGCGGCCGGTTTGTCCGGCAAGGCCTGCATTACGCCCGGCTTGCCTGTTTCGTAACCGCGCTCCTGCAGCTTATGTGTAGTCCTGCCGATATAATCGGCATCCGAAGCCAAGATCGTCTGCCCCGGCAACGGCCGTTTGTACGAAGCCAAAAAATTGAGCCGGATATTCCGCTCGATATCGCTGATGAAGTAGCGCTGCGAGGCTTCTTCCGCCGACAGCTTGACCAACTCGTCACGGTGCATGCTGTAGGCTCGGGCGCCGTAGTAATCGGCAGCCTCCAACATTTCCAACGCGCCTTGTTGGTTTTCAAATTGCAGCTGCGAAGGCGCTTCGATCACGATGACCGGAATCTTCTTCGCCGCCAACACCTGCGCCAGCGCCCGGTGTTCGTCCGGATAGCCCAATGCCTCCTGCCCTACGAACATGACTCCGCGCACATCGCCGCCGGCAATGCGTTGCAGAAAATGTCGGATCTTTGCCTCGCTCGCGACCGCATAATTCGTCGGTCGTACCACGACACCGAAACCTTTTTCTTCCAGCAGGCGGATCCGAACGGCGGAAATGCCCGTCGGCATTTCGAGAAACGCATCGTAATCGACACCCGCAACCCGCACAATCTGCCGCCCGTTCTCTCCCGTATACATTGTCAAGCTGTCGGCCGGCAGGCGCAATCGCAAATCTTCGACCAATTCGGCAAAAAACGCCGGCGCCTCCGCTTTGTCCGTCGCCGCGAGATAAATCCCGTCGGTCGGCAAACCGGTCGCTCCCGCAAAGCGCCCCGCCGAGGCGACCAGGCCGTTTTCGATCTGCACATAGCCTTGCCGCAACAATGCTTCCGGCGTCTCATCGTAAAGCGCAAAAGACGTGACACCCGCCTTGCGGAACAAGTCCAGTGCCTCGTCTATCGTCTTTTCTTCCACAGGAGCCAGCGCCCACAGGCGGCCATAGTCATAGACCATCTCCACGCTGCGGTTGCTGTTCTCCGCATCTATTCGACTGAAACTGATACTGAGTGCCGCGCACAGCCCGATGACGATTGCCACCAGGAAACCGAGCCGGACACGTCGCAAATCATTCATGTAGCACGTTACTCCTTATGCGGTACGGCGGTCGCCGTAACCTTTCCGTCCGCCGCGACCACCTGATTGGCCGTCACCGGAATCGGAAACTTGCGGAAATCATAGATGACGATCGGCCCGACCAAATGATTGCCCAAGCCGCTGATTCCCATTTTGTTCAGCTTCACTTCACGCGGCTGAATCAGCAGTACATTGTCGTTCAGCAGCGGCTCGCCGACTACTTCCACATCGCCGGAAAGCAATTTGCCGATCTGCACATGACCGCTGACAATCAGGCGCTGATTCGCCAACCGCACGGAAAGATTTTCCACATCGCGAGTTTCGTCCACTTCCTCGACCAGGTAACGCTGCAATTCTTCCTGTGTCAGCGTGGCGCTGATGCTGCCGCCGCCGATTTTTCGGATGACGAAATGATGATTTTGGAATAATTCCTGCGGCTCGAATTCTACATTTTGCAGGTGAATATGCAGGGAGTCGTAAACCAGCTTATCCAGTTCCGCTTGTTCACCGGAAGCCTCGACGTCAACGACTTTGCCGCCCAGCAATGTGAACGGATTCTGCCAGCCCAGACGCACTTTTCGGTTCTGCATAGGGATATTGTCGGCCAGGTACTGATCCAGACCGGCTTCGACCACACTCGGCAAGTACAGCCAACCCAAGCCGAAAATCACTAAAACGATAACCAAAAGAGCTGCGAATACTTTTTTCACCCGGATCACTCCTTATTCCTTCAGTTGCTTACGCAAGTAGCTTTCGATAAACATATCCAGTTCGCCGTCCATAACGGCCTGGACATTCCCCGTTTCCGCTTTCGTCCGATGGTCTTTCACCATCGTGTACGGGTGGAATACGTAGGAGCGAATCTGACTGCCCCACTCGATTTTCTTCTGATCTCCCGTCAGCTCGTTTTTCAGCTGTTCGCGTTTTTCCAATTCCATCTCGAACAGCTTAGCCCGCAGAAAACGCATCGCCTGCTCGCGGTTTTGCGCCTGCGACCGTTCGTTTTGGCACTGCACGACGACCCCCGTCGGGATATGTGTCATCCGCACCGCCGAACTGGTCTTATTGACGTGCTGACCGCCGGCGCCGCTGGCACGGAAGTAATCGACCCGGACATCGTCCATGTTGATTTCCACTTCCACATCGTCATCGATCTCGGGCATGACATCCAAGGCCGAGAACGAAGTATGACGCCGTGCCGAGGAATCGAACGGCGAGATGCGAACCAGGCGATGCACGCCTTTTTCCGAGCGCAACATCCCGTACGCATTGCGGCCGCTGATGACCATGGTGGCGCTCTTTACCCCCGCCTCGTCGCCGGGCTGGAGATCCGCCAGATCGATGCCGTAACCGTGCTGCTCGGCCCAGCGCGTGTACATCCGCAGCAACATCTGCGTCCAATCCTGCGCCTCCGTGCCGCCGGCGCCTGCATGCAACGTCAGAATGGCGTTTTTGGCATCGTACTCGCCCGCAAGCAACAGCTCCGTCTCTTTCGCTTCGACTCCCCGTTCGATCGTCGCAAGTTCCTCTTTGAGGTCGTTTTCGACGGAGACATCGCCTTCCTCCACGGCCATTTCCCAGAGCGTCTTGACGTCTTCTATTTTATTTGCCAAATGTTCATACGCTGCGACGGTATCCTTCAAATCCGTCGCCTCTTTGGAAACTTTTTTGGCGGCGTCCGCATCCTCCCAAAAGGACGGGTCGCTCATTTTTACATCATAGTCTGCAATTTGTTCCCGCAATACAGGGAGGTCAAAGTGAATCCCTGATTTCCATGATGCGACCATACATTGTTTCAATCGGTTGTTTCAAGTCTTCCAACATGTTCTCACATCCTTATTTTTCCGCTTCCGGATCTGCTGCGGATACTTCGTCACCGTGACGCGCCGTAGCATGCTCCAGATGATCTCCCGTCCCCTCTTCCGCGCCGCGCATCTCCGCGAATTGGATTTGGATATGGTAGAGGTACATAACGACCATGTCCTGAATGGACTGCATCATCTCTTGGAACATTTCATAGGCTTCGAATTTGTACTCGACCAACGGGTTTTTCTGGCCGTACGAACGCAGGCCGATCCCTTCCTTGAGCATATCCATCGCATCGAGATGATCCATCCATTTCGCATCGACGACCTTCAGTAAGATCGCCTTTTCCAGCTCGCGCATATTTTCCGAGCCGATTTGCTTTTCGCGTTCTTCGTACATGCGATGTGCCGTTTCCAACAGCAGATCCTGTACTTCCGAGCGATTCAGCGATTCGATTTGTGCCGACGTGATCTGGCCGGGCGCCAGGAAATAGTTTTCCAAATGCTTCAACAGCCCCGGGTAGTCCCATTCTTCCGGATACAGTTTTTCATCGGCAAAACGATTCATCGCCTCTTCGATGATCCTGTCCGTCATGGCGACGATTTGCTCTTTCAGATCCTGACCGAGCAAAATCCGGCGGCGCTGATCATACATGACCTCGCGCTGCTGATTCATGACATCATCGTATTCAAGAATATATTTACGAATATTGAAGTTGCGGTTTTCCACTTTTTTCTGCGCCGAAGCGATCGACTTGGTGACGACCCCGCTCTTGATTTCTTCGTGATCTTCCATTCCCAACTTGTCCATGACTTTGGCAATGTTGTCCGAGCCGAAAATACGCATCAGATCGTCTTCGAGCGACAGGAAAAACTGTGTCGATCCCGGGTCTCCCTGCCGTCCGGCACGACCGCGCAACTGATTGTCGATCCGGCGGCTTTCGTGCCGTTCCGTACCGATAATATGCAGACCGCCCAGCTCCGGCACACCTTCGCCGAGGACGATGTCCGTACCGCGCCCCGCCATGTTCGTCGCAATCGTAACCTGGCCGCGCTGTCCGGCCTGTGCGACGATCTCCGCTTCCTGTTCATGGAATTTGGCGTTCAGTACATTGTGCGGAATATGCCGCTTGTCGAGCATCCGACTGAGCTCTTCCGACTGCGCGATGGAAGTCGTCCCGACCAGCAACGGCTGCCCGGTGGCGTGCCGCTGCTCGATCTCCGCAACGACCGCATTATACTTGGCCTGTTTCGTCTTGTAGATGACATCGGACATATCATCACGCCGCACGGGCTTGTTCGGCGGAATGACATATACTTCCAGACCGTAAATCTTGATAAATTCCTGCTCTTCCGTCTTTGCCGTACCGGTCATCCCGGCCAGCTTTTTGTACATGCGGAAGTAGTTCTGAAAGGTAATCGCCGCCAACGTCTGGCTTTCGCGTTCCACTTTCAGGCCTTCTTTCGCTTCGATCGCCTGATGCAAACCGTCCGAATAGCGGCGGCCGAACATGAGCCTGCCGGTGAACTCGTCGACGATGACGACTTCGCCGTCTTTGACGACATAATCCTTGTCGCGTTCCATCATGGCATGCGCCCGCAATGCCTGCACCAACAAGTGATTCAGTTCCAGGTTTTCCGAATCGTACAGGTTTTCGACATGCAGCATCTCTTCGACTTTGGCGATCCCCTGCTCCGTCGGGGCAATGGTTCGCGCTTTTTCGTCCACGGTATAATCTTCATCGCGCACCAGCTGCGGCACGATTTTCGCCATAATGTAGTAATTGTCCGTCGAGCGTTCGCCCGGGCCGGAGATAATCAACGGCGTGCGCGCTTCATCGATGAGGATACTGTCCACTTCGTCGACAATACAGTAATTCAAGTCCCGTTGCACCATCTGCTCGACATGCGCCACCATGTTGTCGCGCAGGTAGTCGAAGCCGAATTCGTTATTGGTACCGTAGGTAATATCGGCGGCATACGCCTGCTTGCGCTGGCCGAAATCCAAATCGTGAACGATCAGGCCGACGGAAAGCCCGAGGAATGCATACAGTTTACCCATCCACTCGCTGTCGCGGCGAGCCAGATAATCGTTGACGGTAATGACATGCACGCCCTTGCCGGTCAACGCATTCAAATAGACCGGCAGCGTCGCCACCAGGGTCTTCCCTTCCCCCGTTTTCATTTCGGCGATATTGCCGCGATGCAGAACGATACCGCCCAACATCTGCACATCGAAATGACGCATGCCGAGCACGCGGCGCGATGCTTCCCGCACTACCGCAAAGGCTTCCGGCAGAATATCGTCCAAAGTTTCTCCGTCACGGAGACGGCGTTTGAATTCCGCCGTTTTGGCGGCCAGCGAAGCATCGCTCATATTCTGCAGCGACTCTTCGTAACCGTTAATTTCGTTTACTATTTTGCCCATCTTTTTCAATTCGCCGTCTTGCGAACTGCCAAAGATTTTTTCTAAAAATCCGAGCACAAAATCCTCTCCTCGCCTGATAATTATGCGACCTTCCGCCACATCTAATTCATTGTAACAGATGTAGTTTCCGTAGTCAAAAAAGGAAGGGGGTTCCCCTTCCTTTCATTTGCGCCCGCGCGCCTTACTTTTTCGCTTCGATCAGGCCGTATTTTTCATCTTCCCGGCGATAGATGACCGACACTTCATCCGTTGCCGCATTGAGGAAGATGAAGAAATCGTGATTCAGAAGATTCATTTGCAAAATGGCCTCGTCCACAGTCATCGGCTTCATTCCGAACGTTTTGTGGCGAACCACTTCGAATTCGTCCCGGGCTTCTTCCTGCTGCACCTGAGCCTGTGTCGCCTGCAACGAGTCGACCAAGCGTTCGTTCCCTTTGAAACGACGTGCCAAGCGTGTTTTATATTTGTGAATCTGGCGTTCCACTTTGTCAAATACATTGTCAATGGATCTGTACATATCCTCCGAGCGTTCCACCGCACGAATGATAACACCGTCGACATGTACCGTGGCCTCCGCCGTCTGCGATTCCTTCACAACGGAGAGGAGCACCTGAATCCGGATCGGTTTGTCAAAATACCGTTGCACTTTTCCTTCATGCCGTTCCACCGCATTTTGTAATGCCGTCGTCACTTCAATATTTTTTCCGCGTACACTGATTGCCATAATCATCGACCTCTCTTCCTGCCGTCCGTTTGCGGCTGTATATATCTTCTCCGCAGGCGGAGAAATCCCTTTATTCTTTTATGGCAAGTAAAAAGGCACATTCGGAAATGTGCCTTGGCTTGTATAATCGAAAATATTATTTCTTATATACGTTCGCTGCTTGCGGTCCGCGCGGGCCGTCAACGATTTCGAACTCGACTTCCTGACCTTCGGAGAGGTTTTTGTAACCGTCTTCCTGAATTGCGGAGAAGTGTACAAATACGTCGCCGCCGTCTTCGCGTTCGATGAAACCGTAACCTTTTTCACCACTGAACCATTTTACTTTACCTTGCATGTCAATTCCTCCTGACACTAAACAAACTGCCGCACATGCGGTTACTTCGCTTATCTTAGCACACCGGGTGGGGTCTGTCAATCAAACTTTAATATTTATTTTTCGAATCAAAAAACATACACAAGATGCCATTAAAGAATTTTCGACAAAAACGACTGTGTACGCGGTTCTTGCGGCGCGGTAAATATTTGTTCCGGTGTTCCCTCTTCCACCAGCATCCCTTCGTCCATGAAGATGACCCGGTCGCCGACTTCTCTGGCAAACCCCATTTCGTGCGTTACGACGATCATGGTCATGCCTTCCATTGCGAGTTTTTTCATGACATCCAGCACCTCGCGAACCATTTCCGGATCCAGCGCCGACGTCGGCTCGTCAAACAGCAATGCCTTCGGTTTCATGGCCAGCGCCCGGGCAATCGCGACACGCTGCTGCTGGCCGCCGGAGAGCTGCTCCGGATATGCATTTTCTTTGTCCGCCAGGCCGACTTTCTGCAACAGCGACCGGGCGGTTGCATTCGCTTCTTCCAAGCCGATTTTTCTCACATTCAACGGTGCCAGGGTAATATTTTCCAGTACCGTCTTATGCGGAAACAGGTTGAAGCGTTGGAATACCATGCCCACTTCCTTGCGGGCTTCGTTCAAATTCTTGCTGTTGCTCAAATCCAGACCATTGACAATAATTTGGCCGCTGGTCGGTACTTCCAGGTAGTTAATGCACCGCAGGACGGTGCTCTTGCCGGAGCCGGACGGTCCGATGATGACGACGACTTCTTTTTCCGCCACTTCCAAATTGATATCTTTCAAGACATCCAGGTGACCGAAACTTTTATATAAATGCTTAACGCTTATCATGTACCTGATGTCTCCTTTCCAAAAATGCGACCAGTTGTGTAATGCTTACCGTCATAATCAGGTAGAGAATCGCAACCGTGCTCCAAATTTCAAACGAGCCGTATGTCTTGGCAATGATCAGCTGGCCGCGGCGGGTCAACTCTTCAAAGCCGATGACCGAAACTAGCGAAGTGTCTTTCAGCATGGCGATAAATTCATTGCCGAGCGGCGGCAAGATCTTACTGAACGCCTGCGGCAGGATAATTATTTTCATGCTTTGCCACCAGGTCAGACCGAGCGAACGTGCCGCTTCCATCTGGCCTTTGTCGATGGCCTGAATCCCCGCGCGAAAAATTTCCGATACATAGGCACCGCTGTTGATACTGCAGGCGATGACCGCCGCGGCAAACGGATTGATTTGCCGGTGAATCAACAGAGGCAATGCGAAATAGATCAGAAAGATTTGCACCAACAGCGGCGTGCCGCGAATCGTATCCGCATAGACGATGGCCAAGTATTTCAATATTTTTATTTGCGACAGGCGCGCCACCCCGACACAGAGCCCGATAAAGAACCCGATCCCGACCGCCATGGCCGTGATCTCGATAGTTACCAGCGCCCCCGCCAATAACAGCGGCAACGAATCAATAATCAGCTGGAAATTAAAACTCATAATATCACCCGGTTTCCTCCTTATTCCCCTAACGTATAGATAGTATTATATTTGTATTTTTATGCATTGTCAAGAGATATTATGCGTTGTTCGGCGGCCGCGAAAAAAGACGAGCAAGTGCTCGTCTTTTCGGTTTACTGCTTGGTATCTCCGAACCACTTTTGGTAGATCTTGTCGTATTCGCCATTCTCTTGGAGCTTCTTCAAAGCCGCATTGATTTTATCCATCAGCTCTTTGTTGTCCTTGTTCACCGCAATACCGTAGTATTCCGCTTCCAATACGTCGCCGACTACCATGAAGCTCTGATCCGCATCTTTTTTCATGTAGTCCTGCGCCACCGGCAAATCGATCATGACCGCATCCGCGCCGCCGTTCTTCAACTGCAGGAACGCCTGGTTCGCACCGTCGAAGTTGATTACCTTGGCACCGGGAATTTCCGCCGCACTCATCGAACCCGTGTTGCCGATCTGGCAGGCAATCGTCTTGCCTTCCAAATCGTCCTTGCCCTGAATACCGGTTTCGTCTTTTCGTACTACGATGGCCACGCCGGATTTGTAGTACGGATCGCTGAAGAGAACCGCCTGCTTGCGTTCATCCGTGATCGACATCGCGGAAATGATGACATCGATCTGCTTGCTGTTCAGCGCCGGAATCAACGCGTCAAAGCCCATGCTTTTGAATTCGACTTCCGCACCGATTTCTTTCGCGACGGCATGGATCAGATCCAAGTCGAAGCCCGCATAATCGCCTTTTTCGTCGGCAAACTCAAACGGCGGGAACGTCGTTTCCGCACCCACGCGAATCGTCTTGGCCGCTTCGCCCGCTTTCGGCTGATCGCTGCCGCAACCGGTAATCAATAATGCCAGGCAGCACACCGCCATGGCCGTCACAACCCACCACTTACGTAACATAGTTTCTTCCTCCTCCGTTATAGTTACTTGTATTGTACGAAGATTATCCGTAACTTGCAAGCCCTATTTACTTATCGGGCAACTCGGCGGAGGGCGTATTGAAATACTTCATGTGCAATGCATCCAGCGAGCCGTCTTTTTTCATCTCGCGCAACGCATTGTCGACTTTTTCTTTCAACGCGGTATTCCCTTTAGCCATCGCCAGACCGAAATATTTCGGCTCATCGCTTTGGATCGGAATTACCTTAACATGTGCATCCGCCGTGGTACCGGCATAATACTGCAATACCGCCGTATCGGAAAGCACGGCATCCACGCCGCCTTTTTTCATTTCCAGCAACGCCTCGGAGTTGTGATCAAAAGTCCGCAGTTGTGCGCCCGGGATTTCCGCCGCGCGATCCGCTCCCGTCGTCCCCAGCTGAACGGCAATCATTTTACCGGCCAATTCGTCGACAGAAGTGATCGCGCTGTCATCCTTCACCAAAATGGAAAGCCCCGCTTCGTAATACGGCAACGAGAAATCAATTTTTTCCGCCCGCGCGGGAGTAATAGTCATCCCCGATGCGGCAAGATCGATTTGCTTGGACGCGAGAGCCGGAATCAAGCCGTCAAAGGCGACATTTTTGAATTCGACCGTCGCGCCCGCTTTCTTCGCCAGTTCCTGCACCAATTCGATATCAAACCCGCTCAATTCCTGCTTCTCATTGGCAAACTCGAACGGAACGAAGGTCGCATTCGTGCCGACGCGCCAAACATTTGCCGCAGTCCCCTCTTTTTTCCCTTCGTCACCGCAACCGGCCAATACCAACAACCCGGCACAGAGAATACCCGCCAATACCAATCCTTTCTTTTTCATCTCAATCACTCCTTTATGTTTTTCATGATTATACACATTTATGCATAAATAGTCAATACCTTTCTGAAATAAAAAAGGACCTTTACAATTCGGTCCTTCTCCTCGCCTTGATTGCTTTATTTACAGTGCTCCAAACGCCAAAGCATTTCCTCTTTGCCGAGGATGGCGCCCACCGCAGCCACATCCGGTCCGTGCATTACTCCCGTAAACGCAATCCGTAGCGGGGCATACAGATTTTTACCCTTGATCTTCGTTTCCTTTTGTACCGCTTTGATTGCCGCTCGCAGCGTAACCGCATCCGCGACTTCCGCCTCGCGAACCTTGGCGGCAAAGGCTGCCAGTACCGTCGCCGTCGTTTCTTCCGCCAGCATCGCCCGTGCCTCCTCGTCCGCGACTTCCGGCCGAACGAAGAACGGCTTGGCGTGTTCCCGGATCTGCGCGCCGAAGTAGAGATAGTCGCGCAGCACTTCCACCATCGCTTCCAGCTTTTCCTGCAGTTTCGCATCGACCGGCTCGGTCACGTAGCCCGCTTCTATCAAGTGCGGCAAGGTAACCGCAACCAGATCCGGCGCGGAAAGCTGTTTCATGTAGTGGAAATTGATCCAATTCAATTTGTCGATATCGAACACGGCCGGATTTTTCGACACATGATCCATGCTGAACCGCTGAATCAATTCCTCCACGCTGAAAATTTCTTCTTCATCGGTCGGCGACCAGCCGAGCAGGGCGAGGAAGTTCAGCAGGGCTTCCGGCAAATACCCCATTTGCCGATACTGATCCACCGAAGTCGCGCCGTGCCGCTTGCTCATCTTCTTATGATCCTTACCGAGGATGAGGGAAATATGGCCGAACTTCGGCACCGCAAACCCGAGCGCACGATAGATGACCAGCTGGCGCGGTGTATTGGAAAGATGTTCTTCCGCCCGAATGACATGCGTTACTCCCATACGTGCATCGTCGATAACGACACCGTAGTTGTAGACGGGCATCCCGTCGGACTTGACAATAATGAAGTCGCCGACACCGTTCGAGTCGAAACTGACATGACCGCGAACCATATCATCAAAGGCCAGTGCCGTGTTTTCCGGACAGCGCAGACGAATGGTCGGCTTGCGCCCCTCCGCCAGGAAGGCTTCTTCCTGCTCCCGTGTCAGATGGCGGCAACGGCCGTTGTAGATCGGCGTCTTGCCGGCGGCGAGTTGTTCTTCACGCGAAGCGTTCAGCTCTTCCTCCGTGCAATAGCAGCGATAGGCTTCGCCCTTGGCCAAAAGTTCTTCCGTGTACTGCCGGTAAATATCCAGACGTTCGCTCTGCCGGTACGGCGCATCGCTGCCGCCGACATCGACGCCTTCATCCCAATTCATGCCCAGCCATTGCAAAGCGGCTTTGATATTCTCTTCCGACTCGCGAGTGGATCGAGCCGTGTCCGTATCTTCAATACGTAAAATAAAAGTCCCTTGGGAATGTTTTGCCAACAGCCAGTTAAACAATGCCGACCGGGCTCCGCCGATATGAAAAGGGCCGGTAGGACTCGGCGCAAACCGCACTCGCACGTTATTATTTTCCATTTATACCATCCTCTCGATTACACAGGCGGTTGCCGTTGCGGCAATACCTTTCCCCGCCCCCAAATCGTCCAAACCTTCATTTGTCGTTACCTGAATCGCAACCCGTGCCGGCTCCACGCGCAATACGCGCGCCAGATTTTCCCGCATCGTTTCAATATACGGTGCCAGCTTCGGCCGCTCGGCGATCAAGGCCGCGCTGACATTGCCGATCAGTACGTTCCGAGCCGTCAGGAGGCGTCGCACTTCGACCAGCAGCAGCAGGCTGTCGGCATCCCGAAAGCGTTCGTCCGTATTCGGAAAATAGTAGCCGATATCGCGCAAACCGGCCGCCGCCAGCAGCGCATCCATCACGGCATGCGTCAATACATCCGCATCCGAATGGCCGTCCAGTCCGAAGTCCGCCGGAATCGACACGCCGCCGATAATCAACGGCCGCCCCGCACAGGTGCGGTGTACATCATAGCCGTTGCCGACGCGCAGAACGCCTTCCCCCGCCACATAAGCGGCAAAGCGTTGCCAATCCTCGCGAGTCGTGATTTTCCCGTTCGGCTTTTCGGCGACAATGAGCGCCGGCACCCGGCCGAGCCGCTCCAGAAGTGAGCTGTCGTCCGTTGCCGCCGCCTGCACTTGTGTCGGTACGGCATACATTTCACGCAAAGTTTCAAGCCGGAAGGCCTGCGGTGTTTCCGCCAGCCATACCGTCTCTCGCGGTTGGGTATACAGACTGTCATCCGTCGCGCGGATTTTCACCGTATCCGTCGCCGGCCGCGCCAGCAACGCTCCCTCGTGCGTCGCCAGTGCCGCCATCACCCGCTCGATTTCTGCCGGGTCGATGTACGGCCGGGCGCCGTCGTGGATACAGACCGCCGTCGTCTCCGCCGGCAACGCCGCCAACGCCGCCTGCACGGATTCCTGCCGGGTCGCCCCGCCGCGACAGACCGCACGCGGCATCTCGGTCGGCAATTGTTCGACCAACTCCGCCACGATCTCATATTCCTCCGGAGCGGCCGCAACAAGCAAGTAGTCCAGGCAATCCGCCCGGACTACTCGGTCCAGTGTATGTTCCAGCAATGTTCGCCCCGCTACCGGCAGCAGCATTTTATTCCGTGCGGCGCCGACACGCGTACCCCTGCCGGCCGCCAAGACCAGGCCGACCCTCATTGCTCTCCACCCGCCTCTTCATACCGCGCAAAAATCATTTTCCCCGCCGAGGTCTGCAAGACCGATGTCACTACGACAAAGACATGGTTGCCTATTTGTCTGCGCCCGTCCTCGATAACGATCATCGTCCCGTCGTCCAGGTAGGCGATTCCCTGTCCCTCCTCTTTCCCCGGCTTGACGATATCCACCTGCAATTGTTCGCCGGGAATGACGACCGGTTTGACCGAATTGGCCAAATCATTGATATTGAGAACACGAACTCCCTGCAATTCGGCGACCTTGTTCAGATTATAGTCATTAGTAATAATCGGTGTTCCATTTTTTCGGCACAGCTGTATCAGTTTGCTGTCCACTTCGCCGATATCCTCGAAGTCGTCCGTGACAATTTGTACCTCGATGATTTTCTTTTTTTGCATTTCGTTAAGAATATCCAGCCCGCGCCGGCCGCGATTGCGCTTCAGCACATCGGCCGAATCCGCAATGTACTGCAGTTCTTCTAACACGAATACCGGGACGATCAGCGGCCCTTCCAGAAAACCGGTCTTGGCAATGTCGGCAATTCTGCCGTCGATCACCACGCTGGTATCGAGCACTTTCCCCGTACCGCGCACGGTTTTTTCACGACCGTCTTTCTCACGCCCCGCCCGCCAGGCATGCACCATGCCGGCCATCTTATCTTTTTGCCCGATCGCCAGGTACATCCCCGTGTAACCCAAAACGATATTCAGCACGATGGAAACATACGGCCCGACCAGCGGTAAGTTCGAAAAGGCCATCCCGAGCAGGTTGGCAATCAGCAAACCGACCAGCAAGCCCGCCACACCGAGCAATAAGTCCGTCAGCGAAATGCCCGTTACGGTACGCTCCCCCCATGCGGCAAACGCCCGCAACTGGCGTAACAAAAACGGCGAAACGGAGATCCCGACCAGCCCGCCGATCACGCCGCCCGCAACAGCCGTAACGACATACAGTACGGTAGGGCTCAGGAAGTCCGGTTGGCCGAAGGATTCGACTAACGGGTACAGTTGAACGGCCAGTACTACGCCGATAATCATGAACAGACAAATGAAGGTTGTGCGTAGCACCTTCTCAATCAATTCCGTCCACTCCTTTCATTTTTTCTATCTCTATACTATATCACAAGTACGCCTTGCGCGACAATTATAAGTCACCCCGAAGCTTGCTCGCGATTTCATTGATATGTTGTATGCCGATCAGGCGCAACGGCCATTTCTCCCGCTCCAACCCGCTCAGATTGGCCGCCGGCAGAAACACCGTGCGAAACCCCATCTGCGTTAATTCCTGCAGGCGCTTTTCCACCTGCTGCACCCGGCGCACATCTCCCGTAAGGCCGACTTCTCCCAATGCGGCCACAGTCGCCGCAACCGGCGTTTCCGTGTAGACGGAGATGACCGCCGTCGCCACGGCCAAGTCCATGCCGGGCTCATCAATGCGAATACCGCCGGCGACATTGACATAGACATCCTGCTGCGCCAAGGCAAAGCCGGCCTTCTTTTCCAATACCGCCAGCAGCACCGTCAGCCGGTTCTGATCGTAGCCGATCGCGGTGCGGCGGGCATTGCCGTAGTATGTCGGATTTGTCAGTGCCTGCACTTCGGCCAGCATCGGGCGAATTCCTTCCAAGCCGGCAAAAACGACCGTCCCGATTTGATCCGTACTGCGCTCCGCAAGCAACAGCCGCGACAGATCCGAAACCGGCTGCAAACCGTTTGCCTGCATCAGAAATACCCCGCTTTCCGATGTGTCGCCGAAACGATTTTTCGTCGCACGCAGCAACCGCAGCGGATGACCCGCCTCGCCCTCCAGATACAGGACGGTGTCCACCATGTGCTCCAGCATTCTCGGCCCGGCGACGACGCCTTCCTTGGTCACATGGCCGATAATGATTACGGCGGTGCCCGTCTCTTTGGCAAAACGCAGCAACAGCTCCGTACATTTTTTGATCTGGGTCACGCTGCCGGCCAAGCCGTCCGTATCTTCCGCCTGCATCGTTTGGATGGAATCGATGATCAGAAAACGCGCCCGTAAGCGCCGCGCCTCGTTCATGATTCCCGTCGGCGAAGTCGTCGCCTGCACATAGCATGCCGCCTCCAGCAGCCCCAAGCGTTTCGCCCGCATGCCGACCTGCGCCTCGGACTCTTCGCCGGTTGCATAGAGAACCGCCCCGTATTGCTTCGCCACGGCTGCAGCCACCTGCATGATCAGTGTCGATTTACCGACACCGGGCGCTCCGCCGAGCAGCATCAGGCTGCCCGGCACGATCCCGCCGCCGAGCGTGCGATCCCACTCGGCATTGCCGATCGGGCAGCGGCTCCGCTCATCGTCCCGGATTTCTGTCAACGGCACCGGCGGATTGACTTCCCGCACCGCGGCGCGAGCCGCCGTGCTCGTCTTGGCGACTTTCATTTCGGCAAGTGTATTCCAGGCGCCGCAAGCCCCGCACTGACCGCCCCAGCGCGGCGACTCCCAACCGCATTCCGTACAAAAATAAATACGCTTCTCTTTAGCCATACTTCACTTCCCGTTTTTGTTTTCAGTGTACCATATTAAACGACAAAAAGGGCGGCTGAGCCGCCCCTTGTCTTATTTTTCCGCCGTTTTCTCCGTTTCCGGACGGAATACCAGCTTGCCGTCTTCCACGGTGACGGCCACCGTGCTTCCTTTCGCAATCCTGCCGGCAATGACTTCTTCGGCCAGCGGATCTTCCAGCAGCTGCCGGATCGCCCGTTTCAGAGGCCGCGCCCCGTACTCCGTGTCGCTGCCTTTCTCGATCAGCAGATCCTTGGCTGCGGCCGCTACCTCGAGATGCATATCGCTGTCCGCCAGACGACGGTTGACCTGCCCCAGCATGATATCGACGATTTGTTTCAGATCTTCCTTCCGCAGCGGGTGGAACACGATCATTTCATCAATTCGGTTGATGAATTCCGGTCGGAAGAAACGTTTCACCGCATCCATTACGGCTTTTTTCGCCGCTTCCTCCGCCTGCTGTTCGCTTGCCGCATCGCGATTACCGGAGAGGAACCCCATCTCCGCGCTGTCCGCCTGCAAATTCCCCGAGCCGAGGTTACTCGTCATGATGATGACGGTATTGCGGAAATCGACCGTACGTCCCTGGCTGTCAGTCAGGCGACCGTCATCCAATACCTGCAAGAGCATATTGAAGAAATCGGCATGCGCCTTTTCCACTTCGTCCAGCAGAATGACACTGTACGGACGGCGGCGGACGGCATCCGTCAGCTGGCCGCCGTCATCGTAACCGACATAGCCGGGAGGCGCCCCGACCAGACGGGAGACCGTGTGCTTTTCCATGTACTCGGACATATCCAGACGGATCAGCGCATCTTCATCGCCGAACATCGTTTCCGCCAAGGTGCGAGCCAATTCCGTCTTGCCGACGCCGGTCGGTCCGAGGAACAGGAAGGAGCCGATCGGGCGTTTCGGATCCTGCAGCCCCGCCCGCGAACGGCGAATCGCTTTCGCCACGGCGGTGACCGCATCATCCTGACCGACGACCCGCTTGTGCAATTCTTCTTCCAGATGGAGCAAGTGCACGGCTTCGTCTTCCTGCATCTGTTTCAGCGGAACGCCCGTCCAACGCGCCACCACTTCCTCGATATCCGCCTTGTCCACGACAAGATTATCTACATCTCCTTTATCCCAAGAACTTTGCAGTTTTTCCAATTCTTCCTGCGCCTGCCGCTCTTCGTCGCGAAGCGTGGCCGCACGTTCGTATTCCTGCGCCGTAACCGCCGCTTCCTTTTCTTTCAGAATGCGCGCCAGCTTCATTTCCAGATCCTTCAAATCCGGCGGGGTGGCCGCCGCGGCGATGCGTACTTTGGCCGCCGCTTCGTCCATGACGTCGATCGCCTTGTCCGGCAGGAAGCGATCCGCAATGTAGCGCGCCGACAAACGTACCGCCGCTTTCAGCGCTTCATCCGTGATCTTCGCCTTGTGGAACGCTTCGTACCGGTCGCGCAGTCCGAAGAGAATACGCTCCGCATCTTCGGGTGTCGGTTCGTCCACCATGACCGGCTGGAAGCGCCGTTCCAGTGCGGCGTCTTTTTCGATGTGTTTCTTGTACTCATCCAGCGTCGTCGCTCCGATACATTGCAGTTCACCGCGAGCCAACGCCGGTTTCAAAATATTCGCCGCATCCATTCCGCCTTCCGTTGCACCGGCACCGATCAGCATATGCAGCTCGTCAATGAACAAGATCCAATCCTCATGATTGCGAACTTCATCGATAATTTTTTTCAGTCGTTCCTCAAATTCCCCGCGATACTTCGTCCCGGCTACGGCGGAAGACAGATTCAGCGAAATGATCTTCCGGCCGCGCAGAATTTCCGGCACATTCCCCGCGACAATCCGCTGGGCGAGGCCTTCCGCAATGGCTGTTTTACCGACCCCCGGTTCACCGATCAACACCGGGTTGTTCTTCGTGCGCCGGCTCAGGATCTGGATGACGCGATCGACTTCTTCTTCCCGACCGATCACGGGGTCAATCTTGCCCTGCTCCGCCAATTCATTCAAATTGCGGGCATAGTCCCCCAATTCGCCGAGCGCACTTTCACCGCCGGCCGAGCTCTCTTCGCTCGGTTCGCCGTTCAGATACTTATTGAAAGCCTGCGCCAGTTTTTCCTTCGTTACGCCGCCTTCCAACAGCAGTCGTAAACCGACACCGCCGCCGTCACGCAAAATACCGAGCAGGAAATGCTCCGTGCCGACATAGGTATGACCGAGACGATTTGCCTCCATCACGGCCAACTGAATGACACGCTTGGTTCGCGGGCTCATCGGCACGATCCGTTCGGCAACCGGGCTCGTTTCGTCAATTCCCAGCCGCGCTTCGATTGCCTGCGCCGTCATGCCGATTTCGTGCAGCACCTTCCCGCCGAGACTTTTCTCTTCCGAGGCAATCCCCGCCAGCAGATGTTCCGTCCCGACGACTTCCGAGTTGCCGCGTTGCGCCAGATTCTGTGCATAGGCCAAGGCCTTCCGTGCACTTTGCGTAAATTTATTATCCATAGTATTCACTCCTTTTCCATTTTCTGTAATGAGTCGCGAACCACTGCCGCACGCAGGGTATCACGCGTTTGTACATCCTGTTCTTCACTGTGGGCATAGCGTTGTAAAAAGCCGGGTCGTGTCGTGACCAGCATTTCCCGAAACGCATCGGCAGAAATGTGCGGAATAATTCCCAGGATACGCCCCAGTTCCACCGTGCTGAGCAAAGTCAATGCTTCATCGCCGCTGAGCGCGCGGGCATAGCGCAAGACGCCGTAAGCCCGCCAGACTTCGTCCGTCAGCGCCGGGATCCCTTTCAGCTGCTCCCTGGCCGCCCGTTCTTCTTTTGCCAGCTGCTCGCCGAGCGACTGCAAACGAGCGACGACATCTTCCTCCCGCACGCCCAATGTCACTTGATTCGATATTTGCAAAATATTCCCGGCCATATCCGTACCTTCGCCGTACAAGCCGCGAACGGAAAAATCCACCTTCAACATGCTTTGAATCAGCCGCTGAATTTTGCGTGTACGCACCAGTGCCGGTACGTGAACCATGACCGAAGCGCGCAGGCCGGTGCCCACATTCGTCGGGCAGGCGGTCAGATAACCGAGACTGTTGTCATACGCAAAATCCAATTGCGCTTCCAATAAATCGTCGATATGCGAGGCGCGCTGCCAGAGTCGGGGTAATTGCAAACCGCCGCCCAGGCACTGGATCCGGTAATGATCCTCTTCGTTGACCATGATCGTCAGGCCGGCATCTTTGTCGACCACGATCCCGCTCCCCTGCGTATCGGCGACCAGCTGCGGGCTGATCAGGTGCTTTTCGACGAGCACCTGACGATCGGCATCCGTCAGCTCTTCCATGCGGATATACGCCGTTTCCGTGTTTTCTTCTTTCGCCAAATTGCTCAGTACGCGCCGGGTTTGTTGTTCGACCTGCGCCCGCTCTTCCGGCGACGCATAGCCGGGGAAGCGCACACCCGCCAAATTGCGCGCCAGGCGAACTCGTCCGGACAGCACCACATCCCCTTCCGGCTGCTCACCGGAAAACCAGTCTTGTACCGGCCGATCCAAAATTTCTCGGATTTGCATCATATCCCTCCCGTATCGTCCGTACGCTGCAAGCTGTGAATTTCATCCCGCAATTCGGCTGCCCGCTCGTATTCTTCTTTTTGCAGGGCATCCGCCAGCATCTGTTGCAAACGTTGTAATTGTCGTTCCGTCGTAAATACACCCGTGCCGCGCAAAGGCACTTTGCCGACATGCCGTGTGCGTCCCTGCAGGCGAGGCAGCATCTGCATGATCTGCTCCCGAAACGATGTATAGCACTGCGGGCAGCCGAAGCGCCCGTTTTCGTTAAACTCGTCCAAAGTCAGCCCGCAAGTCTCGCAATGCGGCACTTCCGTTTCCCGGTACAGGTACGGATTGACCAGACTTTTGAAAAAATCATTGTCCCACAAATCAAAGGTTCCCGCGCCGCCTTCCTGCTTGGCCGCGCAGGCGGAACACAAATGCCGTTCCGTTTTCTTGCCGTTTTGCACTACGGTGAAATGCATATTCGCTTCCCGTTCGCCGCATTGTTCACACCGCATATTATTCCTCCGTCCATGCCTGCAGACGTTCCTGCAGTTCAGCCAGCAAGCGGCTCCGACGGGCGCCTTCCGTCGTCCGGAAGACTGCCGCATACACCTCGTGCATCAGCTTCGCCTCACGCTGTGTAATGAGTTTCGCTTGCAGATATTCATACAATTGCCGATCCAACTCGCCCAGAGTCCATTCCGTCTCCTCGATCGGCACCGGCCGTTCCGTCACCGTAATCCGAATGAAACCGCCGATCCCCCGCCTGGATTCCACGGAATAGCCGCGCTCGTTCGAAAAACGGGTGCTCAGCACATAGCTGATCTGTGACGGCGCACAATTCAGCGCCTCCGCAATATCCTTTCGCTGTAAAATGACTTCCGGTCCGGCATTCTCCAAAAGCTGCCGCAAAATATACTTTTCAATTCGATCCGCCAGTACTCGGCTCATATCCTCACCTCATCCTTTATCTTTATTCTTCGCATATTACCTTTTGTTGTTTTGTCCTATTGACATTATATATAACCTTTTGACTTTTTGCAAGTACTTTTTGCATTTCTTTACATATCTATCGTCGTAACTGCCGCAGCGCAAGTATTTATCGTTCTGATTGCCGCCAGGCGATTGTCTCGCGCGCGGCTGCCGCTTTTGTTCTCCGCTTTTCTCCTATGCTATAATAAAGCGAAAGGCGGTGACACTATGACCCAATCCATCGGCAAACATATATTGATCGACTGCTACGGTTGCCGCGCGGCGCGAATCGATTCGCCGGCATCGTTGCAGGCGGCGGTTTCCGAAGCGATGGCCGAGCTTCTTTCCGATAACTATGACACGCATGTCCATGCGCATCCGGAAGGTTACTCCATGACGGCAATCGGGATGAACAGCCATATTTGCCTGCATGCCTATCCGGACTACGACTACGTTGCTGTCGATGTCTTTACCTTCGACACGCTGATTGAGGCGACGGCCACCATGAAAATTTTCCGGCAACATTTTCGTCCGGATAAAATCCGCGCGACCAGCGTAAAACGCGGCAAGGTCGAACCCGCCCGCGATATGAAACCGAAAACAAATTCCAAAACAACGCAATGGCGGCGCATGAAAACTACCGGCAAGAGAATCAAAACAACGGGAGGAAAAGTACTGAAGGTACTTCGCCCCGGCAGGCAAAGCAAATAAAAAGGATGTCGACTTATGTCGACATCCTTTTACTTATTCTACCGAAATGAAGA
The DNA here is from genome assembly GCA_022771805.1 of Veillonellaceae bacterium. Classification (GTDB taxonomy): domain Bacteria; phylum Bacillota; class Negativicutes; order Veillonellales; family Negativicoccaceae; genus JALELM01. Next base: position 99,336 of record JALELM010000008.1, on the reverse strand, counting down.
AAGGATACAGCGGCTGACCGCCGTTCTGCAGTTCAAATTCCACTTCCGGATACCGTTCTTCCTGAGCGGCAAGCAACCCTTCCGCCTCTTCTTGCGGCAAATCCGCGCCGAAGTAAAGCGTGACGATTTCCGCTTCACCTGCGTCCAACAAATTCTCCAGCACGTTGCCGAGACACTCGTCCAGAGCGCGTGCCGTGACAACGGGGAAGCCTGCCGCAAGACCCATGTAGTCGTCTTTTTGGATGCGAATCCCGTCCACCGAGCTGTCGCGTACCGCCTGCGTAATACCGGCCGAACGGATTTCGAGCAAGCGAGCCTGCATGGCTGCCACATTGGTTTCGATGTCCGCCTGCGGATCATAAACCATTCCGACCGCCGCACCTTCCGCCGGGTTCGCCGTCGGGATGACTTGCAGTGTCGGTCCGAGAATTTTTTGTACCTGTTTTGCTGCCAGAATAATGTTCTTATTGTTCGGCAAAATAATATAATGCTTCGAGCCGAGACCGTCCAACGCCTGCATGATTTCCTGCACCGACGGGTTCATCGTCTGACCGCCGGCCAGCACCTGTGCATGCATACCTTCCATGATTCGCTTCCAGCCTTCACCGGAAACCACGGCCAGTACGCCGATCTCCCGTTTGGCCTGATCATGCGCGATATGCTTATTGCGCTTGAACTGATCCATCATATTATCGACCTTGATGTCGTGCAGCGTTCCCCAATCCGCCGCCATATCCAATACATGACCGGGACGCTGGGCATGAATATGCACTTTCAGCAGGTTCTCGCCTTCGGCGACAATCATCGACTCGCCCCAGGACTCCAGCGCCTTGCGTGCTTCCGCGCCGCGAACTTTGCAGGGGCTGACGATAAATTCCGTACAATACGGATAATCGATGGAGAAGGACTCGCCTTTGACTTCCAGCTTCTTGACCGTTTCCGGAACTTTGTCCTCGACAATATGCGTTTCGCCGGTCAATCCCTGCAGACACCCCTCCAGGAAAAGAAGCAGTCCCTGCCCGCCGGCATCGACCACATTCGCTTCCTTGAGAATGGGCAGCTGTTCCGGCGTCATTGCCAATGCTTCCTGGCCGCTCTCGATCGCTGTCCGCAATACTTGCGAAAAGTCCCGTTCCCGCTTGGTTACATCTCGCGTTCCCTTGGCAATACCGCGCGCCACAGAGAGGATCGTCCCTTCCACCGGCTTGACGACGGCGCGATATGCGTACAGTATACCGTACTGAAATGCTTTGCCGATCTCCCGGCAGGAGGCCTGCTTTTTACCGCGCAAGCCTTTGGCAAGCCCTTGGATAATCTGCGAAAGAATGACCCCGGAGTTGCCTCTTGCGCCCATGATGGCACCCGTTGCGGCTTTTTCCGCAATGATGCCGATCGATTCATTCTCTTCATTCACGATCATGCTGTACATCGAACGCAATGTATTCAGCATATTCGTTCCCGTATCTCCATCCGGTACGGGAAACACGTTCAATTGATTGATATGTTCATAGTTTTCTTTGAATGCCGCATAGGCACCGATCAGCATGTCTTTATACTGTTTGCCGTCGATCTGATTATACATCCTCTTCCTCCTCATGCCAGCGAACCATAATGGCTACCAGCCCCGGTCCCAAGTGTGTAGCGGTGGCCGCCGTGCCTTCCGTCAGCGTGACCTTAACATCCGGCAAGGCCTCCTGCAATTCGTCGCGGAACTGCGCCGAAAGGCCGTCCGTCAAAATTCCCGCGACGTTCAGCTCGCGCACCGGCCGGCTGAGTGCGTCCTTCTTCATTTCCGCCAGTGCCTTTTTCGTCGTTCGTACTTTCGTAAGGATATCCAGTTCGTTATCCTCTCGTAAATACAAAATCGGCCGTACTTGCAGAATGGATCCGAGCAGCGTGGCCGCTCTGCCGATCCGCCCGCCGCGCCGCAAAAATTCCAAGCTCGACGGCATGAGCATCGTCCGACCGTTCTTGATGCTTCGGCGCAGCCGGGAAACGATCTCCTCCAATGTCTTGCCGGCATCCCGCTCCGCAACCGCTTCATATACCAATTGTGCTTGGCCGCCGTTGGTCGTTTCCGAATCCACCACCGTGATTTTCCGGTCGGGATTCTGTTTGGCAACCATACAGGCCGATTGGTATGTACCGCTGACCGCTGATGTCAACGTGATAATCAGGATTTCGTCCGTTTCGGGAACCGCATCGATCGCTTCCTGCCATGCGGCAACGGAAGGTTGGCTGGTCTTCGGCTGTCCGTCGGCAACCAGCACGAAATCGACCACTTCCTGCGGCGACACTTCGCGCTCGTCACGGTATTCACCGTCCAACATGACATAGAGAGGGACAACCTGAATATTCTCATGCCGAGCCAAATACTCCTCCGGAAGAGCGGCAGTCGAATCGGTAATGATATGAATCATAGTAATCTCCTATCCGGCATACGCCATGATTATTATTTTTTATAGGTCTATTTTACAATAATTTGACGTATCCAACAAGGCGCACCGCTATTCAGCGCCCGCCAAGGCCTGTTTACGGTGCTCGTAATATTCTTTGGTCAGGCCGTTCGCCGCCAATATATACTCCAACAGTTTACCGCGATCGACCGCCACTTCCATAACCGGAACTTCGAAGGGATCCAGCGTGATGCGAGCTTCTTCCTCGCCGTTCGGCTGGTAACCGATAACGCCTTCGCCCAACACTTCGTCCAGAACCCGGCGTTCCACTTTCGGGCAAAATGTTTTCAGTATTTCCGTCGCCGCCGTCGCCATGCGTTCACGCGAAGCCGCAAATTCCGCCGCCTTGCTTTCCGGAATTTGAAAACCGGCGACATCGACCATCTTCTCCGTATTGTTGAACATATATCCTCCTTATAAATATATTTCAAATCCCGCTTTGGTTTCCTTGCTTCCGGTCAGTACTTCTATCAATGTATCAAAGGCAAGGATGCCTTCCCGGATAGGAAAATGCGGATAAATATGAAACATATTGCGATGTTCATAATAATTTATCGGCACGCCCGTACTTTTCGCTTTACTGTACAGGGCGCGGGCATCCGGATACAGCGTATCCGCCGTCCCCGTATAAACGGTCAGGCGACCGAGATCATGCAGGTCGCCGTACACGGGACTGTACCGCGGTTCGGCATAAGCGCGGGACGGCACCGTCAACTCCGCGCAATGCTTGAGCGCCGCAACGGAAATGAAGGGATCCTGTTGCTCATAATCCCGCAACAGATTCTGCTCGACTTCCATGTCGATCCAAGGCGAAATCAGCACCACATTCGCCGCCCCGCGACGTCCCGTATCACGCAGCTCCTGTGCCAAGCGCAACGCCAATGCACAGCCCGAGGAGTCCCCGATCAAGTGGATCGGAACGTCCGGCGGTATCCGCTCCGCCCAAGCCAAGTAGGAAGCGAGTACATCCGCATACGCCGCATCCATGTCCGCTTCGGGTAAAAGCGGATACAGGGGTACCGCCACTTCGCAAGGCATGGCGGATAGCAAACGTCCGATAAAAAGCCAGTACAAAAAGTACATTTCCATCAAAAAACCGCCGCCGTGCAAATAAAACACGTAGCCCGTCGTCGGTGCCGCCTGCCGCGAACGGCAGCGTATAAAACGCCCCGAGACCGTTCTTTCTTCGGCGACCGAATGGCGCAACTCCAACCAGCGCGGCACCTCGGCATCCCACACCAGGTCTTTGCTGATCACCCAGCTGAGAATATCGCCGTCGGTCCAATCCGTCAGCGCCTTCACGCCGCTCAAGCGTAAAAGCCATTTAACGGCTTTCGTCGCCATGCTTTGCGTCTCCGTTGTCTGTTTCGTTTCTCCGGATACCGTCTCCGTCACTTGAAATACACCACCGTCACCCCGCTGCCGCCTTGCCCCGCATCGGCAACCGCAAAAGATTTCACGTAAGCATGCCGCCGCAGCACTTCGTGTACGCCTTCCCGCAATGCGCCCGTGCCTTTGCCGTGAATAATCTCAACGAAATCCAGCCCGGCCAACAATGCGGCATCCAAAAAAGCCTCGATCTGCGGCACGGCATCTGCCACCCGCTCGCCGATAATGTTCAGAGACGTTTCCACCGTACGCAGGCTCGGTTGCGGCGTCCTCCTGCTCGGTCTGCGTGCCGGTGCCGCTTTCGCCGCCGGAGCTTCTCCCGGCAGCAATTCACGGCAATGCTTGGCTTCGACGGAAATCGTCATTCCCTGCACTTCCACTTGTAATTTTTTCCCGCGCACGGCGACAATCGTGCCGATCTTTTCCAAGGTATCGACATATACCTGTCGTCCCGCCTGCAGTTTACGCAGCGGAATTTTCGCCCGCTCTTCGCCGGCAGGAATTTCCATATCGTCAATGCGACGGCGGGTTTCCGCCACCGCGGAAACGCTGCCCGCCGCGGCTTCTTTGGCTGATTTTTTCAAATCCTTGATAATTTGTTCCGCCTGTACGCGCAATTCCCTCTTCATTTGTCTTGCATCGTTGCGAGTTTTTTCAAGAATTTCGCGCTTCTTTTCCGCCAATTCACGCCGCTCGGCATCCCACTTGGCATGCGCGCGTTCCGCTTTGCGAATTTCTCCCTGCAGATGCTCTTCCTGCCTTGTCATTTCCTTGCGCTTCTCGTTCAGCTCGGCAAGCACCTGTTCCATTTCATAAAAAGCGGACTCCTGCTTCAACGCTTCCGCACGAGCCAGCACCGCCTCGTTCATGCCCAGACGGCGAGTGATATTCAGCGCCTGACTGTTTCCGGCGATGCCGATATGCAAATGGTATGTCGGCGTGAGCGTTTTTTCGTCGAATTCCACATGTGCATTTTCCATGCCCGTATGTGTGTATACGTACTGCTTCAACTCGCTGTAATGCGTGGTGACCATGGCCAGCGCACCGCGTTCCCAGAAATAATCCAAAACGGCGATGGCCAGTGCCGCGCCTTCCACAGGATCCGTTCCCGAACCCAACTCGTCCAGCAACACCAAATCCCGTTCGCCGGAGGCGTCCATGATCGTCACAATCCGCCGCATATGACCTGAAAATGTAGACAGATTTTCCGCCATATTCTGCTCGTCGCCGATACTGACCCAAATGTTTTCAAACACCGGCAACGCCGCGCCCGGTGCGGCCGGTATAAACAAGCCGGCCTGATTCATGGCGGCCAGCAGTCCCGTCGTCTTCAACGCCACGGTTTTCCCGCCCGTATTGGAACCGGTTACGACCAAAATACGATACCCGTCGCCGATGCGGACATCGATCGGCACCGCCGTCGCCGGCGGCAAGAGCGGATGGCGCGCCTGTTCCAGACGGATCATGTGCGCCGTCTCCTGTGCCCGCACCGCCCGCAGATTATGCGCCAATTTGCCGCGTGCCGTCACCAAGTCCAGTTCGGCGGCAGCGGCCGCATTCGCCAGCAGCGCCTGTGCATCACGGGCGACTGCGGCGGTGATCTCCACCAGAATCCGCTTGATTTCTTCTCGTTCCGCCAGTGCCGCTTCCTGCAGATCATTATTCAGTTCGACGGATACCATCGGCTCGATATACAGTGTCTGTCCCGTCGCCGAACGATCGTGCACAATTCCCGGCAAGGCATAGCGGTATTCCGCTTTCACCGGCACGACATATCGTTCGTTGCGCAAGGTGACGAGCGCTTCCTGCAAAACCTTGCCGACTTCGCGCTGTTGGATCAGGGAGTTCATTTCCCGTTTGATACGTTCCTGCAAGCGTGCCTGTTTCGCCCGCAAACGCCCCAGTTGCACGGAGGCGGAATCCTGTATGCGGCCGCGCTCATCGAAAACGCGTTCCAGCAGCCGCCGCAACTGCGGCAACGGTGTAATTTCCGCCGCCGTCGCCGCCAATTTCGGCGCGTCCTCCGCCGCTTCCCGGAAATATGCGCCGATATCTTCATAAACGGCCAGCGAACGCGCGATATCCAAGCATTCCTGCGGCGCGAGAATCGCTTCCTTTTCTGCCCGTTCCACCGCCGCCGCAATCGTCCGCAGCCCGGCGAAGGAGCAGCCGCCCCTGTCCAGGAGTAAGCGGTACGCTTCTTCGGTGCGGTCGAGAAGCTCCTGTACCGCCGCCGCATCACGCAACGGCCATGCTGCCAGCGCCGCTTCCTTGGCTCCGAGCGAATCGCATTCCGCCGCCAGCAGTTGCTGTATTTCCTGAAAATCCAGCGCGGTTAAAGTTTTTATTTCCATCAGACAATTCCTCTGTTCAAATGCCCCCGGGTAAACTGCCGCCAGCTTCCCGCCGTCTTGCGACCGGTGCTTTCCCGCCATTCCTCCCGATAGGCGGCGATGATCGCGTGCAGTTCCGCCCGCGGCAGACTGCCGGCATCCAGTTGCAAGGCCGCAACACCCGCCCGGCGCAAGCGCTCCGCATAGGGCAATATATCCGTGGTATAGCTGTTCAAAATATGCAGGCGGCAAAATTGATCTGTCACCAGCGGAAACTCCTGCTGCAATCGGTCTCGCAATACATAATCGGCGTGCCGGCATGAACCCGGACACCGCCGCTTCGGCTCGCCGTTTTCATAGGCATTGATCACGCAGTTCTCCGTCACCATTACTTCCGTGCGCCCGGCGGCAAACACCTCCACCGGCATATTACCGGAGCGCGCCAAAGCTGCGATTTGATTATAATTGAGTTCCTGCGACAAGGTAACGCGCGACGCCCCCTGCCGCCGCCAAAACTTCAATGCCGCCGCATTGAACACGTTCAGCGAAGCCGCCACCACGAAAGGAATATCCGTACCGGCTTCGTGCAAACGTTGCAGATCGCCGTAGGAGTGTATGTACAGGAAATCGGGTTCGGCGCCGATCATCTCCCGTAAGTCCGCCACCGCTTGCGCCGCTTCTTTTTCGCGCACGATGCGAGGCGTTGCGAGCCCGCAGGCCGCACCGTATTCCCGGCACAACGCGACCGCCCGGCAGTAATCGGTCGCACGATAACGCCGCCGATCATAGGAGTCGCCACCGTAAATTATTTCCTTTACGCCGGCGGCTAACGCAAGGCGAACCTCCTCTTCGCTGCGCGCACGGATGCTGAGACTGTCCGCCGTTTGATACCGACGCGGCATATACTCCGCCTCGATCCTGGTTCCCGCTGCGACCCGCCGTTCTTCATAACGCTCCCGGCGAAGTTCCGTCAAACGGGCAATTCCTGCCGTGCGTAAGCCGTTCAGGACGGACTTCGGGAGCATGTATTCCCCGTCCGTCAGCGTGAGTTCCGCCAAAGCAAACGGAGTGTTGCCCAAACGTTGCAACTGTTCCCGCACGGTCGCCACATCCGTCGGACGGTTCTTCGCCGCCGGCACGACATAATCCGCCGTGATCTCCGCCGTATTCCCTTCCGGATCCGTCAGTCGCAGCCGCAAAGGCTCACCGATCGTTGCCGTTACCGCCAGCCGCAAGGGAATCTTATTTTGCATATGTTTCATTTCGCCGGCTGCCGTTTGCGCCATGTCGTCTTGCCAATACAACTCCGTACCGAACAACGGCCGCTCCTCCGTCCGCACCTGCAGGGTATCCCCCTTGCGGATGGCACCGGCGGCCTGCAAGTCGAAATACGCAAACCCGCCTGCTTGTGTCACATACTTGGCAATCCCCGCTGCCGGCACCGCATCGTGCAAGCGAAAAATCGCCGTGCCGCTCGATTTCTCATACTCCCGCAATTTGCCGATAACGCGGCCGTGCCGATTCGGTGCAAATGCCGTCAGTGTCGTTCGCCCGACCGTATCATGCCAATAATCTTCGGTAAAACCGCGATTGAAGCCGTTTGCCAAACGTTTTTCAGCCGCTGCCGGCGCGCAACTTCCGGCCAGCAGTTCCCGATAGGTGCCGACCACCTGCCGGACATAGGAAATCTCCTTCATCCGTCCTTCGATCTTGAGCGAGGCCACGCCGGCCGCCGCCAAATCCTGCAACTCGGCCGCCGAGATCATGTCTTTCGGACTGAGAATGTATTTTTCCTGCTCGGGATTCACTACCGTTGTGCCGTTCTTCACCAACTCATACGGCAAGCGGCAAGGCTGCGCGCATGCGCCGCGGTTCCCGCTGCGCGCTCCGGCCATGCTGCTCATCAGGCATTGCCCGGAATAGGAAACGCAAATCGCGCCGTGGATGAACACTTCGATTTCTATCGGGCTTTGCCGGGCAATGGCGCATACTTCCGCCAAGGACAATTCCCGCGCAAGCACCACCCGGGTAAACCCCTGCGTAGCCAGAAAACGTACCCCGGCCAAATCGCTCACCGTCATCTGCGTACTGGCATGAAGGGGCAACGCGGGCGCCGCGCGACGAACCGCCTCCGCCACGCCGATATCCTGCACGATCACGGCATCGACGCCGATCCGTTCCAACGTCGCAACGTACTCCGCCAGCGACTGCAGTTCCGAATCTCCCAATAAAATATTTAGAGTCACGTACACGGCTGCCGCGTATACGTGACACAATTCCGTTGCTTCCGCCAGTTCCGCCAAGGTAAAATTCACCGCACTGCGTCTGGCATTGAATGATTTCCCGCCGAGATAGACCGCATCCGCACCGGCATCCAATGCCGCACGCAAATGCCGAATCGAGCCGGCCGGTGCTAATAATTCCATTGTTTCACCTCTTATCATTTAATTATAACATAGATCCGCTATGTCGTTTCCCGGCGCACACAACAAAAGCGCTGCTCCGTGAGCAACGCTTTTGGTATGTTAGAGTTCCCGCAACAATTCCCGTACACGCTCTACGACGGCGGTCGGCGGCAACGTTTCCACCACACCCGTCTTGCGTACTTTGAGCTCGACTTGACCGTCTTCGGCAAAATGCTTGCCGACCGTCACCCGCAGCGGGTAACCGATCAGATCCGCATCCTTAAATTTGATGCCGGCTCGCTCCCGGCGGTCGTCCAGGACCGTTTCCACGCCCGCAGCGGAAAGATCGTCATACAACTCGCGCGCCGCCGCAAATTGCACTTCATCTTTCGCGTTCGCCGGCACGACCACGACTTCATACGGCGCAATGGCCGCCGGCCAAATGATCCCGTCGTCGTCATGGTTCTGTTCGATGGAAGCCGCCATCGTCCGCGAAACGCCGACCCCGTAGCAGCCCATGATCAGCGGCACGGATTTCCCGTCGGCATCGAGGACGGTGGCACCGAGCGCTTCACTGTACTTCGTGCCCAACTTAAATACCTGACCGACTTCGATCCCGCGATCGATCGAGACCTTGCCGCCACAGTGCGGACAGCCGTCCGTTTCGTGCAGCAAGCGAACCGACTCGACCCGCACGTTCTTGAAATCCCGTTGCGGCGACACATGGCGGTAATGCACATCCTTGCGATTGGCACCGCAAACCGCATCATTCATATTCATTACGGTCGGATCGACCAAAACGACCAAGTTATCGCTCGGCGCAATCCCCACCGGGCTCATATACCCCGGCGCAAAACCGAGCGCGTGCAAGGCTTCTTCACTTGCCGGCGGCAATTCCACTTCACCGAACAGCCCCGCGACATGCACCTCATTTACTTCCGCATCCCCGGGCACCATGACAAGCACCACGGTCTCGCCGGCGGCGTAGGCGACCGCTTTGATCGTCTGTATCACCGGGATCTGCAGCCCGTCCACCAACGCTTGGATGGTATTCATCCCCGGTGTCGCCACCTCTTCCAATTCGCCCGCCGGTTCGGTCGGGTTCACCGGCACCGCTGTCGGGATCGCCACCTCCAGATTCGCCGCATAGTCGCACTGCGAGCAATGCACCACTGCCGCCTCGCCGGACTGCGCCAACACCATAAATTCATGCGAACCGCTGCCGCCGATCGCCCCGGAGTCGGCTTCCACCGGACGGAAATAGAGTCCGCAGCGGGTGAAAATCCGACTGTATGCATCGTACATATCCTGGTATGTTTTGGCCAGCGAGTCCGTATCCGTATGGAACGAATACGCGTCTTTCATGATGAATTCCCGGCTGCGCATCAAGCCGAAACGCGGCCGTACTTCGTCTCGATATTTATTCTGAATCTGGTACAGTGTCAGCGGCACCTGCTTGTACGAAGTGACATCCGCTTTTACCAACGTAGTCACCAATTCTTCATGCGTGGGCGCCAGACAGAAATGCCGCTGATGCCGATCCGTCAGGCGAAACATCTCTTCGCCGTAGACATTCCAACGTCCCGTTTCCTGCCAAATTTCCGCGGGCTGCACAATCGGCATCAGAATTTCCTGACCGCCGACGGCATCCATTTCCTCGCGCACGATGGCTTCAATCTTGCGTAACGTGCGCCAGGCCAACGGCAAGTATGTGTAGATACCGGCGCCGATCCGGCGGATAAACCCCGCTCTCAACATCAACTGATGGCTGACCACCTCCGCATCGGCGGGCACTTCCCGCAGCGTCGGACTGTACATTTGCGATGCTAACATGCTCATTCCCCCTGAAGATATAATTCAATTTCTTTCATCAATTCATCGACCAATTCCGCTTCCGGAACCGTCCGCAATACTTCGCCCTTGCGGAAAATCACGCCGCGGCCGTTTCCTCCCGCGATACCGAAATCCGCTTCACGCGCTTCGCCGGGTCCGTTGACGATACAACCCATCACGGCAATCCGCAGCGGTGCCTTGATCTTCTCGATCCGCTGCTCCACCTCACGAGCCATGCCGATCAAGTCAACTTGGCAACGTCCGCAGGTCGGGCAGGAAATCAGGATCGCGCCGTACGAAGATATGCCGGCGGAGGAAAGGATCCATTTTGCGACCCGCACCTCTTCCGCCGGATCCGCCGTCAACGAGACGCGGATCGTATCGCCGATGCCGTCCAAGAGCAGGGCGCCGATCCCCATCGCCGACTTGATACTGCCGCGCATGAGAGTTCCCGCTTCGGTAACACCCAAATGCAGCGGATACTCCACTTTTTCCGCCAGGCTGCGATAGGCGCGCACCATCATCGGCACATCGGTCGATTTCAGCGATATTTTCATTTCCCGATAGTCCGCCTGTTCCAGCAGCCGGATATGTTCCAACGCGGCGGCGACCATCCCTGCCGCCGTCGGATGTCCGCCGTACTCGGCCAGAATATGCTCCGGCAGCGAGCCCGCATTGATCCCGATCCGAATCGGAATTTGCTTCGGCTTGGCTCGCTCCACCACGGCCAGGACATTATCCATCCCGCCGATATTGCCCGGATTGATCCGCAAGCCGTCCACACCGGCAGCCAATGCATCCAGCGCCAGACGATAATCGAAATGAATATCCGCCACCAGCGGGACTTCCGTCCTCTGTTTCAACTCGGCAATCGCCAGCGCCGCCGCCCGATTCGGCACGGCCACCCGGACAATATCGCAACCGAGCTCGCCCAAGGCCTGTATTTGCGCCGCGCAGGCAGCCGTATCCGTCGGGCTGAACGTCGACATGGATTGAATGGATACCGGCGCATCGCCACCGATCGGTACCCCGCCGAGGCGAATCTGTCTTGTCTTTCTACGCATGTCTTTCTCCGTTAGCGGAACAGTCTCCACAAATCATTACCTGTCGCAAAGATGAAAATCATAAACAGAACCGCCGCTCCCGTCATTTGAATATAATACAATACTTTTTCGTCCAAATGCCGCCCGAGCAGGCTCTCCACAACGATCACGACCAGCCGCCCGCCATCCAGCAACGGGATCGGCAACAAATTGATGACACCCAGATTCAAGCTGAGGATCGCCGTAAACAAAATCAGATTGACAAAGCCGATGCTGGCGACCGAGCCTGCCATTTGCGCAATTCCCAACGGCCCGGCAAAACCGGAAGCATCCCCTTTGCCGCTGACCAGCTCGGCGAGACCGGCATACATCTGGCGCAAAATATCGACACAACGATTATATCCCTCCCGCAACGCCTCGCCGAAACTCAAATCACGTTGCAGTACATTCGGCATGATCCCCAGCACGACACGGCCTTCGGCTTCTCCCGGAATAACTTCGATCGTCCGTTCCTCGCCCGCCCGTTCGATCCGGAGCGATACCACTTCGCCGCGATGCGTTTGCATCAACGGTGAAATCTCCCGCCAATGCGTCACCGGCTCGTTCTGAATCGCCAGAATCCGATCGCCCGGCTCCAGTTGCTGCACCGATGCGGTTGCCGTGGGCAAAATCGTTCCGACGATCGGCCGATCATCCACCGTGCTCATACCGTTCGTCAAAAATACGCCGGTAATCAGTACATACGCCAAAACAAAATTCATCAATGCGCCCGCGCAAATGACCAGCAATCTTGCCGGCGCTGACTTGTAAATAAAGGCCTTCTCCCGCGGAACCTGTTCTTCCGCCGCCTGTTCTTCCGTCATGCCGGCGATTTGGTTAAACCCGCCCAACGGCAACGCCCGCACGGAATATACGGTTTCCCCCCGGCGGCGGCTCCACAGCTTGGGACCGAAACCGATCGCAAATTCGTCCACACGCATCCCCGTGAGCTTCGCCGTAATGAAATGCCCCCACTCATGTACCAACACGATCACGGCAAACACGAAAATGGTGGCAAGTATCGTAATCACTATGCTTCCTCCCGTCTGTCAGACCCGCAGCTTTTGCAAACGCCGCACTTCTTCTTTCGCCCGCGCCCGCGCCGCCGTATCCGCCGCAACGATATCTGCCCAGTCGCGCAATTCGGCGGGCTGATGTGCCGCCAACACATTCTCGACGACGGCGAAGATGGCCAAAAAGCCGATCGCCCCGTCACAAAAAGCAGCCACGGCGACTTCATTCGCCGCATTCAGCGCCAGCGGTGCGGATTTCCCGACCTTTCCCGCCGCATAGGCCAAAGGCAGCGAACGGAATACATCCGTTGCCGGCGGTTCAAAGTGCAGGTCAAGCGTTTCCGCCCAATTCAATCGTTCCTCCGGAACCGGCAAGCGTTCCGGGTAGGTAAATGCCAGCTGAATCGGCAACTTCATGTCCGGCACGCCCAATTGTGCCAGTACCGCCCCGTCTCGCAATTCCACCATGGAATGGACGATACTCTGCGGATGTACCGTAACCCGAATCGCATCATAGTCCATCCCGAACAGATGATGCGCCTCAATCACTTCCAGTCCTTTATTGAATAAGGTCGCGGAATCGATGGTAATTTTTCTCCCCATATTCCAAGTGGGATGCCGCAAACAGTCCGCCACGGTGACCTCCGCCAGCTGCGACTTCGCGTAGCCGCGGAACGGGCCGCCGGATGCGGTCAGAATCAATCGTTCCGCCGCTGCGGGCCCCCGCCCTTCCAAGCACTGAAAAATAGCGCTGTGTTCGCTGTCTACCGGCAGGATACGCACCCCGGCTTCGGCCGCCCGGGCGGTAACCAGATCGCCCGCGGCGACCAATGTTTCTTTATTCGCCAGCGCAATCGTTTTCCCCGCGGCGATCGCCGCCAGTGTCGGCTCGATACCGACCGCGCCCGAAACCGCCGTCAATACCGTATCCGTCTCAGGCAGAACCGCTGCCTCACAAAGCGCCCGCGCACCGCTGAAGATCCGCACGGGTCCCGCATAGCGCGCCCGCAGACGTGCCGCCGCCTCCGGATCCGTCACGGCAACCGCCAGAGGCTCAAACTCCCGCATCTGCCGTTCCAGCAAATCAATTTGCGTATGTGCCGTCAATACCGTCACCCGCGAGCGTTCCGGCAAATGGCGGATGACCTCCAGCGCCTGTGTGCCGATCGAGCCGGTACTTCCCAGTATGGCTATATGATTCATATTCCACCCGTAAACAACATTATCCCCGCATACAACACCGGCGAAACGAACATCAGGCTGTCAAATCGGTCTAAAATACCGCCGTGTCCCGGCAACAACGTTCCCGAGTCCTTCACCCGACAGTACCGCTTCAGCGAAGATTCGAACAGATCTCCCAAAGGCGCCGCCATCGCGACGAGAACGGCCAATACCGCCACTTGCGAGGAATAATGGCCGAATGCCGCCGCATACAAAAGCAGCCCCAATACCGCCACCACGCCCCCGCCGACAAAGCCCTCCCAAGTCTTGTTCGGGCTGATTGTCGGAGCCAGCGGCCGCCGGCCGTAACGCCGACCGAGAAAGAATGCGCCGACGTCGCTCAGCCATGTGCCCAAGACCGCAAACATCAGCCAAAACACCCCCGTATTCGGCAAGTACCAAGGGATACCGTCCAACTGCCGCAGCAGCACCATGCTGCCGAAACCGATCGCAACGTACCAGGTGCCGAACATCGTAAACAGGATCGAACGAAAATCGTCGCGATGACTGAGCAGCAACAAACCGAAGAGAAGCGGCAGCACGAGCGGCAACATGACCGGCAGAAAAACCGGCCGCCAATGAGCCACGCCGAGCAGGATCGTCCCTCCCAGTGCCATAAGCGGAAGCGAAGTTTCACTGCCCCTCGCTGCCAACATATCACGATATTCGTTTAATGCCAACATGGCCAAGGCCCAGACGGTCAAGGTCAATACCACACCGCCGTAATAGACGACGGGTATGCTGACTGATACTCCCAGGAGCGCCGTCCATATCCTGACTCGTAACATCTCTACCCCCCTTCGCTTACGCCGCCGAAGCGCCGCTCACGCCGGCCGAAATTCTGCAAAGCGCTCCGCAGCTCCGCCGCGGTAAAGTCCGGCCATAATGTCGGCGTAAAATACAGCTCCGCATACGAGATCTGCCACAGCAGAAAATTGCTAATTCGAAAATCGCCGCCCGTGCGGATCAGCAGATCCACATCGTCCTGCGCCCCAGGATACAAGTGCGCCGCCAAGCCCTCTTCCGTCCATGCCGACGGCTCGGCCGGTTGCGGCAAGGTCGCCGCATACGCCGCCATCGCCCGCAGCAATTCCGTGCGGCCGCCGTAATTGATGGCGATATTCAGCACCATGCCGGTATTCATCGCCGTGGCGGCTTCCAGTCGCTCCGCCTTCGCCTGCAGACCGGCTGCCAAATCCCCTCTTTCGCCGATGATATGCACCCGCACCTGCTGCGCCCGGAGCTCCTCCGTATAACTCTCCAGATAGATGCCGAACAATTCCATTAAAATTCGCACTTCGGCAGCCGAACGCTTCCAATTCTCCGTGGAAAACGCATACAGCGTCAAAATCTTTACGCCCGCATCGCTCGCCGCGCGTACAATTTCCTTGACATTCTCCGCACCTTTTTTATGGCCGAAATTGCGCGGCAGACCGCGTTGTTTCGCCCAACGCCCGTTGCCGTCCAGAATAATCGCCACATGCTTCGGCAAAACGGCTTTGCTACTCGATGACATACTCCTCCTTACCTTCGGCTCGCAAGCATGCATTCACCGAATCGCTGTACACCTGTTTGGCACAAGTCACCACCCGGCCGTCGCCGGTACAGCGCACGATATACTGCACTGCCGGTGCCACCCGGAAAAAACGACTTGTCGTATGTGTTTCAGAAACGGAACAAGGCAGACCGGCCTTGTTCAGCTCTGCGCTGACCTCGGCAAACGGTCTGCCTAGGATATCTCCGGTCATGTCGGACTCAAACCTCCAACACTTCTTTTTCTTTGGCTTCCATCAATTTATCAATGTCTTTCATCTTATCGTCGGTGAGTGTCTGAATATCTTCGATCCCTTTTTTCACCTGATCTTCCGAAATGCCGTCCTGCTTTTCCGCCTTCTTCATCTGATCGTTGCCGTCGCGGCGAATATTCCGCACCGCCACCCGCGCATCCTCCGTGCGTTTATGCACGAGCTTCACCAGTTCCTTGCGCCGTTCTTCCGTCAGCTGCGGTATATTCAGCCGGATCTGTGCCCCGTCATTATTCGGCACCAGACCGAGATCGGACATCTGCAACGCCTTCTCGATGCTGCCCAGCATACTCTTGTCCCAAGGCTGAATCAGCAGCATCCGCGGTTCCGGGACGGAAACCGTCGCAACCTGCGTCACCGGGGTCGGCACGCCGTAGTAATCGACCGAAATTCCATCCAGGAGACTCACATTCGCGCGTCCTGTCCGGATCGAGGCAAATTCCGCTTGCAATGCTTCCAGCGCTTTATCCATTCTCCCGCTCAAATCCGCCATGATTTCATCAAACATCTTCTTCGCCTCCTATGATCGTGCCGATACGTTCACCCATACACGCTTTCAAAATATTTCCCGGTGTATCGATATTAAATACGATGATCGGCACTTTATTGTTCATGCAAAGGGTAATCGCCGTGTTGTCCATTACGCCCAGCTGGCGCCGCATTACTTCAAAGTAAGTCAGGCTGTCAAACTTGACGGCATCCGGATTCGTCTTCGGATCGGCATCGTACACACCGTCGGTAAAACGCTTGGCCATCATAATGGCATCCGCTTCGATTTCCGCCGCCCGCAACGCCGCCGTCGTATCCGTCGAGAAAAACGGATTGCCCGTGCCGCCGGCAAAAATCACGATCCGCCCTTTTTCCAAATGTCGAATCGCCCGCCGCCGAATGTACGGCTCCGCCACCTGGCGCATTTCGATTGCGGTCAGCACACGGGTACTGACCCCGATCTGCTCCAACGCCTCCTGCAACGCCAGCCCGTTGATGACCGTCGCCAGCATCCCCATATAATCCGCCGAAGCGCGATCCATACCGCTCGCACTGCCGGAGATCCCGCGCCAGATATTACCGCCGCCGACGACCACGGCCACCTCGATCCCCTGTTCGGCAACCTCGGCAATCTCCCGCGCAATCGACTCCGTCACCTTGGCATCGATACCGTGACCGACCTCACCGGCCAACGCTTCGCCGCTTACCTTCAACACGATCCGTTTATAATTATTCTCCATGTCACCCTCCGTTAACGCAAGCAATACCTAGAAAATAAGAGAACACAAATGTGTTCTCTTATTGTTTCACTGTGGCCATTACTTCCGATACGAAGTCATCCTGTCTCTTTTCAATTCCTTCGCCGAGTTGATAGCGCGCGTAGCGACGAACACTGATGTTTTCACCGATCTTCGCAATCTTTTCCGTAATGACATCGGCTACCGACTTATCGCCGTCTTTGATGAATGCCTGCTCCAAGAGGCAATTTTCACGATAATACTTTTCAATTCGACCGTCGATCATGCGCTCCACAATCGCTTCCGGCTTTCCTTCGTTCAAGGCCTGCTGGCGCAATACTTCGCGTTCATGCTCGATCACTTCCGCCGGCACGTCTTCCCGCCGCAGGTACAACGGATTTGCCGCCGCCACCTGCATCGCAATATCCTTCACCAGATCCTGGAACTCTTCGGTCTTGGCAACGAAGTCCGTTTCGCAGTTGACTTCGACCAAGACACCGATCTTTCCGCCCGCATGAATGTAGGAACCGACCGCGCCTTCCGCGGCAACGCGATCCGCTTTCTTCGCAGCGGCCGCCAGCCCTTTCTCACGCAGGTAATCGACCGCTTTTTCCATATCGCCGTCCACCGCCGTGAGTGCTTTCTTGCAGTCCATCATGCCGGCGCCGGTTTTTTCGCGCAATTCTTTTACCATGCTCGCTGTAATCATTGGGGTCCCCCTGTTCTTGTACTCAGTTTATTCTGCTGTCGTTTCTTCCGCTTCTTCCGTTGCGATTTCTGCCGCTTCCACGACTTCTTCGCCTGCCGCCTCTTCGTTCTGTTCGCCCTGGCGACCTTCCAACACGGCATCCGCCATCTTGCCGACCAGCAATTTTACCGCCCGAATGGCATCGTCATTGGCCGGAATCGGATAATCGATTTCGTCCGGATCGCAGTTCGTGTCCACCGTCGCCACGATCGGGATATTCAGCTTGCGAGCTTCCGCCACCGCGATCCGCTCTTTTTTCGGATCGACGATAACCAATGCGCCCGGCAAGGATTTCATGTCTTTAATACCGTTGAGATACTTTTCCAGCTTCGCCATTTCGCGGCGCAGCACGATGACTTCTTTCTTCGGCAAAAGATCGAAGCGACCATCTTCTTCCATGGCTTCCAGATCTCTCAACCGCTTGATCCGCGTCTGAATTGTCTTGTAGTTGGTCAGCATACCGCCCAACCAGCGTTCTTTGACATAGAACATATTGCAGCGTTCCGCTTCTTCCTGGATAGTCGTCTGCGCCTGCTTTTTCGTGCCGACGAACAGCACCGACTTGCCGGATGCCGCAACATCACGCAGAAAATCATACGCTTCATCTACTTTTTTCACCGTCTGCTGCAAGTCGATGATGTAGATCCCGTTACGTTCCGTGAAGATGTACTTCGCCATCTTCGGATTCCAACGACGCGTCTGGTGTCCGAAATGAACGCCCGCTTCCAACAATTGTTTCATTGATACTACTGCCATTTGTAAAACCTCCTGTTTTTAACCTCCGCTGTTTCCTCTCCGGCAGAGCCTCCCACGAGACACAGCTGCTCGAATCCCCAGCGTGTGTAATTAAACCTATAAGAGTATAGCACAAACCGCACCGCTTGGCAAGATATGCCGCACGATGCGATCCGTAAATTCTTCAGCTGTTAAAACATATTGCAAATACTTTTAGCGTGACAGACATATGATCGGTTACCTTGCACATTTGCAAGGGTCAATATATAGCACTCCCGAAAACCGCAAGAAAAAGGCGGGCTTTCGCCCGCCGCTTTTTTCGCCCCCTTTTTGTGTTGGTAGGGCAAACCGCTTTTTTCGCTCCCCTTTTATGTTGGTGGGGCAAACCGCTTTCTGATAGCATTATATTTGAGCACGCATGACTTGTCAAATGTGCCTCAGCCGTGGGGTTGCTTAGCCGGAGTTCGGGGGGCAGAATAACGAACAATGACGGCGGCGGATCATATGACACGAATACAAGTTTTTTATCAATCATTCCCTCCTCTTAGTTCACCTAAGGGGGGGGGATTTCTGCCCAGCCGCCCGAGGAGATGTTTAGCAGAAAAAAGGATATATGAATGTGGTATTATGGCCTACAGTCACTACTCTGAATAAATATACAGATTATGGCTACTAGATATGTAGTAAGTTGCCTTGAATGTTTGTAAAGATTTAAGGAGTAGTCTGCCCCAAAACAGGCGAAAAACAGGAAAAAGAAAGAAAAGGAATACCCCGCCCTGACGGACGGGGTATCTTGTATTATGAAGGAGGCTGCTATTTCTTTTCCGGGAGTTGCAGCTTCGCCGCTTCTTCCGGAGAAAGGCGTTTAAACTCATTTTCCGACTGACTTGTGTGACGAACAATAGTATCTTCATCCTTAATAATTATTCTAAACATGCTAGGAATATTATATTCGGTTAGCACTTTGTTCTTTTTATCATATTGCAGCATCTTGTTTTGATTATGCCAATACTTATTGTCTTGGTTTTCATTCGCTGAATAGGATTTGTACTCATACAAATTTTCCGAGTCTTGCATTTTTTTAAGTACAACAACAGATTTAATCCCATTATCTATCTTCGTCCGCAAATAAACCCCGCTTATATCTTTTTCTCCAGCACATCCGGAAAGAATAAAAGCAAATAACATGAAGAACATCCCCCACACGAGCTTTTTCATAGCAATATCCTCCTTATATAAGTTACGCTATAGCGCTATTACGTAATTACGTTGTTACGCTATAGCGTAGTTACGCTATTACGTAACCAGTATAGCATATGCATTTTAACCTTGCAAAAAGAAAAAACAAGAAAATGGCCGGAGCGACCGTTTTCTTGCCTTCCCATACACTACAAGACACCCTTCTGCCATGCATTTACATCTCGAACAGGCTGATTTGTTCCTCTTCCGGCATGCCTTGCAGCGCGCCGAGTTCGGCGAGGGTGTCGATGATGCTTTGGCTGACTTTCCCCCGTTTTCGCAGGTCTTCTTTCGAGGTAAAGGGGCCGTCGACTCGCGCCGCGACAATTTCCTCCGCAACGGTCACGCCCAATCCCGGCACGCTGGACAGCGGCGGCAGAAGCATTCCGTCTTCGATGAGGAAGTTTCGCACATCGGATCGTTCGAGGGATACCGTCTTGAATCCGAAGCCGCGCAGCGACATTTCCATCGCCACTTCGATATGCGTGGCGGAGTCCTTTTCCACGGCGCTCGCTTCGCGCCCTTTTGCCAAGATGTAGTTCCAAGCTTTGCGTTGTGCCTGCAGGCCCGGCAGAATCGCTTTGCCGTCAAATTTGCCGCTGGCTCGCACCGAGAAATACGCTGCATAGAATGCCAGCGGGTAGTTGATCTTGAACCAGGCGATGCGAAACGCCATCATGACATAGGCTACCGCATGTGCGCGCGGAAACAGGTAGGAAATCTTTTTGCAGGATTCGATGAACCACGCCGGTATTCGGTATTCGCGCAGCGCCGCTTCGTTTTGCGTAACGGGCTCACCCTGCTTGTTTTTCTTTTCCAGGCCTTTGCCCTTGCGGACGTTTTCCATGATGTTAAAGGCCAGTTTCGACGGCACGTTCTGTTGGATGAGGTAGGTCATGATGTCGTCCCGGGTGGAGATCGCTTCGTCCAGTTTTACTTGCCCGGCCGTGATCAAGTCTTTCGCATTGTTCAGCCAGACGTCCGTTCCGTGCGAAAAGCCGCTGATCCGAACGAGTTCGCTGAAATTTTTCGGCAAGGTGTCCGCCAGCATTTGCCGGACGAATTTCGTGCCGTATTCCGGGATGCCGAGCGTCCCCACGACATCGCCGTTCAAGTCGTCGCTGCTCAGTCCCAACGCTTCGGTTGAGGAAAACAGGCTGAGTGTCGCCGGATCGTCGAACGGGATGCTTTGCGGGCTGACTCCCGTGAGGTCTTCCAGCATACGAATGACGGTCGGGTCATCGTGGCCGAGAATGTCGAGCTTGACCATGCGCCCCTCGATGGAGTGGTAGTCGAAATGTGTCGTGATGATACCGGACTCTTTTTTATTCGCCGGGTGCTGGATCGGCGTAAAGGCCAGAATATCCATATCCCGCGGGCAGACCATGATGCCGCCGGGGTGCTGTCCCGTCGTGTTCTTAACCTTGGTAATGCCGTCCATCAAGCTGCTGACATAGATGTCGTTGCAGGCGATTTGGCGTTGTTCGGTGTATTTTTTCACATAGCCGAACGCCGTCCGATCCTTTATCCCGCTGATCGTCCCCGCGCGAAACACATTATCTTTGCCGAACAGTTCTTCCGTGTACTTGTGTGCATTCGGTTGGTAATCGCCGGAAAAATTCAGGTCGATATCCGGCACTTTGTCGCCTTCAAAGCCCATGAAAACCGCAAAGGGAATATTGTGTCCGTCTTTGTGCAAGGGCTTGCCGCAATGCGGGCAGTTTTCGTCCGGCAGGTCGAAACCGCCGCCGAATCTGCCGTCCGGGAAAAATTTGCTGTATCGGCAATGGAGGCAAAGGTAGTGCGGCGGCAGCGGATTCACTTCCGTGATATCCGCCATGGTCGCCACGAAGGACGAGCCGACGGAGCCGCGTGAACCGACCAGGTAGCCGTCGTCCAGGGATTTCTTCACCAGTTTATGTGCAATGTAGTAGAGCACGCCGAAGCCGTTGCCGATGATCGCGGCGAGTTCGCTTTCCAGCCGCGCGGCGACCGGTTCCGGCAAGGTCTCGCCGTACAGGCGGTGCGCCTTGGCGTAGCACATACGTTTCAATTCTTCGTCCGAGCCGTTGATTTTCGGGGCATAGAGCTTGCCGTCCGGCGGCAAGGGTGCGATGGCGTCCACTCGCTCGGCTATGGCGCGGGTGTTGGTGATGACGATCTCCTTCGCCTTTTCCTCGCCCAGGTAAGCGAACTCCGCCAGCATTTCTTTCGTCGTACGCAAAAACAGATCCGGCATCGCTTCGTCCAGTTCGCCTTTGCTCCACTTGCTGAGCAGGATATCGCGATATACCTTGTCCTCTTCAAACAGGTAGTGTGAGTCGCAGGTCGCGCAGACCGGAATGCCCAGTTTTTCGCCCAATTCGACGATCCGGGTATTCAGCGCGCGCAGATCATCGTCCGTACGGACGGCGGGGTACCGCTCGTCACGCAGGAGGAAGGTATTGTCGGAAATCGGCTGCACTTCCAGGTAGTCATAGTAGCGGGCAATCCCCTCGATCCGCTCCTCGCTCTCCTCCTGCAGGATCGCCCGAAACAAATCCCCCGCGACACACGCCGAGCCCAAGATCAGCCCCTCACGATATTGAGACAGGATAGCCCGCGGAATCAGCGGGCGTTTTTTGAAATAGCGCAAATGCGAAAGGGAGACCAGTCGGTACAAATTACGCAGACCGGTCATATTTTCCGCCAAGATGATAATATGCGTATATTTTTGGCGATCCTGTGCAATATCCGTCGGAATTTCCTCGATCAGGTAGCCTTCCATCCCGTAGATGATTTTTACACCTTTTTCCGCTGCCAGCGCCTGAACCATCGGGAAGGACTGCACCACACCGTGATCGGTAATAGCGACCGCCGGGTGATTCCATTTTTTCACCGTGTCCAACAGGCGGCCGACGTCGATCAGCGCATCCGTGCTCATCTTCGTGTGCAGGTGAAGTTCCACGCGCGGCGTGGGATGGTCGTCCACATGTTCCGTCCGCTCTTCTTCCACCAGCATCAAACCGCGCATATGCAGGATGAGGTCGCCGCTGTACTTGTCGTAGCGGGCGCTGCCGCTGATCCGAACCGACACGCCTTTATGCAGCGCGTTTTCCAAATGGCCCGT
The DNA here is from genome assembly GCA_022771805.1 of Veillonellaceae bacterium. Classification (GTDB taxonomy): domain Bacteria; phylum Bacillota; class Negativicutes; order Veillonellales; family Negativicoccaceae; genus JALELM01. The sequence continues at coordinate 76,742 of JALELM010000008.1, read as the reverse complement.
CGTCTCCTCCGCTTCGAAGAAGCTTTGCGCCAGGATCCCGTTCGTGTCGTCCGCCACTTTCAGCTTCAGCAGTTTGCGTCCCGTACGCAATTCACGCCAGTCCGCTTCGATGACGCGCCCTTCGATGACTACCCGATCGGTTTCTTCCGTCACCGCGGCAATATCTTGCGGTGCGGTCTTGATGACCCGCCTTCCCAGCAGTACACCGTTCTTGCGGCGGGTCGAGCGGGCCGCTCCCGCTTCGCGCACCTGGGCGTTGTACAGGATCTTGTTCCAGTCCGCCGGCAGCGATGCTTCGCTCTGCGGTGCGGCAGGTGCCGGTTCCGGCGCGGCGAACGGCGGTGCCGGCGGCGATACCTGCCATTCCGTTTCGTCCACAAAGAAACGGACAGCCGTGCCGGTCGCTTCCGTCTGCAAAAATTGTTGAATTTGATGCGCCAAGCGTTCATCTTTACGGCGCAAGGTTACCTGCCAACACCCCGTAATGATATCCACCTGCAGCGAAGTAATCGCCCGGGAATCGTTCGGCACCAATTTATACTGATACATGCAAATCCGTTTTCTCTCCGTTATTTATAATACTCTCGCTCACGGCTCGGTTTTCTCTGCCTGCCGCTGTGCCGTCTCGTCCGCTGCTGCCGCCGGCGCGCCTTTCACACCGGGGTGTTCCGGCGCTGTCGTGCGCTCGGTTGCTTTTGTTTCGGTTGCTTTTGTTTTTTCTTTCTGTTCCGCTTTGCGTTTTTCCTCTTCCCTCTTCTTCAGTTCGGCTTCCCGTGCCGGCGACAGTTGTTTGCGTGTCGTGACGGGCTCATAGTAGGAAGAAAAGGAATCAAACAAAGTCCGGCCGTCCGCCCAGCGCAAATTGCGGTACCAAGTCACCGTATACCCGTCATGCCCTTCCCGCGTCGTTTCCGGTTCCTGCTGCCCGGGCACGACCTCCACTGTTTCTTCATGCGGAATCACTTCGACTCCGCCATGATGCAAGTCCGTATCCGCCGGCTTATCCGCAGCATTGCCGAGAATATAGATCGTCAACGCTCCCGGCTCGTCGTCGGCCAATACATATACCGGGCGGGCAAAATCATTGCGGAAAACAAAATCCAGCGAGCCGTATGACACCGTTGCATCCCGGCCGATCTCCATGTAGCCGACCGGCGCAAAATGTTCCGTCCGCTCCGCGATCCCCATGCCTGCAAACAACGCCGCATTGAACAGTGTCGAGCTGACCTGGCATACACCGCCGCCGCTGCCCGGCTCCAGTTTGCCGTTAATGAACACGGGCGCCTCACGGTAGCCCGCGTCATAGGAGCGCGGCCCCGTCGTGTCATTGAAAGAAAAGAATGTGCCGGCAGGCACCAACCGATCGGAGATCGCCCGCGCCGCCAGACTGATATTGTAGCCGCGATTACGGTCGCCGCCGTAATAGGTCGTGTACTCGCCGAGTATCGTGTCCAGCCCCTGCAGATCCGCCGCCTTCACCGTAGGCAGAACCACATGTTGTGCGTGCAACTCGATCGGTCGGCTGTCCTGCTGCCGCAACTGCAATTTGGCCTGCGCCAACACCTCGCCGACATCAAATTCCAGATGCGATACTTCCGGAACGATCTCCACGCCGCCGTTGCCCGTCAGCCGCAATTTCGCATCGGCAGGCTCCGCGGCCGCCTGTGTGTGCAATTGCTGCACGAACTCCGTCAGTACATCTTCCCGGTATTGCACGGCACACGACAGCGGCCGCTCCGTCCACCAACCGCTGACACGTTCCCACCATTGCTGCAGCCAATCGCCGCTGCGACCGTAGCTCAAAGCCTGCGTGACACAGGCATCCACATCGACTTGCATCTCCAACTGCCGTAAAGGCAAATCTTTGTGAAACGCAGCGTGCTGAAAAACGAGTGTTCCCGTACGAATTTCCCGATTGCGTTCCTGCAGTAAGGTCGTAATTTCCCGACGGTTTTTCCCCGCCAAAGAAGTATCGCCCAACATAACGCCCGCAACGGCTTCGTCGCCCGCATACAAAGCAAACGGCACGAACGCCCCTGCCGCAGCCAACAGCACCGCCGCAAGGCCATACAGCCGGATCCTGTCCATCACATACCACGCCTTCCCAAAAATTCCACCCACACCGCCTGCCAGTCCGGCTTGCCGCCCTCCGTGCGCTGACGAAACCGGCAGTCATAGATTGCCAGCAGCAGTGCTTTCAATGCCTGCGGCCGCACTTGCCGCACGGAAGCCTGTATCCCCTTCCAACGATACGCGCTCGCCACGCCCAATTCCTTGCGGATTTGCGGCTCGGGTATTCCTGCCGCCTGCATTTCGACCAGCGCCAAGCAATAGCGCAATTGCGCCGTCAGATAGCCGATATTTTTCAGCTCGTCCTCCGCTTTGTCGAAAAGCATCGGAGTTGCCGCAAGTACTTCGCGCCGCTTGCCCGCAAGCAGGTGATCCCAAAAAGTAAATACCTGCAAATCCATGTAAGACGGCAGCGAATCACGAATCACCGCCTCGGTTACTTCGTTCCCGTCGGCCATCAGCAGCCATTTATCACATTCCGTACTTAAGAACACGGAGGAAACGTTCTCCCAGCCCTCCGCCACGTTCTCCAGGTAGCGGCGTGCGCCCGCAGTCAGTTTTGCTCCCCGCCGTCGCACATACATTTCCGCTTCTTCGCCGACCTTCCATTTCGGAATAAATTCCGCAATGTAGACCTCGGCCAATTCCAGCACCTGCTTGACAAATTTGCGCCGGCGATCGAGTTTTCCTTCCACAATGCACAGCACCCGCGTACCGGCGGGAATATTTGCCAACGCATCCAGCAGTTCGGCCGCCGGGACGCTCTCGTCCTTGCCGAGCAGGAACGCGGGATTGATAAACTCCAAGCGGCGTGCCGTGGCGAACAGGCTTTGCATTTGCAGCATTTGCACAACCAGGCGGGCATTGACCCCTTCCTCGTAACGCTCGCCGTCTTCCTCCGCATGAATGTATTTTTCTTTACGCGCGTAGACCGCCGGAATGTCCTCTCCGGCCAGCACGATCAAGGCTTTTTCTTTCATCGATATGCTTCCACCTGCCACCCGTCGCGGTATGTCGCCCGCAGCATTCCGTTCTCCCTGCCGGAATAGACACCGATACCGACCGTACGCAACAAATCGCGCCCGCCGTCAGCCGCTTCGCCGCGCAAAAATGCCGGTGCTCCCGAAAACCAAACCGCCGCGGGCTGCACCTGCACCACTTGCTCCGTCCGCCGCTCGGACGGGCACGCTCCGTTATAAATATATAATCCCCGAGCCGGTGCCGCGATCGGCGTGCCTACGGCATCCGTTTCGATTTGCACCCGGGCATCGCCGCAGTCGATATGCAGTATGCCGTTGTGCAGTCGCCATTGCAAGTCACCTGCCGCGCCCTGTCCCGCCGCAGCGTCTTCCAGACAGACCACCCGGCGTGCCGGCAGCGGCAACTTCCGTTCCCGCGGCCGCTTCGCCAAGATCAGGCAATCCGTCTCCCGCACTCCCGCATAGGCCAGCGCGGTCGTCAGCGCACGCACCTCGCTCCGACTCGGTCGTTCACTCTCTCTATAATACACTATGTTGGCATATTTGTGGACAACGGAAACTGCGGTGGTCGAACCGGCATCCGGCAGGCAAACCGTCGGTCGCGTCGCCTCATTATAGCCGTAAAGAGCCGCCAGACAAAGCAACACGACCGAGCCGATTTGCACGGCGCGAGGCAGTACCGGACGGCGCCGTACGACAAAATAAACCGCCGCAAAAAGGAAATAGTAGAACAACGTTTCCAACGCCTGCGGTCCCCGCCAATACCACAATGCCCCCGGCAACGCCGCCAGGCGGGAATTCAAGTACAATGCCGGCTGCAACAGCCAATGCACCGCCTGCAAGAGCCCCGCCGCCGGGAGCCGCCACAACGAAGCCAGCAGCAGCGCGGGCAGCACCAGTATAATCACCGCTTCCAGCCAGGGCACGACAAGCAAGTTGCCGAGCACCGCATATACGGGCACCGCTTGGAAGTAATAGAGTTGCAACGGAATCAGCAGTACCTGTGCGGCCGCCGTCAACGCGATCGCATCCGCCAAACGTCCCGCAAACGGCAGGTATCTGCGTAAAAAATTGCGCCACGGAGAGAAAAACAGTACCAACCCCAACGTGGAGCCCGCCGAAAGCTGAAAACTGATATCGTACAGCAAATAGGGTGTCCACAGCAACATCCCAGCAACAGTCAGTCCCAGCCAATGCAGCGCCGCATATTCCCGCCCCCAAACGAGTGCGCCGATCACGGCCGTTCCCATGATGAAAGAGCGCGTCACCGGCGGCACCCAACCCGCCAGCGTCGCATATACCGCCACCAATACGGTTCCCGCGACAGCCACGCCGAAATCGGGCAGACGCAATGCCCGACCGAGCCAGAAAACGGCGCCGAACAGCAAAGCTATATGCGAGCCGGAAACAGAGAGAATATGAATGATCCCCGTCGCGGCAAATTCCCGCACCAATTGCTCGGACAATTCATTGTAGCCGCCGCCGAACACCAGCGACTGTACCAACGCCGCCTCCGCTTGCGGCAGGCGGGAGTGCAGCACCTCGGCAACATAGGCGCGAATCGCCTGCACGTTGGCGGCAAAGGCAAACTCGCCCGTCGGCACCGGCCCGCTCGGCACCATGCCGTGTTGCGGATACAAATTCCCCAGCATATCCGCCGCCCGATGCCTGTATTCCGTCAAGATCCGCCCCGGGTTTGCGTAATAGCGAAACGGGCGCAGCGTCCCCGTCACATCGAAGCGGTCGCCGGGTACGGCAAGATCGCCGCTCGCCGGCAGGTACAAGAACGCATTTCCCTTGCCGCTGCGACTTTCACCGTCGGCAAAAGCCACTTGCCGCAACGCGACGGGATAGCGAATGACCGGCTCCGCATCGCTGTCGAAACGTTCTCCCTCTCCGTACACGACCACCGTGTAGCGCGCCTTTTGCTGTTGCCAATGCAGCGTATTTTCCTCAAACCGCTGTTCCGCAGCGTCCCAACGATACATCCCGCCCGCCAGACCGCATAAAAAAAGAGCAAGCAAAAGCAGTGCCGGAGAGCCTTTGGCAAAACGCCGATACCCGCCGACACCGATTGCCGCCACGATGCACACCGCCGCTCCCGTCACGCCGAATGCCCCGAGGCGAACACCGCAGGCAACGGCGGCAGCGAAAAGAACGGCACCGTACTTGCCGATCAGATGGTAATATGTTTCCGCATTTGTCGGTATTTCCCTTCACCGATCCCTTTCACGTTCATCACGTCGGCAGGACTGCGGAAGAGTCCCCGCTCACGTCGATATTCCAGAATGCGTTCCGCAGTCGCTTCCCCTACGCTCGGAATACGCTGTAATTCGACGGCGTCCGCCGTATTGATATTGACCAGCCGGATCCCCAGCCGCTCCTCCGGTTGTTGCCAGGCAAAGCCGACCCGCACATGATCTCCGTCCGTCAATTTAGCCGCCATATTGGCCGTTTCCGCATCGGCATACGGCAGCAAATTCTCCGCCGCCCGAACCGCATCGCCTATCCTGCTCCCCGCAGGCAAGCGATAGATCCCCGGCGCTTCCACCGCCCCCGAAACATAAACGACCATGTCCGTTGACGGCTCCGTCAACTCGGTTTGCAGCGGCGCATAGTCTTGGTCCGGTGCGGAAAAAAAGCTATAATACATAAAGACGGCGACTGCTGCGCAACAAGAGCCGAGTATTGCTGCGGCAATACCGTATTGCTTTTTATTGCTCATGATGTCCCTCCTGCTCAATTCATTATAGCACTACGCTAAAGAAAGAGGTAAAAATGAACCGAAAACTTGCCAAAAACTATTGTCAAATCTTATTACGTTACGGCGTAAATCTGCAACCCGGCCAAAAAGTGCGCCTGTCCGCACCGGTAGCGGCGGCGGAATTCGCCGAATTGCTTTGTGCGGAAGCCTACCGCTATGGCGCCGGTGATGTCCAGATGAATTGGCACTCGCCCTTCTGTCAGGCGCAGCGTCTGCAATTCGCCGCACCGCAAACACTTCGCGAAGTGGCCGACTGGGAGATTGCCAAGTGCCGAAACTGGCTGGACGAGAATTATGCCGTCATCACGCTGGTGTCTTGTGACGAGCCTTATTTCACCGCGGTGTCGAGCGACAGCATCGCCGCCTCGCAGCAGGCTCGGCGGGAAGCCCTGCAGTTTTTCTCCCGCGCCGTGATGAATTCCGAATTGCAATGGCTCGTCGCTTCGGTTGCCACGCCGGCATGGGCCGCCTTACTGTACCCGGAATTGGAAAGTTCCGCCGCGTTGGCAAAACTCTGGGAGGACATCTTCCACGTCTCGCGTGTTGCCGCCGAACAGCCGTTGGAACATTGGCAGGCGCACCTGGACAATCTGCACCGGCGGCGGCGCAGTCTGAATGACCTGCGCATCGATTCGCTGCGCTACCGCTCCGTCAACGGCACGGACTTCGTCATCGGCTTGCCCCCTACCCATATTTGGCAGGGCGGCAATGAAAAAAGCGGCCGGGTTGTCCCCTTTGCCGCCAACATTCCGACCGAAGAAGTTTTCACCGCGCCGGACTTCCGCCGCATGGACGGTGTCGTTTACAGTACGCGGCCGTTGATCGCCGACAACCAACATATCGAAGGCATCCGCCTTGAATTCCGCGCCGGCAAAGTCGTCCGGGCAACGGCGGAACAAGGCAACGATGCGTTGCAACACCTGCTGGAAGCCGATGAAGGTGTGCGCTTCCTCGGCGAAGTCGCCCTGGTACCCAAAGATTCGCCGATCGCCGAAATACCTTACAGTTTCATGGAAACGCTGATCGACGAAAACGCTTCCTGCCATCTCGCCTTGGGCGCCGCCTATCCCACCTGCATCGCTGACGGCAAGACGCTCAACGATGACGAATTGCGTGCCGCGGGCTTAAACCGCTCCCAAATTCATGTCGATTTCATGATCGGTGCGCCTGACCTCGAGATTACTGCGACCACCGTTGACGGCCGGAACATTCCCGTGTTCCGCGACGGCAAATGGGCGGAAGAATTCAGCGCCGATTAAGGCCGCGGCTCTTTACTCCACGACATCAGGGCGACCGCACCGACGACGAGACAGATTCCGAGCAACTCACCGAAGCCGAAACGCATCCCCAGAAACAGGATGGAGAAAACCACGACCGACAACGGCTCCACGCATAACAGCACACCGGCGACGGCCGGCGGCAAGCGCCGCAAGCCGTACAGGAAAAGAAAGAACGGCGCTACCGTACCGAGCAGCACGATGTAAAGCATGTGCCGCAAAACAACGGGCTGCAAAAAATCCGTCAGCGACGGCAGACCCGTCAGCGCAATGCTCATCAGCGTGCCCATCAGCATTCCCCAGCCGAGCAGAAAAGCCATCGGGATTCGCTGTGTCAAGCGCCGGGGGTAAATCATGTAGAAGGCCGCACAAAAAGCGGACGATATGCCCCAAAACACCGCCGCATACGGAATAACCAAATCGCCGACACGTCCGCCCGTCACCAACAAAAACACACCGATTACCGCGCCGAATGTAGCGACCGAATCCGTTACATTCGGCCATTTTTTTGTCGTGATTACCGTCCAAAGAATGATCAAAATGGGAGCCAGCCCCTGCAGCACCGTTGCGGCGGCGGCATTGCCGTGATAGATCGCCTGAAAATAAGTAAACTGCATGCCGTAAATGCCAATAAGACCGAACAGCGGCAGATTCCGATACCAATCTTGCCGCCGAAAGTCCGCCGCACGCAGTTTGCTTTGCTCCCGGCACAGGCTGTACGCCAAAAACAGCAGCCCCGCCGCGCCCATGCGTACCGTCGTCAGTTCCGGCGGGGCGATGGCCGTCTGCGCAAACAAATGCTGCGTAACAGCTCCGCTTCCCGCCCACAACAGCGCCGCAATAATGACCAACAGTTTTTCCATATTGCTACCTCGGGCAATCGGTAAAAAAAGAACCCCCGAACGGGGGTATATGACTGGTGGAGCTAACTGGATTCGAACCGGTGACCTCTACGATGTCAACGTAGCGCTCTAACCAACTGAGCTATAGCTCCTTAACAAGATAATAGAAATTATACAGGATCAGGCCGCTACTGTCAAGCCTCTCGTTCCCGCAGAGCAAGCACTCGGGCGGCGGCTCCCAGCACGCCGAGAACGCTGTGTTCAAAGATGAGACCGCCCTGCAAAAACACCGTATACGGCTCGCGCAACGGGCCGTCCGCGCTCAATTCGATCGAGGAGCCTTGGACGAACGCGCCGCAGGCCATAATGATCGGATCGGTATACCCCGGCAAGTCACCGGGGATCGGCCGGACATAACCGTCCACCGGTGAATACGCCTGCAAGCCCTCGCAAAACGCGCACAGGTTTTCCGCCGTCTGCAGCTGCACGGTCTGAATCAAATCGCTCCGCACATCCCCCGCCTGCGGACTGACCACAAAGCCCAATTCGCTGAACACCGCCGCGGCGAAATCCGCCCCGCGCAACGCCTGAGAAACGACATGCGGCCCCATGAACAGCCCCTGGAAAAAGAGGCGGTAACCGGGCGTATATGAGCCCATCTCGTCACCGAGCCCCGGCGCGGTCAGCGCATGAGATACCCGCTCCACCAAATCCGCACGGCCGACGACATAGCCCCCCGTCGGTGCCAAGCCGCCGCCCGCATTTTTGATGAGCGAACCCGCAATGATATCCGCGCCGACCTCCAACGGTTCCCGCGTTTCCGTAAATTCACCGTAGCAATTATCGACAAAGCAAACCGCTTCCGGCGCAAGCGCGCGTACATCCGCAATGATACCGGCAATATCGTCAATCGTCAGCGTCTTTCTGTCGCCGTAGCCGCGTGAACGCTGGATCAATACCATCTTCGTTTTTGCACTCACCGTTGCCCGCAGCGCGTCCGCATCGTAGCCGCCGTCCCGCAGCGGCACTTCCCGATACAGCACACCGCGGGAAAGCAGATTCCCCGGCGCCGCGCCGCGCACACCGATGACGCTTTGCATCGTGTCATACGGCGTTCCCATTGCGGCGACCAATTCCTCGCCGGGTGTCAGCAAGCCCAGCAACACGGTCGCTAGGGCATGTGTCCCGGAAACGAAATGCGGCCGCACGAGCGCCTTTTCACCGCGAAAAACAAGCGCAAATACTTCATCCAACTTTTCCCGGCCGACATCGTTATAGCCGTATCCCGTCGTACCGTGAAAATGAAAATCCGAAAGTTTGGCCTCCCGAAATGCCGTCAATATTTTCTCCGTATTGTATGTGGCGACCTCGTCATAATGCGAAAAGGATGCCCGGCAACGTGCGAGCGCCGCTTCTTTTATTTCATTCAATTGTTGCATCTGTTGCATCGTGTCGCTCATGCCAACTCCCGTATCGTCGATATGGCATGCTTGTAAATCAGTTGCTCCTGATCATCCTGTACCAGCAATACCGTAAAATTATCGGCATCTTTGATTTGACCTTTTAGTTGCACGCCGTTGACTAAAAAAATGCTGACTTTACTGCGTTTTTTACATAATGCCCGCAAGAATGCTTCCTGTAAAGTCTGTTTCTTATTTTCCATCGCTAACGTCTCCTTTCCCGAGAATATATGCCGTCGCGGCTTCCGTCAAGGCCGCCGGATCCGTGTAACGGGTCGGATCCAAGTAATGCACATAGGGCATTCGCCGCAGCCAGGTTCGTTGCCGTTTCGCAAAACGCCGCGTCGCCTTAATGATCGCCGCAGCCGTTTCTTCCCGCGTAGCCTCGCCGGCAAAGTAAGCCGCCCACTCGCGATAACCGATCCCCTTGGTCGCCTGCAATTCGGCCGCTTGCGGCAATGACCACAAGCGCCTCGCTTCGTCCTCCAGGCCGGCTGCCAGCATTGCCTGCACGCGCTGCGCGATACGTTCTTTCAGGATTTCCGTCGGCGGTGCCAACGCGATGACTTTCGCCCGATACACCGGTTCGCCGCTCTTGCCCGCCCGGTAATCCGCGCCGCTATCCAGCAGTGCCAGCGCGCGAATCAGACGCTGCCGATCCGGTACGGGGCGCGTGGTAAAATACTCCGGCGAACGTTCCCGCATATGCCGCACCAGTCCGGCCAGCCCCTCCACGGCATATACCGCCTCCCAGCGCCGATACCCTTCCTGTAACGGCCCGGCTTCCGGAAATTCGTAGCCTTCCAGCAACGCCTGCACATACAGACCCGTACCGCCGGCAATGATCGGCAACTTCCCGCGGGCTGTAAGCGCGCGGATACATTCCCGCGCCCGTGCGCAGAATTCCGCTGCGGTATAGCCTTCGGTCGGCTCCTTGATATCCAGCAAATGATGCGGCACGCCTTGCATCTCCGCCGCGGTCACCTTGGCAGTTCCGATATCGAGCCCGCGATAGACCTGAAACGCATCCGCCGAAATAATTTCGCCGTTCAGTCGCTTTGCCAACTCAATACTCAGAGCCGTTTTCCCTGAAGCCGTCGGCCCCATTATGACCGCTATTCGTTCTCGCATATCCATACTCCGTAATGCACCCGGCTGTACTTGCCGCCGACTGTTTTTGTTATTCCTTCCTCGCGCAACCAGGGCGACTGCGGACGGGTCTTCAAAATCACCGCCCGCCTTGCCACGTGGCGTGCCGCCGCCAATAATTCCGGTGTCAATTCACCGCGAGAGGCGAACGGGCGAAAGGAATCCAAGTTCGTACTCTGCCGCACGGACGAACGAAACATGAAATCCAGGCAGACCACGTCAAATTCCGCACTCGCGCAGCGTTGCAAATAAGCTCCCGCTTCCTCCGGCAAGAGTCGAATGCGGCGTAATGCCGCCGTGATCCGGTCGTTACGCGGATGGCGGAAATGTTGCAATCCCCATGCATTCACCGCATATAAAGCCGGGCTGCACTCCAATCCCGTTACTTGCGCCGCCGGCAGCGTGTACGCCAAGACGGCGGCATCGCTCCCCTTGCCGAAGGTGCAGTCCAGAATGCGTTGCGGCGCAAATTCCGCAACAAGGTTCGCCGGGATATCCGTTCCGCTGCGTTCCCACTCCCGGATCCGCAATTCCGCCATATTCAGCTGGAAACGGTAACGCGCCGCACCGCGGACAGCCTCCACACCGTTTCTGCCGGCAACAAGCCAGATTGCGACGCCGTGCTGCTCACTCAATTTCGCCAGCGAATACCGGCCGCGCTCATAGTACGCCAGTCCCTGTGCCGCAGCAGCCGCCTGCGCCGCTTCCCGCAGCTCGCGGGTCGGCCGATCCGCCGTCGTCCAAGCCGTAATCATGTACGTTCAAACAAATTCGCCAGATCCTTGGCGGTAAAACGCACGATGACGGGACGACCGTGCGGGCAGACAAAGGGTCGCGAAGTCGCAAACAGATCGCTGATCAGTTCCCGCATTTGCCGGATATTCAAGCGATGGCCGGCCTTGATCGCCCCGCGGCAAGCGGCATAGGCCAGCACACGGTGCCGCAGCTGTTCCCGTGTCGGTGCGTGGGAATCCTGCAGGGTGGCGGCGATTTCCCGAATCATGCGCTCCTGCTCGGCGCCTTCCGCATCCGCCGGCGCGGCATCCACCCGAATGACGTTCGGCCCCGCCTGTGCAAGCACGAAACCGAGCTCACGCAAATCTTCTTCCCGCTCCGTCAATACCCGGATCTCCTCCGGAGCCAACGTCAGCAACACCGGCACGAGTAATTGCTGGGACGGAATTCCCTCCGTCGCGACTGCCAGACGATCGTAGCGAATGCGTTCGTGCGCCGCGTGTTGGTCGATAATATACAGTTCCTCGCCCATTTGGCAAATAATGAAACAGTCCGCAACCTGTCCCAGCGGTACCGGGTACGGTGCTTCCGTCGCCGGCTCGAACAAAGCCGCCGTCGTTTCTCTGCGTTGTTCCGCAAGATAATCCGTAAATGCCGTGCTTTCCGCGATCCGCTGCGGGCTCGGCGGCACGTATTCCGCCGGTTGTGTCGCCGCATTCCGCCCGGACGTCGCCGTGCCCGAGGTGTATATCTCCGGCCGCTCGGCACTTTCCTGCACCGGTGCCCGTTCGGCCGCCCGTTTTTCCGCCTCCTGTCGCAAGGCTTCGCGCCAAGCGTCACGCCGTTCCTGCTGTTCCTTTTCATCCGTCAGCAACGAGCGCATATCCTTTTCAACTGCTGCCGGACGTTGGCGGATCTCCGTTGCCACCTGTGCCGGCTTCGCCGCTGCCGTCAAGGCGCTTAGAATTGCATGCGATACCTGGCGAAAAATCTGCTGTTCCGCCAAAAAACGGATTTCCCGCTTTTGCGGATGGACATTGACATCCACCTCTTCCGGTGTCGTTTCAATCTGCAACACCGCTACCGGATGGCCGTTTTTCGGCAGTAACGAATGGTATGCATTCGTCAACGCCCGCGCAATCAGCGGACTTTCCACCACCCGCCGGTTGACGATGAACGTCTGCCATTGGCGAGTCCCCTTCAACACGGAGGGCTTGCCGACCAAGCCCCGTACGGTTGCCGTGTCGCCTTGGAACTCCACCGGCAGCATCGCCTCGCTCAGTTCCGCGCCGTAAATCCCGGCAAAGGTATCGGCGAGACTACCGTTTCCCGGCGTGTCGATCACGATACGCCCGTTATTGATCAGGCGAAAAGTGATCCCCGCCTCCGCCAGTGCCATTTTCCCCACCAGCGCATTGATCCGGCCGCTTTCGGTTCGCTCCGTCTTCATGAACTTGCGGCGAGCCGGCGTGTTGTAAAACAGATCCCGCACTTCGACGGTCGTCCCGCTCGGCGCACCGATTTCGCCGCGCTCTGTCTCTTTGCCGCCTTCGATCGCCAGGAAAACCCCGGTTTCCCGTGTTGCCGGGCGCGTCTGCAGGCGCACCTTGGCAACCGAGGCGATACTCGGCAACGCCTCACCGCGAAAGCCGAGCGAAGCCACGGCAAAAATATCTTCCGCCGTACGGATTTTGCTCGTCGCGTGTCGCACAAATGCCAGCTCCGCATCTTCCGGCTCCATGCCGTTGCCGTTATCCGTCACTCGCAAATAACTCAAACCGCCCTCGGCGATTTCGATTTCAATTTCGGTTGCGCCGGCATCGATGGCATTTTCCACCAATTCCTTCACAATGGATGCCGGCCGTTCCACGACCTCGCCCGCCGCGATTTGGTTCGCCGTGACGGCATCCAGTACGTGAATCCGTGCCATTACAGTCCCTTCCTTTCCTTGGCCTCGTTGCTCAGGCGGAGCAGCACTTCCATCGCTTCCAGCGGGGTCAGGCTGAACACATCCAGGCTCGCCAGTTCCTCCCAAAGACCCGCCGTAAACAGATCCTCCAAGCCGTTCTGCGGTTCAGCCGCCGGGGCGGTCGGTCGCTGTCCCGCTTCCAATTCCGCAAGCGTTTTTTCCGCCCGTGCCAGAACCGGCGCGGGGATTCCCGCCAACTTGGCCACATGAATGCCGTAGCTGCGGTTCGCTCGTCCCGGTACGATGCGGCGCAGGAAAACGATATCGCCCCGGTTTTCCTTTACCGCCACCGTGAAATTTTCCAGCTGCGGATACTGCTCCGCCAATTCCGTCAGCTCGTGGTAATGTGTCGCGAACAAAGCAAATGCGCCCACTTTTTCCATGATGTACGCCACCACCGCGCCCGCAATGCTCATGCCGTCATAGGTGCTCGTCCCGCGGCCGATTTCATCGAGCAGAACCAGACTGTGTTCGTCCGCTTCCCGCAGGATATGCGACACTTCTGCCATTTCCACCATGAACGTACTGCGACCGCCGCCGATATCGTCACTGGCACCGATCCGCGTAAAAATGCGATGCACCGCACAAAGCGACGCTTCCCGCGCCGGAATGTACGAGCCGATCTGCGCCAACAGCATCAGCACCGCCACTTGGCGCATATATGTCGATTTTCCCGCCATATTCGGACCGGTGATCAGCATCATGCGGCAGCCGTCATAATCCAGTACCGTATCATTCGGTACGAACACTTCATTTTTCATCGCGGCCGCCAGCATCGGATGCCGGCCGTCGCGAATTTCGATCCGCCGCCGCATATTCCAACTCGGCCGGACATAGCGCCGCTTCTGCGCCGTTTCCGCCAGGGACAGCAGCACGTCGGCCTCCGCCAGTTGCCGAGCCGTCCGCTGCAGCTGCGGCAATACCGGCCGAATTCTGTCGCAAATTTCACGGTAGAGTTTCGCTTCCAGTCGCACGATCTCGTCTTGCGCGTGCAGAACCCGCACTTCAAACTCTTTCAATTCCGGCGTAATATACCGCTCGGAGTTCGCCAGCGTCTGCTTGCGTACAAAATATTCCGGCACCTGTTCGGCCTGACTGCGCGGCACCTCAAAATAGTAGCCGAATACATTGTTGAAGCCGATCTTCAGCTTGACGCCCGCCTGTTCTTTTTCGCGCGCTTCCAAATCCGCCAGCCAGCGGCGGTTATCCCGTACGAGCAGACGCAATTCGTCCAACTCCGCATCATACCCGTCCCGGATATAGTTCCCGTCTCGTTGCAAGCCTGCGTTTTCCGCAATTCCTCGCACCAGCAAATCATATATGTCGCGATGTTCTTCCGTGCGTTCGGCGAGCCGTCGCCACCGCACCGCCGCCAACTCGCCCATCTCTTCCCGCAGTCCCGGCAACACCGCCAGCGATTCACGCAGCGCGACAAGATCTTTCGGTGTCGCCTGCTGCATTTCCACCCGCGTCAAAATCCGCTCCAAATCAAAAACGGAGCCGAGTTCTTCGCGCAGCCGGTTCTTCGCCCGATCCCGCGCCAGGGCGGCGGCAACGGCATCCTGCCGTTCCTCGATCGCTGCGATGTCCGTCAACGGCGCCTGCAGCCAGCGGCTCAACAGGCGTCCGCCCATCGCGGTCATCGTCGCATCGACCAATTCCAGCAACGTACCGCGGCGACCGCCGTCCCGCAGATTTTGCGTGATCTCCAAGTGCCGCAAGCAGTCATAGTCCAAAAACATATGACTCTCTTCCTGCAAGGGCAGCAGCTGCGTGATGTGGCCGGCCTCGCTTTTCAGCATATTCGCAAGAAAAGCGAACATTCCCGCCAAGGCCTTACGCACCGTTTCGTTTTCCGGCAAATCCGCCGTCGCAATACCACCATAGCCGGCTTCCCGCACCGGCTCATCCGGGTTCGTCCGCACCAGCAACGCTTCCGGCAGGATCTGCGCCAAGCGGGCTCGCACCGTCTCCGCCGTCTCCTCGGGCAGAGCGATAATAATTTCACTCGGTGCATATGTATGCAGCAAATCGTACAACCGCGCTTCGACAGTCGAGTCGAACAGCCCCCAGCGACATTCCCCGGTCGACACCTCGGCCAAAGTCACGGCAACTTCCTTCTTCCTGCCGCAGATATACGCCAGGTAGTTGCGTTGCCGTTCTTCCACCGAGTTTTCCAGCAGCACCGTGCCGGGCGTGATAATACGAATCACACCGCGCTCGACGATCCCCTTCGTTTCCTTCGGATCCGCCAACTGCTCGCAAATCGCCACGCGGTAGCCTTTTTTGATCAAACGTTGAATATAGGTATCGGCGGAATGAAAAGGCACGCCGCACATCGGCGCCCGCTCTTTGTTTCCCGCCGACCTCCCCGTCAAGGTCAGTTCCAGCTCACGCGAAGCCAGCAGTGCATCATCAAAAAACATCTCATAGAAATCGCCCAGACGGAAAAACAATATTTCATTCGGATGTTCCGCTTTGATGGCATGGTACTGCGCCATCATCGGCGTCAACTTATCGCTCATGACCGTTTCTCCTCTACCGGCGTGCCGCGCAGCAGCCAGGTTTGCGCGGCATCCGCCCGGACTCCCAAGACATCGCCGATTCGCATCCCGTCCGCATACGGGAAAATAATCATCTTGTTGCCGGACGTCCTGCCGAACCAATTCTCCGGCTTGTTTTTCGTCGGCCCTTCCACGATCACCTCATGCACCTGACCGACCATGTCTCTGTTGCGCTCCAGACTGATTGCGTTTTGCACCTGCATCAATTCCTGCAAACGCCGCGAGGCATCTTCCGCCGAGACCTTGTCCGTCATGCGGGCAGCCGGCGTCCCGGAACGCGGGGAAAAAATGAAGGTGTACGCCATATCGTACCGGATATCCTGCAGTAATGCCAGCGTTTCCCGATGCATTTCCTCCGTCTCTCCGGGGAAGCCGACGATGAGATCCGTCGTCAGCACCACGGCGGGGATCTGCTTGCGAATGTAGTCCGCCAGATTTCGATAATGCGCAATCGTATAGCCGCGATTCATCCCCTGCAACACGGCATCGGAGCCGTGCTGTACCGGCAAATGCATCTGGGTTACGACTTTGGAGCACGCCGCAATCGTATCGATCATTTCCCGCGTCATATCACGCGGATGCGAGGTCATGTAGCGCATACGCAAAATCCCCGGCACTTCCTCTACCGCACGCAATACATCGGCAAAGTTCGTGCCGTCGCCGAAATCCAGCCCGTAGGCATTGACATTCTGCCCGAGCAAAGTAATTTCTTTGTAGCCGGCGGCCGCAAGTTCCTCCACTTCCCGCACGATCGAGCGCAACGGACGACTCCACTCCCGCCCGCGCACATACGGCACGATGCAGTACGAGCAAAACTTGTTGCAGCCCTGCATGATCGGCACCCAAGCGAATACATCGCTTTTGCGCGCCGCTTTCAGATCAGTGAAATCCTCGATATTGGCGCCGCGCATTTCCGTTTTCAGGACATGGGCGGAACGCTTCGACCCCGCCCGAACCAATTCTTTCAAATGATGAATATTGTACGGTCCGAGCACAAAATCCAAGTGCGGCGCCCGCTCAAACAGAGCCTTTTTATTCTTTTGCGCCATGCAGCCCGTGATGCCGATCAGCACGTCCGGCTTTTCTTGCTTCAAATGCTTGAGTTCGCCGATTTTGCCGTAGACTTTCTGCTCGGCCGTCTCCCGAATGGCGCAGGTATTGATAATGATGACATCGGCTCCGTCCGGCTCGGCAACGGAATGATAGCCGAGCTCTTCCAGCTGCCCCGCCAGACGCTCCGAATCGCTCTCGTTCATTTGACAGCCGTACGTGATGATGCAGTACTTTCCTTCCAAATTCTTCTCCTTATCTACGCTGATTGACCATGTCGTGTACCGAAATTTTCAGCATTTGTACCGACATCCCCGTTGTATACTCGATTTCCTCGCGCACGGCGCGCTGGATCCGACTCATCAGACGGCGCATATCATAGCCGTAGGCGACGGAAACGGAAAACTCCAACTCCAGACCGTTCGTATCGCGCTTCGTTTTGGCGATGGCGATGTCATGCGCGGCGACGGCGCCTTCCGTCTGCTCCACCGCCCGCCGGATCAGTGCCTCGATTACCCGGTCGGCAAAAGTCAGCTTACCGTAATAACTGAAAATCGGGCGAACGACGGACTTTTCCTCGCTGCGTACGCCCTTATTCTTGCGGCCGCGCTTAAAAAACGACTTGATCGGATCGACAAGGTAACCGCGAAAATGCGGTTTCAATTCCATTGTCGGCAGCGGAATGATATGCTTCCCTTCTTTCAGGCGGGATTCATTGGCTTTTTCGATCTCCTGTGCCGTCGCCACATCTTCAATCCGAATATACCGGCTCGGCAACGGCAATTCCAAGGCGCGGGTAATTTTATCGACCATGCGCTCCGATGTGCCGAGAATCAGCAGTTTTTTCGGGCGAATTTCCGCCAGTTTACTGCGGACGGCTGCCACCTGCTCCGGATCCTGGAAAATGGCGCGGCGCACCGCTTTCAGACGGCTCTCCTCTTTTTTCGCGGAAAAGCCGGCCGCCAGACGATTTTGATAAATCAGGATACCGTCATCAATGATACAATCGATACCGTTTTTATGTGCGATGACCGAAGCGCGATGACTTTTCCCCGTCCCGCTCGGTCCGACAAAAGCAATTACCTTCATACGCCTGTATTCTCACCTCGATACTTTATTATATCATGTATGGCGCAGTATCCATTATTTCTCCCGCAGTTCCGCTTGCAAAAATACGGAAGCATTGCCCAAAAGCAATGCTTCCGTATCCGTCAGCGCAAACGACAATTAAACGATTGCAGCCGGTGCATAATTTTTTGAATGCGTTGGTCGACATCCGCATCGGTCAGCGTGCGATCCGGCGCACTGAACCGCAACGCAAACGCCATGCTCACGAAGCCGTCCGGAACCTGGTCGCCCGCATAGAGGTCGAACAGCTCGACCGCCTGCAGCAGGTCACCGCCCTGACGGCGAATATTGTAGACCAGCGTCTCGTGCTCGACATCGGTCGGCACCAGAATCGCCAAATCCCGTTCCACGGCAGGGAATTTCGGCAGCGGCTCATAGACAACCGTCGTATCCGCCAATTCCGCCAACAACTCCATGTCCAAGGTAAAGAGGTATACCGCCCCCGGCAGTTCGTATGCCTCCTGCGCCGCCGGATGCAATTCACCGCAGGTCACTACTTCCTGCTTATTGACCGTCAAGGCGGCGGCCTTACCCGGATGGTACGGCTGCTCGTCCGTACGTTGCCAGGTATACTCCCGAATACCCAGCTTTTCTACGACCGTTTCCAGAATTCCTTTCAGATCGTAAAAATCGACGGGTCGAGCCGTTGCCGGCCAGCGTGTACTGCCCCGGTCGCCGTAGAGAAGGCCGCTCACCCGCTGCGCTTCCCGCGGCAGATCCTGCAAGGGCAGTTCGTCCGGCAGGAATACCGCGCCGTACTCATAAATCGCCACCTGTTCATTCTTTTTGGCAAGATTGGTCTGAAGAACAGCCAGCAAGCCCGGCAGCAATGTCGTCCGCATTTGCGGCATTTCCTCCGTGATCGGATTGCGTACGGGCACGGCATGGTACACGGTATGCTCCGGCGCAAACTGCAATTTTTGCAAATCCTGCGGTGTCATAAAGCTGAAGGAGATCGTTTCCGCCAGCCCCGCCTCGCTCAAGGTATCCCGAACCGTTTCCGCACAAGCCTGCAGGCGGCTCAGCCGACCGCTCTTCGTGCGCCCGTACGGCAAGAGACTCGGGATACGATTGTAGCCGTACAGCCGCGCCACTTCTTCGACGATATCGGCAAAGAGCGTGACATCGCGGCGGAACGCCGGCACGTCCACGGTCAGTGTGCCGTCCTGCTCGGCGACCTTGAAGTACAGCGCCTCCAAGATGCGTACCATTTCCGCCGTCGGAATATCCGCACCGATCGCCCCGCGCACGGCATCCGCCGTGACCGTCAGCTGCACGGCCGGCCGCGGTTGCGGATACTCGTCGAGGTAGCCCGGCGCTACGGTGCAGGCCGCCATTTCCTGTAGCAGCTGCGCCGTCCGATCCAGCGCGAGCCGTGTCATTTCCGGATTGGCGCCGCGCTCATACCGCCCGGATGCTTCCGAGCGCAATCCGTGCGCCCGCGACGTCCTGCGGATCTCGGCGCCGTTGAACACCGCCGCTTCCAACAGTACCGTCGTCGTAGCCGGCCGCACTTCCGTGCGTTCACCGCCCATGATCCCCGCCAGTCCGGCCGCCGCTGTCGCATCTGCCATGACAAGTTGGCCGGCGGCAAGTTTACGTTCCGTACCGTCCAATGTCACGACGGTTTCGTCCGCCCGCGTCTCCCGACATTGCAGCAGACCGTCCGCCAAGGTCGTGAAATCATACGCATGCAAGGGCAGCCCGAATTCCAACATGACATAGTTGGTCACGTCGACCACATTGTTGATACTCCGGATCCCGACGGAGCGCAAGGCTTCCACGAGCCAAGCCGGCGAGTCCGTTACCCGTACATCGCGCAACAGCCGTGCCGTCAGCCGCTCGCACAAAGGCGTGGCAATCGCCACCCGTGCCTCCTCGCTTGCCGGAGCGCCGCTTTCCTGCACCTTCACTTCCGGCAAATGCAGCGGACTGCCGAACAATGCGGCAAATTCGCGAGCCAAGCCGACCATACAGAAACAGTCCGCCCGGTTCGGTGTCAGTTCAAATTCAAAAATCGTATCGGCCAAGCCCAGATACGGCTGCACATCTTCGCCGACCGGCGTTTCCGGTGCCATGATCAGGATCCCGTCCGCCGGCGCTTCACGGAAGAATTGTGCGTCCAGCCGCAGTTCCTGCGCGGAGCACATCATGCCGTACGACGGCAGACCGCGCAACTTGGAAGTCGTGATATGCACGCCCCCGGGCAGGTAGGAATTCGGCTTGGCTACCGGAACAATCTGCCCCGGTTTCACATTGGTAGCGCCCGTACAGATTTGCAACGTTTCCGTGCCGATATCCACCTGACAGACGACCAATTTATCCGCGTTCGGATGCGGCTCAACGGAAAGAATTTTCCCCGTTACCACATTCTTGATTTCCACGCCCGGCTCGCGCACCTCTTCGACGGGAATCCCCGCCATCGTCAAGGCATCGGCCAGCTCTTGCGGCACACCTTCGACCGCAACATACTTACGCAGCCATTGCAATGAAGCCAACATAGTATTCCCTCCTAAAACTGCGCCAGGAAGCGCAGATCATTTTCAAAGAAAAGACGCAAATCATCGATCCCGTACACCAGCATGGCAATGCGTTCCACGCCCATGCCGAAAGCGAACCCGCTGATTTCTGCCGGATCGTAGCCGTTCAGCTGCAAGACATTCGGATGCACCATGCCGCAACCGAGGATTTCAAGCCAGCTCTCGGTCGTCCGAACCGTGCTGCCCTTCGTATGACGCTTCCTGAATAAAATGTCGACTTCCGCACTCGGCTCCGTAAACGGGAAATAGCTGGCGCGGAAACGCACCTGCGTATCGCTGCCGAAAATCTCCCGACAAAAATGTTCGATCGTCCCTTTCAGATCCCCAAACGTGATGCCCTTATCCAGGACCAACCCTTCCACCTGATGGAAGACCGGCGAATGCGTCGCGTCATAATCCCAGCGGAACACCTTGCCGGGCGCGATGATCCGCAGCGGCGTGTTCGGCTCATGCGCCTGCATCGTCCGCGCCTGCACCGGCGAAGTATGCGTACGCAAGAGAATCGAATCGGTAATATAAAAAGAGTCCTGCATATCGCGAGCCGGATGATCCGGCGGGAAGTTCAGGCATTGGAAATTATAGAAATCGCTTTCCATTTCCGGCCCTTCCGCCACGGTGTAGCCCATCTTCATAAAGATATCCTTGATCCGCCGATTGATCTTCGTCAAGGGATGGATATGCCCTGTCAGCGGGCGCCGTCCCGGCAGCGTAATATCAATGCGTTCGCTCGCCAAGCGCGCCGCCAGCTTCGCTTCTTTCAGCACCGTTCGCTGCTCGTCAATCGCCGCTTCCAACACCGCGCGCACTTCATTTGCCAGCGCGCCGATGACCGGACGCTCCGCTGCGCTCAAGTCTTTCATGCCGCGCAACACGGCCGTCAATTCACCCTTTTTCCCCAGGAAGGCCACCCGTGCATCTTGCAGCTGCGCTTCGTCTTGCGCCTGCCGGATTCGTACGAGCGCCCGGGCTTGCAGTTCCTCCATCTGTGCTTTCATCACAATCCTCCTCCAATAAAAAAAGACCCCGCCATGGGGCGAAATCTCTTCCGCGGTACCACCCAAATTAGTACTCTGTATCGTTAACGCCGACATACGGTGAACCTACTCCGTTCAGTCCACGACTCCCGAATGAACTGCCCGTCTCCGCGCGCCGATTCTTCCAGTCTCGGAACCGACTCCCTGGAACGCATGCTGTCCGGACACCTTTCGATCACAGTCCTGTATTTCTCTAAGTATAGCAAGGAAAAAGCGGCGTGACAAGTGTCCGCCGCCTGTTTCTTATTCCAAACGCAGGCCGTTGGCAATAATTCCGCGCTGAACCTGGTTGCTGCCTTCAAAAATCTGCATGACTTTGGCATCACGCATATACTTTTCCACCGGTGCTTCCCGCGAGTAGCCGACACCGCCGAGCACCTGCACCGCATCCGTCGTGATTTTCATCGCCGCATCGGAGGCGAAACACTTCGCCATCGAGGCATACACGCCGGCATCCCGATGTCCCTCCGTCTGCATGGCCGCCGCACGATGCACCATCAGCCGCGCCGCTTCCGTCTGCATGGCCATGTCCGCAACGATTTGCTGCACCATTTGCAAGGCGATCAGCTTCGCTCCGAACTGTTCCCGCGTGTGCACATGGCGATAGGTCGCTTCCAGCGCCGCCTGTGCAATCCCGACCGCAATCGCGCCGACAAAAGGTCGCGATGCGTGCAGTGTCTGCATCGCCAACCGGAACCCGCCGCCCTCACGGCCGACGCGGGCGCTTTCCGGCACGAAACAATCCTGCAGGATAATTTCCGAAGTCGCCGAAGCGCGAATCCCCATTTTGTCCTCTACTTTGCCGACACTGAAACCTTCCGTTTCGCTGTCGACAAGAAACGCCGTCAAGCCGCGAACACCCTTCCCCGGCTTCGCATTCGCGAAAACGACGACCTTCTTTGCCAGCGGGCCGTTCGTGATAAAATGCTTCGTCCCGTTCAGCAGGTAGCCGCCGTCCGCCTTGTCCGCCCGCGTCGCAATCGCCGAAGCATCCGAGCCGGCATTCGGCTCCGTCAGCGCAAACGCCGCCATGTGGCCGGCAAGCAGCGCATCACAAAACTCGCGAATCTGTTCCTCCGTACCGCCGAATTTTACCGGCAGAAATGCCAGCATATTTGCCGCACAGGCGGTCGCAATGCCGGCACAGCCGCGCGCTATCTCTTCATACACATAGGCCAACGTATCGGCCGCCAGATCTACCCCGCCATACGCTTGCGGTACCGCCAAGCTTGTCAGCCCCGCCTGATGCAAAATCCGCCACAATTCCGCCGGTACTTCACCATCCTTGTCCATCGCCAACGCCCGCGGCGCGATTTCCTTTTCCGTGATTTCCCTTGCCATTTGAATAATGGCTTCCTGTTCCGCCGTTTTTTGCAACATACTTGCCTCCTTATATTTCCGTTGCGAGATCTATTCCTTTCACGATACAATACGTGCCGCGACCGAGCAGGAGCAAATGTCCTTCCTCATCGTAAAAATGAGTCTCGCCGACCAGCGTCCGTGTACCGTGATGAACAATTTTACCATGTGAATAAATCCGTGTTCCGGCCTTTGCCGGGCGGACAAATGTCACCTCGATATTCAATGTGACGACATGGTAGCCGAGTGTCCTTGCCGCCCAACCCATGGATGCGTCCGTCATGGTGGACAGTACCGCTCCGTGCGCCATCCCGAGCCGATTCGTATGGAAACCGTCCTCAATAAACAGGCTGAAATGCGTTTCTCCCGGCTGCAATTCCTCTACTTGTATTTTCGTAAATTGGAAATACGGATCCTGCCGTGAGGCCCGCTCCTGAAACGCCGCAAGACTCGGATCAGTCATCGTCATCCTCCGTAAACGCCACCGTACCGACGACAAAATAAGTACCGATGCCGTGTGCCAGCAGCTTCCCCTCCGCGTCATAAAAATCACATTCGGCGGCGACGGTTCGCCGCCCGGCGTGAATCACACGTGCTTCGCCGCGCACGGTACTGTCCGGCTGTGTCGGCCGAAAATACGAAAGGTTCAGATTCATCGTCGTCACGGAGCGCCCGACCGTCAAGCAGGCCGCTCCCATGTATACATCCGCCATCCCGAACAGAAAACCGCCATGGATCGATTGTTTCGAGTTCTCGAAAATTCTCCGCTCCGCGACCGTTTCCATCACGATCCGCCCGTGTTCCGCTTCACATATCCGGTAGTTCATGTAGCGGTCATACGGATTGACCATCATCCTTTCGTGCAACTTCTCCTTGAAATCCACGCCGCCAGCCCTCACTCATAATGCAATGCATCGATCGGGTTCAGTTTTGCCGCCTTGCGGGCAGGATACAGCCCGAAAACCAGCCCGATCGTCATTGCGAACAGGAACGAACCGATGACCGGCAGGGGGGTGATCGCCGTCGAAATATTCCCGACGGCCGTCAAGACGTAAGCAAGCAAAATGCCCACCCCGATGCCGATGATACCGCCCGCCAAGCTGAGCGTCACCGATTCGATCAAGAACTGAATAATGATCATGCGATATGTCGCCCCCAGCGCCTTGCGGATCCCGATCTCCTTCGTGCGCTCCGTTACCGATACCAGCATGATATTCATGATCCCGATCCCGCCGACCAGCAGAGAAATCGCCGCCACCGCGCCCAGGAAAAGCGTCAGCGTGTTCATCGTTTCTTTTACCGTTTCCAGGATATCCGCCATGTTTTCAATGGTAAAATCATCTTCCTGATTCGGCAAAACCCCGTGGCGGATACGCAGTAAATTCGTAATATCCGCTTGCACATGGTCGATCTGTTCCGGCGACTCCACATTGATATTGATCAAATTCAAATGCCGAATGCCCAACAGGCGTTCCTGCACCGTCGTAAACGGTGCGATGACGCGATTGTCCGGATCCTCGCCGCCGCTGGCGCCGCGAGACTCCAGCACACCGATGACGACATACGGATCGTTGTTGATTCGGATCTTGCTGCCGATCGGATCGACATCACCGAACAGCTCTTTTTTTACGGTCGCCCCGAGAAGCGCTACACGTTCCCGGCCGATATACTCCCGCTCCGTCCAGTAGCGGCCGCTTTCCACTTCGGCGGCA
Source organism: Veillonellaceae bacterium (assembly GCA_022771805.1). Classification (GTDB taxonomy): domain Bacteria; phylum Bacillota; class Negativicutes; order Veillonellales; family Negativicoccaceae; genus JALELM01. The sequence continues at coordinate 52,109 of JALELM010000008.1, read as the reverse complement.
CGCACATAGCGATATGCGGCGTTGACACCGACGACGCGGGTCTGCCAGTTTTTATTCCCCGCGACAGTCGTAAATGTACCGCTGACGGCAGGCGAGCCGCTTGCCACGCCGGGCAGACGGGTAATCGCCTCGAAATCACTGTACGTCAGCGATTCCATCGTCCCGCCCACCGGGTGCAGCCCCGGCTTACGCGGTGCTCCCGGGAGGACGATGAGCAGATTGGAGCCGAGTTTGGAGAAACGCGCCTCCGCATCCCGCTGCACGCCGTAGCCGACAGAGACCAGCGCAATGACGGAAGCCACGCCGATGATGATGCCCAACATGGTCAGCAACGAGCGCAGTTTATTGCTGACGACCGCCTGCCATGCCATGCGGACATTTTCCATGTACATACTGTTCATGTCGTTCCGTCCGTTTCGTTAATGATCACCCCGTCATGCAATTCTACATGCGAGGTGGCATATTCCGCAATATCCTGTTCATGCGTGACAAGCAAAATGGTCCGTCCCTGCCGATGCAGTTCGGAAAGAATCTCCATCACTTCATAGCCGGAACGGCTGTCCAAATTCCCCGTCGGTTCGTCCGCCATGACAATCGACGGATCATTGACCAGAGCGCGGGCAATCGCCACCCGCTGCCGCTGTCCGCCGGACAGTTCCGCGGGCAAATGGTCGAGCCGCTCCCCCAGGCCGAGCGCCTGCAATAACCGCGTCGCCCGTTCGCGCCGTTCCGCAGCGGGAACACCGGCATAGATCAGCGGCAAAATCACATTATCCAAGGCGGACAATTTCGTCAGCAAATTAAAGCTCTGAAATACGAAGCCGATGCGCTTGTTGCGCGTATGCGCCAGTTGCGTGTCATTCAGCGTCGCCACTTCCTCCCCGGCGAGCAGGTACGAACCGGATGTCGGCCGATCCAAACAGCCGAGGATATTCATCAGCGTCGACTTACCCGAGCCGGAAGGTCCCATGATGGAAAGGAAGTCCCCCTCGTTCACCGCCATGGAAATCCCGCGCAGGACGGGCACAGTCATGCTGCCGAGGTAATAATTTTTGACGACATCACGTAAAACGATTACCGGTTCTGCCATACGCTCACCAACGTACCTGCCAGGACGACTTGTTCGTGACCTTATCCTCGCCGGCCGTCCCGCTGACTACAATCGTCTCGCCTTCCTGCAGCCCCGAAAGAATTTCCACGTGCTGATCATCCGTAATCCCGATCTGCACATAGGTTTTCTTTGCTTCATTCCCCTGCACGACATACACGAATTGTCCCTGCAAATCGCTGCGCAATGCGGTGATCGGGACGAGCAGCGCCGCCTCTTCCTTACGCCCGTGGACGACCGCCCGCGCCGTCATCGACGGATACAGACCGTCCTCGCCGGTCGCTTCAATCGGTACGTATACCGTGTAGTACACGACGGAACTGCCGGAACTGTCGCTCGGCGAACGGGAAATATCTCCGACATAACCGACAAATTCTTGTTTCGGATATGCATCCACCGTGAAGGTGACTTTTTGCCCCTCACGAATCTGGCCGATATCGGTTTCGTCCACCAGCAGACGAATACGCATATGGCTCAAATCCGCAACCTGAAGGATGATCATCTGACTGGCCAATCCTTGGGAAAAGGTTTCGCCTTCCTTCATCGGCTTGCCGATCACCACGCCGTCCATCGGCGATACGATGACCGTCTCCGCCATGTCGGCGCTCGCTTTCAGATGGGTCGCAACGGCGCTGTCGTATGCCAACTTGGCATCGTCCAACTTTTGGTAGGAAATCGCGCCTTCTTCATACAATTTTTGATAGCGTTCATACATGCTGCGCGCATGCGCCAATGTGCTTTCCGCCTGGCTCAACTGGCTGTCCGCCGTTTTCGCTTCGATAACCGCCAATGTCTGACCGCGCCGGACCTCTTCATTTTCCTTGACATACACATGACGCAAAGTTCCCGCAATATTCGCACTCAAACTGACCTGCTCTACCGGCTCCAACAGCCCGCTGGCGTCGATACTGGTCTCGATTTTGCCGCGCGTCACTTTCCCCGTTGTATACGTCTGTTCCTGCCCGCCGCTGTTGCCGGCAAAAAGGTATACGCCGACCGCAATCAGCACCAGCAGCACAGCGGCTGCTGCCCACCACAACTTATTCTTCACTGCCCATCCCCCTTTGCTGATTCGTGTACACTTGAACTCATTATAACACGCCCGCATGAGAGGATGCGAGGATAAAATGAGAAGCACAATAAGGAGTGGGGCAGGCCGCCGCAGGATCCCGAGAAATAACTCAGATTAAATCGGCGAAACCGGCAAGTGCTACAGGCACGAAAAGTACCGTCCGTATTTTCATCGAAACCATGGAATATGTTACAATAACAGCGTATAACTTATTTCACTGCGGAAAGGAAATATATGCAACATCTGGATTCAAAACGCGCTATGTGGCGTCAATTTCTTTATATTTGGGCACCGCTCTTTCTCACTCAGCTGTCGCTTGTAGCCGGCGGCTTTTTTGCAGCAACAACGGCGGGGCGACACAGCACGGCGGACTTGGCGGGCGCCGCTGTCGGCTACAATTTATGGATGCCGATTCTCGTTGCGTCCATCGGTCTTTTCACGGGGCTTACGCCGATCGTTTCACACCTGCTCGGCGCGGACGATAAAAAGAATATCCCGACCATACTCCGCCAAGCGGTTTATCTGGCGATCGCGCTCGGCTTGTTGATCATCAGCATCGGCTATTGGGTCGCTCCTCTGGTCTTGGGCGGACTGGGTCTGGAGCCGACAGTCTACGATATTGCGTTGCGCTTCCTCGGCTGGATCGGCCTGGGCGTAGTTCCGACCTTTGTCGCCATTACGCTCCGCAATGCCATGGACGCACACGGCTACACCCGTATTTCTCTCTGCGTCATGCTGATCGGTTTTACCGTCAATATTCTTCTGAACTATTGCTTCATCGACGGCAACGCCTTTATCCCGGCCATGGGCGGCGCCGGTGCCGGAGCGGCCATCGCCGCTTCCAACTTGGTGAACTGCTGTCTTTTTCTCTTGCTGTACTATCGGATGCCCCCGTTCAGCCGCTACCGGCTGTTCAGTCGTCCGGAGCCTGTGAACTGGAAGCAATGGAAAGAGCAATTACGTATCGGCATCCCGATCGGCGGTGCCAATTTCATGGAAGTCAGTTTGTTTTCCATTGTCGGTCTGCTGATGGCAAGCTACGGCACGCGAATCATTGCCGCCCATCAGGCCGCGACCAATTTCTCCAACCTGCTCTACACGCTGCCGCTTTCCGCGGGCATTGCCGCGACCATTCTTTGCGGCTTTGAGCTGGGCGCCAAACGCTTTGATTTTGCGCTGCGGTATGCGCGCATCGTGCAAATGTTCACGGTCGGTCTGGCGAGCGTCTTCTTCGTCTTGGCCGTACTGAATCTGTCTCGGGTGGCGGGTATGTATACGAAGGATCCCACCATGCTCCCCCTGATTTCCAGTTTCCTGCCGTTCGCTCTTATGTTCACTTTTTCCGATTCGCTCGGGGTGCCGATCCAAGGTGCTCTGCGCGGTTATAAAGACGTACGTTTCGTCTTCATTACTTCGCTTTGCTGTTATTGGGGCATCGGTCTGACGACGGGCATTTCTCTCGCCCGTTTTACCGAACTGGGTCCGTACGGGTATTGGATCGGCTTCATCGTCAGTCTGATCGCCTCGGCAATCGCGTACAATACGCGCCTGATCCGGCTCGACCGGCGGCGGCGCAAAGCAATCGCGCAATAAAATAGTGAAAACTAAAACGCAGCCCGCTTTTCGCAGGCTGCGTTTTAGTTTTCACATTTTCTTTTTGCACAATACAATGCATACACATCCGCTACGGCAATATCCGTCATGCGAATCGTATCGTCTCGTTTCTTTTGCCGCGCACCGTTTGCGCCGCTCGACACGGCAATGCTGTCTCCGCGGAGATTGCCGAACGGCCCGCTGCGCTCGGGGCGCGTCGGCCCGAAAAGGCCGATGAGCGATGTCCGCACCGCATTGGCGATGTGCAAAGGCCCAGTATCTGCTGAAATATGCATCGTAGCCAGCGATTCCAATGCCATCAGGCCGCGCAGACTCGTCCGTCCGGTGAAATCGTACACCCGCGGGTTTTCCGCCTTCGCCATGATGCGTTCCGCCAAGTCACGGTCGCCGGCCGCTCCCGCGATGACGACGGCCGTGCCGTCCGCCGTAATCCGAGTCGCCAGCTCCGCCCAATGCTCCGGCGGCCAATTCTTCACCGCCCCGCGCGAACCGGGCGCCAGCACGACAAAGTCGCCCGTGATCCCCAGCTCTCGCAATTCGCCGCGAATTGTTTCCCGTTCGGCGGAAAAATCCGGCAAAGGATAGCGAATTTCCTCCGTCGGCGCGCCGAGATACGCCGCCACGTCGAGCAGCCGGGCGCTGATGTGGCCGTTCCGCTGCGGCCCGCTGATCGCCTTGCTGACCAGGCCGCTCCCCTCACGCGCCTCCCAATAGCCGTAGCGTGTAGGGCAGCCGCTCAAAAACGCGACCAGCGCGCTCTTGGCGATCATCTGCAAGTCGAGAACGAGATCAAACGAATGCCGCCGCAATTCCCGCCGCAACTCGCACCAATAGGAAGGCTGCCGCAACCGTTTCCGGTCAATGAAAATCAACTCATCAATATAGGGTTTCCCCGGCAATACCGCCGCAAATTCCTGCTGCACGACCCAGCTGATATGCGCCTGCGGAAAACGCTGCCGCAGGGCGTACAATGTCGGCAATGCCGCGATGATATCACCGAGCGAGCTCATCTTGATGATCAGAATGCGCTCATAGTCCTTCGTTACAGCCATTTCTTTTCCTTGAGCACCTGCCGAATGAAGTCGCCGATATTGCCGCCGGTGAAAAGATAGCCGGCAATACCTGCCCGTTCCGCCGCCGCCACATCCCGCTCGCTGTCGCCGAACAGGACGGCATCGTCGCGCTCGATGCGATGTTTACCGAGAGCACGAATGATCATTCCCGGCCGCGGTTTACGGCACACACAATCCACATCGTATTCCGGAACGGCCGCGTGCGTCAAATGCGGGCAATAAAAAAATTCGTCAATGCGGCCGCCCGCCTGCGCCAGTTCCTCCTGCATCCAGTCATGCAGATTCCGGACATCTTCTTCCGTATACATGCCGCGAGCCACACCGCTCTGATTCGTCACGACAAACACGGCAAGCCCTGCCCGGGTAAGCTCCGCGACGATCTCTTTCGCCCCCGGCAGCCAGACTACATCCTCAGCCCGAGAAACATAGCCTGCGTCTTCATTGAGAACTCCGTCCCGATCCAAAAAAACCGCTCGTTTAGCCAATGGTCTCTCCTTTTCCCCGAATTGTTTCCACCAAACCGGTCGTGGAATATCCCTCGACATACGGCAGAATGACCGTCTCCCCGGCATATTCCCGTCCCGCCAGTTCCTCGACCCGATAGTCGCCGCCTTTGACGAGCACATCCGGCCGTACCTGCGCCAGCAACTCCGCCGGCGTATCTTCGGTGAATTCGACGACCGCCGTCACGGCTCGCAGCGCGGCCAGCATGCAGGCGCGATCCTCCGCCGTGCGAAGCGGCCGCTCCGGCCCCTTCAAGCGCCGAACCGACGCATCGGAATTCAGCCCGACCAGGAGCACATCGCCGAGTGCCGCCGCCTGTTGCAAATAACTGATATGCCCCCGATGTAAAATATCAAAACAGCCGTTGGTAAAAACGATACGCTTGCCCGCTGCCCGCCAGGCCGCCAATTGTTCGGTCAACTCCGCCGAGGTCAGCAGATAGCGCTCCTCCGGCACTTCGTCTCCCAAGGCTTCAAGCAAATCCCGCTTGGTAACGGCATAGGTTCCGACCTTGCCGACGACATAGCCGGCCGCCCGGTTCGCCAAATGCAGCATCCGCTGCTCCGGCAGCCGTGCCGCCAAACCGGTCGCAAGCATGGCCACCGCCGTATCGCCCGCCCCCGAGACGTCAAATACTTCCCTTGCCGTCGCCGGGGCATGTGCGCTTCCGCCGTCCGCCCGCAGCAGGGTAATCCCCCGCTCGGAACGGGTCACGGCCAACGCCCCGACCGCCACATGCGCCAGCACCTCGCGTCCCGCCGCCGTAATCGCGGCATCCGTATTCGCCACCGCATAGCCGGCGACCTCGCTCAGCTCCTTGACATTCGGCGTAAGCACAGCCGCACCGGCATATTTTTGCCAATCGGTTCCCTTCGGATCGACGAGTACCGGCACACCGTATGTTTCCGCCAGCGCAATCACTCCGTGACACAATTCCGGTGAGCACACACCTTTGCCGTAATCGGAAAGAACCAGCGCATCGATCCCCTCCGAGAGGCAAGCGCGCAAACGTTCCAGCAATTCCCGCAACACTTCCGCGGCAATCGTTTCCGCTCGCTCGAAATCAATACGCACCATTTGCTGGCGCGCGCCGATGATCCGCATCTTTGTCGTTGTCGGCACGGTCTCCGTTGTAACCAGTCCTCGCGTGTCCTGGCCGATTCGTTGCAGTAAACGTTCGAGGTCGCGCCCTTCCGCATCGTTGCCGAGCCTGCCGAACAAAAACACCCGACAGCCCGCACCGCAAAGGTTTGCCGCCACATTCGCCGCCCCGCCGGGACGATCGTCACGTTGCCGCACGGCATGTACCGGCACCGGCGCTTCGGGCGAAATCCGCGTCACATCCCCGAACAGGTAGCGATCCAGCATGACATCGCCGACCACCGCGATCCGCAGCTGCGGCAATTGCCCGAGAAAATCCCGCCAGTCAGTTTGCATCGTTATCCACCATCTCACACCAAATATGCCCGGCTAGGATATGCATCTCCTGAATCCGTGCCGTCGTCGTGCTCGGCACTGCCAATACCCGATCCGCCAGTTCGCCCAGAGCGCGAGCATCCGCTCCCGTCATGGCTACCACCGTCATCCCCTTGGCTTTCGCCGCTTGCGCCGCCAGTACGACATTCTTGCTCGTTCCGCTCGTCGAAATGGCGACAAGCAGGTCGCCCGCCTTGCCCAGTCCTTCAATTTGACGGGAGAACACATATTCATACCCGTAATCATTGCCCGCCGCCGTGAGCACGGATGTATCCGTCGTCAGCGCCAGCCCCGGCCAGGAATGCCGTTCGTTGCGATAGCGCACCACCAGTTCCGCCGCGAGATGCTGTGCATCGGCAGCCGAGCCGCCGTTCCCGCAGAAGAAAATCGTCCCGCCGCACTGCAGGGTGTCGATCCACAAACGGCCGATCGCTTCGATCTCCTCCGCCTGTGCGGCAAACGCCGTCACCACCTCCGCATGCTCCCGCATGCAAATTGTCGCTCTCATATTCCGTTTACCGCCGCGGCAACGTTTCCGCGAGGAAACGCCATGCGTTCTTCTCGCAAATCAGGTCGATTTCATGCGCCGTGAAACCGACATCCTTCAATGCCTGCAGAAGTTTTTCCATTTCTCCCGCATCATGAATTTCCAAAAACGGCTGAATGCCGTCAAAATCCGTCCCGAGGGCAATCGTTTCCACCCCGGCCAGATTCGCCATGTACTTGGCGTGCTTGGCGATATCCGCCGCTTTCGAAACGCGCAGCGGTTCACGCAAATCAACCGGCGGGTGCGGCTTCTTGCCGGTCGCGATCGCATGGTACTCCGCCTCCGTTACCGGCGCGAAAATCATGCGCGGATTGTTGATCTGATCCGGCGCGGTGATCGGCTCCGAGCCGACGAAGTTCCGCGAGAAATTCAAACCGATAATGCCGCCTTTTTCGCCGAACAGCCGCAACAAATCATCCGGCAAATTGCGCGGATGCGAAAAGACCTCGCGCGCATTGGAGTGCGAAGCCATCACCGGAACCTCCGTGCGTTCCAGCAATTCGCGCGTACCCTGATCGTTCAGATGGCTCGTATCCGCGATGATGCCGTGCGCCTGCATCCATTCGACAAATTCCCAACCGCGCGGCGTGAGACCTTTGTCCGCACCTTCCGTGCCGTTCGGCCACGCCAATTCGTTCGGATAATTCCAAGTCAGCGTGATCAGGCGGACGCCGTCCCGAAAACCCTGCTCGAGTTTTTCAAGCGAACCGCCGAATACGCCGCCTTCTTCCACAGAAAGCAGCGCCCCGATCTTCCCGTCGCGGCGGCAGTCTTCCAGATCTTCAAAGGTATGGATACGGCGCATATACTCTGCATAGGTATCCATTTGCGTATCGAAGACTTCTTTCATTTCTTCGTAGCGGCGATAGGGATCCGCAAATTCTTCCAGATCGACAAAGATCGCAAAATCCTGCATCAAGTAATGACTCTTACGCAGTTTTTCAATATCGATATTCCAGCAGTTTTTGTATAAATCGCCGCCGGCCGGTTCGTCCAACAATTTCATCAACGTATCGCAATGCAAGTCGATTAACATATTCTCGCCTCCTATTTTTTGCCGCTCTCCGGCTGTAAACGCTCCAACTCGTTCATAAAATCACGGATATTGCTGAACCGCCGATACACGGACGCAAAGCGAATGTATGCGACCTGGTCGAGATCCTTCAACTTGGCCAGCACCAGTTCGCCCAATTCTTCCGACGACACTTCCTGCACCAGCCGGTTTCGCAACTCCCGCTCGACCTCGAAAATCAATTCATTGAGTTGGGCAATTTCTATACCGCGCCGGTCGCAGGCCCGCATCAGCCCGCGCAACAACTTATCCCGGTCAAACATTTCCGAATGACCGTCACGCTTGATGACATGCAAAGGCGACTCCTGCACCAATTCATAGGTCGTAAAACGACGATGGCATTCCTGACACTCGCGCCGGCGGCGAATGGCGTTGCCGTCGTCCGTCTCGCGTGAATCCGTCACGCGCGAATCCTGATAATGACAAAAGGGACACTTCATAGCAGACCTCCCGCTTCTTGGTGTATATAGATAAGTATACCATGAGATAAACCGCTTTGTCTTTGCTTGTGCGTACGAAAACAGCCCCGAATCCTCACGGAATTCGGGGCTGTCTGTTATCAGCCGACAACGATATTTACGATTTTATTCGGGACCACGATGACTTTCCGTACCGTTTTGCCCGCCGTGAATTCCTGCACCCGCGGGAGGGCGAGTGCCGCCGCTTCCGCTTCGCTTGCCGGCGCATCCACCGCAAGCGTCAGCGTATCGCGGACACGACCGTTGACCTGTACGGCGATTTCCAGCGTCGCCACGGCAAGAGCTGCCTCGTCCACCTGCGGCCAGGCCGCCGCATGGACACTGGATTCCGGCGCGCCGATCGCCTGCCACAATTCTTCCGTAATGTGCGGCGTGAACGGCGCCAGCATGATCAGCAGATCGCGCAGCAGTTCGTCGCGGAAGCCCGCTTCGATATCCGTCCGGGCATCCGCATAGGCATGCATCGCATTGACGAGTTCCATGATCATACTGATGGCCGTATTGAAATTGAAACGCCCGTCCAAATCATGCGTTACCTTATCCACCGCCCGGTGCAGTACCCGCCGCAAATCCGTTTCCGCCGGCTGCAGCTCCCGCGCCGCCACAGGCATCGCAAGGTAACGGTCGACAATCCGCCAGACGCGGTTCAGGAAGCGATACGCCCCTTCCACGCCGCGATCGCTCCATTCGAGATCGCGTTCCGGCGGCGCTGCAAAGAGAATGAAGAGCCGCGCCGTATCGGCACCGTACTTCTTGACGATTTCTTCCGGCGAAACGACATTGCCCTTCGACTTGGACATTTTGCCGCCGTCTTTCAGCACCATGCCCTGTGTCAACAGCCGTTCAAACGGCTCGCTCGCAGTCGCCATGCCCGCATCGCGCAGCACCTTCATGAAGAAGCGCGCATAGAGCAGGTGCAAAATCGCGTGCTCGATACCGCCGATATATTGATCCACCGCCATCCAGTAGTCCGCTTTATCTTTCGCGAACGCCTGCTTGTCATTATTCGCATCGCAATAGCGCAGGTAGTACCAGGACGAGTCGATGAAGGTATCCATCGTATCCGTTTCCCGGCGGGCAGCCTTCCCGCAGCGGGGACAGGTCGTGTGGTAAAACTCCGCATTCGTTTCCAGCGGCGAGGTCGCCTGACTTTCAAACTGCACGTCCTCCGGCAGCCGCACGGGCAAATCCTCTTTCGGCACCGGAACGATCCCGCAGTCCGGGCAATAGATGACCGGAATCGGCGTTCCCCAATACCGCTGACGGGAAACGAGCCAGTCGCGCAGCCGGTAATTGACCCGCTTTGCGCCGATCCCCCGTTCGGTAAATTCCCGGGTGATCGCCTCCCGTGCCTCGGCACTCGAGAGCTCCGTATGGTCGCCCGAGTCGATCAACACGCCGTCTTCCGTGAACGCCGCATCCACCGGTGCCTCGCCCGCACTCGGCCGAATCACGACCGGCCGCGGCAAACCGTATTTATGCGCGAAAAGATAATCGCGATCGTCATGCGCCGGTACGCCCATGACCGCGCCCGTGCCGTATTCATACAGCACGTAATTGGCAACCCAGATCGGCACTTCCCGCCCCGTCAGCGGATGGATCGCATACGTCCCCGTGAAGACACCGACTTTTTCCACGTTCTCACCCGTGCGGTCGATCTCGTTCAAATTCCGTACGGAATCAACGAATGCCCGCACTTCGTCCGCCCGATCCGACTTCATCAGCAAACGCTCGACCAGCGGATGCTCCGGCGCCAACACGACATACGAAACGCCGTACACCGTATCCACGCGAGTCGTGTACACATCAATCGTTTCCGCCGGGAAATCTTTCACCGCGAAGCAAAACTCCGTCCCCTCGCTGCGGCCGATCCAGTTCTGCTGCATCGTCTTGACCCGTTCCGGCCAGCCGGAAAGCAAATCCAAATCCTCCAGCAGACGATCCGCATAATCCGTAATCTTGAAAAACCACTGCGACAGATTCTTCTTCACCACTTGACTGTCGCAGCGCCAGCACCGCCCCTCGATGACCTGTTCATTGGCCAATACGGTGCGGCACTGCTCGCACCAGTTGACTTTCGCTTCTTTCTTGTAAGCCAGACCCCGTTCGAGGAACAGCAAAAACAGCTCCTGTGTCCAGCGATAATAATCCTCGCGGCAGGTCGCCACCTCGCGCCCCCAATCATAGGACAGACCGAGTTGCTTTTGCTGCTTCTTCATGTTTTCGATATTACTGTACGTCCAGTCCGCCGGATGAATATTCCGCTGGATGGCGGCATTTTCCGCCGGCATCCCGAACGCATCCCACCCCATCGGATGCAAGACATTGTATCCGGTCATCGTTTTGAAACGCGCCAAGACGTCGCCGATCGCATAATTGCGTACATGCCCCATGTGCAAATTGCCCGAAGGATAGGGAAACATTTCCAATACGTAGTATTTCTCCTTCGTTTCATCCGCAACGGTTTTGAATGTATTTTCGGCAAACCAGCGCTCCTGCCATTTGGCTTCAATCTCTGCCGGGATATATTTTTCCTGCATCTGTTTTCCTCCGTTCTCGGTGCTTCCATATACAAAAAGAAAGGCTTGAACCAGTCAAGCCCTTCTCTCTTTCCCTATTCCTGACCGTGCTGTTCGTCGGACGGCATGCGATTCTGTTGCATCAGGCTTTCTCTATTTTTACGCAACGCATCAAGCGTCCCTTCCATATTTCCTTCTACGTACTTCAAGACATCCGTGGCGTATACCAAGGCGCTTTGCTGCAAGTCGTCGGCAGATTTTTGCGCGGCGGCGACAATTTCATCCGCACGTTCCTGGGCGGCACGAACGAGTTCGCTCTCTTCCGTGATTTTGGCGATGTAATCCTTCGCCTGCGCGATGATATTTTCCGCCTGCTTCTGCGCGTCCATAATAATAACTTCTTTTTCCGCGACAACCCGCTTGGCATTGTCCAATTCATTCGGCAATGAAGCATTGATCGCATCGACAATGCGCGTTACTTCCTCCGGATCGACCAAACTCTTGTGGATGACCGGGATAACCGCCTTACCCGAAACGGCCTCCTCCAATTCCTCAAGCAATCTACGTGTGTCCATTTGCTCCACTCCTTTGTCTGCGTTCTCTTATTTTTTCCTGCAAAGCGGCTCCGACACCGGCCGGCACCATCGCCGCCACATTACCGCCGAACAAGGCTAATTCTTTCACTCCCGAAGAACTGATATAGGAATACTCTCCGCGAGTCATCATAAATACGGTTTCAATCAACGGCTCCTGGGATTTGAGCAACAATGCCCGCTGGAATTCATACTCGAAGTCGCTGAATGCCCGCAAGCCGCGGATAATCAGCCGCGAGCCGCGCTGCTGCACATAGTCGTTGAGCAGTCCGGAAAAGCTGTCCACTTCCACATTCGGCAAGTGCGCCGTCGCTTCCCGCAACAGTGCCACTCGCTCCGCCATGCTGAACCACGGGTCTTTGCCCGGATTGACAAACACCGCCACCACCAGTTTGTCCACCAATGGTGCGCTGCGTTCGATGATGTCCACATGCCCCTTCGTGACCGGATCGAAACTCCCCGGAACGATACCGATTCGCATTCATCCGCCTCCCTGAAACTCCAGATAGGATACCGTAGTATCTCCGTAGTTTTTTTCCTTGATGAGCCGGTAGGTATCGTCTGCGATACCCGTCTCCTCGCCGGCGTGTTCAACGACCAGCAATGCGCCCGGCACAGCCAAGCCCCGCTCCGCCAAGATTTGCAACACCGGCCGCACTAAATTCTGCCGGTAGGGCGGATCCAAAAAGATACAAGTAAAAGGCGGCGCTCCTTCCGCTGCCAGACGTTCCAGCACGGCGGTCGCCTTGCCCGGAATGACTTGCAACTCCGCAGTGAAGCGACAATGCTCGGCATTGCGCCGGATCAGCGCGGTCGTGCGAAGATCGATCGCTACCGCCGACTCCGCGCCGCGGCTCAGTGCTTCCAAAGCATACGCTCCCGTTCCGGCGAAGGCGTCCAGTACCCGCGTGCCGTCCCAACCGTGGGAAGACAGCACGTTGAATATCGACTCCCGTACACGATCCTGTGTCGGGCGTGTCGTCAGCCCGCGCGGCGTGAACAAACGATGTCCGCGGCGACTGCCGCCGATAATTCGCATACTTGCTCCTTTGTAGTATTATAGCAACCGCATTACTACGGGTCAATTATAAAAATTTACCAGGTCGGTTCCTGCAATTCGTGCTTCTTTTCGCGTTCCATCAGGATCCGCAAACTTTCCGTCGCCCGGATCTTGCCTTCCAGCAGCAAGTACACCTGCTCCGTGATCGGCATCTCGATGCCGCGCTCGCGCGCCAGCGGATAGACGATGCCCGTCGTCCGGATCCCTTCGACGACCATGCGCGTTCCCGCGACGATCTCCGCCGCCGTCTTGCCTTGGGCAAGCAGCAGCCCCGCCGTATGGTTACGGCTGTGCGAACTCGTACAGGTGACGATCAGATCTCCCATGCCCGCCAAGCCGAACAGCGTCTCCCGTTTCGCTCCGCAGGCGCAGGCATAGCGGGCAATCTCCGTCAGCCCGCGCGTGATCAGCGCCGCTTGCGTGTTGTCGCCATAGGCGAGACCGTCCACGACACCGGCCGCGAGCGCGATGATGTTCTTCAATGCGCCGCCGTATTCCACCCCGAGCAGATCAGTGCTGTAGTAGGCTCGCAAGCGCGGCATCATGTACACTTCCTGCGCCCGCATCGCCGTTTCCTTGCTTGCCGCCGCCACCACCGTCGCTGCCGGCTGGCCGCGCCCGACTTCCTCCGCATGATTCGGCCCCGAAAGCACCGCGATATGCTCCGTCTTGTCGCCGAGCGCATCGCGGATTTCCTCCGACAGACGGCGGCCTGTCGCCGACAAGCCCTTCGCCGTGGAAATGACCAATGCCTGCGGCGCCAGCCACTCGCGAACGGATGCCGCCGTCTCGGCAATCGCCTTGGCCGGTGTCGCCAGGACGACGACCTCGGCACCGTGCACCGCCGCTTCCAAATCATTGCTCAGCTTCACATGCGCCGGTATGGACACGCCGGGCAGATAGGCGCTGTTTTCGCCCGTGGCGCGGATCGTTTCCACCACTTCCGCATTACGGGAGTAGAGCGTAATATCTGCATGCTTTTGCGCCAGCTGCGAGGTCATCGCCGTACCCCAGCTGCCGGACCCCAGCATCACTATCTTCATCTGCTCACCTCTTCTGCGTTCGAATCGGTTGTTCTTCGCCCCGCAACAAACGCCCGATATTGTCTTTATGCTTGACCACAATCGCCACGGCGCCGATCAGAATGAACACGCAATACACCGCCGGTGCGCCGAAAAGCCATGCCGCCGGTGCCGCCGACAACGCCGCCGCCATCGACGCCAGCGACACGATCCGCTTCCAGCTCAGCAGCAGCGCCCACACCGCCGCCGCGACCAGTGCCGCCGGCCAGGAGAGACACAGCAGCACGCCCAAGCCGGTGGCCACGCCGCGGCCGCCTTGAAAGCCGAGAAACACGGAGCGAATATGCCCCAGCAGCGCCGCCGCGCCGCACGCCGTCACGAGGTACGGATCCGCCCCGCCCAGTGCCGTCCCGACGATCCCTTTGAGCAGGTCGCAGAGGAACACGACCGCGCCGATCTTCGCACCCAAAATGCGATAGGCATTCGTCGCCCCGATATTATGACTGCCGACCGTCCGCAAATCCACGCCACCGCAATATTTCCCCAACAGCAACCCGCTGGGGATCGAGCCCAACAGATACGCCCCCAGGATTGCCGCTACCGTTGCAATCATTCGTCATCGCCGTCCTTTTTGCCGCGCAACACCAGCCGGATCGGCGTTCCTTCAAAGCCGAACGATTCGCGCAGGCGATTCTCGATGAAGCGAACGTACGAAAAATGCACATATTCCGCATGGTTGGCGAAGACGACAAACGTCGGCGGCTTGACACCGACCTGCGTCATGTAGTAGAGCCGAACCGCCTGTCCGTACTTCATCGGCGGCGGATTCACCAACTTCATATCCGCCAGCAATTCGTTCAGCACGCCGGTGGAAACACGCAGGCTCTGCTGCTCCGCAACGGCCTGCACGGTTTCACCCAAGCGATGCAACCGCTGTCCGGTTTTCGCCGAAACATACAGAATGGGCGCGTACTGAGCAAACGCCAGCTTATTGCGGATTTCTTCCGTATACGCCGCCATCGTATGATTGTCCTTTGTCGGCAAATCCCACTTATTGACGAGGATGATCAGCCCTTTCCCCGCCTCATGGGCATACCCCGCGATCTTCGTATCCTGCTCGGTCACGCCCGTCATTGCGTCCAATACCAGGACGACAATGTCCGACCGATTGATCGCGCGCAGCGAGCGCAGGACACTGTAATGCTCGACCGGCAAATCCACCTTCGCCTTGCGGCGCATCCCCGCCGTGTCGATCAAAACAAATTCTTCCCCGTTGAACTTCCAATGCGTGTCGATCGAGTCGCGTGTCGTGCCCGGCACATCCGTCACCAATACCCGCTCCTCGCCGAGCAGCGCATTCGTCAGGGACGATTTGCCGACATTCGGACGGCCGACCAAGGCGATATGAACCAGCGCATCCTCCGCGGGATCCAGCGTATGTGTCGGAAAGAGCCGCACCACCTCGTCCAGCAAATCGCCCAACCCGAGCCGATTCGCTGCCGATACGGGCCACGGATCGCCCAGCCCCAAGTTGTAGAACTCGTACGTATTCATTTCCTGTGCCGGACTGTCGATTTTGTTCACGACAGGCAATACCGGCTTGCCGGCGGAACGCAGCAGATTCGCCACCTGCTCATCGTCGGCCGTGATCCCCGTGCGCCCGTCACAGACGAGCAGGATCACATCCGCTTCCAGGATCGCCAGCTGCGCCTGCGCCCGCGTGCCGACCGCGATCCGATCCGCCTCCGGCACGAGAAACTCGATCCCGCCGGTATCAATCAAAGTAAATTCGTTCCCGAGCCACTCCGCATCGTAATAGATGCGGTCGCGTGTCACGCCCGGCACGTCCTCGACGATGGATATACGTTTGTTGATGATGGCGTTGAACAATGTCGACTTGCCGACATTGGGTCGTCCGACCACGGCCACTAACGGTTTATCCATAGTTACTCCTCATTATTAAATAAAATACGGGAGCCGATCCGCTCCCGTATTTTCAGTCGCTACCGGGCACTCGCATACACAAGCACAGCCGGCGGCAGACTCTTATTCCTGATCGCCTTCCGACGCTTCTTCCGCCGGTTCTTCCGCAGCAGGTTCTTCGGCTGCAGTACGTTCTTCGACTTCAATCAGGCTGAAGCTGATGCGTTTCCGCGCTTTATTGATGCCGATAATCTGTACTTCGACCTTGTCGCCTTCCTGCAACACATCCGCAACTTTCTTGCTGCGGTCTTTCGTGATTTCGCTGATATGCAGGAGACCGGTCAGACCGTCTTCCAATTCCACGATCGCGCCGAAATCAATGAGTTTCACCACTTTACCGACGACGGCATCGCTGACCGCGTAATTTTCGATGTTTTCCAACCACGGATCCGGAAGCGTTTCCTTACGGCTGAAGGAAATACGCTGCTTTTCTTCATCGAAGGATTTGATCACGACTTCGATTTCCTGATTCGGTTCCAGCACGTCTTCCACTTTGTCCACTTTGTTCCAGGCAATATCGGAAATGTGCAACAGGCCTTCAATGCCGTTGACATCGATAAACGCGCCGTAGGGCATGATCTTCTTGACGACGCCCGTCAGGACCGAGTGATTTTCAAATGCTTCGCGCATATTTACCATTTCTTCTTCGCGATGTTCTTCCAGTACCGCTTTGCGGCTCAACACCAGACGGTTCTTCTGGCGATCCACTTCCAGCACTTTGGCCGGGAACTTGGAGCCTACCAGGAAGGACAGCGAACGAACAAAACGCAAATCCCCTTGCGACAGCGGAATGAACCCGCGCAACGATTGAATCTGCACCAAGAGGCCCGCCTTGATGGCTTCGATGCCTTCGCATTCGACCGGCTCGTCTTTTTCCAATGCGCTTTCGACGATATCCCAGTCCGCCAAGCGATCCAACTTGATCTTGGAAATGTAGATGGTGCCGTCTTCCTTCACGGCATTGGTGATGACCGCCTGCACCGTATCACCGACCGCCAGCACGTCTTTCATCGACTTCGGCGCCGGGAACGAGTACTCACGCGCGGTCAGGACGGCTTCCGTCTTGTAACCGAAAGAGACGTAAGCTTCGTCATCCGTCAGTTCCACAACCGTACCTTCCACTTCACTGCCCTTGCGGAAATCGTACTCCATTTCCATTTCTTCGAACGTTTTGTTCATGTCTTCCATTGCCAACACTACCTCCTCGATTATCCAGTCCGGTGTGGATGCACCGGCCGTGATGCCCACGGTCATATCGCGTGTAAACCACGTACGTTTCAGCTCTGCCGCCGTCTCGATATGAAACGCCGGTTTGCCCGAAGCCTGTGCCAACTCATAGAGTCTGCGGGTGTTCCCGCTTTTTTTACCGCCGATAACTATCACCGCATCGCAATGTTCCGCCAGTTCGATTACGGCGCTTTGCCGTTCTTCCGTCACATTGCAGATCGTGCGATACACATCGACCGTCTCGGCTTTGCGGGACAATACGTCCAGCATTTCCTGAAAAAGCCGCTGCGAAAACGTGGTTTGGGAAACAACGCTGACCTCATCGAAATCAGGCAGTGCCTCCAATTCATCAACCGACTCGACTACAATGGCCCGATCCAATGCCCACTCGGCGATACTGCGAACTTCGGGATGATTTTTCTCACCGAAGATCAATACCGTCTTGCCGGCACGAACCAGGCTGTTCGCTTCTTTTTGTGCGCGCAACACAAAAGGACACGTAGCATCGATAATCTTTATATTTTTTCCATTGGCAATATTATAACACGATGGGCCTACTCCGTGCGAACGAATAATCACGGCTTCATCCGTGACTTCCTGTAAATCGTCCACATAGCCGATCCCCTTTTCCCGCAATGCCGCGACCACTTGCGGATTGTGGATGATCGGCCCCAGGGTGACCGTCCTTTCGCCCGAATTGCCGACTTTTTCGGCGATTTGGATGGCTCGTTTCACCCCGTAGCAAAAGCCCAGTTTTTTGGCAACTACGATCTTCATGTCATTGGCTCCGATGCGCTCCTTGCATCTTTTCTATTTCATTTCTAATCATATCATTAACTTCATCCACCCGTTCCGGTGTCGGTTTGCCCTTTTCCACCGCGATCGGCTCTCCGATGACGGCAATCGGCAGCCCGCCCTTGCCCATGCGATCCGTACCGATCAGTGCGATCGGGATCAGCGGCATCCCCAACCGCAGCGCAAGCGAAGCCGCACCGCTGTGGAAACGCCCCAGTCCCGGCCGGCGAATCCGCGTGCCTTCCGGGAAAATCCCCAGCAGATCCCCCCGCTGCAAAATCCCGAACGCCGTCCGCATGGCCACCTTGTCCACCTTGCCCCGCTGCAACGGAAACGCGCCGAGAATCCGACAGATCATGCCCAAAAAGTAATTGCGAAACAATTCCTCTTTCGCCATGAAATACACCATCCGCGGCAACGCCACCCCGACAATCAGCGGATCCCAGTTACTGCGGTGGTTCGCGACGACAATCGCGCCGCCCGCCATGGGCACATGTTCCCGCCCGTAAATTTTCAGACCCCAGATTTTCGTAAACAGCATGGTGAAAATCCAACGCACACAGGCGATCAGCATGTCGTCACCTTCTTTGCCAACGTGAGCAACCGCGCCAACGTTTCCTCCGGTGTCAGCTCATCGGTATTCACGAGCACGGCGTCTTCCGCCTGCCGCAACGGCGAGATTTTCCGCTCGCTGTCGGCACGATCCCGCGCCCGAATGCCTTCCTCCACCGCCGCCAATTCCTGCGGTCGGTCGGGGTATTCCTGCTGCCACTGCGCCAAACGCCGCAACGCGCGCACCCGCACCGAAGCCGTCAAAAAGATCTTCAGCTCTGCCTCCGGCAGGACGACCGTACCGATATCCCGACCGTCCATGACGATGCCGCCCGCCGCGCCCCATTCGCGCTGTCGCTCCACAAGCAGCGCGCGCACGCAGGCATACGACGAGACCTGCGAAACCGCCGCCGAGACCTCCGGCGTGCGGATCGCCGCCGTCACATCCGTGCCGTTCACGACGATGCGATCCCCCTGCGGCGTATGCGTCAGATCCAGACGGATCGCGGGCAACGCCGCGCAGACCGCCGCCTCCGCCGCGGGTGAAACCCCCTTTTCCAGCATGTACAGCGTGACGGCACGATACATCGCGCCCGTATCGACATAGACATAACCGAGCCGTTCCGCCAACCACTTCGCCATCGTACTCTTGCCGGCGCCCGCCGGTCCGTCGATGGCAATCGCAATTCGTTTAGCCATGTATACTCTCCGCGGCAGCCTCGCTTCCCGCCACGAAACCCGTGGAAAACGCCGCCTGTAAATTATAACCGCCCGTATAGGCGTGAATATCCAATACTTCGCCGCCGAAATACAGCCCCGGCACCAACTTCGAGCCCATCGTATTCGGCCGCACTTCGCGCACATCGACACCGCCCGCCGTCACGATCGCCTCCCGCAACGGGCGCGTGCCCGTCACCGTCAGCGGAAACGCCTGTAACGCCGCCACCAATTGCTGCCGCGCCGCTTTCGGCAGATCCGCCCCGCGCAAGTCCGCGGCGACGCCGCTCCTCGCAAGCACCGGCGCCACCAGTCGCTGCGGCAACAGCGCGAGCAACAGATTCTGCAGCGTCTTCGCCGGATGTTCCTGTATTTCCCGCTGCAACCGCGCGTCCAACTGCTCCGGTCGCAGCGCCGGCTTCAAATTCAGCAGCAGACTCACATCCTCGCCGGCAGCCAACGCCGCCGACGTGCGATCGCTGTGCCGCAACACCAGCGGCCCGGAAACGCCGAAATGCGTGAACAGCATCTCGCCGCGCAAGGTCGCGACCGCCTTGCCGCCGCACAGCAGCGTCAATTCCACATTCCGCAGCGACAACCCCTGCAGCTCCTTGCACACCGGCTCCTCACACAACAGCGGAACCAATGCCGGCCGCGGCGTGACGATGTGATGGCCGAGGCTTTTCGCTAGGCGAAACCCGCTACCGTCCGAACCCGTCTGCGGGTAGGACGCGCCCCCGGTCGTCAGCACCACCGTCGGCGCCTGAAATTCCCGCTCCGCCGTCTGCACACAAAAGCCGTCCGCCGTCCGCCGCAACGCGGTGACGGGCAGCCCCGTCCGCACCCACACGCCGAGCCGCTCCATTTCCTCGCGGAACGCCCGCCGCACCTGCTGCGCGGAATCCGACACGGGAAATACGCGCCCGCCGCGCTCCACTTTCGTTGCCACGCCCCACGCGTGCACCTGCGCCAACAAATCCTCGTTGGTAAACCGCCGGTACACACCGTAAAGAAATTTGCCGTTGCCCGGCGTATTGCGGATGAATTCCTCCATCGCGCCGTGATGCGTCAGATTGCAGCGCCCCTTGCCGGTCAAGCCCATTTTCAGCCCGAGCTGCGGCATTTTTTCCAGGACGACCGTCGCCGCCCCCGCCGTCGCCGCCGCAATCGCCGCCATTTGCCCGGCCGCGCCGCCGCCGATCACCAGGACATCAGTTCGTGGCTTGGGCATACAGCTGTTGCACCTCCGCTTCGGTCAACTTACGATAACTGCCGCGCTTCAGTCCCTGCAACGTCAGAAACGCATACCGAACCCGCTTGAGACTGTGCACGCGATAGCCGAAATGCTCGCACATCCGGCGCACCTGCCGATTGCGCCCCTCATGAATCACCAGCTGCACGGTCGTGATCCCCGTCCGCACATCGAACTGCGCCGCCGCCTGTGCCGGCGCAGTCACCCCGTCCTCGAGCGGCACGCCGTTGCGAAACGTCTCCAACATACTCGGCGGGATTTGCCCCTTGATCTTCACTTCGTATTCCTTCTCGATCTCCGAAGACGGATGCGCGAGCAAATTCGCCAGCTTGCCGTCATTCGTCAGGAGCAGCAGCCCTTCCGTATTGTAATCCAGCCGCCCGACGGGATACACCCGCTCCTTGATCCCGCGGAGATAGTCCACCACCGTCGTGCGCCCTTCCGGATCGCGCAAGGTGCTCAGCACCCCCTTCGGCTTGAACAAGGCGTAATAGACCGCCGCCTCCTGCGGGAGCGGTTTCCCGTCCACACGGATCGTATCCCGCTCCGGATCCGCTTTCGTGCCGAGCTCCGTGACCGCCTTCCCGTTCACGGTGACACGCCCCGCCGTGATCCACTCTTCCGCCTGCCGCCGGGAAGCCAAACCCGCCCGGCTGATCAGTTTCTGTAATCGTTCCTTCATGCCTCTTCTCCCTCTGCCGCACCTTCCGGCAACGGATTCCCCGCCCGCCGCTCAAAAAACGGCGTCACTTGATACAAAATCGGCCGCCCCGGTGCATCCGCCCGCCCGACTTCCATGATCAGATCCTTCTCCAACAACCCCGCCAGCGATCGATCCGAACCGACCCCGCGCAACTCCTCGATCTGCGCCCGCGTGACCGGCCCTTTGAACGCGACGATCGCCAATGTTTCCAACGCCGCATTGCTGAGCGACAGCGGCACGGCATACCGCTCCTTCAGTACTTGCCCGTATGCCGGCACGGTGCACAACTGGTACGTATCCTTGACCCGCCGCACCGCCAAACCGCCCGCGTCCCGCCCCTTGCGCTCCCGCAATTCCTCCGCCAGCGCCGCCGCTTCCGCCGCCGACACGCCCAACACTTGCGCCATATCCGCCAACGCGACCGGCTCGCCCGCGACGAACAGCAATGCCTCCAGGAGGCCCAATTGTTCCTGTCTCATTTCTCACCCACATAAATCCCGTGTGCATCTTCCGCCACGATCGCCGTGCCGATCCGCACCAATTCGAGTACATCCAAAAACACCGTGATCCGCTGCAACCGCGTGGTGAGTGCGCCCAGGTACTCCGTCAGATACACCGGCCCCTGCCGCAACGCCGCCCGAAACCGCGCGCGCAACAACACCGGCGAAATATCCTCCCTCACCACGACCCGCACCTCGTCCTGAGGTTTCTCCTCCTGCAGCCGCTCCCACACCCGCGCCAAACGCGCCCATTGCACGTCCGTACGCAAACGCGCGGAAGGCAGCACCGTCGGCTTCTTCTCCAGGTAATCCTCCCCGGCCGCCAACCCCTCGCTGATCCGCCGCTGGAGCTCCTTCACCGCTTCCCATTCCTGCAGGCGCACGACCAGCTCTTCCCGCGGATCGACATCCTCCTCCGGCGCGGCAGGCTTCGGCAGCAGCAAACGCGCCTTGATCGCCAGCAACGTCGCCGCCAACTCGAAAAACTCCGTGCCGAGCGAGAGATTGAACTCCTCCGCCGCCCGCAAGTACGCCATGTATTGCTCCGTCACCGCCTGCACGGGAATATCGTATATATCAATTTTATTCTTGCGAATCAGATGCAGCAATAAATCCAGCGGCCCGTCAAATACCGGCAGTCTCAGCCGGACTTCCGCCACTTCCGTCGCGCTGTCCGTATATTCCATACCTATTTAATTATAAACGATTACTCCGCCGAGACCAAACATTCCCGCCACGACCAGCCGCCCGCCGCGAATTTTCCCGCGCACGAAAAAAGCAGGAGCCCCGCCGCAATACCCCTCGCGCCGGGCAGCCCCTGCTTCTTTCCTCAGATCCCGCTGAATACCGATACCAGCCTGCGAATCTTTTCCAATACCGTTTCCTTTTTCCTCGCACGCGCACCGCCGAGTCGGGAAGTCGGCGGAATGATGCGATCCAGCTGATCCCCCACATGCTCCGCGTAGCCCTTCGCAATCGCCCGCTCGATGAAATAATCCGCGCCCGCAATCTTAGCCGATGAGTACGGGTAACCCTGCCCCTCAGCAAAGGCTTTAGTTAAATTTTTTCAGCAATTTTGCCAGGGCCTTTTCACTTTCCCTGTCAATGGGCGCAAGATCCAGGCCGCGGTCGTAGCGGTAGGCGAGCTTGCCGTCCCGTTCGATCATCAGCTTTGAAATTCTGCCGCAATCAATCCCGTCGTCCTCGCTTGCTTCTTTGTAGTGCTTAACGCAGTAGGTGAAAATGCTATTTCCGATCTTCAAAATTCCTTTTGTCCACATGGTTGTTTCCTCCTTTAATTCCGCGGGGCGTTTCCCCTTCGTTGTATATATATCACTCTAAAGGAGGATAATAGCAAGCGATTTATGTAGATTTTATCGATATTTTTACAACTTTTTACTACACTTTTGCGCGATGACGTTATGGGTCATGCTGTTTCATCTCCCTTCTCCGCATTTGCCGTATTTATCTGCCTCATTCTCTTGCTATCTGCCTCATTTAATGCTAAAATGTTGCAGATAGCAGACAAATAAAGGAGATTTTTATGCGTACATTCAACTACTCGCAGGAAATACAAAATTTGCTAACACCTGAAATCGTCCAGCTTCTCACTCGTATCCATGAACACAAAGGACGGCAGGATTTATTTCTGGAAGCGAATACAGACGAACTGAAAACACTGGTAGACGTTGCCCTGATCCAGAGTACAGGGGCTTCCAACCGCATTGAAGGGATACGTACCAGTGACAAACGATTAAAGGAACTGGTCAGCCAAAAATCTGAACCTCACAATCGGTCTGAACAGGAAATTGCCGGATATCGGGAAGTACTCGCCTTGATTCATGAAAATCATGACTATATTTCCCCTGTCCCCAATGTCATCAGGCAGCTCCACCGGGATCTGTATTCTTACGCAACAGGAGTCACGGGCGGAGACTATAAAAACGCAGATAACGTCATTGCGGAAACAGACGCGCAAGGACATCAAACGGCGAGGTTTGTTCCCGTTCCCGCATTTCAGACAGCTGACGCTATGGATTCTCTATGTCAATCATTCCAAAATGCCTGGCAGGAAAACATAACGGATAAATTGCTGCTGACTCCCATGTTCATCCTGGATTTTCTCTGCATTCACCCGTTCAATGACGGGAACGGACGGATGAGCCGACTCCTGACACTCCTTCTTTTATATCGTGCCGGCTACATCGTCGGGAAATACATCAGCTTGGAAATGCTGATTGAAAAAACGAAAGCCACTTACTACGAATCTCTTCAGGCAAGTTCTTCCGGCTGGCACGAAAGCCAAAACACCTATGCTCCTTTTGTGAAATACTATTTGGGTATCATCATAAAAGCATATGATGAATTCGAAGACCGGATTCAATATCTGATAACCAGAAAGATGTCCAAGCCAGATCGGATCAAGGCCATCTTCTCCCAGGCACTGGGAAAAATCAGCAAAAAGGATTTAATGGAACGTTGCCCGGATATCAGCCAGGGAACGATAGAACGCACTTTGTCCAGTCTGCTCAAAGAAGGCTATATCATCAAAATCGGCGCCGGCCCGGCCACGGCATACATCCGCAAGCGCTAAAGCGGATCATAGCCAGCGATTTATGCGGATTGTATCAAGATTTTACAGCTTTTTACCTCAGCCTTGCGCAATGAATGGCGCGCAGGATTCTCTCCTGCGCACACTCATCTGCCAAAGCTTTAGTTAAATTTTTTCAGCACCTTTGCCAGGGCCTTTTCGCTTTCTTTATCGATGGGCGCAATGTCCAGGCCGCGGTCGTAGAGGTAGGCGAGCTTGCCGTCCCGTTCGATCTTGTATCAAACTCGTACACTCGGATTTCGGAGATAAAAAACAAGACCTCTGCACCCCCCTCGGTGTCAGAAAGTCCTTGTATCAACGGCTTTGCAAGGATTTTTGCCTATCAATCGTTACGCAGTCCGTATCATTTCGGTGACTGGTTCCTCGTACACCTTATTGATCGTCGTTTTTCCGCCCATGACAAGCCGTGCCAGCAGTTTGGATACGGTCTGCGGCGTAAAGAATTCGCCGCCGGATTTGCCGGCATTGCTTGCGTAGTTCGAGATCAGGTATTCGTAGGCACCGCCTGCACGGGAATATCGTATATATCAATTTTGTTCTTGCGAATCAGATGCAGCAATAAATCCAGCGGCCCGTCAAATGCCGGCAGGCTCAGCCGGACTTCCGCCACTTCCGTCGCGCTGTCCGTATATTCCATACCTATTTTATTATAAACGATTACTCCGCCGAGACCAAACATTCCCGCCACGCCCCGCCGCCGCGCAGTAAATCCGCGCGCACGAAAAAAGCAGGGGCCCCGCCGCAATACCCCGTGCGCCGGGCAGCCCCTGCTCTTCCCTCAGATCCCGCTGAATACGGATACCAGTCTGCGGATCTTTTCCAATACCGTTTCCTTTTTTCTCGCACGCGCACCGCCGAGTCGGGAAGTCGGCGGAATGATGCGATCCAGCTGATCCCCCACATGCTCCGCGTAGCCCTTCGCAATCGCCCGCTCGATGAAATAATCCGCGCCCGCTTTCAGCTGTTCCTCGCCGATCAGCGCCGCAACCTTCGCCTGCTTTTCCTGCCGCGCAAAGGTATAAAACGCCTCCAGGATATCGTCCGTGCCGGTCAATTCTCCCAACGGCTGCCCGTGGATAAAGTCGAGAATCAGCTCCTCCTTCGCACGCGTGCCGAGACTGGAACGAATCGCGCGGCGCACCTCGGCCTGCAAAGCATCCATATTCTCGTTCTCGCGGTACTTCTCCAAAATCAACGCCAAAATATAATCCAAATTGATCTCGTCCGTCTTCAAGAGATCGATCTGAAACTCCACATCCGAAAAATCGACCGTCGGCGCGACCGACTCGCCCGGATCCCGTTTGAACAGCTGCTCGCGAATATCTACGTAGACGCTCTTCATGTCCTGCATCTGCCGCGCGGAAATCGGCTTCTCCAGCGAAGCAAACTCATCGAAATTCCGGAGAATATTCTCCGCCTTCAGCAATTCCCCGAACAGCTTCGCAAACTCCTTCTTGTCCGCATCGAGCACGATCTCCGTCGGCTCCGGAAACCGCTCGAGCAACTCGCGGCAAATCTCCGCGTACCCCTTGTGCTCCTCGCCCGTCTCCTCGTCGCGGAACCCGTGGAGATAGTCCTTGTAACTTCGCTCCAGAATCACATGCACGCTTTTCTCATCGCCGAATGTCTTGATCGCATCCCGTGTCGCTCGCTCCAAATCGCGGAAACAAACGATATTCCCGAACGTCTTCACCTTATTCAAAATCCGATTCGTCCGTGAATACGCCTGAATCAGCCCGTGATACCGGAGGTTCTTGTCGACAAACAGCGTGTTCAATGTCGACGCGTCAAACCCCGTCAGGAACATCCCCACGACAATGAGCAAATCCACCTGCCGTTCCTTCACCCGCAAGGACAAATCCTTGTAGTAATTCTGGAACTCGTTCCCGTCCGTGGAGAAATTCGTCCGAAACTGCGCATTGTAGTCGCCGATCACCCGCTCGAGGAACTCCCTGTCCGTCGCCTGCAACGCCGTCGCCTCCAAATCCTCCTCGGCGATTTCCCCGATCGCCCGTTGCTCCTCGTTCGCCGCGAAACTGTAGATCGTCGCCACCTTCAGCCGCTTTTCCTCCGGCACGTCCGCCTGCTGCCGGGCAAACTCCTCGTAGTACAACTTCGCCGCCGCCACACTCTGCACGGCAAACATCGCATTGAACCCGTTCAGCCGCCGCTCCGCCACACTGAAAAACTGATTCCGGTGCGTCTTCGTGTCGAACACCTGCAAAATATGCTTCGTGATCTCCCGCACCCGCTCCGGATGCAGCAACAGCCTGCTCTCCGGCAGCGCCGGCGGCTGCTCGTCGGCCTCTTGCTCCGCCGTGCGGAACTTCGGCGTGATGTTATTGTAATCCACCTTGAACTTCAGCACCTTGCCGTCACGGATTGCATCCGTGATGACATAGCTGTGCAACTGCGCCCCGAAAATCCCTGCCGTCGTCTCCCCGCTCACGGAATTCTCCGCGAAAATCGGCGTGCCCGTGAACCCGAACTGGTAATACTTCCGGAACGCCCGGCGAATATTCCGCTGCGCGTCGCCGAACTGCGAACGGTGACACTCGTCATAGATCAGCACACAATGCCGGTCATAAATCGGATGCCCCGGATTCTTCTTCACGAACTCATTCAACTTCTGAATCGTCGTCACGACGATGCGATTATCATTCTTCTCGATACACCGCTTCAGCTCCTTCGTGTCCTTGCTCCCGTTCACGCTGTCCGGCTGAAACCGCTGGTACTCCTTCATCGTCTGGTAATCGAGATCCTTCCGATCCACCACGAAAAACACCTTGTCGATGAACTCCAGCCCCGTCGCCAACTTCGCCGCCTTGAACGAAGTCAGCGTCTTCCCCGACCCCGTAGTATGCCAGACGAACCCGCCCGCTTCCGGCCGCCCCGCCTTCTTCATCTCATACCCGGACCGAATCTTCCACAAAATCCGCTCCGTCGCGGCGATCTGATACGGCCGCATCACCAGCAAGGTATCATTCACATCGAAAATACAATACTTCGTCAACACTTCCAACAAAACACGCTTCTCGAAAAACGTCCGCGTGAAATCCGCCAAATCGCAAATCGTCTTATTCTTCGCATCCGCCCATTCACACGTGAACTCGTAATTATTCTTACTCTGCGCCGTCGTATTGGCAAAATACCGCGTATACGTGCCGTTGGAAATCACGAACAGCTGCACATACTTGTACAGCGAATTGTCCGCGTTAAAACTCTCCTTGCTGTACCGGTGAATCTGATTGAACGCCTCGTGCAAATTCGTGCCGCGCTTCTTCAGCTCGACATGCACCAGCGGCAACCCGTTCACCAGTATCGTCACATCATACCGATTGCGATGCCGCCCCGTCTGACTGACCTGATGCGTGACCTGCAAAAAATTGTGATGAATATTCGCCTTGTCGATGATCCGGATATTCCGCAACTCGCCGCTGTCAAAGGTGAAATCATACACATGATCCTCCTGCACCTTGCGCGTCTTTTCCACCATGCCGTCATTCGGCGCGTCCAAATACTCACGCAAAAACCGGCCCCATTCCGACGCGGAAAACGACACCCCGTTCAGCCGCTCCAGCTGCACCTTCAGATTCGCATACAGCTCCTCCTGCGACCGAACCTCCACGGGCGCATACCCCTGCGAAACGAGATCCGCCAGCAACCGCCGCTCCAACTCCGCTTCCGTCTGGTATGTCGTCTCCCGCGTTCCCCTTTCCTTATCAAAACGCGCCAAGATGATCCCGTTCGTCATCTCCGCAATCGCGGAAGTATCATACACTAACTTTGCATCCGCCATCTTCAGCACTCCTTCCCGGCTGCTCGCCCTCCCGCGGAAACGCCAGCAACCTGTCTCTGTAGTACTCGTATTGTTTCTGACGTAACTTAATTTCTTTTGGCAATCCCTGTGAAATATCATTGACCAACGCATCCAATGTATCCAGGATGGAAACCACTCGCTCTTGAACGGCCTGCGGGGGAATTGGTACTTGATATTTCGCAATCATCGGCTTTCTAATCGAACTAACCGTTGCAGAAACTGCATATTTGCTGATATAGTTTTTAAAGTTGCTCCACATGTAATAGTAAACAAATTTTGTTGTTACACTGGTATCTTTCAAACAAATTCTATAAGCTCTTTGATGTAATGCGTATTTCCCCTCTACATAATGAAATACGTCGCCAATTCCTCCTTCTCCGGGTATAACTATCGCAGTTTCATCAAACTGAAATTGATTGCTCCGTTTTATGCTTTTTGACCGCACATAAAACGGATACTCCCCACAATCAGTTTGCTCATTAGCATTCGATGTCCCGGTTCCTATTTCAGCAATTTCCCCCAATGATTTCCATGCAACAGTATACAACTGCACTCCGACTGCGTCTGCCGCTTCTTTCAATAAAACAAAATAACTATCAGGGATTATCTTGCTTGCTTGCTTGCTTGCTTGCTTGCTTGCTTGCTACCACAATCCGCATCAAATGTCAAGAGTTTTTCGCGGTAATATTCGTATTGTTTTTGTCGTTCCGCTATTTCTTTCGGTAGCAATCCCTGTGTATCTGCGAGCAATAATTGGAATTTGTCCAATACCTGCACCACTTTTTCTTGGATTTCTAGTGGCGGCAGAAGAAGAGAAATCTGCTTCATATCCTCGCCGTGTATGCGGATTAGTTTTGTACCGGTGACTTTTCTCTCCTTTTGCTTTTGAAACTCCGACGTTTGAAAATAGTATGCAATATATTTAGAATTCTCCGTTGTGCTGTAGCTGTACATATCTCCGGAAAATCCTACTTCTTCATTCCCAAGCCAAACTACGCTCTTACCTACATCCTGCACATTCTCTGACGTAGTCGCTATCAAAATGTCATGCGGTTTTGCCTTTCGCAATCGCTTAAAAATTTCGTCATTAGTAAAAGAGACGGTGGTATCTGTTGCGAACTCATACTTCGTGTATATTTGCCCGTAATGAATCACCGGCCGTCCTTCGGTTGATAAATCTTTTTTCTGCAGGCCGTTACCTCTGGTAAATATGCCAATCTCTCCAAGTGTAGTTAATCTTGTTCTATACCCCCCTCATTTTCAAGTTGTTCGGCTAATTTATTCAAATATTCCTCGCTCAGGAGCATGTCCCGATAATACTCGTATTGCTTGGAACGTGCCTGTAATTCAGCCTGTAATTCAGTAACACAATCGGTGAATTTGTCAAGTGTTTCTACGATCTTTTCTTGAACTTTAAGTGAGGGAACTGGAATTTCAATTTGTGAGAACTTTGAAATCCATAGTCGTTTGTGTTCCGTAACATCTATATTGATAGTTTGAATACAGTGATAACAATACCTCAGATTTACTCCCTCTTTAGGCTTCAATATTTTCATTGCGGAAGATTTAATCTTAAAGCTAAAATCTACCCACTGGTTGCCGGCTGTAAAATCATCAAAAATAATGACGGGTTGCTCTTTACTTGCAACATATATGTTTTCCGTTTCATTCGTAAATCCCAAAATAAAGCTTTTCCCCGCCGTTAAAACAGGTGTCGCATAGCTATCGTCATACTCCGTTGACTTAACGATGTATTTTGTCGGCTGCTCATAATCCAACAGAAGATCCAATTTCTTCCATTCCACTTGTTCGCCGTGCAGCAACTCTGCCATCTTACTCATCGGAAAGCTCCTTTACGATTTCGTCGATCGCCGCGCGCAGTCTGTCGATGTTGGCGACGGTCGTTGCGATCTCCCGATTCAATGCCCGGATGTCGATCCGTTCGCGCGTGTCTTCCTTTTCCACATAGGTCGATACGGAGAGGTTGTAGTCATTCGCTTCGATTTCCGCTTTGTCGACATAGCGGGAAAAGTATTCCGTATCCGTCCGTTCGCGGAAGGCCGCGACGATCTGTTCGATATTGCTTTCTTCCAGGATATTGTTGTTCGTTTCTTTTTTGAATTCCCGGCTCGCGTCGATGAAGAGCACCTTGTTTTCCGTCTTGTTCTTCGCCAAGACGAGGATGCAGGTGGGAATGGACGTGCCGAAAAACAGATTCGGCGGGAGATCGATCACGCAGTCGATGAAGTTATTGTCCGCAAGGTATTGGCGGATCTTCTTTTCCGCGCCCTTGCGGTAGAAAATGCCCGGGAAGCAGACGATCGCCGCCCGTCCCTGACTGGAGAGGTAGTGCAGCGCGTGCATGATGAAGGCATAGTCCGCCTTGGACTTCGGTGCCAATACACCCGCCGGGCTAAATCGCTCGTCATTGATCAACGTCGGATCGGCATCTCCCACCCATTTAAGCCCATACGGCGGATTGGACACGATCGCATCAAACGGTTTCTCTTCCTGATGTTGGGGATTGAGCAGCGTATCGCCCCGTTTAATAGAAAAGTTATTGTAATTCACATTATGCAGGAACATATTCATACGCGCCAAGTTGAAATTGGTCATATTGATTTTCTGCCCGAAGAAACCTTCGTCAATGATGTGCTCTTCAAACTGTTTCTTCATTTGCAAAAGCAAGCTGCCGCTGCCGCAAGTGGGGTCATAGACCTTGTTGACCTCTTTTTGCCCGTCCATGACCAATCGCGCCAACAGCTTGGATACCGTCTGCGGAGTGAAGAATTCGCCCCCGGATTTGCCGGCATTGCTGGCATAGTTCGAGATCAGGTATTCATAGGCGTCGCCGAATGCGTCGATGTCGTTATTGCGGAAATCAGCGAAACGGATAGAAGCGATACCAGTGAGTATATCGGTAAGTCGCTTGTTCTTTTCTGCGACCGTCCCTCCCAGCCGGTTGCTCGTGGTATCCATGTCTTCGAACAGTCCCTTGATATCATCTTCGGAAGGGTAGCCGACGGCGCTTCCTTCGATATCTCGGAATACATTCGCCAGATCGACGTTCAGGTTTTCATTAGTCGGTGCCGCTTTGACCACATTGGCGAACAATTGACTCGGCAAAATGAAAAAGCCTTTGTCTTCCACGGTGTCCGGACGAAAATCCCGCTCCGCAAGCTCGTCGGAAATGTTCGCATACTCGAAGTCTAAATTTCCGCTGGCATGTTCTCCTTTATTAAAATACTCAGTAAGATTTTCAGAAATAAAGCGATAAAACAAAATCCCCAGGACGTATTGCTTGAAGTCCCAGCCGTCTACCGCTCCCCGCACATTATCGGCAATCGCCCAGATTTTTTTGTGCAACTCTGCACGTTGCATGGTTTCCTTGCTGGATCGGCTCACGTGTTCCGCCATGTGTTCTACCTCATTTCAGTCCGTTATATATCGGTAGCATTCCTCGCGGCTATCGCATCGATCGCCAGACCGCCGCGGAAATTCCGCCGCTGTGTAAAATACGTTACAGGAAATATTTTTATCCCTTAGTTAATAGTGTACCAAATAAAAGCGCCGTTTACCAAAATTTCCGCTCCTCGCGCGGTCTCTCCGGATATGTCGACGAAGGTGTCGCGCGGTATCTCGCTGAGGGTGTCGCCGTGCGGGAAAGTGTTCCGGCATGGCGGCGAATGCGGCGGCAACGGCGGGGAGCAGCGCAAAAAGAAAACGGACTGCGAAGTAATGAATGTATCATCGCTTCACAGTCCTGTTTGCGTTCCCGCCGCGCGCGTATACCGAATCCGCTCCGGTATACGCGCAGGACGAGGTGCGTTATTTCTTCAATTCCGCCAGCTGTTGCAGGATTTCTTCGATCTGCTGTTGCTGACCGGCGATCTGATTTTCCAATGCGCCGATGGTGGCTTGTTGCTCCTCGATCACCGTGGTGAGCGCGGCGCGGGAGTAGCCCGAGTAGGCGCCGTCATCCCCCAGTCTAAAGGAGACGCCCAGGTTCAGCATGTCGTCACCGTTGCCGATACTGCCGGCGACGGAGAACATGGTTTTGGCGTTCGGGCGGTAGAACGCGCCGATCGCAAGCGCCTGGGTGCTGCGGTAGTGACCGACACCGGCCGCAAAGGTCCATTTATCTTCCGGATCAAAGTCCAAGGGGTGGAGCGCTGCCAACGCCGCAGCTCCGGCGCCGACCCGGTCGATGCGGCCGTCCAGCTGATTGACGCGGCTGTCCAGTCCGTTGAACTGTTCCGTCAGGTCATGCACGCCCAGCTTTTCCTGCCACTTCGTTACATCGCCGTCCGTCAGGTTGCCGGCATCCGTGTCCGCTTTCTTGTCCAGATCATCCTTGACGGCATTCTTGATCGCGTCGTTGCTCACGTTGACGGCATATGTCGTCGCATCGCCGTCGGCGCCGACCGTGACTGTCGTGTTCGTACCGTCAATGACCTTCACGCTGTCCTTGGCAATATTGGCAATGACCGTCTCGCCTTCCTTCGTGATATTGCCCAGATCCGTATCGGCCTTATTGGTGATTTGGCCGCTGATATCAATCTCGGCAAGCGCCTTGTTCAGCGTGTCGCCGGTGATCAGGCCGGTATTGCCTGCTTCATTTTTGCCGTTGCCCAGCTTTTCCTGCCACTTCGCTACATCATCGGCAGTCAGGTTGCCGGCATCTTTATCCGCCTTTTTATCAAGCTCGCTGTCCACGTAGGTTGCATCGGCTTTCTTGTCCAGATCCGCCTGGACGGCACCCTTGATCGCGTCGTTGCTCACGTTGACGGTGTAGGTTTTAGTATTTCCTACCGTCACGTCATCGACCGTCACATTCGCACCGGCCTTAACAACAACGCTGTCCTTGGCAATGTTGGAAATGACCGTCTCGCCTTCCGCCGTGATGTTGCTCAAGTTGGTGTCGGCTTTTCCTTCCAAAGCGGTGTAAACGGTGCCGCCGGTTACCAGACCGGTGTTGCCCTCGGTCACGGTGCCGTTGCCCAGCTTCTGTTGCCACGCCATTACATCGCCGTCTGTCAGGTTGCTCGCATCCAGGTTCGCCTTTTTTCCGATTTCATCGGCTACGCGCTTCAGCTGCGCTACGTTCACCGCATCGGTGTCCTCGGTTCCTGCCGCGACATTGATGATTTGCCGCGTTTGCGAGCCGCTTACGCCGACACTGACAGCGCCTTCGGTGGATTTATAGGTGAGCAGCGCTTGGGAGTGCTCATTTACGGCCTTTGCAAACTCGGGATGCGCCGCCAGCCATTCATTTCTTTGTTGGGTTATCGCTGACGCTTCATCATCATATTGTCTCTCCGCATTTTCCGCATCGATATACTGCTGCTGTTCCGCAGGATCGGCACTGCCCTTGGTAGCCAGTATGATGTCCCTCTGCGCATCCGCATTTTTGCTGGCTTCAGCATAGGCACGATTCAGTCCACTATATTCCGCGATTTCCGTGGCATAGGTGGTGTAGAAATTTTTGACGCTGTCGCTGGCACCAATGGCTGATGCCAGTTCGGAATCGTTCGTCGGGATCAGGGAGGCGTTGGTATCATCCGCGAAGGGGATGTACCCGTAGGTTCCCATTGCCCGGTTCGCCACGGCTTCTACACCCAAGGCAACGCCGGTATCGACGGTGACGGATGCCTTAGTGCCTAAAGCGACGCCGCTGTAACCGACCGAAGCAAGGTTCCCGATGGCGGTGCCGTAAAGACCGCCGGAGGTCGCCCTCGGCCCCACGGCGACACCGCCGAGTGCGGTGGACTTGTTCCCGATGGCAACGCCTTCTGCGGAATACTTAGACTGAATACCGTCGCCCTGGATATATTTATAGAACCGTCCCGCTGTTGCGCCGTACCCGATGGCGACGCCATAGAAGGACTTCGCATTGATACCTGCGGCTACCGCCCCGAAGTAGTATCCTGCACCGGCATAGGAGTTCTTGCCGACCGCCAGGCTGTTATTCATTGCATAGGTACCCGCACCGAGAGCGGTACTGCCCATTTCCGCAGCGGCGTATGTCCCGAGAGCGGTGCTGTAGTTGCTCATTGCATAGGCGCCATAGCCGCCGGCAAACACGCCCAGTGTTTCCTTGTCGCGGGTCCATGCGACGCCTTGCCCGTCGGCATTATCGCCAACCGTTCCGATGTGGCTCACCGAGCGATAATCTGCTACGCCGGTCTCGTCCTCAATCACCTCTTGGCCTTTCTTGAAGACCTTGCTCTCCTCGGGAGCCGTGCCGATACCGATATACGATCCGGTCAAGCCCTGGCTGTCAGCGGCTTGTACGACGGGAAGTTGCATCCCGAGGACACTTGCACCGACAAGAAGAGCGGCCGCTGCTTTCGCAGCACGAATATTCCTTTTCATGACCATGTTTTACGCCCCTTTTTAATAAATATATTTCTCAGTTAACACATTCAATATATTCTATATTAAATATCGGAGCAGGCATTGTCAAGAAAAAAGTGGTTTAGAACTATATTCCCCCCTTACCAAATCCTTACTTAATCTTTGCTCGGTTTTTACTCGTATCCGTTGGCAGCGAATGAACGCCCGTTTCCCGTGATCTCCGCTGCTCGCACGATATGTCGCCGGAGCGAATCCGCGCACGAAAAAAGCGAGACTTGCGTCTCGCTTGTGTTCAACCCAAATGTGTGAACAGGCGTAGAAACAGGGCGAAGAAAAGGAAGATGCCGCCGAGCACGGTGAAGATGAACAGCGCCGCACCGCCGAGCAGTACCCAGATATATCGCCGCGGGAGTTCCTGCCAGCTGCCGGCGTAGAACATGCGCAGCCGCGGTTGCGGCGGGGTGTCTTCCTCGCCTGCCGCGGTGAGTGTCGTCCCTGTGAATTCGCGCCGTTCTTCGGGTGTCAGTTCCCGCGCTTCGTCTTCCGGTCGATAGTCCTGTTGTGCCATGGTCTATTCCTGCAGCACGCGGAGCAGCAGCTCATTTACCGCCTGCGGATTGGCGCGGCCTTTTGTCGCGCGCATCAGCTGGCCGACGAGGAAGCCGACCGCTTTTTTCTTGCCCGCGCGGAAATCTGCCACCGATTGCGGGTTCGCCGCAACGACTTCGCGCACGAGTTTTTCCAATTCGCCCGTGTCGGAAATTTGCCGCAGGCCTTTCTCGTCGATGATCGTGTCCGCGCTCTTGCCGCTGTCCCACATATCGCGCAGGACGCCCTTGGCGATCTTGCCGCTGATCGTGCCGTCCGCGATTTTCGCGAGCAGCCCCGCCAGTTCGTTCGGCCCGACGGGCGCGGTCTCCGGTGTGCCGCCGTGTTCGTTCAGCACCATGGAGAAGTCGCCCATCAGCCAGTTCACGGACTCTTTCGGATCCGCACCGGCCGCGACCATGGCATCGAAATATTCCGCCATCGCCCGGCTCAGTGTCACGACATTCGCATCGTACGCGGACAGGCCGTAGGTCTGCATGTAGCGTTCCTTGCGTGCGTCCGGCAGTTCCGGCAGGCTGCGGCGGATTTCCTCGATGTATTCCCCCGTGAGGACGAACGGTGTCAAATCCGGTTCCGGGAAATAGCGGTAGTCGTCCGCGCCTTCCTTGACGCGCATCGTGCGGGTCACGCCGGTGGCTTCGTCCCACGTGCGTGTTTCCTGAACGATAGTCTCGCCGTCTTCCAACGCTTCCGCCTGGCGCTGCGCTTCGTATTCGATGCTGCGCATCACGCCGCGGATCGAGTTGATGTTTTTCATTTCCACCTTCGTGCCGAGTTCCGTGGCGCCGACTTCGCGCACCGATACGTTCGCATCGCAGCGCAGGCTTCCTTCTTCCATTTTCACATCGGACACGCGGATATATTCCAGAATGGAGCGCAGTTTTTCCATGTACGCCGCCGCTTCTTCACCGGAACGCAAATCCGGTTCGGAAACGATTTCCAAGAGCGGCACGCCCGTCCGGTTGTAGTCCACATTCGACGAGTCGGAATCGGTGATCGTGTCGCCGCTGTGGACGAGTTTGCCCGCGTCTTCTTCCATGTGAATGCGGGTGATACCGATACGCCGCGTTTCGCCGTTCACTTCAATGTCGAGGTAGCCGTTTTCGCAGATCGGCAGGTCGTATTGCGAGGTCTGGAAATTCTTCGGCAAGTCGGGATAGTAATAATTCTTCCGGTCGAATTTCGTGAAGCGGGCGATCTTACAATTCAGCGCAAGTCCCGCGCGCACGGCGAATTCCACCACGCGCTTGTTCAGCACCGGCAAGACGCCCGGCAGGCCGAGGCAGACGGGGCAGACATTCGTATTCGGCGGCGCGCCGAAAGTCGTCCGACAGCCGCAGAAGATTTTCGTATTCGTTTTCAGCTCGGTATGTACTTCCAAGCCGATGACACTTTCGTACTTCATTCTTTCACCTCTCCCCGTTCCGGCGTGCGGGTGTATTCCGGATGCGCCTGTTCAAAGGTGTAGGCGGCGCGCAAGACCGTTTCTTCCGCCAAAACCGGCCCGATGATCTGCATGCCGAGCGGCATCCTGTCCGCAAAGCCGCAGGGAATGCTGATCGCCGGCACGCCCGCCAGGTTCACCGGCACGGTGCAGACATCTTCCATGTACATCGCCAGCGGGTTGTCCGTTTTTTCGCCGAAGCGGAACGCATAGCCCGGCACGGTCGGCGTGACGAGCAAGTCGACCTGTTCGAAGGCCGCCTGCATATCCTGTTTGATAAGTGTACGCACTTGCAGCGCTTTCAGGTAGTACGAATCGTAGTAGCCGGCACTCAGGACATACGTACCGAGCAGGATCCGGCGCTGTACTTCCGGCCCGAAACCGGCGGAACGGCTCTTCTTGTACATCTCGATCAGGTTATCGCCCTCGACGCGCAGGCCGAAACCGACGCCGTCATAGCGGGCGAGGTTCGAGCCGGCTTCCGCCGGAGCGATGATGTAGTACGCGGAAATGGCGTATTTCGCGCGCGGCAAGGAAACCGGAACGATTTCCGCGCCCTGTTCTTCGTAGAATTTCAGCGCGTTTTGCACGGCTTCTTTCGCCGCCGGCGCAATGCCTTCGCCGAAAAATTCTTCCGGCACGCCGATTTTCAGCCCCTTCACATCGGCACGCAACGCCTGTGTGTAGTCCGGCCGTTCGCTGGGGATACTCGTCGAGTCCTTCGGATCATAGCCCGCGATCGCGTTCAGCACGAGCGCGCAGTCCGTCACATCCTTGGTGATCGGTCCGATCTGATCGAGCGAGGACGAGAACGCCAGCAGCCCGTAGCGGGAAACGAGTCCGTAGGTCGGTTTCAGGCCGACCAGCCCGCAGTACGCCGCCGGCTGCCGGATCGAGCCGCCCGTGTCCGAGCCGAGCGACCAGATCGCGGTATTCGCCGCGACCGCCGCCGCGCTGCCGCCGGACGAGCCACCCGGTACGCGATCCGTGTTCCACGGGTTGCGCGAGGGGCCGAAGGCGGAATTTTCCGTAGAGCTGCCCATCGCAAATTCATCCATATTCACCTTGCCGAGCGAGACGAAATCCGCCGCCCGCAAGCGTTCGATGACCGTCGCATCATACGGCGGTACGAAATGTTCCAGCATACGGGAGGCCGCCGTCGTCGGCAATCCCTGTATGCACATATTATCCTTAATCGCGCCCGGTACGCCGGCCAAGGGCGAGACGGTCTCTCCCGCCGCGATCTTGCGATCTACTTCCGCCGCCGCGCGCAAGGCTTCTTCATGTGTATCGGCAAGGTACGCATGGATATCGGGTTCCGTCCGTTCTTTATGGCGAATGAGCGTCTGCGTCAGTTCCGTTGCGGAAATTTCCTTTGCCGTCAGACGGCGGTGACACTCATGTATGGTCCACTTATTCACGCTACCCCTCCTACACCAATTTCGGCACTTTGAAATACTCTCCGTCCCGTTCCGGAGCATTGCTCAATGCTTCGTCATGCGGCAGGGAGTCGTGCGGCACGTCCTCGCGCCAGACATTCGTCATTTCCACTGCATGCACGGTCGGCTCCACACCCGCGGTGTCGAGCTCGTTCAGTTCCTGCATGTAGGCCAGAATCATATTCAAGGATTTCCCCAGCGTTTCAGCCTGCGCGGGGTTCCATTCCAAGCGGGCCAAGTGCGCCACTTTGGCCAACTCTTCGGTAGTCAATTCCATGGCTGTCCCTCCTCTTACAATGGCTACATTATAGCACGGTATGCAGCCTTTTCGCTATTTCTTTGCCAGTGCGGCGCGGAATTCTGCCTCGTCCCAAATCGGGATGCCGAGTTCCCTTGCTTTCGTCAATTTGCTGCCGGCATCCTCGCCCGCGATGACGAGCGTCGTCTTTTTCGTCACGGCACTGAGCACCTTCCCGCCGCGCGCGACGATTTCCGCCGCGGCTTCCTGGCGCGTGCCGCTCGCCAGTTTTCCCGTCAGCACCACCTGTTCGCCGCTGAAGATGCCGTCCGTCACCGGCTGCACCGTGTCTTCGCTCGTCTTGAGCCCAGCGGCTTGCAAGGCGGCCAAGAGTTCCCCCGTGGCGGGCAGGCGCAGGTATTCCGTCAGCTGCTCGGCGACTTTTTCGCCGATCCCGTCGATCTCCTGCAGCTCCTCCGCGGACGCGGCCGTCAACGCCGCCAATGTCGGGTAGCGTTGCGCGATCACTTCTGCCGCCTTGGCGCCGACCATGCGAATGCCGAGGCCGAACAGCAACCGGGCGAGGCCTCGCTCCTTGGATGCCGCGATCGCCGCGACCAGCTTGGCCGCCCGTTTCGCACCGAAGCGCGGCAGCTGCTCCAATTCCGCCGGCTGCAAGCGGTAGAAATCCGCCACATTGTGCACCAGATCGTGTTCCAGCAGCAAATCGACCACCGCTTCGCCCAGTCCCTCGATGTTCATCGCATCGCGCGACGCGAAGTGAATCATTTTCTCCCGTTGTACGCCGGGGCAATGCGGGTTCGTGCAGCGATAGGCCGCCTGTCCCGCTTCCCGCCGCACGAGCGAGCCGCATTCCGGGCAGGTTTCCGGCATCACGAATTCCCGCTCGCTGCCGTCGCGCCGCGCCGTATCGACCGACACCACTTCGGGGATAATCTCGCCGGCTTTGTGAATCGTCACCGTGTCGCCGATCCGGATATCCTTTTCGCGAATGAAATCAATATTGTGCAAGGTCGCCCGCCGCACTACCGTGCCGGACAGCTGCACCGGCGTCAGATCCGCCGCCGGAGTCAAGACGCCCGTGCGCCCCAGGCTGACCGAAATATTTTCCACCTTCGTCACGGCCTGTTCCGGCGGATACTTGTACGCAATCGCCCAGCGCGGGTCTTTCGCCGTGTAGCCGAGCTCCGCCTGCTGCGCGAAATCGTTCACCTTGACGACCAGCCCGTCCGTGTCGTAGGCCAAATCATGCCGTCCGTCACGCCAGCGTTCCACCTCGGCGAGCACTTCCGCCGCCGTGCGGCAGAGCCGGTAGTTCGGGTTCACGCGGAACCGATACGCCGCCAGTCGCTCCAACAGTTCCCGCTGCGAGCCGATGCCCGCCGCTTCCGCATCGCCGATCCCGTAGGCGAAGAAATCCAGTCGC
The DNA here is from genome assembly GCA_022771805.1 of Veillonellaceae bacterium. GTDB lineage: Bacteria > Bacillota > Negativicutes > Veillonellales > Negativicoccaceae > JALELM01. The sequence goes on along the minus strand of JALELM010000008.1, from coordinate 12,276 downwards.
CGCTGCGCCGTCACCCGCGGATCGAGCTGCCGCAGCGAGCCCGCCGCCGCATTGCGGCAATTTGCCAACGGCGGTTCGCCCGCCTCGTCCCGCTGCCGATTCAGTTCGACAAACGCCCGCCGCGGCATGTATACCTCGCCGCGAATTTCCAAATGCGCCGGAGCGTCCGCCAGATGCAGCGGAATGGTGCGGATCGTCTTCACATTCGCCGTGATGTCCTCGCCGACCCGACCGTCGCCGCGCGTCACGCAATACCGGAGCATGCCGTTTTCGTAGACGAGATTCACCGCGAGACCGTCAATTTTCAGTTCCGTCACGTATTCCGCCGCAGTGCCGAGAAGCTGCTCGGCGCGCGCCATGAAATGCTCGACCTCGCCCGCCGAAAACGCATTCGCCAGGCTGTACATCGGGATCCCGTGTGTCCGCTTGGTAAACGCGCTGTCTGCCGGCGCGCCGACCCGCTGTGTCGGCGAGTCCGGTGTCACCAGCTCCGGGTGCGCCGCTTCCAGTTCAACCAACTCGCGGTAGAGCAAGTCGAACGCCCGATCGTCGATCTCCGGCTGATCCAGTACATAGTATAAATAGCTGTGATGTTGTATTTCTTGCCGCAGCTCTTCCAGCCGCGCGCGTATGTCCGCCGTTGCCATAATTACTCCTTCGTCAGCGGGGCGAATTTCACCATGACCAGTCGTGTGCCCTGCTCGGGAAAATCGAGTACCAGCTGCATCGCTTCACCTTGGCCGCGCACTTCCGCCACCCGGCCGCGCCCCCATTTCTTGTGCCGGACGATGTCGCCCGTCTGCCAATCGTAGCGCACCGTCTTGGGCGGTTTCGGCTTCACCCCGCCACCGACCGCCAAGCCGCTGACGGCCTGCCGCGCGACCCGCTGCCGGCTGTCCGCCTGTTGCCAATTGACGCGCAGGGGATTTTCCTTCCGCTCCAGCAGTTCTTCCGGGATCTCCGCCAAAAACCGGCTCGCCAGGTAGGAATTCGTGTTCCCGAAGACCGTCCGATGTGTCGCGTGCACGAGGTACAGCAGCCGCTCCGCCCGCGTGATGCCGACATAGCAGAGCCGCCGCTCCTCTTCCAACTGCACCGTATCCAGCAACGAGCGCGAATGCGGGAAAATGCCCTCGTCCATGCCGACAAGGAAGACGACGGGAAACTCCAGCCCCTTGGCGCTGTGCAAGGTCATCAGCGTTACCTTCGCCGTTTCCGCTTCGTAGGTGTCCACGTCATTGACGAGAGATACTTGTTCCAAAAATTCCTGCAGGCTCGGTTCTTCCGCCTCGTCTTCGTATTCCCGGGCGACCGAGACCAATTCCCCGACGTTTTCCACGCGGCTTTCCGCCCGCGGATCCTTCTCCTCTTCCAAGTAGCGGATGTAGCCCGTTTTTTCGAGCACCCGCTCCACGAGATCCGTTACCGCGTCTTCCGCTACCCAATTCATCATTTCCAGCAGGAGCGCAGCGAAATCCTTGAGTTTGCTCCGGCTGCCGGCGTTCAGACCGGGCACCTCGTCCGCCGCCAGGATCGCCTCCAAAAGCGATACCCCCGCAGTGCGGGCAAAGGCTTCCAGCTTGCCGACCGTCGTGGCGCCGATACCCCGCCGCGGCACATTGAGGATGCGTAACAGGCTCACATCATCGCGCGGATTCTGCAGCAGCTTCAGATAGGCGAGGACATCCTTGATTTCCTGCCGCTCGTAGAAACGCGTGCCGCCGACCATCGTATACGCGACCCCGCGCCGCACCAACACATCTTCGAGCGCCCGCGACTGCGCGTTCGTGCGGTAGAGCACCGCCATATCGCCGTAACCGGCTTCGCCGGCCTGCACCAGCCGCTCCATTTCCTGCACGCAATACAGCGCCTCGTCCGTCTCCGTCATCGCCTCGTAGTAGCCGATGCGCGTGCCGCCCTTTTTCGCCGTCCACAGCTCCTTGGCGGGGCGGTTCGTGTTGTTTTCGATCACCCGATTGGCCGCTTCCAGAATGACCTCCGTCGAGCGATAATTCTGCTCCAGCTTGAGCACTTTCGCCGCGGGATAATCCTTGCGGAAATTGATAATGTTTTGAATATCCGCGCCGCGCCAGCTGTAGATGGACTGATCCACATCGCCGACCACGCAAATATTCTGCTCCGAGCCGACCAGCATATTCGTCAGCACATACTGCGCTTGATTCGTGTCCTGGTATTCGTCAATCAGGATATAGCGAAACCGCTCGCGATACTTCGCCCGCACCGCTTCATTCTCGCGCAGAATCCGCGCGGGGATATACAGCAGATCGTCGAAATCCAAGGCATTGTTCGCGCGCAAAATCTTCTCGTAGCGCAGCATGACCTCCGCGACTTTCGTGCCGAAAAAATCGCTCGCCGCTTCGGCGGCATCCCGCGCCGACTGCAGCGCATTTTTCACCTGTGAAATACGCCCCTGGATCGTCTGCGGCGGAAATTGCTTGTCGTCCAAATTCATTTCTTTCAGAATGGTTTTGATGACCTGCCGGCTGTCCTGTGTATCGTAAATGGTAAATTGCGTGTTGTACGGCGGAAATACCTCGATTTCCCGCCGCAGAAAACGCGCGCCGAACGAGTGAAACGTGCTGATCCACATCCGCTCCGCGACAGGACCGACCAGATCCGCCACCCGCGTCTTCATTTCCTTCGCTGCTTTATTCGTAAAGGTGATCGCCAGAATCGAATACGGCGAAATCCCCTGTGCCAGCATGTAGGCGATGCGGCTGGTCAGTGCCTTCGTCTTGCCCGAGCCCGCACCCGCCAAAATCAGGACGGGGCCTTCCACCGTCTCCACCGCTTCCCGCTGCTTTTCATTCAGCGCGGTCAAAATCTCCGCCGTCGACTGTCCGTCCGGTCGTACCGTAGCAAACAAATCCAAGCTTCCTCCTCATGAAAAAAGGGCTGCCGGAGCAACCCTTAAAACGCCCCCAAAAGCGGCGGCGCCACTTGTTTCTTACGCGACATGACACCGGGCAAATACACCTCACCGTCCGCGGCTTCCGCGGCAAACGCGGCGGCCACCTTCGCAGCATCGCCCGCGAACAGAAGTTGCGTGCCTTCTTCCAGAATATCCGTCACCATCAGGAACGACGCCTCGTACGAATGCGCCGCGCGATCCGCTTCCAACTCGCGCAAGAGCGCTTCTTTTTGCGCCAGCACCGGTGCCGTATCCATGACCGACAACTGCGCGATGCTGATCGTCCCGTTGCTCACGGCGAACTCCTTCTTGTCCGTCTGCACCATATCCGCCGGCTGCAAATCGGAAATATCCGCCCCGGCGCGCAGCATTTCCATACCGTATTCCGCATAGTCCACTCCGGCGATCGCCGCCAATTCCTCGACCGCCTGCCGATCACGTTCCGTGCAAGTCGGCGAGCGGAACAGGAGCGTATCCGAAATGATCGCGGACAGCATCAGCCCGGCAATCGTCGGCGGAATCTCGATCCCGCGCTGCCGCATCAACGCCAGCAAAATCGTCGCCGTACAGCCGACCGGCTCAATCAGCATGAAAATCGGCTTTTCCGTCTCCAAATCGCCCAAACGATGATGATCGACCAAACCAACCACATCGGCCTCTTTCAGCCCGTCAATCGCCTGCTTGCTTTCGTTGTGATCGACCAGCATGATCGGCTGCCCCGCCGGGATCTCCGTCTTCAACTCCGGCGCCGCCGCACCGAACTTTGCCAAGGCGTACTGCGTTTCCTTATTCAATTCGCCCGCACGCACCGCGACGGCCGCTTTCCCTTCCTGCTCCAGCATGTACGCACACGCTAACGCCGAACAAATCGTATCCGTATCCGGACTCTTGTGACCCGCTACCCAAATGATGTTTTCCATAATTTCACCTCTATCGGCATATGTAATATATCTTATATGCCCCATTATAGCACGTCAGCGGCAAATCCGCGACGGCAAAGCAAGGTGCACATCCCTCGCCGCACGAAAAAATCCCCGCCCGCACGTACCACCGCCACGCGAAAAATTTTCCCGCACGAATGACACACACCGCCCACAGCGCGAATGACACTCGCCACCGCATTTTCGCAAGAACCGCGCCGTCCGTAGCACCGAGCCGCCACATTCCCGCACTCGTTCAACACGAACTCCACACGCCGCGCCGTGTTCCCGCCGCCTCGTGAAAATTGTTCCGCCCGTGACGGCACAACCGGCACAAATCCGGAAAGAACTGCGCCGTCCGTAGCAACGAACCGCCACATTTCCGGCAAACAAAAAACGACTCGCAAGGAGCCGCTTTCCGTCGACTTATTTGCTATGCCGCACATCGGCATATTCCTCTTTGTTGTCAAACTCTTTCACGGCGAACGGACAGAGCGGCACAATCTTGACCCCTGCGTCCCTCGCCTGATCTACCAACTCCGCCACCAGACGCCCGGCAATCCCCTGCCCGTTGTACGCATCGTCGACGAACGTGTGATCAATAATCCACAACGCCTCGGACTCGGAATACGTGCATTTCCCGACCTCCCGATTGCCGTCATACGCCGCCGCCCGCGTATCCTGCGGCTCATACACAATACGAACCATGACTCCGCCTCCTTTTTCTCCGATCGCACCCGATCTGCTCAACACTCAATACACATTTCGTCACCACTACGTGACAATCTGATACCGTCTACCTTCGCCACACACCACGATCCCGCAGCAGCAATTTCTCCCCTCACTCCCACTCGACAATTACTAATCAATTTTGTTTAGAGATTATTTGTTGTCATGTTTGTAATTCTTTTGATTATTTGATTTATCCATATTATCCTGCCTATACGAGCTAATGTTATCATTTTGTTATCGGCATTGATAACACATACTCTATAACTGTGGATAATAGCAATATGTTCCGATTCAAATTATAAGCGTTTCTGCTTAGAAAATCAATCTCTAAAAACATACTTTGCTCGCTACATTTTAAGAAAATATCATCTTTTTGTAGCCATACTTTCTTTTCTCCGTTCTTGAGTGAATCACAAATTACAATAGTTCTTGAGGCAACGTCTTCATTGCCGGTTTAAATCTGATAATTTTGTAATAGCCCTCCTTTTCAGGATTTTCTTGATAAGAATCAATCAAATTGTTTTCTTTGAAAGCAGTAAGTAGTTTTTCATTTTCATCATTGATTTCAAACTTGGGTCTACTGCGAGTATCAAATATTTTGAGATAGTCCATTAAGTTAAGCAAGGTAAGAATCTCTTTTATACTATCCCTACATAACTCAGGCATTATTGCTATTAAGAAATCAATTTTTTTATCTCGACTCACCTTATCTGAATGGAGCAGATTATTTTTTAATTTCTCCGAAACAGAGATTGGGTTATCCATGATACTTTCTATATTTTTCACTGCATAATCAAATATTTTTGCTTGGATAGAGCCATCCCATTGCTCAAATGATGAAAACAACTCCGATAAATCAGATTCCGAAAAATTATTATTAAGAATATGCAAACATATAACAGGAGAATAATTTTTCCCGATTATTGAAATTTCATTATTAGAAAATTCAAGCAATTGGATTTTTAGTTCATCGCTAATGTCCCAAATAAGTATCTCTAACAATTCTTCCTGCGAAAACAGAGCGTCATCCATTATATCAATATACTTTTCTATATTCTTACGGATAAAATAAAATTTCAAGTTTAAATAATTTTCACGCATAAATTTCAAGTTATCAGCTGTCATTCTAATAATGTCTGTATCTATTAAGATAATGATCTTATCATCGGCAATCTCTGCGATATCAAAATTATCATAAAAAAACTCTAATGACACCAATATCTGTTTGTACTTGGAATTATTGATATCATTGCATATAATCGCACTATCGAATAGTTTTTCTTTGGTATCTTCATCATATTCCGTTTTTGAAAAATTCAAATCAATATCACATCTGTTGATATAAGAAATGACGCTTTCATTGAGCTTCACAATATTAAAACAATCCATAATATTATACTCTGAATACTGTACTATATCAGCATCTAGCAATGATACCCATAAGGAACTATCCTCAATCTCTTTTATAGAAGCAATGATTGTTCGCAGAGCAGAAATATATGATTGTTTATGCTCAATAGTAAGATCAGAATTATTTAATATAGCAACAACTACCTTTTCGTCATCAAGAATAGTTCCTCCGCTTATCTGCAAAACAACATCAAAATACTCATTGACATTCCGATTGACATATTGCGTTATTGCAGAATCAGGGTGCGAATATAATAGCGTGTAATTCTTGTGAAAAAAATCAGCCTCATTCTTTTCATCTAAGATTTCTCTTTGAATAAGTTGCAGATTTTCTGTATTGATTTCGTACAAAGATTTTTCATAAACAGCACGAAACAAATCCTTGTTTAGTTCTGCGTAGTCAAAACCTATGAAACATACTCCAAGCAGCGTAAAACAATGAATCAATCTATCAATGTCAGGATTATCTATTGCAAGGTAGTCACGTGCATTGGAAATATAGTCACATAAGCAGTTTTCTTTATTGACTAATTCAATAATATCGTCGTCAGAATAATAAAGAGAACAAATCGAATATCTGCGTATTTGATTTTCGGTCAGTAGCCATTCGCTAAGGGCTATTGAAAATACTTCTGACCAACTCATATTTAAGTATTTAATATAGGCTGACAATTCAACTGTTGTATCAAAATAAGCACCTATAAATTTGAAATTCTTTGTGTCTTTTAGTTGATTAATCAATCTTACTGTATAGTCGATATGAGAAGTCTGGAGCAAATATGTGAATAGGTCAAAATTGAGAGTTTCCTCTTGGTCGAAATCCACTAATCTAAGGCGTGAAACCACTAACTTTGGCTCTTTCAATTTATAGGTATATTCTTTGGCTCTTTTATCGGTTATACTTCGTAGGAAAGTTTTATCAACACGGCTTAGACTATTCTCGTAAAAATAAGTCATATAGTCAGCATAAGTTTCATCAATATATCCATTGCGAATAAGATATTTTAAGAGATCAAAATATTCGCTACTCTTTATCTCGTTAAACTCTGTTACATACCCGATTTCATTTGTACTTGTAATGCTGAATATTTTGTTAATATTATCTCTTGTAATAATATCCGAGAGAGGTTTGTTTTGTGTTAAAATCAATTCTTGTTCCAGTGATAACTTTGCGCTCTCTAAATCTGGAATAGTATTATTTAAGCGGTTCTCTATTGCTTGCTTTCGTTCGGCATAATCCTTTTTATCAGCTGCACTCAATTCTTGTTTTCTATTCCAATAATCAATCGACTTTTTATCTTCAAATGCAGCATCCAACTCTTTGATTGTTTTAAGATGTTCATTTTTAGCCAATTCGATTTTATGAAGTACTTCAGAATTTTTTTCAGAAAGGTTTTCTGATTCTTCTTTAATGAATAATTCTTTACTATCAAAAAGAGTATATACAAATCCTTGATTAAGCTGTAAATCAGCAAAATCACGTGGAAATAGGTTTTTATATGCGATAATGGCAAGCATCTTATTACAATCAAGTTCTGTAATATTCAGCCTGTTAAAATAAACCACAAATTCATTGTAGATGTTTTTCAAAAGACGCATATCGTCAATGTATAAAGATAAGCCTTGCAGAAAACTTTCATCAAACTTCTCAAATATCCCTCCTTTTTTGAAATGAGAAATAAACTGGTCGTAGGAATTGGAGCCATCAACAACAGGCACGACAGGAACAATATAGTCAAAAAACTTTGTCCTATCTTTGGATATAAAAATATCATCACGCAACAAGTAAAAAAAGCGAAGAACCTTTTTATCTTCTTTTTGAAGTTGAATATTTGCAAGCGTGTTTACTTCACGAAGTCGCTCAAAAATTCTGTTTGCATTAAAACGATCCATATCCTCAAATACAATTACATCCGCATCTGCATTCTCAAATAAATACAAAACTTCATTGAGATATTTATCAAAATAAGAATCATCGCTTTCCTCAAAAATCTCAATTTCATTTCCTTGCAAATTCAGTTTACGAAAAACATTTTTGTTTTTTTGCACACGCATTAACCCATATACGATAAATAAAAGCAATGTTACCATTAAAATTCCGTCTACCATCAAAGCATATTGATGTGTGGATAGTGTTAATATAGATTTGAACCAATTGTTAGGTAGAGTATTTACATAGCTTTTCCATATGTCAAAACAAGTAAAATAAATAGCTGCAATAAAAAATAGAACTACTTCAATTGTCGGCTTTAAAACACTTTTCGCACTTACTCTTTTCTTTACTCTAAAATTGGTCTGCGGTATCCTTGCTGATGGAATTTGATGTATCAGTTGATTAAGAATCTTACCCTCTAATACAGATTCCTTTACTTCCGTCTCATCATCTTGCTCTGGAGATTTGAAGCGTGCGAGAGAAATATGCAGAAAGTGCAACTCACTATGTTTTTTCTTGTATGAAGCCAAAACGCTGCTTTTACCTGCACTGTATGCACCTGAAATAGCGACATTCTTTATATCAGAATTATCAAACGCATAATCTATCGCTTCTTCATAAACAGTCAAATCCATATTGTCAATCGGTGTTAATCGTTCAAAATGATGTGTTCTTTCCGCCATATTTATCACATCCTTTCTTCATTTAAATACTTCTCAGATATCTATATCTTGTTTATGAATTTATCACTTTTCATTACTAATCCCTCCAAAAACAAGTAACATCTGCAAATAATCTCTTTTATGCTATAAATGAGCAAAAAAGTGTCTTTCTTTTATGTAAATTCACGAACTTGCTCATCTTATAGTTTCTATATTTATTTTTCCACTTTCTCACATAGAATAGTATCATCCCACGAGTTTCCTTTGTTCTAGATACCACAAAAATTTATCCGTTAAAAATTCAGGTGGTAAAACTTTATACCTAGTTGTCTCATCAATAAATCTCATATGACGCTGGTCGATGCCATTCCTCAATAATAATGCACCATGATTATCGAAGGAGATCATTCCTTCATCAAACATCTTATGATGATTTTCACATAACCATAAACCATTATCTCCGTCCAACGCCAATTCCAACCGCTTTTCAAGCGGAATCGAATTCATTCTCCTAATTGCCGCAACCGGAAGAATATGTGCACCTTGAATCAGTTCAGGAATTTCACAATTACAAAGAGCACAATGTTTATTCCCAAGTTTATTAAACAAATTGTAAGTATATCTAGGAGAACGTAGACTAGTCTCTTTGCCATCATAGATTCTCTTTTCAAGTGTCATATCAGTCGGAACAACATCAATGATTCCCATTTGTTTTATGACATTTAAGCTTGCTTCAGGCAATTCTTTTAAATCACCTTCTAGTACCTCATAAAGCTTGATATGCTGTCCCGGTTACCATAAGCTGGACAATGCATAACATATTAAACTTGTCTCATATTTGTTGGCACCATATGTTTTTCCATAAATTTCAATTTCACCCGCATGTCCTTTAGTAATAAAAGTGGAATTATTACTTCTGTTTCTTCCCGCATTAATTTTTCTGTTAAATATAATATCTTCAACAGAATTAAACCTCCGAATTCGCATAAGCAAGTTCTCGCTCGCATTCAGAAATTCAAATCCAATAGTATTCATCAGACGATAAATCAAAATCTGATAATCAGTCTCTGCATTTCCTGAAACATTTAAAAAGTAATAATACAAACGTTTTTTGGGGTACGAATTACTATAATACATATTGAAGGCAGTCGGCACACTCTGAACACTGGAATTTCTCCCTCCGATTTCCAGTTCTGAAAAACTGATATAACTAACGATATCTTTATACTGCATGATAGCCATACGCCCTTTATTGTATGATTTTTCCAAAAACATGTCTTGATATTCATTGTCAACATACTCATGTGTGAAATCTGTTTGACCCGTAATTCGGTAACAAACATCTCTCAGTACTTCCGGGGTAACAACATCGCTAAAGTAAACACCTGTATTTTTTGATTTTTGAAGATTAGCTTTAATCACGAAATGCGGTATATTTCTATATTCCATAATTTACAATCAAAACCTCCTTTCTTCGACTGCCAGAAATTCCAATAACGTCACCAAGCTGAATAAGACGATACCCTCTTTTATTTATCCAATCCAGCAATTCCTGATTGATTACGCCCTTATGTTCAACCACATAGGATAACATAAATGATACACCTGATTGATTCAATTCATCAGCAAACGTAAATAATTCCGTTTCAAGTTCTTTATTCCACCCAGCAAAACCTCTTTTCCCATCATTGTACGTGCCCGTAGTCAAATTATACGGCGGATCAAAATATACAAAAGAAGATTGGGTCATTTGGTTTCTTAACTCTTTATAGTTTTGACAGTAAAACTCATAATTTCCCTCTTTTATCTTCCTTGAGAAACTAATCATTTTTTCTAAAATCTTATCGTTAAACCATCGCATCCCTACAGGATTATTGAAGTCATGTTGGCTGTTAAATCGTATCTGCTGCTGAAATCCATACATAATAATGGTAAATAGTAATCTAGAATCTCTTTTTTCTGGCGGAAGAGAATTATAGTAGCTTCTTGCTTCCAGATACGCTGATCCATTTGCTTTTTCCAATCCAAACTTTTTGATAATACGTTTTATATAAAGCAGATAGTTGTATGTATCATATTCTCTAAATGATTGAATCAAATTTGCAACCAAATAATTCAAATCATTATATATTATTTTGTCTGTACAAATATTGATTCCAACATTAAATCCACCACCAAATGCATCTATAAATGTATCGTAGTTTCTTGGCTGGAATTTTAAAATATCTGGGATAACCTTGGCTTTACTACCAATATAATTCAACGGACATTCAAAAATCACATTAGAAATCTCCTTCTTCTCTACAAAAAAAAGATATTCAAAATGTTTATTCTCATTCTGAGATTTCCAGTTTTTGTATTTTTTATATGCTATTTTCTTGCACACGTAAGTTTCCGGTTTACCATAGCGTTTCATAGCCGCTTCAATGTATTCCTTAGACATAAAACCATCATTATTATAGCTCAAAATAATGTATTTTGCCTTTGTTTTCGCAAGAATACGGTCAAACAAAATATTAGCCTTATATTCTTTTGACCAATCAGAGCGCATAGGTGCCGTACTTCGAGAACCTGTAACTTTACTAATAGAAGGATTATCGTCAAGCACAAGCGTTTCTAACAGATGATACTGTGTACCATACTGATTCTGTGTATACGGAGGATCTAAATATAGAATGTCACACTCTATTTCTTCGATGATATCCTCAATTTTTGCATTATATGTTCTTATCGACTTATGCTTCTCAGGTTGAAAATCAACTTTGTTGAACATAATTTTTTTCGTAGCTCTTGAATCCCATTTCTTAAGAAATGCTCCATAAACACCTGCTGTGTTTGATACATCAGAAACGGATTCTATGAGACACGCAAGTAAATAACAGTATTCTTCTTCCAAAAGAAGATTAGCATTTTTCCAATCTTCGATTTGCTTTCGAAAATAATCTATTCTTCCAGCATTTTCCGGCGTAAAGTACATTCTTGCACTTTCTGTAGGTGCATAGTTCTTATACATAAAGCCTTGAACTATGTTTTCATTTGAATTCAAGTATTCAAACGGATCAAAACCCAATGTTTCAAAAGTACAGACTGGGGCGCAAACACGACCTTTTGCATATTTTACAGACCATGTCAAATTGTCATTTATAATGATATTATAATATGATTTAAAATAATCTGCCACAGAACCAGAACCACAAAAAGCATCAAAAAATGTATATCCTTCTTTTAATAGCCCTTGTGATTCAAGTAAATCACTTATTTCAGTCAATATCGACTCTTTATTTCCTAAATATCTCATCAATTTTTATCTCCGCTGTCGGTTACTATTTGCTCTGGCAACCGAAATTCTAATATATCGTCAACATTGCAACCTAACATGGCACATATCTTTCCGATACTTTCCAAAGACACCGACTCCTCTTTCCCCATTTTAGCCAAAACATTAGAACTTATCTTCGCTTCTCGGATTAAATCAGTTTTTTTCATCTTCTTATCTATTAAAAGTTTCCAAAGCTTATCGTAACAAACTTTCATACGCCACCTCCATATTAGTTGTTGCTTTTATTTATAATGGCTCTGTCACAACAAATGGTTGATTTTTGACGAGAAATAGCGTATAATAATAGTAAGAAACAGTACCACCGAAGGAGGTAATTGGATATGCCTACTATCAAAGACGCATTAGAT
>JALELM010000020.1 GCA_022771805.1 Veillonellaceae bacterium | reverse complement strand
AACAAGTCCCAGCAGAACCCCGCCCCCGTAGCTGTTTGAGTATATAGAGGTTTGGTACAACACTCAAACAAGGCACGGAACGCGGCGCAAGCTAACTTCGTTTGAGTATATAGAGGTTTGGTACAACACTCAAACTGAAATTTAGGCGGGCGGCTAGATTTGGGCGTTTGAGTATATAGAGGTTTGGTACAACACTCAAACTATTCTTCCGGGAGCGCCGCTTCGGCGGAGGTTTGAGTATATAGAGGTTTGGTACAACACTCAAACCTCAATCGGATAGTCGTAGAGTATGCGGTCGTTTGAGTATATAGAGGTTTGGTACAACACTCAAACCCAAGAGATAGGCGAGGGCGCCGCGTTGAAGTTTGAGTATATAGAGGTTTGGTACAACACTCAAACGCGCCAACCGTGACCCACTTCGGCGCGTCTGTGTGAGTATATAGAGGTTTGGTACAACACTCAAACGGCGGCGTGCGCTTGTAGCCGTCCGTCCAGGTTTGAGTATATAGAGGTTTGGTACAACACTCAAACAAGTCCCAGCAGAACCCCGCCCCCGTAGCTGTTTGAGTATATAGAGGTTTGGTACAACACTCAAACATAATCCCGCCGCGCCACATGGTGGATATAGTTTGAGTATATAGAGGTTTGGTACAACACTCAAACAGGCCGCAATCGACGCCGCCTCGTCCAGCCGTTTGAGTATATAGAGGTTTGGTACAACACTCAAACCGACTCCGCAAGGAACGGCAAGCCCGCCGCGTTTGAGTATATAGAGGTTTGGTACAACACTCAAACCCAATCCGCCGCGGGGAGCGTGTTTCGCCGGTTTGAGTATATAGAGGTTTGGGACAACACTCAAACTCATCTTCCCCTTCGTGCGGATCATGGATTGTTTGAGTATATAGAGGTTTGGTACAACACTCAAACTCTTTTATCACGCGCCCGCGCTCGTGGAACGTTTGAGTATATAGAGGTTTGGTACAACACTCAAACACGAAAGCGATGAACTACCGCGGGAGCGTAGTTTGAGTATATAGAGGTTTGGTACAACACTCAAACGAGTACGCAGTGCCGCCAGCTCCTCCAGCAGTTTGAGTATATAGAGGTTTGGTACAACACTCAAACGGGCAGGAGTGCCAATAAGTAAAATGCGCGGTTTGAGTATATAGAGGTTTGGTACAACACTCAAACGAATTATAACACAATTAAGGAATAACGCAAGTTTGAGTATATAGAGGTTTGGTACAACACTCAAACACCCTGACAGCATCGGATTTTCTCGTTTGAGTTTGAGTATATAGAGGTTTGGTACAACACTCAAACTGTTCGCTTGTTTGACTTTCCGCAATATTCCTGATGTGTTTCTCCCGGCTGCCTACCAAACGGAGCAGCCGTCCTCATCAATAACATAGGTGCATTCCTCCTTTACTTGTATTGTACTGCAATGACTTTCCCACATCGTGACCCCCAAGCCAACGGCCTGCGTTTCACGATAAAAGGCACTCAATTCTTCTGCTGTAAAGTAGTCTCGCATCTGCACCAAAATCAGTGCCGTCGGTGCCAGGTAATGGCGAATGGCCAAGGCGTAATCCAGCAGGCGTTGCGGAGTGTTTCCTGTCTCGTCCTGTGCCAGATGCAGACCTGCCAGCTTAAACATATCGGCAAGTGCAAATTCGTCTTTCATCTCCGCCGGTATGAAGTGATTTGCCAATATATTCTCTAAAAAACGCACCACACTCCCTTGGACTTGTATCCATTCTTCCCAAGCCGTTTCTTGTACATCGCGCTCCATCTCTTTGTAAAATGCGGTTTGCAATTTACGATCCTGCTGTGATACGCCGTACGGACTGCCGACCCAGTGCAGCACTTTTCTCGGCTCCAGCTTATCATAGTTGTCCAGAATAAAAAACTCTCCCGCACCGCCTTGCATTTGGCTGTACAACATATCCGTATACCGACAAAGCCACCTCGGACTCTCGCATACGACACGATTGCACTGTGTCAGATCCGGTGCAAAATCCCATTCCGAGTGGTGCAATTTCATAGTACCACCAACCTTTCGTCCGTGTCCAGACATTCGGATGTATAGGTGCCGACCAATGTTCGCATTCCGGCGAACTGCGCTTCGGTGATCAAAAGGATCTGTACCAATCCCGCCGCCGGCTTGCCCTGCTCCACTCTGCACACGATGGATTCCGCTATGGTACGGGACAGTGCGATTTTACAATACACCGACTCCTGCAACATAAGAAACCCTTCGCGGATAAGGTGCTTGCGAAAATCCCGGTACTCCTTCAGATCCGCCGTTGTCTGCATCGGCAGGTCAAAGAGAACGATCACTCGCATATATCTATAGCTCATAACGAAGCGCCGGGAATGTATCCGCCCGATCAGTCGTCAGCATTTCACAAATTTGCCGTGTATACTGCCTGACCGCCGCAGCGAGTTCCAAACGCCGCCCGTCCAAAGATACCGGTAGCGTGTCCAACATTTGCAGTGTTCGTTTCTCTTTCACGCCAAACTCCTTTCCGATATGTTGCTTCACGCAATAATCTGCCAAAGGTCGAAACGGTTCCATCAGATCAGATGATAAGTTAAAAAAATTGTGTTGGCTGTCATGGAAAATACCGAGTTCCGTCAGATAGCCTGCTGCTTTCACCTCTCGATTCAACATGGACAAAACAATGGTATAGCCGTAATTCAAGCCGGCATTGATCGCCGTCGGTTGTGTCCGGGTAAATTCCGGGCCGAACAGGGCGGCGAAATAGATTTTCGCCGCCACCGCTTCGCGTCCGCCGGTATCCGCCGGTTGCACGGCGGCTGCATATTCGCGCAGCTGCCGTACGGCGGAATCTTCTCCGATACAGGCTGCTAAGATGTCCGCTTGACAGGAAATCTTAGCCTGCACAATCCGCTGCCAAACAAGTGCTTTCGTTTCTTCCCGCCACGTTGTCTGGCAACGCACCTTGCGGCTGCAGTCATGACGTGCATAGTAGGGCAGCAGTTCTGCCAACGGCGAATGCTGCCGATCGCAAAACAGCACCCGGATTTTCTTTTCCGCCAGTTCCGCCAGCAATGCCGCCGTCAGGGATACCTGCAGGCTTTCAATGACCAATGTCCCTATCTCACCCAAATGAATTTTGGTCGTCTGTTCCGCACCGCGCACAACCAAATGATTCATGCGTAAATCCAGTTTAGCACTTTGCGCAATTACCACCGTCCGAAAATTCATTTCTTGCTGAGCACTTGCCGCTTCGTAAACAATCCCGTCGGCGACTCATGAATCAGGATGACATCGTGACCGGTCAGTGTCCGGGACAGCAGTATTGTACCTGACTTTCCTTTTCCGCCGATACCCAGCAAATTGGATCCTTCCCCACTGTTTTTCGACAATGCCCGCACAATTTCACGCAATGTTACCAACTTATCCTTGTACGGCAATTCAGTAAATTTATCCCTGCCGTTTTCCATAATAGTCCGTACCGCTCCGGGGCGGGTTGCAAATGCTTCATGTACTTCTTTATCTAGCGCATCAAAAAGTTGTTGTAAATCCCGGTCCGATATGCGTTTAGAGCCCGCCTCCTCGGAGCCTCCATCTTGGATCCTGTTCAATTCACGAACAACCTCCCGCAAGGTCAGCCCCGCTTCATCCGACAAATACAGAACCTGTGCATCTACGCATTTCATGCGATTTCCCGTGCGTGACTTCATCATTAACGGATATCCGTCATATAGAATCTTGGACTTCATTTTAATTTTCCCAACGATGACTTTCGGTTGGATCAACCCCAATACATCTTCACAGTATCGCTCTTTTTGTTCTTCTGTAGTCGCTTGCTTATCCATCATGAGCAGCATCGGTTCCAATGTACGCACGCGCTTGCCTTTCACCGTATGCTCCACTGCCATAAAATAGGCTCCTGTCAGGCTATTGTAATAGCCATACTTGCTGGCATCTGCCAATCTCTCGTCACTTGCCTTCAACGGAGCCGTCAACACCTTTGGAGTTCCCTTCTTCAGCGGGTTCATGTCATAGAAGCCGCCGCGTTGTTCCACCGGCATGACCGTGACCAGGACGCTGCGGCGTGCCAGTGTGTCCTTAATCAGCTGGCGGTGCCGATCCGGCTGTCAAATTACTTTGCCGCTCCGATTCGTTCGTTCTTTTTCAAAGAAGCGGTACAGGTTGTAGCCTTTTTTCTTGCCGTCTTTTTTGCGTTCCGCCAACACGAAGTTGTAGGGGTTGGCCGTAAATTTCTCGTAGTAGACATTCCCCAGCACGATATTCAGGTAGGCGTCATGCGCATGGTGGCAATCATTCAACTCGCGTACTTTTAACAGATCATATTCGTGACGATAATCGCTGACAACGGATGCTTTCGTATAGACGATGGTCGTCTCGGGGTAAATTCTCTCGAGTATTTCCGCCGTCGCCTTCACCATCTGGCTTGTTTCTACCAATTGGCGAGCGATAAAACCGGCCAATTCTTCCGCGGTAAGTTCTTCTTTCCGGATGAGTCGGAAGAGTTTTCCGTCACTGATCAGCCCCTTATCTTTCAGCATCGACCAATAGGCGAAACGATCTTTGCGGATATCTGCCGGTAAGGGATAGACATCGCCCTTCTTCAGGTTGATTACCTTTTTTACCAGTACCGTATTCGTCAGGCTGTCATCTTTGGTGACCGAGCGGGGATAAATATGGTCGATATCGTAGACATCGGATTTATCTTCCAACAATGTCTGCAAATCAATTTTTTCGCCGCTGTACATGCAGCGCCCCAATTGGGTGTAGTACAGATACAGCTTTTTCTGCCGCAATGCGCGATCATCATGACGGGTTTCCAGTGCGTGCAGGTGCTCCGCCGCTTCCCCTTTATAGAACTCGTCTATCGTTTTGGCCAAGTCCTTGTACAACGTAATCAGCTGTGCCCGCCGAGAATCTTTTCGTTCCTTCTTTGCTTCCGGTTTGCGCGTCATCTCGAGGAAAATACGTTGCGGCGGCGCTTTGCGGATCTTCCGGATTTCTTCCACAACGGTGATCGCCTGCCAGACGGAACGCTTGACTGCCGGCGAAAGGTACACGTCCGCCATCACTGCATCATAGGTAATTTTGCGCAGCGGCTCACTGCCGGCGTTGTATTCGCGAACGGTGTCGGTAAATGTGTACCGAGAGCTGAGCAGTTGCATCAAATTGCTGCCAGTTTGGCGCAATGCCTGCAGCAGTCCCGTGAAATGTTCTCCCGTCTCCCGATCCGTTCCTTCGATGCCCGTCAGGAATCGCTCGGAAAACGGCGCCCAGCCGCTGAACTTCAATCCGGCAAGCTGTTTCTTCTGTTCTGCCGATAAACGTGAACCCGTCTCGTCGGCATTCAGTTTGTTGAGGAACAGTCGGCGGTCTTCACCGAAAAGGCCTTTCCACAGGATGACCCGCTCGGCCAAACTCCGCATCGGATCCGTGGCTAACGCATCGCCGAATATCCGGTGCAGCACGATGTAGCTCGAGTAGTTCGGGATAAACTTCCCTTGGATCGTATCGATCCCGGTCAGGACGGCGGTTTCCGCCTGCGCCAATCCTTCCGCCTGCAAGAGATTTCGCAATTGCTTAAAGGTAACGTTGCGGCGTGTTTGGAACAGTTCCCGGACAATTTTTGCCTTCAACTCCGGCGACAAGGTCTCGCCGTTGACTCGCAAGTTATTCAATTCCTGATAAATTTTATATTCTTGGAACAGCAACGACTCCTGCGGCACCACGTCCTCACCGCGCAAGTAGGTGCATTTATTTGTCATCCGCCGAATAAACCCTTCCGCGGATTCGTCCAGACTGACAACATCCTCAAAATTCCACGGCCGAATCGGCTCGCCGCTGCGTGTAAGCCAGGCGTGCTCGCTCTTCGGGTTCAGCGGCCCGACATAGTAAGGAATGCGGTAGGTCAAAATCGATTCGATTTTTTTCGCAACCGTGTTGTATGCTTCTTTTTCCTGCGGGTCTTCTTGATTCAAAAATGCGTAGTACTTCCCTGCCGTCGACAGGATCCGGCGCAATTCCTGCAGATGCACTTGGTAAGGAATGACGCTGTTGTCCTTGCTGCGCGGTTTCGGTAAGGCTTGCCCCTGTTCCAAGCGAGCCGTTATCCGCTCATGGCGCGCCCGATCTTCCTCATTCGGCTCGATGTCTTTTACAATAGCAAGGAAATATTTGTTCACGGCTTCCTGATCGGCGAGTTTGGAGGTGACGACACGCTTTTTATTGCCGACTTGGCTGAGACGGACGTAGGCCGGATAGTTCCCTTCAATGTCCGTAGCGCGGAATGCCGCTCGTACCGTTTCTTTATCCGTGTACTTGCTCAACAAAGCCTTGAGATCTCGCAAATCATGTTGATGGTCTTCGTACAGCGCCACCTGCGCAGAGGACAGATAGTCATAGTCACCGAGAATGCGCGTAAGTACCATCCAGTCGTAAATCGCTTTCAGCAAATCCAGCATCTCGACCCGCGTATCCAGTGCCGCCGCATATGCATCCCGTTCCGTATCATAATCCGTCCGGCCGAATTGAATATCTTTCGGTTCCGCCTCTTTCAGCTCCTCGTCGGCAAACAGCTTCGCCAAGCTCATCTTCGCGCCGGCCAACGTATACAGTATATTCTCCGCCTGCTTATCTCCGTTCAGCGCAAAGGTTTTCAACCGTGATTTCTTGTTTCGCAACGTGTCGTCCGTCAAGAGGATCTCCGCAATGCGATCTCCCGCCGTTGTATCCAACGGGCAGGATTCGTACATATCTTCGAGGTACAGACAGAGCCGCGTCCACAAGGGCGCAAAGCGACGAATTTCTTTCATATTGGTATCCGCAAAAAGAAAATGGCCGCGGTTTTTCAAGATATGATGAATCCCCAAATACACCAAACGGATATCCGGTTTTTCTTCCGTCTCCATCAGATATTTACGCAAATGATATATCGTCGGGAATTGCTTATGGTACGCTGTGTCCGTCAAGTCCGAATCCGCAAACAGCGTATTCGTATCCCCGTGCAGATCTCTGTTCTTATCTTCGACATGGTACTTGCTTTCATTCAGGCGCAGGAAGAACAACGGATCCACTTTTGCCACTTCTTCGGCGAAAAACTCCTGCAGCCAAGCGATGCGTTGCCGCCTGCGCGCCAAGCGCCGCCGAGCGGTCCTGAATGTACGCCGTTCCGCCGCGGTCGACGCATCATCAAACAAACGGGCTCCCCACATATCTTTGCGGTTAAAGCGTTGCAATTGATAGTCTGTATCCGTAACGGCCCAACCGACCGATCCGGTTCCCATATCCAGACCGACAAAATAATCACCGCGAACTTTTCTTTTTTCCGTCATTGACAGATTCCCCTTCCTCTGCTATGATACTTGTAGGTTTGGTACACCGAGTTCAAATAACGTTTTTCAACGAAATCGCCTTTCGAGGCTCCACTACTATGTGGACTGAAAGCACTCTTCGGAGTGTTTTTTTAGTGCCTTTTTCGGCTGAAACGTCTTATCGCTTTCGCTACATACTTTGCACTAATAGAAAATGCGGCTTGCGTTACTTGTATTATACACAATTCTCCCATTAGGTAATAGGGAGAACTTTTTTGTTTTTCTCTCCATGTCCTTAAAAGATCTCTTTGTTACATATTTTTGTTCTCTCCGGGCGGCCGGGTACTTCTTACCAATCTGCATACCATGCATAATCTTCATAGTGTTTTGATATTTGTTTGTCGTGGTCGGAGAAGATATAATGTAAACGGTACGAATTCAATCTCGGAAAGCCGGTGATTACATCGCAAGCAACAAGAAGCTCAACGTGTGGCAGCTGACCTTGCTGACTGCGGCCAATATGTTGGGCTCGGGAATTATTATGCTGCCGACCAAACTTGCCCAGGTGGGAACGATCTCCGTTCTGTCCTGGCTTGTCACGGCCGTCGGTTCTTTAGCTTTGGCGCATATGTTCGCACGCTCGGGCATGTATTCGCGAAACCGCGGCGGAATGGGCGGATATGCCGCTTACCGTTTCGGGCTGACCGGGTACTTTATGACAAATTTCTCCTACGCATTGTCGCTGCTCGTGGCCAATGTCGCCATTGCCGTGACGGCTGTCAGTTATGCGGCGACCATGTTCGGCCGGCATCTCTCCCCCGGGCAAGTAACGGCCGCCTGTATCGGCCTCATTTGCTGCACGGGGATTCTGAACTTCGGCGGCAGCGGTTGGACGGGGCGAATCAGTTCCGTCACCGTCTGGGGGAGTATTTTGCCGGTTGCTTTCGTCGGTTTTTTCGGCTGGTTCTGGTTCGATCCGAATATGTATATCGCAGCGTGGAATCCGCAGCACTTGCCGTATCTCCAAGCCGTTTCCGAATCGATTTCGCTCACGCTGTGGACGTTTCTCGGTATGGAATCGGCGGCGGCCAATATGGACGCCGTGGAAAATCCGCAACGCGACGTACCGCGCGCAACATTTTTCGGGACATTATTCGTGGCCATTATCTACATCTTCTCGACCAATGTCATGGCCGGTATCGTTCCGAACTTGGATTTGCTGCATTCCTCGGCTCCTTTCGGCCTGGCCTTTGCCACCATGTTCAATCCGACCATCGGCCGCATCGTAATGGGCTCCATGGTCGTTGCCTGCCTCGGCACGTTGCTCGCTTGGCAGTTTACTCTGTCGCAGGTTTTCAAAAGCAGTGCGCAGACGGGGATTTTCCCGCAGGTATTTGCCAAGGTGACCAAGCGTGATGTGCCGCTGTACGGCTTCATCATCTTACTCGCGCTGCAGTCGCTGCTCGCACTCAGTGCGATGGACAAAGATATGTTCGCACAGTTCGAGCAGCTGGTGAATTTAGCTGTCGTCACGAATTTGGTTCCCTACGTGCTCTGTTCGCTGTCCTTGAAAAACATCTTGGAAAAAGCCCATTTCACACCGGAGGACGCATTACCCAATCGGCTCATCGCCGGCGTGGCACTCTGCTACTCGCTGTATGCGATTTCCACCACCGGCATCGTTTCGCTCACCGGCGCCGCCATCGTGTTGCTTGTCGGCTACATTGTGTACCGGTTCACGATTGCCCGGCAGCCGGAACGTGTCGATATTCATCAATACTCGATCGAAGATTGAAGGGTACGCAGCCGAAGTCACACATTTTTCCGTTAATACAGCCTGTGTTGCGGGCGGCAGGATTTGCCGCCCGCAACATAAAAAGCCCGGAGCATCCGCTCCGGGCTTTTTATATTTACGACTCATCGGCTACCGCACGATGTGCGATGCCGGCTACCACTTCATTGAAATGGATGACGCCGACCGTGCCGTATATTGCGACCACCAAATGTTCGCCGCGGCGAGCCAAGCCGATTTTTCCGCCGATATTTTGACCCATGGCCTTCATCTTGATCGGCTCCAACGCCGCCTGCACCGCGCCGACGACCGCCCCTTCTCCCACATGCGTGTCGGGCACGATACCGGTCCGCTGCGCGGCGACCACAGCATTTTCCACGATCCGCGGCAAAATGTCGATGAATATGCCGCCGAAATCGACCGCTGCCGTCTTCACGTTATGATTTGCCAATTCGGCACGTAATGTGCTCTCCTCTTCCCGACTTGCCGTCATCGCAAGTCGCATGGCATAGCGTCCGACTTCAATGCTCTTGGAAGGGGTGTTGTTTGTCGCGCTGGTGTGCATAATTCCCTCAATTCCGCCGTTCGGCAATTTCCGCCGCCAGGTCTGCGGTAAAGTCCGCCACGGCTACGCCCGGTGTTTCTTCACCGTCGCGCCGCCGTACCGAAACGGTTCCCGCTTCCATTTCCTTATCGCCGAGAATCAGCATGTACGGTACTTTTTGCAATTGTGCGCCACGGATTTTGTAGCCCAGTTTTTCATTGCGTTCGTCGATCTGCACCCGGATTCCCGCCGCTTTCAGTTCGTCGCGTACCTGCTGCGCATAGGCGAGGTGGCGTTCCGTGACCGGAATCAACTGCACCTGTACCGGTGCAAGCCAGGCCGGGAATTTGCCGGCATAGTGTTCGATCAGGATCCCGATAAAACGTTCTATGCTGCCGAATCCGGCGCGGTGCAGCATGACCGGGCGATGTTTTTCGCCGTCTTCACCGATATAGTGCATATCGAAACGTTCCGGCATCTGCATATCGAGCTGAATCGTTCCGCATTGCCAGGTACGGCCGAGCGAGTCCTTGATATGGAAGTCGAGCTTCGGGCCGTAGAACGCGCCGTCGCCTTCGTTGATGCGGTATTCGACACCCGAGGATTCGATGGCATCCCGCAGGACATCCGTCGCCAAATCCCAGAGTGCATCGTCGCCCATCGAGTCCTCCGGACGTGTCGAAAGTTCTACCCGATATTCCAGGCCGAACGCGCTGTAAATCCGATCAAACAGTTCCAGCGTTTTCAGGATTTCTTCTTTCATCTGGCTCGGCAAAATGTACAGATGCGCGTCGTCCTGCGTAAAGCAGCGCACCCGGAACAGTCCGTGCAACGCGCCGCTCATCTCATGCCGGTGTACCAAGCCGAGTTCCGCTACGCGAATCGGCAAGTCACGGTAGCTGCGCAGGTCGCTCTTGAAGTAGAGAATACTACCCGGGCAATTCATCGGCTTGACCGCGTAGTCTTCCTCATCGATCTTGGTGAAATACATATTGTCGCGATAGTGATCCCAATGGCCGGACTGCATCCACAAGTCGCGATTCAAAATGACCGGCGTGGAAATTTCGTCATAGTGGTACTCGCGATGCAACTCGCGCCAAAATTCGAGCAGGGCATTACGCAAAACCATGCCTTTCGGATGGAAAAACGGGAAGCCCGGGCCTTCCGGTTGGAAGCTGAACAGATCGAGCTCCTTGCCCAGTTTTCGATGATCTCGCCGTTCCGCCTCGGCGAGCATGAAGAGGTATTGATCCAGCTCTTCCTGCGAAGGAAATGCCGTCCCGTAGATGCGTTGCAGCATTTTATTCTTTTCATCGCCGCGCCAGTACGCTCCGGCGACACTCATCAGCTTGAACGCCTTGACCTTCCCCGTCGAAGGCACGTGGCCGCCGGCGCAGAGATCCGTAAATTCGCCTTGCGAGTAGAACGTAATCGTGCTGTCCGCCGGCAGGTTTTCGATGAGATCCACTTTATATATGTCGCCGCTTGCGCGGAATTTCTCCAGCGCTTCTTCGCGCGACACGACGCGATGCTCCAAGGGCAGATTTTCCTTGACGATTTTCGCCATTTCTTTTTCGATTTTCGGAAAATCTTCCGGGCTGAAGACATGCTCGGTGTCCATGTCATAGTAGAAACCGTTGTCAATCGCCGGGCCGATCGCCAGTTTCGTATCCGGCCAGAGGCGCAAAATCGCCTGCGCCATGATGTGCGATGCGGTATGCCGCAACGCCCGCAGCCCCTCCGGATCCGCCACGGAGAAAAATTCGACTTGCGCGCCGTCACGAACCTGTTCCGTCAGATCCGTCAGTTTGCCGTCCACTTTTGCCACGACCGTTTTTTTCGCCAAGCTGTTGCTGATACTTTTCACCACATCCTGCCAGGTCATTGCTTCATCGACCTGACGTTCTTTGCCGTCCGCCAATTGAATTGTTGCCATTGTCTTTGTCCTTTCTTTTTGTAAACAAAAAACTTTCGTCCGCCTGGGACGAAAGTTTTTTTCGCGGTTCCACCCAAATTAATCCGTTCGGATTCTCTTTGTACGCGTTAACGGGCGTGTCCGGACTCGCATTGCCGCGAATCGATTCCGAGGCGGTATACCGTACGACGGCGACGGATGCTTACAGCCGGGGCATCCTTCTCTGGTGTCGACGGGAACGACGGTACATGTCCTCATCATTATCTTTACTTATGCTTAATCATTGTACTCTGTCGGCTCGCCCTTGTCAAGTTCCGTAAACGGCGGCGGCAAGGCAGTCCCCTCCGCAGACGGGTCGAAGCCCGCGGCGTGTGCGTACCCCTGCAGCACGACGATCGGTGTTTTTTCGCTGCCGTTACCGAAGGGATTATCAATCAGTGTCCGGGCGATTTCCGTCCGCTCCAAGTTCCGACTCGCCCCGAGCACGGCGGCGCGCTTCAAATCGTTCACGTCCGCAATGACCGCGCCGTAGCAGCCCAAGCGCTCCCGCAATTCTTCACAGACACGATCCGGATCTTGCGGCCCGTAGACGATACATTTATCAAACGGGGGCATCGTCCCGGTCACATCATCCACCAAGGACGCTTGCCGGCAATGCGCGTACCACACGCCCCGCTTGCCGAACAGCTTGGCAATGAACCCGATGACGAACCAGAAGAGCATCTTCCATTCGCCCTCTTCTTCCATCGCGGCCTGCATCCCGTAGATCGTCGCCATCGATCCCGCATTCGGGACGAAGCGGTTCATCAGGCGCGCCTGCCAGGACGGCCGCAATTCCTCCGGTCGGACATATCTCCCCTGCGTAATGGCGACAACGCTTTCCGCAACGCAG
Organism: Veillonellaceae bacterium; assembly: GCA_022771805.1. Taxonomy (GTDB): domain Bacteria; phylum Bacillota; class Negativicutes; order Veillonellales; family Negativicoccaceae; genus JALELM01. The sequence goes on along the minus strand of JALELM010000020.1, from coordinate 119,580 downwards.
ACCACATCCGCCGCGCCGATCAGGTAGCGTCCGTACTCTTCCACCGCGTCCGCGATAGTATCCTTTTCCGTCAAAATGCGCGTATGAATCGGTATCAACCGCACCCGCTCGTTCATTTCGCCATCGCTCCTTTCGCCACCAGCGCCCGTTCCCGTTCCGCCGGCAAACAGTAAAAGCGTGTTTTCTCGTAGGTATAATCACTGCGTCCGTACACTTGGTAGAACAAATCTACGGGAATTTCCGGGATGCTTTCCCACGCCGGAGCCGGCTCTCCGGTCAGCGTAAGAGTCAGCTCGATCCGCACCGACACATTCGTTTTCGCCGGTACCAGCCGCGCCTCCCAGTAATTATCATGGCGCGGCGCATCTTCCGCCATAACCAGCACGTCCGCACGCACTCCGGCGCACTGCTCCTGCGGCAAGTACGCCCGGGCGAAACAGTCCATGACGGTGCCCTGTTCCCGGCCGACATTACGAAGTACCGCCTGTGTCCGCCAGGTCGCCTGTTTCGGCTGTGCCGTGACCAGCTCCCACTCCGGTTCCCAACGCAAGCCGCGCATTCCGGCAGCCCGGCGCGGGCGTTGACCCGCAAACACTACTTTCCAGGCCGCATCTCCCTGCCGGCGGGCAAACAGCGCCAAGAGCAAATTGGCGAGCGCAATGGCCACGACAATACCGATCAGTGTATTCAAGACATAGTACAGCATGCCTATTCTCCCTTCATCTCATCTACCGAGCCTATACGCGCCGTCGGGAACAATCTCGCCGCCAACGCGGGAATGTGTTCTCCCGTGAAATATATTTCCGTCCGCCCCGTTCCCGAGCCGCTCTGCGCCGCCCGTTCCGCCGTCGCCGCCGCCGGATCGATGAACCGGCAGTTCGGCAACATCCGCTCCCACAAAGAGCGCACCAACGGGTAATGCGTGCAACCGAAAATCGCCGCGTCACAGTCCGCAATCGCCGCCGCATACCGCTCGACCAGCAAGCGTATACGTGCCGAATCCTCTCGCTCGATCGCGGCCGCCAGCCCCTCGCAGGCTACTTCCGTCACCATCGCTCCGGCGGCTGCCAACCGCTCCCGGTGTGCATGCCGGGCGATCGTCACCGGTGTCGCCAGCACGCCCACTCGCCGCGCCGAAACGGCCGGTATTTGCATACCGACAAACGGCACGGATCTGTGCGCCCGCAACTCTTCCAAGGCCGTGAATGTAATCGTATTGCAGGCGACGACGATCTGTTCCGCACCGCCGGCAATAAGCCGATCCGCCAACTCCTCGGAAAACGCACATATTTCCGCCGTCGGCCGGGAACCGTACGGATTGCGAGCCGTATCGCCGAGATAGAGCAAATCCGCACGCGGCAGCCGCTTCCGCAGTTCACGCAAAACAGTCAGCCCGCCGACACCGGTGTCCATCACCCCGATTCGGGAATAACTCATTCACAATCCTCCGGCTCCGCCAGCGCCGCCAGTCGCTCGTAGTAATTTTGCGGCAGGCGAATGATCCGACCCGTCTTCACCGAAGTAAACGTGCCTCGAGTCAAGCCGCGCGCGATGACCTGCTGATCCGCCGGCCGAAAGATTTCATAACGGAACACGATCTGCGCACGAGACAAACGCACCAGCTTCGTGCGGATTTCCAGCAAATCGTCATAACGCGAGGAATGCAGATAATCACATTCCGCGTGCAGAATCGGGAACACGATCCCGTCCGCCATAATTTCATTCAGAGACACCCCGGCCCATCGGAAAAACTCCACTCGAGCCGCTTCCATCCAAAGAATATAGTTGGCATGATGCGATACCTGCATGCCGTCCGTATGATAAAAGCGCACCCGCACTTCATGTACGTACATACTGCCCTCCCGCTTGCTTTACTAAACATATTTATTGTATCACAAACAGAGACGGAAAACCGCCGCCGGCCATATTGCCCGCAACCGTTTTTCACACTCGGCAATGCGCTTACCGACACCGCAGTGAAACGCAAGAACGTGTCTTTTGCCTGCCTATTTCGTCGTTTCCTCTGCAATTACATCGTCTGCTCCGGCGTTTGCTCCTGCGGTACGGCCGCAGCCGTTTGCACCTTGCCAAAACGGGAACGCTCCACTATACTCACTACAGGAGGTACGTATGAGCACTGTTATTTGTCCGTTTTGCAAAAAAGAATTGCATCTGTTCCAAAGTCAAGTCGAACGCCGGCGCGGACGCATTCGTTGTGTCGGCTGCGCCGCATCCGTCCCTTACGATTTGGACAAGAGCACCCGGCGGCGTACATTGCCGGGGCTGCCGCCGTTGAAATGAATTCCTGCGAGCGCACATAGAAACCGTTTCGTTTCCGAGGCGGAGATAAAAATAAAAACACCTGCCGTACGACAGGTGTTTTTTATTTTCGTCAACCCGGGAAAAACTTCTTGGCTTTCAATACATGTTCCGGCCGGATATATTGCTGTGCAATTTTCATCGCGCCGGCAATGACCGCCGCATCATCGAGCCAACCGAGCCCGGCGATAATATCCGGAATCATGTCCGTCGGGCTGAGCAGGTAGCCCAGTGCGCCGAGGATCATCAGCCGAACAAAAGTCGGCGTACGTGCATCTCGCAGTGCGAAAAAGAGGATCAGCCCCTGCCGCAAAAAGGACATCCGCCGTTTCAGCGTACCGAAGTAGCGGAACGATGCCTTCAGCGAGTACCAACGAAATACGTAGCGTAAGAGTTTGAACACGTTGTCACTCCTTACTTGGTCGCTTCGTGAATATCTTCTTTCACTTTTTCATAGGCGTTCTCGACGGATTCTTTTACCTCTTCCGCCGCATCGCGCACGCCCTGACGTGCATCGGCAAATTCGCTCTTGGCTTTAGCGGCAAGTTCTTCCGCTTTTGCTTCCGCTTTATTGCCGAGATCGCCGCCGTCTTCTTTGGCCTGCTCGTATGCCATTTTTACCTTGGCTTCGAGTTCTTCCTGTTTTGCTTCCGCTTTCAATTTCATGTTGTCCAGATCCATCATGGCAGTTTCCCCCTTATTTCACCTTTTTCTCTTCTGCTTTTTCCTTCACTTCCGCCGCTTTTTCTTCCACTTTCTCCTTCAATTCCGCCGCTTTGTCCTGCGCGTCTTCTTTCAGCTCGGCGGCGCGTTCTTTCGCTTCGGCCGCTTTTTCTTCCACGCGGTCTTTCAGTTCCGCCGCCTTGTCCTGCGCGTCTTCTTTCAGCTCGGCAGCACGTTCTTTCGCCTCGGCCGCTTTTTCTTCCACGCGGTCTTTCAGTTCTTCCGCCTTATCGCGAGCATCTTCCTTCAGTTCGGCGGCACGCTCTTTCCAGTCTTCTTTCAATTCTGCGGCGCGTTCTTTGGCCTGCTCTTTCAGATCCGCCGCGCGTTCTTTCGCTTCTTTCCGCGCTTCACCGGCACGTTCTTTCCAATCCGCCGCCAGCTCTGCGGTCGTTTCTTTCGTTACTTCGTAGACACCGCGCGCCAATGCTTTTTTGTCGTCGATAGTCTCCTGTTTTACGCCGAACATCAGTAGAACGTCCGTCAGTACCTTTTCCGCGCCGTCCGCCAGCGTTCCGGCTTTTTCGCGCAACGGGCAGCTTTTGCCGCCGAAGGCATACGTTTCGTCGCCGAGAGGTTCATTTTTGTGCTCATGTTCCATCAGTTCTTCGACTTTTTCCTCACCCTGTTCTTTCAAATCGGAGAACTTTTCCACATACGGTTTCACATCCAACGGCAAGCCGTCTTTGATCCACGACTGCGCCACTTTACCGATACCGTAAGTTACGGAAACCGCTACCGGCAACGACAGTCCGGGCAACGGGATCATCGCCACGGCCATGTGCCCGACGGCACGCGCACCGAGCGCACCGAGGAAACTCATAATCGCCCGGTCGGAAAGCTTGACATCATATACCTTCGCCAAGCGACTGATCATGTATACTTCGTTTGCCATCAAGGCAATCCCGCCCAACAGCGGTGTGAGGACGATAACGCCTGCCCGGGCAGTGCCCCAGCGGATCAGGTTTTCCGCCGCTTCATCGCGTTCATCCGTACCGGCCGCAAGCGGTGCGGGAGTCTGTGCTTCCACAGCCAAATCCGCCGCATCGTTCCGTTCTGCACGAGCTTCCGCGGCATCCATATGCGCGCCGAGTTTTACTTCCTGCATTTCATCTCCCGCTTTCACGGTCGGTGTTTCTTCCGCTTCCACGGCCAGATCCATTTTTTCCTTTTCTTTATTAGTCACCTTAACTCACCCCTCCTGCACAGATTACATTATTACTGCATCGGTTCTATTACTTATCTATATTATACCATGCTTTCGAATATTCCATTTATGCTATATAGAAATACCTCTATACACACACGTATTTCCTCGCCATTTGCAGCGTATCTTACCAAGCAGTCAAGCCGCCGTCGACCGTCCACCAAGCGCCGGTAACAAATGCCGCATCCGGCGATAGGAGAAACGCAATCACCGCCGCTACTTCCGCCGCCGTTGCGATACGGCCGAGCGGGTATTGTGCCGCCATGTCTTCCCGCGCCGTCGTCTCGTACTGCGCCCGTGTCAGCGGCGTGTCCGTATCTCCGGGCAATACCGCATTCACCCGCACTTCGTACGGTGCCATTTCCAAACTCCAGGAACGGGCAAAGGCCGTCACCGCTCCCTTCGTCGCCGCATAGGCGGATGCGGCGATATTGCCGTTCACCGCCGCGTCGGATGCCACCACAACCACCGATCCCCGCGTACGGCGCAAGTATGGAGCCGCCGCCTGACAGGCATATATCGTGCCGTACACATTGACGGCGAAGATTTCCGCCAGCTGCGCCGGGGTTTCGTCCGCCAGCAGTCCTTCCCGATACTGCCCGGCCGCCGTGACAAGCCCGACAATCTCTCCGTATGCCGCCGCCCGGGCGAGCAAGTCCGGCCACGCATCTGCCTGCGTGACATCACCGGCCAGGAAGATCGACTCCGGTACCTCCGCCGTTGCCGCAGCTCCCCGCGAAGCATCCCGCCCGATAAGCACCGGGCGATATCCGGCTGCCGCCAGCCGCGCTGCCGTCGCCAGGCCGATGCCGGATGTTCCGCCGGTAATCAAAACCGTCTGCATGCTAATTCCCCCAGTACCCCCAAGCCAGGCGCAAGATCAACGCCCCCACGACCAGAATAAAGATCATTCGCACAAAGGACGAACCGCGGGCAATCGCCGTCCGCGCACCGAAGTAACCACCCGCAACCATGCCGCCGGCCATCATCAGGCCGTAAATCCAGTGCACCTGCCCGGCTCCCAGGAAAAACAGGAGACTGCCGAGATTGGTCGCGGCATTGAGACAGCGGCTGTTGCCCGCCGCGCCGACGAAATCGAAGCCGACGGTCACCATAGCCAGCATGAAGAACGCCCCCGTCCCCGGTCCGATAAAGCCGTCATAAAACCCGAAACCGAGTGCCGCCGCAAGTGTCGTCAGCCACACCGTCCGGGTGCGCCCCGCATAATAGGAGACCCGGCCGAAATCCTTGCGATACAGCACGAAGCCCGCCACCAGCAACAGCGCCATGACAATCAACGGCTCCAATACGGCCGGGCTGACATGCATGACCGTGTACGAGCCGAGCATGGAGGCAAAAAATGCCGCCGGCAATAACCGCACCACCAAGGTTTTTTCCACATGCCCGCGCCGCCAAAACGTCAGCGAGGAAGTCAGTACACCGCACACCGCCGCCAGCTTGTTCGTTCCCAGAGCCACCGTCGGCGGCAGGCCGGTCAGCAGCATCGCCGGCAGGGAGATCAGACCGCCGCCGCCGACCACGCTGTCGATAAAGGCGGACAGAAATCCCGCGGCAAACAATGCCGCCCCGATCCACCATTCACTCATTTCCACCATAATGCCTCAACTCAGTACAGCAACTGCGAAGCAAACACCAATTCGATACCGTCCGCTTCCAACTCATCAATCATCGACGCCACCGCGGCAGCAGTATGCGGCCGGCAATGGCCGATGGCAATGCAGGTGCCGTCACGCTTGGCGATCGCCGCCGCCTTGCGAATTTGTGCGCGAATCGCCTCTTCATCCGTCTCATTGTCGAGGAAAATCTCGTTTCGTCCGGACGGCATCCCCAAGCTGCGCGCCACTTGATCGCCGATCGTATTTCCCGCCGTCGCGCTGTCGAGGAATACCATCCCGTTGCGCGCCAACACGGCCAATACCGTCCGCATCGCTTCACGATCCGCAGTCAGCCGCGAGCCCTGGTGATTGTTCACACCGATCGCATACGGTACGCGATCCAGCCCTTCCTGCGCCATCTTCTGCATCTCTTCCCGCGTCATATCCATGCGAATGGTGCGCGCTTCCATCCCGCTTCCCGACAGCGGTTCCATCGGCATATGGACGAAAATTTCCAAGCCGGCCGCATGACCCTGTACCGCCGCCTCGTGCGTGTATGCCATGTCCGGCATCACCGCCAGCGTGAAGCGCCGCCCCGTCTGCTCATATATGCGTTGGCTCGCCAAATCGTTGCCGCAATCATCGACCACGATCGCCAGCTTGCCGCTGCCCCCGGCCGCGGCTTTCGGCTTCGGTTTCGGTTTGGCGGGCGCCGTTACGGCGGGTGCGGGCGACGTTTTCACTCCCGGCGGTGCCGGAGCGACGTACAGGTGCGCCAACGTCAGCGTCCATTCCGTGCCGTCCGGGGAATCGGTGAGCTGCACATCGTACCTGCTCACCGGCTTACCCTGCCACGTATCCGCCATTTCCGCGCCGACCGTCAGCCGACCGCTCGCCGGACGGATACCGCGCACGATTTCGGCGATATCCGGTTCCGTCGTCGGCACGACCGCCATATTGACCGCCTGCCAGAGAATGTTGCCGCCCGTTGCGGAACGTTCGGCCGATTTCTCCGTTTCACCCTCCAACGTCGCGGTTGCACCCTGTGCTTCCAGTCTTGCCACCAACGCCCGCTGCACTTCTTTCGCCAGATCGCGATAATCCGCATCTTCGTCTGTCGGTTTCGAACTCGTCCGTATCGGCTCCGTTGCCGGCACGGGCTCCTCCTGCCGGTCGTGTTGCCACAGGTACCAGGCTCCCGCCAAGACCGCCAGCAGCAACAGCAGCGGCCAAGGGAATCCGCCGCGCTGCTCCCGCCGTCTCGAGCGACGCGGTACCGACTGCCGCCTTTTCGTTTGTATTGCCATCCTCTCTCACCTCTGCTTGCTTTATTATAGCAAACCCGCCAAAATCTCCGCATGATTTCAGGCATGAAAAAAACCCGCGTTTCGCTCGCGGGTTGAAAACTCAGCCTTTCAGATGCTTGCTGCCCCGTTCGGTCAAGGGCTCGCCTTTCGCACAAAGCGGGCATTCCGACGGCTCGTACGCTTCGACGGCCAATTGCAGCAAGGCCTGTACGTCTTTTGCCGGCACACCGAAATCCGCTTTGCCGCCGGAACGGTCTACCAGGAGTCCGACACCGACTGGAATCGCCCCGGCCGCCCGTACTACATCGACGACCTCACGCACCGAGCCTCCCGTGGTGACGATATCTTCCACGACGAGAACCCGTTCGCCCGGGCGCAACGTAAACCCGCGGCGCAATGTCATCTTCCCGTTCTCGCGCTCCGTGAAGATCGCGCGTGTGCCCAGTGCCTTGCCCACTTCATGCGCCAGCAGAATGCCGCCCGTCATCGGGCCGAGCACCGTCTCCGGCTGCGCAGCGGCAAAGCGCTTCGCCAGCTCTTGGCACAATGCTTCCGTATAACGCGGCTGTTGCAAGACATTAAATTTTTCCACGTACAGCGGGCTGTGTAAACCGGATGTCAATAAGAAATGCCCCGTCAAAATCGCCCGTGTTTTTGTCAGTAATTCGCGTACTTCCTGCTCGTTCATTTATACCTCCCGCATCTCCTCTACAATCGCCTGCACCGCTTGCCGCGGATCGTCCGCCCGTGTTATCGGTCTGCCGATAACCAAGTGACTGGCTCCCGCGCGCAACGCCTGCGCCGGTGTCGCAATCCGCGCCTGATCATTCGTCGCCGCAAAGTGCGGTCGGATCCCCGGCGTGACGATCAGGAACTCCGGCCCGCACTCACGCCGGATCAACGCCGCTTCCTGCGGCGATGCGACCACGCCGTCCACGCCGGCTTCCCGCGCCAACAGTGCCAAGCGGCGCACCTGATCCGCCAGCGGCAGTCTGCCGCCGATTTCCTCCCAGGCCGTTTCGCTCAAACTCGTCAGTGCCGTCACCGCCAGCAATTTCGGCCGCTCCGTCCCCGCTGCAGCGGCCGCTTCACCGGCGGCGGCAACCGCTGCCGCCATCATTTCACGACCTCCCTGTGCATGAAGCGTCAGCATCTGCACGCCGCGGGAAACCAACGACCGAACCCCGCCCGCTACCGTGTTCGGGATATCATGCAGCTTCAAGTCGAGAAAAATCCGCTTATTCTGTTCCTGCAAAATCGTCAGCGCCGCCGAGCCAAGACTGTAGTACAGCTCCATTCCGACCTTGTAGAAATCCACCGCCTCGCCGAGCAGGCGGACATGGTGTGCCATCTCTTCGCGCGTGGCCACGTCCAATGCCACAATCAACCGTTCATCCGTCATGCCTTCCCCCAATCAAAAACGGTCTCACAGGAGACCGTATACAGCAAAACAGCGCCTCTTTCCGGTCTCCCGTACCGAATTAAAAAGGCGTTTTCCCTTATTCATTTAGACAGGCTCTAGAGTTGAATTCCGAAGTATTGCAGAGCCATCATAACCAACATTCCCATACGCATGTCCTTCCCTTGTAATGACACCTATCGCTAGGCTCTGAAACCCTGCGGCAACTCGTTGCCTTCTTAAGTCATGTAAAGTATACGTGATATTATTGCCGAATGCAATACATATATCGTTGCAAATTTTCCTTCGCAAAACAGCAGTGAATCCCTCGAGATCCCGCCGTTAGGGAATTTCTCTCATACACAAAAACAATCGCACCTATACTTCTTTTGTATAGGTGCGATCTGTCGTCATGTCGTCAACGCTGTCACTTCGTTTGCTTCGGTGCAGTTACCAGAACGATATTTCGACCGTCCCGTTTGATTTCCACGGAAAAATCATGCACTTCTTCTTTGTAATACTCCAGCTTGATTTCCAGCAAAAACTTGCCGATCCGTTCCGCCATCTTTTCCGTCACGAACCCGCGCTGAAATTCACTTTGCATGACAGGCCCTTCACGCAACGGACCCGCGGACGAAAGCGATATCGTCGCCGCCGCCGGAGCTGCCGTCTTCATCATTTCCGCATCGCTGCGGTTTTTCGGTATTTTATGTTTTGCCATACATGCCTCCTAACGCTGTTTTTCTTCCGCTGTTTCCAGACCTTCCCCGCGGTGTTCCCGTACATAGGCGATCGTGACATCGCGGAACGGCACGGGAGCCGTCAGCTTGGCGGTCATTTCAAAGCCGACGCCGAGTTTCCCTTCATACAGCTCGATCGCTTCCTTTTGCCTGTTGCAGCGCGCTGCGTAGATAGTCTTGTCATCAGCCACACCAATCAGCCGGAAAAAGCCCGGCGGAGAAATCATGCGCCAGCTGCTGTCATCGCCGTTAAACGCATACATTACGCCTTCATCCGCATCATCATAAAAGAAGATGTCTTCATCATAAAAGACGGCGATACGACCGATGTTTTCCGCCTGTACATAGATCCTGCGCGTGTCGTAGTTGGCATCGGTACGATAAATACGATACGTGTCTTCACGCAAACGCACTTTCATATACACCGCATTCGTCGCTGTCGAATATGCCACGGAAGTGACCTTTGCCCCCGCCGGTACATTTTCGATCGGCGTGTCCAATTCATGATCCGGCGTCAGCGGATTGTATTGGGCGATAATCAGATCGTCCGTGCCTCTTGCCTCCGGATCGTACAACGCCATGAGAATCAGGTTGCGATCCGGGAGCCACTCGAAGAAAGATACCTCGCGCCCTTTAAGATCCACCGTCTGCGTATTCTTTTTGTCTTTGGCATCATGGATGACTACCGAAGTCGGCGTCACCACCGCCATATAACTGCGATCGAATGACACATAGCGCGTCCCCTCGCCGCTGACCTCGCCGAATGTGTCGGAATCCGGTTGCTGCTCCTCGATGACTCCGGTCACCTTAAAACCGGAATCCGGCGAAAAAAGCACGCCGTCCAGATACAGATACACGCCGGCTTGAACCGCCAACCCCGCTGCAAAGCACAGCAGCCAATTCGCTCTCCGTTTCATACCGCTCCTTACTTGACAATGAAGGCCGTCGGAATCATCCGCTCACCCAGCAAATCTGCCGGCTTGTTTACAACCTTGCCGTTCAAAAACAGAGTCGAGCTGGAGCCGCCGTCCAAATTCGCGGCAATATAGGCTCCCTGCTCGTACATAATATTCTGCAAATCCGCCAGGGAAGCACCGACCGAGTAGCCGACCTGACGACCGTCAATGACAAGAAACAGCACCGTACCGTCGCGCCGCTGGCCGATCGCCGTGCGCGGACCGATCCCCCAGCCGCCGTCACCGTACTTGATGGTTTTCTCGCCGTTGATAATCAGCGGCGGGCCGAAGGTAATTCCTTCCACGGCATCCAGCTCGCGTAATTCCGCTTTATTATACGTCCCGGCGATCAGGTTTCCTTTCTTCGTGAAACCGATGAACTCGACTTCTTCCTCGTCATCCACCTGTTCGCCGAGCAGGTACTTACCCGCATGCAGAATAAATCCGTACGGCAACCTGCCCGTACCGGTGCCGTTCGGATCATAGAAGCCGCCACCGTTGATCGCGGCAACCGCCCCATTATTGCGGGCGATATTACTCGTCGTATCGCCTTTTTCGTTGATATCCGCCGCGGTCGCCACCTGAATGCGGCGCGGATCCGGAATTTCCAACAGATAACCGACATAGCGATCCGATTCGATCTTTTGCAGATTCAGACTCGCATCTTCCCGAACCGTAAAATCGAATACTTCCTGCACCGATGTCGTCTGCATCCGCCCCAGGATCCGATCCAGCTCCTGCTGATCAAACAGCCAGGTAATGTAGTGCGGATGCCGCGAGCGCACAATGGCACCGACAACGGCCTGTTTCAGGTTCACGAAAGGTCCGAAAAGAACCACAATCGGCGACGTGACGATAAAGAATACCAAGGTCACGGCAAACCATCGCACCGCAATATGTTTCCACCAAGATTTCATGCTTACCTCACAACGACCGATACGCATCCGTCGTCAAACGTTCCTCATAATGCTCCAAATCGACCGGATTGCCGATCCAAATCCGCTGCACCGTGTACAGATCGTCCCCCGTGTGTACCCGCCCGGGATCCATTGTCACTGCCAGACGGAAACCGTCCTCTTTCAAGGCGGCAATGACATCGTCATCATACAGCCCGTACGGATAGCAGAAAAATTCCGGCGCGCGACCGAGCTCCCGGATCATCCGTGCCTGTGCCGAGCGGATTTCTTCGCGCTGTTGTGCACTGTCCAGGTAGATCAGTTCCGGATGCGTTCGCGTGTGATTGCCGAGCGTCACGCCGGCCGCCTGCATCTCCCGCAACTGATCCCAGGTCACCCGATCCTCCGTGCCGACCTGGTCGGTAATGACAAACAAGGTCCACGGAAAACCGTACTCCTTCAGCAGCGGATAGACTACATGGTAGCTGTCCGCATAACCGTCGTCAAAAGTAATACAGACCGGCTTTTCCGGCAACGGTTTCGCCGCTTGGATATAATCGGCAAGTTGAGCCAACGTAATGGGATGGTACCCGTTATCTTTCAAATGCTGCATTTGCGCGCGAAAATTCTCTTCCGAAATCACGGCGGGATTGTCCCGGATCGCCGCCACCTTATGGTACATCAGCACCGATACGCCGTGCTCGACCGGCTCCGTCTTTACAACGGCGGGTATATTCGCCGGCTCCGCAGCGGACTTCGGCGTCTCGCCGCCGCAACCGGTCAGAACCGCCAGACACAATATACATAAAACCAACAGACGTCGCATGCCCTCTCCTTCCGCTTACATCAATATTTATCTTGGACGATCCGGATACTTCGCCATGTATCGCCAATCTCCACCAATGCCCACGGGCATAGTAATATCTCGGCAATAGGATTGTATACAGTATAGCATAACACACCGCTTTACATCTGTAATTTTGTCGTATTTTTGACGAATTCGTCCTTGCCGTACTCTCAACGACCGAATTAATACAGCAAAAAAGCCGCCACACATCGCGGCGACCTCTTTGTATATGTAAAAATGAGATGAAACGGAATTACCTTGCCCGCTTCGGTATCAAGCTCCCGCTTCCACAGTATTTTTGCAAACGGATTTTCAACCTGCCACTTCGCAAGTGCTGCTTCGGTCGGTACAGTTTCCGCGCCGAATACTCGTGCTGTCCTTGACACTTCGACGCACTTCTGCTAAAGTACATTCAGAAGATACCTCTTTATAGCCTATCTCATGCACGACTTTATCACCGTTGTTTTCGGTGGTCGAGTCTGCGTGTGGTGTCGTTAAATCGACATCGGCTCGTAAAGAGGTGTTTTTTTTGAGTGTAAGAACATATGGTCTGCCGCCCTTGATGTTTTTGTATGCCACACTTTCCCATACCGCACGTAATACTTGCCAACTGTCCGTAAAACGTGGCGGATCAACGGCTACGCCCTTAGTGTTGGTAATCTTGTTCGGGTTGCCGTTCTTGTCAAAGGTGACTTCACGCAACTTGCGATCATAGTCGTGGTGTATCTTGACTTCTTTTTCGTTTCCCTCTTTCCGTCATCGGTGACAATCACGACCTTTTCTGTATCCCGCCTCGTCCGTCACGGCAGTGTTCAGCGTACCGTCCTCGTTCACGCAAGGAATTCCGTCTCTGTCCTTGACATTTTGAAGCACTTCTACTATAGTATATTCAGAAGATACCTCTTGGGTTGTTTCTGTAGGGTATGCGTACCCTACAGTCAATACCCTTGGGGTATCTTTTGTTATGTGCAAAACATACGGGGTGGCATCCCCGGTTGTATTATAGATTATCCCGACACGTGGGTCGCCGCTTATCGGAACTGTTGCTGTTAATCTTGCTCTATGCAACTCCCCGTTAATGCGAACTACGCCATAGTACTCCGTGTACTATGAATGCGGTGTTTTGCAAAATCCGCGTCCCGTTGCGGCGGGCAAAGAAAAAACGCTCCTGTCGGAGCGTTTTTACTTATTTTACTTGAGAGCCGCCGGCGACTCGCAGTCGCATCAGCGCACGTTGCAAGGCAAGTTCCGCACGCACGCGATCGATTTCGGCATCGTCACTTTCCAGACGAGCCAGTGCCCGTTCACGCGCCTGTTGTGCCCGTTCCACATCAATGCTTTCCGGAGTTTCCGCTTGACCCGAGATAATATGCACTTCATTATCTCGTACTTCGAGGAAACCGCCGAAAACGGCAATGCTGATTTCTTCATCACCTTTTTTGATGCGTACCGGCCAAATTTTCAGTGCCGCTACCAGCGGAGCATGGTTCCGCATGATACCGAATTCGCCGTCAAGGGCACGTGCCACCACCATGTCCACGTTGTCATCGCTGAATACCGTGCCGTCCGGCGTGATGATTTCCACGCGCATGGCTGACAGGTTCGTAGACATAGGCTACTCCCCTTTCATCGTTTTCGCTTTTTCGACCGCTTCTTCGATGGTACCGACCATGTAGAACGCGCCTTCCGGCAAGTCGTCATGTTTACCGTCGAGGATTTCTTTGAAGCCGCGAATGGTATCTTTCAGAGCGACATACTTACCCGGCGAGCCGGTGAAGACTTCCGCTACATGGAACGGCTGACTGAGGAAACGTTGAATTTTGCGCGCCCTGGCAACGATCAGACGGTCGTCGTCGGACAATTCTTCCATCCCGAGGATGGCGATGATATCCTGCAACTCTTTGTAGCGCTGGAGAATTTCCTGTACGCCGCGAGCTACCTGATAATGTTCTTCCCCGATAATCAACGGGTCGAGAATACGGCTCGTCGAATCCAACGGGTCTACCGCCGGATAAATACCGAGTTCGGAAATGGCGCGGGACAATACCGTCGTCGCATCCAAGTGCGTAAATACGCCCGCCGGCGCCGGGTCCGTCAAGTCGTCGGCAGGAACGTAAACGGCCTGTACCGACGTGATGGAACCTTCCCGGGTGGACGTGATGCGTTCCTGCAGCTCACCGATGTCGGTGGCCAGCGTCGGCTGGTAACCTACTGCGGACGGCATACGCCCGAGCAGCGCCGATACTTCGGAACCGGCTTGGACAAAGCGGAAGATGTTATCGATAAACAACAAAACGTCCTGGTGTTCTTTGTCACGGAAATATTCCGCCATTGTCAGGCCGGTCAGCCCGACACGCATACGTGCTCCCGGCGGTTCGTTCATCTGGCCGTACACGAGTGCGGCCTTGCTGATAACCCCGGATTCTTTCATTTCGTTCCACAAGTCGTTACCTTCACGTGTACGTTCGCCTACACCGGAGAATACGGAGTAGCCACCGTGCTCGGTGGCAACGTTGTGGATCAATTCCATAATCAAAACCGTCTTGCCGACGCCTGCACCGCCGAACAAACCAATCTTACCGCCTTTTACGTACGGAGCGATCAGGTCGACGACCTTGATGCCCGTTTCGAGGATATCCGTCGAAGGCGACTGATCTTCAAATGCCGGCGCTTCCCGATGAATCGGCCAGTGATCCGCCGCTTTTACCGGTTGTGCATCGTTGTCCACCGTTTCGCCGAGAACGTTAAAAATACGTCCCAGCACGCCCGGGCCGACCGGAACGGAAATCGGTGCGCCGGTATCGATTGCTTTCGTACCGCGCATCAGACCGTCCGTCGAGCTCATGGCAACACAGCGTACCACGCCGTCGCCCAAATGCTGCATTACCTCAGCGGTAAGTCTGACCGGTACTTGGCCGCTTTCATCTTCAATATGAATGGCGTTGTACACGGCCGGCAGCTCCTGGTCCGCGTGGAAGGCAACGTCGACTACGGCCCCGATGACCTGTATGACTTTTCCTTCTTGTTGAGTGCTCATGAAGAGGTTTCTCCTCCTAACTTATTATTCGAGTGCGTTTGCGCCGCCGACGATTTCGCTGATTTCGTTCGTAATCGCCGCCTGACGCGCCTTGTTGTAATGCAATGTCAAATCATCAATGAGATCGGATGCGTTATCCGTCGCGCTGGTCATTGCTGCCATTCGCGAGCCGAGTTCACTGGCCGCCGCCTGCAGCAACGCATTGTAGATCACGATTTCGAGGTATTGCGGCAGCAATGTTTCGAAAACCTGCTTTACATCCGGCAAAAATTCATACGGAACCGCTTCTTCCGTCTGCACAGCCGTTACTTCGCTTTCGCCGTCTTGCGGCATGAACGGAAGCACCGTCTGCTGTTGCGGCTTTTGCCGTAAAGCGGAGTAAAAATGCGTGTACACCACGACGACTTCATCCACTTCGCGGTTGACGAACATTTCCGCCATCTGTTTCGCCAGTTGACGGGCATGTTCATATGTCGGCCGATCGGAAAAACCGAAATAGCGATCTTTTACCGTATAGCCGCGATGTGTCAGGTATTCCCCCGGGCGACGACCGACCGTTACGAGGTCAAACTCCGCCTGATCGCGACCCTGCAGATAGCTCACGGCCTCCTTCATGAGGTTGGACGTGTAACCGCCGGCCAGGCCTTTGTCTGCACCGATTATCAGGTAAGCGGTGCGGTTCACTTCGCGTTGCTCCAGCAACGGATGCTCCAGACCCTCCGTTGTGCTGACAATTTCCTGCAACAGGGCGCTAATTCTTCCGGCATAGGGACGAGTCCCCAATGCGCGTTCCTCGGCACGACGCAAACGAGCCGCAGCGACCATTTTCATCGCTTTGGTAATCTGCTGAATATTCGTTACGCTTCGAATTCTGCGTTTAATTTCGCGTGTGCTGGCCATCTGCTCACCCCGCTACCGAAGAGTCGTTTCGTCCCGCCTGAAAACGCGCCTTAAACTCTTCGATGGCCGCTTTCAGTTCCGCTTCACTGCCCTCTTCAATTTTCTTGGCCGCCAAAATCTGCTGACCGATTTCCGGATGTGCCGACTGGAGATAGCCGATCAGTTCTTTTTCGAACGGAACGACATCTTCCACCGCCAGGTCATCCAGGTAGCCGTTAACGGCTGCGTAAATCACCATGACCTGATTTTCAACCGAATACGGTGAGTACTGCGCCTGCTTGAGTATTTCCGTCATGCGCTGACCGCGATCGATTTGCGCTTTCGTCGTCGCATCCAAATCGGAGCCGAACTGCGCAAATGCAGCCAATTCACGGAACTGCGCCAGATCCAGACGCAACGAGCCCGCGACCTGTTTCATCGCCTTGATCTGCGCGGAGCCGCCGACGCGGGATACCGACAGACCGACGTTGATTGCCGGACGCACGCCGGCATAGAACAGTTCCGTTTCCAAGAAGATCTGGCCGTCCGTAATGGAAATGACGTTCGTCGGAATATACGCCGATACGTCACCGGCCAATGTTTCGATAATCGGCAAGGCCGTAATCGAACCGCCGCCCTTTTCGTCCGACAGCTTCGCCGCACGTTCCAGCAAACGGGAGTGCAGGTAGAAGACGTCGCCCGGGTACGCTTCGCGTCCCGGCGGACGGCGCAGCAACAGGGACATCGCGCGATACGCTACCGCGTGCTTCGACAGGTCGTCGTAGACGCAGAGCACCGCTTTGCCCTGGTACATAAAATGTTCCGCCATCGCTACACCGGCATACGGTGCGATGTACTGCATCGGAGAGCCTTCGGCCGCACCTGCGTGTACAACGACGGTATAGTCCATAGCACCCGCTTCGGTCAGCTTATCAACCAAACGCGCCACCGTGGAGTTTTTCTGGCCGATCGAGACGTAAATACAAATCACGTCCTGGCCTTTCTGATTCAAAATGGTGTCAATCGCAACGGCTGTTTTTCCCGTGCTGCGGTCGCCGATGATCAGTTCACGCTGACCGCGACCGATCGGAACCATCGAGTCGATGGACTTAATCCCCGTCTGCAACGGTTCGTTTACGGATTGACGATCCGCAATCCCCGGCGCCGGAAATTCGACACGCCGATATTCCGATGTGCGGATTTCACCTTTGCCGTCGACCGCCTGTCCCAACGCATTGACAACACGGCCGATCATGACGTCGCCGACCGGGACTTCCATAACGCGGCCGGTGCGTTTTACCGTATCGCCTTCCTTAATCGTTTCATAGCGACCGAGCAAAACGGCGCCGACGTTCGCTTCTTCCAAGTTCAACGCCATCCCGTATACGCCGTTCGGCAATTCGAGCAGCTCACCGGCCATACATCTGTCCAGGCCGTAGATGTGCGCGATGCCGTCGCCCACTTCCAAAACCGATCCTACTTCGTCGACATTGAGGTCCGCCTTGTAGTGTTCGATTTGTTTTTTAATAACCGAAGTTATTTCATCCGGTTTAATCTTCATATTCCGTTAGTCACCTCAATCCCCAAGTTATCCGGCAGTAGGATCCCTTTCATTTCCTGCAACTGGCGATGCAAGGATCCGTCTATCATCCGGTCGCCGATAGTTACCACCATCCCGCCCAGAATCGACGGGTCGACCGTTTCCGTAAGATACACCTGTTTGCCGGTGACGGCACCGAGCCGTTCGGTCAAACGTTCCCGTTCTTCCGCCGTCAGCGGTACTGCCGAGCGAATCTTTGCTTCCGCAATATTGCGCTCTTCCTGCGACAGGCGGATGTACTCGCTGATGATCTCGTCCAGCACATCCCCCCGGCCGCGTTCCACGACAACTCCCAAAAACTGCAGTACTACAGGTTGTACGCTGTCCTTGAAAATCGCTTCCACCGCTTCTTTTTTCGTTCCACGCGCCAGCAAGGGATGCCGCAAAAAAGCACGAAATTCCGCATCTGCCGCGAGCGTACGACCGATCGCGGTCAGCTCGTTCTCAACTTCTTCCAACGCGCCGGTATCTTTGGCAATCGCCAACAGAGCCGCCGCGTATTTTTTGGCAAGCTCCCGGTTTTTCTTCATAACTACCGACCTACCTGCTGTTTATCCAACTTGTCGATGCAGTCGTTAATCAGCTTACGGTTCATATCCGCATCGAGGTTTTTCGAGATCAATTGTGCGGCAATCGCGGTCGACATCTCGACGACGTCTTCGCGCAATTCGCGCACCAGCTCATCGCGTTCTTCCGCCAGCTGACGCTGCGCCAACGCTTTTTGCTGTTCGATTTGTTCCCGAACCGCTTCCAATTGTGCTTGGGCCTGTTGTTCCGCTTCTTTCAGCGCATCCGCAACGATCCCTTGCGCTTTGGCACGGGCTTCCTGCAACTGTGCTTCGTATTCGCGGCGCAGCTCTTCCGCATGCTGCCGCGCTTCCTGTGCACCGTCGAGATCCGCCTTGATCCGCGCTTTACGTTCGTCGAGAACCCGCATTAACGGAGCGAAACCGAATTTACCCAAAATGGCAACGAGGACCAGAAAGTTGAGGATTTGAATGATCAATGTAAAATTGACTTCAACCAATGGGATTCCCTCCTCAATATGAAATCACTCGCTACTTATTTCAGCAGGTCAACGAGCGGGTTAGCAAATACCAAGACGATAGCAATAACTACAGCGATGATCGGAATCGACTCGATCAAACCGATGGATACCAAGAGGTTAACGAACAGGCGCTGCGCCAGTTCCGGCTGGCGAGCCATCGCATCAAATGCCGTTGTCGCCGCTTTCGCGTCATTCGTTGCCGCAGCATACGCCGCAACACTTGCAATAACGCCGGACACAATTACCGATACGATCAATACCCAAGCTACCATTGTCATTTGTTCCATTTTCTACTTCCTCCTTAAGGAATATAACTTGTTTTCTGATTTTCCGTGCTCTCCATCCTGCACGCGGATCGTCCGGGCCAAATCAATGCTCTTCACCGATAGCATGACCCAAGTACGATGTTACCAAAATGGTGAAAATAAATGCCTGGATGACTCCGATCGCAAGCGATACGAAAATCCAGATCATAGGTACAGCCACCGGTGCCAGGAAGTTCAGAACTTCCAGGAGAATTTCTCCCGCCAGAATATTGCCGAATAGACGCATTGCCAACGTAACCGGTTTGGAAATCTCCTCGATCATGTTGACCAGCACAAACGGTACAAACGGCTCGAACCAATGTTGGATATATCGCTTTACGCCGCGGTTCTGTACGTAGAGAGCATGCGTCACCAGTGATGCGCCAACAGCAAGCCCCAGAGTCGTATTCAAGTCGTTTGTCGGTGATACGATCAGATGCGGGGTCGGTAATAAGCCTATCTCATTACCGATGAGGATAAAGAAGAAGAGTGTCAGCAGCATGTAAACCGCTTTCCGATAATTCGGACCCAGCGTATCATGAAACTGATTGCACAGCACTTCGACAATTGCTTCCATCGCATTTTGCATGCCGCTCGGCACCAATTTGAGGCTGCGCGTAGCCAACAGCAACATCACGAGTATAATCGCACCGGTCAACCAAGTCATGTACAAGGTGTCCATATTCACTGCCATCCCCCACAAGTATTGCACATCATGTGTACCTGTATGTAGATGCATAACTTCACCCCCTTCCCACCAGGACATTGTTCTAATTTATATGCTTGAAGTCGTTCGTTCCCGCCACAAATAGCAGTACGAGCTGGAACGACAGGAAGCCGATTACACAGGCCGCAAAGCTGAACAGCTGCAGCCGCAGAACTACCATCAGAAATACCGCCGCAAAAAAGAGACGTGCGGTAAAAAGATTCACTACTTTGTGCCGCAGTACGTCGGTATCCTCTGTGTGCATCCGCCGTCGCACCACCAGCACCAGGAAGCCCTGGTACACCCAATTGAAGCCGCTGCCCAACAGCCAGCCGCCGATATGCCCCTGTTGGCCGATCAGCCACAAAAAGAGACCCCCGGCAACGGCTATGCGAAGTTGTACCCGCATTAAAGCACGGGACCAGATCAAAAAACCGGACCAGTCCGCCATCATAGCATTGTTCCGATTTGAGTGATCACCGACCAGATGCCGACGACGGCTCCGACGATCCCCCCGGCCGCCAACCCCAAAGGAGCGGTAGCCAAGCGATCATCCGCCAAGTGGCCCAAGTACAGTCCCGCGAGGATCATCACCAGCAAAGTCATGCCGGCGCTCGTTGCCACACCGATTGCTCGCAACCAATCCGCTTTTCGCTTCTTCACGTTTTCCTCTCATGAATAACACAGGGTCGTCATTATTCTAGCATATATCCGCCTCGGCTGGCTATGCAAAAAGGCGGTTTTTTATGTAGTAACTTATGCAAATTATATATAGACGGAGCTTTTCCCTGCAAAAAAGAATACAACTTACTCGTTTTTCGCTAAAATTTCGACAATATATTCCGCCGCTTTGCCGTCGCCGTAGGGGTTCGCCGCCTCCGACATGGTCGCATAGGCTTGCGGATCCGTCAACAGTCGTTTGGCTTCCGTGTACACGCGGTTTTCGTCCGTGCCGACCAGGCGAACGGTACCGGCCGCCACCGCCTCCGGTCGCTCCGTCGTGTCCCGCAGCACAAGAACCGGTTTGCCCAGTCCCGGTGCTTCCTCCTGAATCCCGCCGGAATCCGTCAATACGAGCGTGCTTTGCGCCATCAGGTTGGCAAACGGCTCGTAATCCAACGGCTCGATCAGGTGCACACGAGGAGTCGTACCGAGTTCTTCCCGCACCGCCTGCCGCACAGCCGGATTTTTATGCATGGGGAACACAAGCCGAATATCCGGCAAG
The DNA here is from genome assembly GCA_022771805.1 of Veillonellaceae bacterium. Lineage (GTDB taxonomy): Bacteria > Bacillota > Negativicutes > Veillonellales > Negativicoccaceae > JALELM01. The sequence continues at coordinate 98,770 of JALELM010000020.1, read as the reverse complement.
TCCGTCACCAATCGCCGCAATGCCCGGTATACGCGCCGCAACGGCTCACCCAGATTTTCGCGCCGATGCGTCGTCACCAGTACCGTCCGCAACTTCGAATCCGGTTCCGCCAGTTCCGGAATGGTCAGCCGGTAGTCCGGGTTCACGGCGGTCAGCAAGGCATCGATGACCGTATTCCCGGTGACGAAGATGCGTTCCGCAGGAACGTTTTCCGCAAGCAAATTATCCCGCGCGACCGTCGTCGGGGCAAAGTGCCAACGCGCCAACGTGCCGGTCAGGCGGCGGTTCATTTCTTCCGGGTACGGAGAATAAATATCGCCCGTTCGCAAGCCCGCTTCCACGTGCCCTACGGGAATCTGCTCATAAAAAGACGCCAGTGCGCCGACGAAAGTAGTCGTGGTATCGCCGTGCACCAGCACAATATCCGGCCGGGCGGCACGCAGCACATCGCGCAACCCGAGCAACGCCCGTGTCGTGACGTCATACAGGGTTTGCCCCGGAGCCATAATGTCCAAGTCATAGTCCGGTGTAATGGCGAACAAACGCAACACTTGATCCAGCATCTCCCGGTGCTGCGCGGTTACCGCCACCGCGACATCAAACTCGGCATGCCGCTGCAGGGCACGCACCACCGGCGCCATCTTGATAGCTTCCGGCCGCGTGCCGAAAATTGTCATTACCTTTTTCGTCATCCGTCCCACACCTTTATTTTTTTCCTATTTGCACATTACGCGCAAATACACCCAAGCGCAATGCCCACCACACTCCGACCGCTACTACCGCAGCGACCAGACAAATCCCCGGCACCGGCTGCAAATGTACCACCAGCAGCGCCAGCATGCCCAGGAATGCCGTAATGGCATACATCATCAAAACGACCTGCTTGTGCGACAGGCCGCTGTCCAACAGGCGATGATGCAGGTGACCGCGATCCGGCGCAAAGACCGGCACGCCGGCCCATAAGCGGCGCAGAATGGCCAAAGCCGTGTCCATGATCGGCAAGCCCAGTGCGATTACCGGTACGACCAACGCCACCGTCGCCGCCGTCTTCATCACACCCATGACGGATACCGCCGCAACCGTGTAACCGAGAAACATGCTGCCCGTATCGCCCATAAAAATTTTGGCCGGATTGAAATTGTACTGTAAAAAGCCGACCGCCGCGCCCGCCATGGCCAACATGATCGCCACGCTCGCCCATTGCCCCATCTGGTAAGCAATCAACGCGACCGCCACCGCGGCGATCGCACTCACCCCGGCAGCCAAACCGTCCAGACCGTCAATCAAATTTACCATATTCGTAAAGCCGACCACCCAGAGAACGGTAAGCGGTACGGAAAGCACCGCACTCAGATAAATATACTCACCGAACGGATTCATCAGCCAGTCGACCCGCACGCCGGCCAGCACCAGTACCACCGCCGCCAAGATCTGTCCCGCCAGCTTCACTTTTGCCGGGATTTGGCACACATCATCCCAGATCCCGACCGCAACGATCACGGCGGAACCGAGCAACAGGCCGACCACGTCCGAGGTCAACGGCAAACCGTACAGCACCGCCGCCAAAAAGCCGACATACATCCCCAGACCGCCCAGCCGGGGCACTACCTGAAAATGCACCTTGCGTGCGTTCGGATTATCGACGGCGCCGATCCGAATCGCCAGTTTTTTGACAAAGGGCGTCAATATATACGTGACACAAACCGCAAGCAAAAAAGTTATAACATATGCCAAGGGTATTTCCTCCCCATTTCTCTTTCAGATACACTCATTGTAGCACATATTCGGTCGCCGAGGATGTCTGCCGTCATTTTACGAAAAGAATAAACAAATTTTGTATAACAAACCTGCCGCTTGGCAGCCCGTTCCGTTTTAGTGGTACAATACCAATACATACTGTCGTAAGTGCAAACAAGGGAATTTATTTATGAAATTGCAATCCGTTCAAAAACTCCAACACAAAGACTTAAAAACCGAGTCGTCGCTGCTCTGGCAGGGCATTGCCGTCGGCCTGCTCGCCGGCATCGCGGGGATCGCCTACCGGCTGCTCATCAGCGAGGCGGAAGATCTCGTCGCCTCCATGGCGCAACTGCTCGCCGCCATGCCGCAGCTTGCGCCGCTCTGGCTCGTTGCGCTGTGCGTGCTTGCCGTTCTCTGCGGCTTTGTCGTCCGTGCGGAACCGCATGCCGGCGGCAGCGGTATTCCGCAGGTTTGCGCCGAAGTCGCGCACCGGCTGCAAAGCCGCCCGGAGCGAGTCCTGCTCGGCAAATTCGTCGGCGGCACATTGGCGGCGGGCGGCGGCCTTTCTCTCGGGCGGGAGGGGCCGTCCATCCAACTCGGCGCCATGTGCGGCAAATTGATTTCCCGTTGGCTTCGTCTCGACCGCATCCGCGAACAGTACCTGCTTACCTGCGGCGCGGCCGCCGGTCTGTCCGTCGCATTCAATGCGCCGGTGTCCGGCGTTCTCTTTTCGTTGGAGGAAATTCACCGCTACATTTCCAAAAAGCTCATCATCAGTTGCTTTTCCGCCGCGCTGACGGCCGATATTCTCAGCCATTATGTATTCGGGCTGGAGCCGATTCTTCGTTTTCCGGCGATCGGCACCGTCCCGATCGGCTTGTATCCGCGCATTGTCCTGCTCGGTGTTGTCCTGGGGCTGGCGGGCGGTCTCTACTATGTCCTCATGCAGGCCTGCTACCGGGTATACGGCAAGCTCGGCCTGTACATTGTCTTTCGGCCGATCCCCGCATTCCTCGTTTCGTTCGTGCTCTTCCTCGCCTTCCCCGCCGTACTCGGCGGCGGCAGCACGTTGCTCCCGACCCTGCTCGCCAACGATCACACCTGGCTGTTTCTGCTCGTGCTCTTTGCAGTGAAACTCCTTTTCTCCCTGATCTCCTTTACCTCCGGCGTTCCCGGCGGTATTTTCCTGCCGATCCTCATTCAGGGCGGCATTCTGGGCTGTCTCTTCGCCCAACTGTTCGGCGGCGAATTCAATGCCTTCTTTATCGTTCTCGCCATGGCCGGCTACCTGACCGCCGTCATGCGTAACCCGCTGACCTCGATGCTGCTGATCTTCGAGATGACGCAGCGTGTTTCCTATTTTCTGCCGCTGGCGATTTGCTGTCTTTGCGCCTACTATACCGCCAATGCGCTCGGCACCAAGCCGATTTACGAATACCTCTTGCAGAACCTGTTACGGACGACCTCACCGTTGGCGGACGGGGATCCGACCATGATTCAGGTCGTGACGCCCCTGCCGCCGCGCAGCCGCTTCTGCGGCGTCGCCATCCGCGACCTGCGCCTGCCGCCCGACGTGCTGATCACCAAAATCGACCGCACCGGCGGGTCGACCGTTGCCCGCGGCGCAACGGTGCTGCAGCCGAACGATCGGATCGTCTTCGTCATGCCGCGAGCGGCACTGACGGCTTTTCGCAGTTATTTCCACACCGATGAAAAATAAAGTCCGTTTGCGGCAACAAAAAAGATGATTCCCGAAACAGGGAATCATCTTTTAATTGAATCAGAAACGATAGTTCACGCCGACACCCACGCCCTGGCGATTGATATTTTCGTCACGATCACGATAGGTGTAGTTCACATCGAGATCGAAATTCGGGCTCAAGTCGTACAATGCACCGACTTTGTATTCCTTTTCTTCGCTGCTGACTTTGACGCTGGCATACCCGTCAAACTTGTCCGACAGATAGGTCATGCCTTCCAGACCCGCATAGATCTTGTTGCCGACCACTTCATAGTTACGGTTGCCCAAGGTCACGTATACATTATCGCTCAAGCGATACTTGCCGTACACATCCCATTCATTGCCGTCGTGTACCAGGTCGCGGTATTCGAGACCCACGACCACCCGGTTCGCAATACCATGTTCGGCATATACCGCATGCGCTCCGTCACGAGCGCCGTTGTAATTGTACCCGATGTTGGTGCCGCCTTCCGGGATGTACGTAACAGGCGCCGCCAACGCCGCACCGGTCACCGCCAGTGCACAGATGGCCGTCATTACTGCCAATTTACGCATATTTCATCCCTCCTTTTACTGGTACATTCATTATAACAAAAATTACCGCTTTGTATAGTGCAAAACGGTAATTTTTACACAAGTTTACTTCTTCGTTTTCCTTTAATCTTCGGCGTAACGACCGTCAATTCGGTAGAAACTGAGGTTTCGGCACAACAGTTCCGTCCCGCCCTCGGCATATTTGCTCACGCGTTTTCGCCGAGTGCCTGCGCCAAATGCTGCCGCAAAATATTCGTCGATTGATTGAAACGCTGCGCCTCTTCTTCCGTCAAGTGAATCTCAATGATTTCTTCCACCCCGTTTTTGCCGAGCATCGCCGGTACCGAGGCGAACACCGGCTCCTGGCCGTATTCACCGTCCAAGTACACCGAGCAGGGCAAAATTTTATGTTCGTCATGGAAAATCGCCCGGACAATTTCGACCGTGCAAGTCGCGATACCGAATTCCGTGCAGCCTTTTCCTTTCAACACCATGTAGCCGCCCTGTTTCATTTCTTCGAGTTCTTTTTCATAGTCATCGACACTGTAGCGTTCCGGTCGCTCCTGCAACAGCTGCGCCAGCGGTTTCCCGGCGACATACACATGCGACCAGGGAATCATCGCCGAAAAGCCGTGCTCTCCCATGGCATATGCCGTCAGCGAGCGGCGATTCACGCCGAGTTTGCGCGACAACTGCTTTTGCAGGCGAGCCGAGTCCAGCGCCGTGCCGGTGGACAGGATCTTATGCGTCGGCCATTGCAGTTTTTCCTGCAGGTAGGCGACAATGACATCCGCCGGATTGGAAATACCGATGATAATCCCGTCAAAGCCCGACTTTCGGATGCGCGGAATGATATCATCCATTACCTTCACCGTCTCGTCGAGCGCATCCAGTCGCGACTGATCGTTTTGCGGCAAAGCCCCCGCAGCTATGACCAGAATGTCGCAACGCCCCATGTCTTCGATATCGCTGTAGCGTGCTTCCACATGGTGCGGCAGATAGGATACCGCGTCCTCGATATCCATTGCTTCGGCCGCCGCTTTTTCGATTTTCAAATCATTCAGTAAAATTTCATCGACCTCACCCTGCGTAGCCAGGGCGAATGCGACATGCGAGCCGACATTGCCCGCGCCGATGATCCCGATCCGTCGTTCCTGAATTCCCATACTCTCTTTCCTCCCAATCTCCTTTTTTCTGCATGATACCAAAGTTGACGCGCTTAGACAAGATATTACCGCGTCGGAAAGTAAGGTATAATGAATTTAAGGAGGTGACCCATGTCTCATACATTGATTGTTCTGAATCGTCTGTCGGAAGCACAGCTGCAGTTGCTGCAAGATGCCGCTCCCGATACTGTCGTCCACGCATTTGCCAAGGTGGAGGATGCCCTGCCCCATTTGGCCGCTGCGGAGGCCGTCGCGCTTTGGGGTTTCCAGGATCCCGCCCCGATTCTTCAAGCGGCGCCGAATCTGCGCTGGCTGCACTCGCTCAGTGCCGGCATCGAAAAATTGCTGCCGCCGGCAGTGCAGGAAAGCGACATCCGCCTGACGAATACCGGCGGTATTCACGACGCACCCGTTGCGGAGCGCATCTTCGCCTTTTTGCTGGCTGCGACACATCATCTCGCCGAAGCGTATATGCAGCAGCGCGAAGGCGTCTGGAAACGGCGCCCCTTCCGCTCGCTGGTCGGCAAAACGGTATTAATTGCCGGCTTCGGCGGGATCGGCAAGGAAACCGCCCGTCGCGCCAAAGCATTCGGCATGCGCGTCATCGCGATAAAGCAGTCGCGGACGACCGAGGAGCTCGCGGATGTTGTCGCCACCGCCGCCGAAACGCTCCACTATCTGCGCGAAGCCGACTATGTCGTCTGCGCTCTGCCGGGCACACCGGAAACGGATCATTTCTTCGGATCGGCGGAATTCGCGACCATGAAGCCGGACTCCTGCTTTATCAACGTGGCTCGCGGCTCCCTCGTTGACGAAAACGCGCTGATAGACGCCTTAAAAAATAAGGAAATCGGCTTTGCCTGCCTGGACGTATTCGCTACCGAGCCGTTGCCGGCCGATTCGCCGCTTTGGCAATTGCCGAATGTCCTCATCACGGCACATAGCGGTGCGCTGACCGCTGATTTCCTTGACAAGATCATCGCGCGGTTGGCGGAAAACTGGCGCCGCTGGTGCAACGGACAACCGCTGTTGCATGAAATCGATAAGACCCGCGGCTATTGAGTAATAAAAAAACTGCGTTGCCACGCAGTTTTTTTATTGCTTATTTTTTCTTGCCGAACGAAGCCATCCGTTCCTTTTGTTCCGCCGTGGCAAAACACATCCCGAACAATTGTGCTTCGTACGCGATTCCCGCACGCTGATCCAAATCCTGCCCGTGCAAAATCGCCTGCTTCGTGGATTGCACCGCCTGTTTTGCGTTCGCTCGGATCGTCTTTGCCGTCGCCAACGCGGTCGGCAACAGTTCCTCCTGCGGCACGACCCGATTGACCAGGCCGATCCGCAACGCTTCTTCCGCGGAAATGAATTCCGCCGTATACAGCAATTCTTTCGCCATTCCCGGGCCTACCGCCCGTACCAATCGCTGGGTGGCACCGAAGCCGGCGCAAATCCCCCATTTTACTTCCGGCTGCCCGAACACCGCATTCGGTGCGGCATAGCGAAAATCGCAGGCCAAGGCCAATTCGCAACCGCCGCCCAGGGCAAAACCGTTCACCGCGGCAATCACGGGCTGCACCATGTCTTCCAGCCGCTGCAGAACCTGCTGGCCGTAAAGCCCCCATTTGCGCCCTTCGAGCGTATCCATTGCCGCCATTTCTTTAATGTCCGCACCGGCGACAAAGGCTCGTTCGCCTTCCCCCGTCACGATGACGACATCGATCTCCGGATCCGTCTGCAACATGGAAAACAGGCAGTCCAGCTCTTTCATCGTTTCCACGTTCAAGGCGTTCAGCGCTTCCGGCCGCGCAATACGTACGACGGCGATACCTTCCTCTTCTTCTCTGATTCGCACATTTTTCCAACCGGTTGTTTCCGTAATCATTGTCCCGCCTCCCTTTCCCGTTCCCATTCCTCCACGTTTTGGCGACGACGTGCCGCCAAGCGCTCAATCAACGCTTCACCGGTCGCATCGCCGACGAGTTCGCGCAGCACCGTCGCGTTCGGCAGGCTGACCGACCAGCAAAATGCCCCTTCGGCATCGTACAATGTCCAGTAAAGCGGTGTCATTTCCGTTGCCGGCGCATTGCCGTCCTGATCCGTCACCACCGCATAGCGACCGTCCTCAAAATCCTGCACCCACAACGGCTCTCCGTCCTCTTCCCCGAGAACAAAGCCCAGCTCTTCCCAAATCGTTTCCTTCATCGTTTCCGTCATGCAGCACCTCCCTGCCCGCATTCTGCCCCGTGTCCGTCACCGGTGTTTCCCGGAGCACTTGCGGCCGACCGATACACATGCATCATACTCATTCCTTGCAACTACAGCATAACAAATTTCACTTCGTTTTACCAATGCTTTTTAGCCGGAATCCGAGGCGAGCGGCAGCGGCTTTCTGCCTGCCGCAATATCCCGCCCGACTTCGGCCGCAAGGCAAAAAAGAACGGCCCCGGCGGGACCGTTCTTTTACATGGCCTGTAATTCCCGGATCTGTTCGTGCAGCTCCTCCGTACTCAAACCGACATGCGGCTCATACTCCAAGACGACATTCGCAGCGGGCGTATACTCTTTCGCCCACCGCATATGCGTACGCAAATCATACGTGCCGCGATGAATATTCCAGTGACGGTCGGCTTCACCGTCGTTATTATTCAAATGGTAGCCGACCACCCGCGAAGCATACTGCTGCAGGAAATCGTGTACGGGCAACTTGTTGACATTCGCATGGCCGACATCGATCAGTGCCCGCGCCTGGGGAAAGCGTTCAAACAACGCAACGTATTCCTCATTCGTAAACAAATGCTGTCCGCTCGGTTGTTTGGCGAGGTTCTCGATCGCCATATTCACACCGCGCTCCGCCGCCAGTTCCAATAAATCGCCGAGATTGGTATAGGCGTTTGCCTGCGCTGCGGGCAATGCCTCGGGCGTAAAGTGCAGCTGCGAGTAATGCACGACCACATGGCCGACATCGTAACGTGCCGCCAGATCGAATACCCGCGTATAGGCCTCCCGCAGCCACCGACCCGCTTCGCTGTCCGGTGCGGAAGTCGCCTCGACACCGAGCCACGGTCCGTGGAATGTCCGCGGACAGGTCAGTTCCGGCAGCACGGCGAGCAGGCGCTCCCAATATGCTTCATCATGCGTGAACGCGATAAGCTCCACGCCGACATCCGGCTCCTGCCAGCTGTCGATTTCCCGCGCCAAGCTGTCAAACGTTTCACTGCGATGATCCACACCCGTGACCAGGGTGCTGATGTAGTACTTCATTTATGCCTCCCATTCCGCCGGATAACCGATATTCAGTCCGGTTTCGCCCGCAAAGAAATGCAGCCGCTGCGAGTCAGGCCGCCAATACGCCGTACTGCCGGCCGCTATGGCTCGTTCGCTGCGAATGGCAATGATTTCTTTTTCATTCGCCGTGAAATAATAGCCGACGTGATTCCCGTAATCTTCCACATACGTGATCTCGATCGGCACGGCACCTTCCTCCGGTTCCGTCGTCAGCGTCATGTGCTCCGGCCGGATCCCGAGCCGCAAATCCCTCGTGTCCGCTGCAGCCAGCACCTGCCGCCAAGCCGCATCCGGCACGATGTCCGTACCGTTGATACGCAGCCCGTGCTCCGTCCGCTCCACCGGAATGATATTCATCGACGGTGAGCCGATGAAGGTCGCCACGAACAGATTCGCCGGCCGGCTGTACACACGCTGCGGCGTGTCGAGCATCTGCACTTTGCCCCCGTCCAAGACAGCAATGCGCTGCCCGACCGTCATCGCTTCGATCTGGTCATGCGTGACGTAAAGCAACGTCTGCCCGTACAACTCATGGATTTTAACCAATTCCTTGCGGGCATGCGCGCGCAATTGTGCGTCCAGGTTCGAAAGCGGTTCATCGAGGAAGAAGAAGTCCGCCTGATTGACAAGCGCGCGGCACAGAGCGACACGCTGCCGCTGTCCGCCCGACAATTGCCTGGGCAGACGCTCGGCCAAGCCGTCCAGTTGCAGGAGCTCCATCGCCTCCCGCACGCGCCGGCCGATTTCTTCCTTCGGCAATTTGCGGATACGCAGACCGTAGGAAATATTGTCCTCTACCGTCATATGCGGAAACAACGCATAGTTCTGGAAAACCATCGCCACCCCGCGATCGCCCGCATCCATGTCGTTCGCCACTTCACCGTTCAGGCGCAATGTCCCCGAAGTGACGGTTTCCAGCCCGGCGATCATCCGCAGCACTGTCGATTTGCCGCAACCGGACGAGCCGAGCAGGATCAACCGCTCGCCTTTTCGCACGGCCAAATTCATATCGTCGATAACGACCTTGTCGCCGAAGCGTTTGCTTACATTTTCCAACACAATACTGTGCATAACTCTACCCCTTTATCCCCGATTGTGCGAATGTACTGATGATGAATTTCTGGCACATCGCATACAATGCCAACGGCAACAACATCGTCAACGTGGAAACCGCCATAGCGACCGGTATATCCGTACCGCCTTCCGCACTGACGAACATCTGCAGAGCCAATGACAATGTATACTGCGCCTGACTCTTGATCATCAATGCCGGCCACACGTATTCATTCCAGGAATTGATAAAGAAAATAATCCCGATGGAGAGAATCGCCGGCCGCACCAACGGAATCACGATGGAGCGCAGGCGGTACAGATGCGATGCGCCTTCCAGATCCGCCACTTCCATCAACGCCGCCGGAATCCCTTTCATGTGCTGGCGCAACAGGAAAATCCCGGTCGCATCCGCCAGCTGCGGCAACGCCACCCCGACGAGGTTGTCGATCAGCCCCAGCTTGGACAGCGTGATGTAGTTCGGGATCATGATCACCGTAAACGGAATGAAAATCGTACTGATCAGCACGAAGTACAGGAACTTTTTCCCGCGAAAATCAAGAAAAACGAATGCGTATGCCGCTAACACGCCGGTCAGCAGCTTGAATGCCGTCACCAATGCCGCCACAAAAAAGGTATTCCCCAAAATCCGGAAGAACGGAATCACCAGCAGCACCCGTTCATAGGCCGACAGGGTCGGCGTCTGCGGCAACAGGTGCAAACTGCCCGAAAACGCTTCCGCCATTGTCTTAAATGAGGTCGAAACCGCAAAGATTATCGGGTACAGCAGCACAATCAGTACCAGCAGAAAGAGCAGGTGCCATTGCCACTCGGCCGCCTTAGTTTTCATAGTATACCTCCTGCTCCACGTAGCGGAACTCCAGGTACAGCAAGACCATGAACAGCACCAGCGTCAGCACGGAAATAACCGACGATATCCCCGTCTCGTAATAGGTAAATGCCGTCTCGTAAGCACGATAGATGACGTTCGAACTCGCATTATTCGGCCCGCCCTGTGTCAGCACCTTGATCGGCGTAAAGACGTACTGGATCCCCTGCACCATGCACATAATCAAAATATAAATAGCGGAGGAAGACGTCAGCGGCACGACGATCTTGCTGAAAATCGTGCGCTTGGGCGTCTTTTCCAGTTTCGCCGCTTCGATCAACTCTTCCGGCACCGAGGATACCCCGGAAAGCAGGATGAGAAAATTGTAGCCGAACGCTTTGTACACGGCGACAAGTGAGATCACGAAAATAACCAGATCCGCTGTCTTCGACCAACTCGGCAAGGTCCAACCGAACATTTGCGCCAGATTTCCGACCGGCCCGGTGAGCGGATTGAAAATCCACTGGAAAACGATCGCGCCGACCACAAGCGAAATCATACTCGGTACAAACAGCAGCGTTTTGTACCAACCGCGTGCCTTCTGCATCAGAAACTGATTGATGAAAGCCATCACATACGGCAACAAAAACGAAAATACGACCAAGACGACCAGGTAGATCACCGTGTTGCGCATAATTTGCCAAGTCACGGGATCTTTCAGCACCGCGATGTAATTATCGATCCCGACCGCGACCATATTCGGCGAGACCATATTCCACTTGAAAAAGCTCAGATAGACCGTGTAGGCCAACGGCCAGAACATGAACAACAGGAACACGATCAGGGCCGGAGCAATCAGCGTAAACGCCAGCCAACGCTCCCGCCGAGACCGTCCGGACAGCGTGCGTCCGATTCGTGTTTGCATACATCCTCCTTCTCGTCAAAAGGAGGCTCGGCGAGCCTCCTTCCCACGAAACTATTTCAAAAGTGCATTCAGTTCATCCTGCGCACGTTGCAAGACGGTCTCGGCATCCTGACCGTTCAGGATTTCATCGCGCGCATCGGCAAACATTTTTTCCGCCCGAACTCCGACATCACCGGGGAATGCCGCCCACAGCACAAGCGTTTCCATTTCTTCAAAAGCGGCCCGCAACGGTTCGCTCTTTTCGATCTGTTCCTTAAGTGCCGGGTCGTTCATCGCCTCTTTACGCGGCGGCAGGTAACCCGTGCCGATGGTCCACTTCGCCAGATTGCTTTCTTTCATCATGAATTTCAGGAATTCCCAAGCCGCCTTTTGCTGCTCCGGATCCTGTGCGGTAATCGCCAAGAAGTTCCCACCGACCGGCAGACGGCGTTCTTTGCCTTCGAAATACGGGTACGGTGCGCCGCGCAACTCGAACGAAGCCGACTTACTGATCGTGCCGATCTTGGCGCTGGATCCCGCCAAAATACCTACTTTACCGCTACTGAAAGCCGCAATCCCTTCATCCGCACCGATGTGCAATGCGGATTTTTCATCACGAACCATTCCTTGCAGCAAGTTGTACGCCTCTACCGCTTCCGGCGAAGCGAAGGTCGCCTGTTTGCCGTCGTCGCTCAGCATCCGCGCGCCGTTACTTTCCAGCAAGCCCTGCACCGACCAGTTGTCCTGGTATTCCTGCATGTAGAAACCATAGTTGCCGGTCGCTTCCTTAATCGCCCGCGCATCGTTGCGGACATCTTCCCAAGTCTGCGGCGCTTTGTCCGGATCCAAGCCGGCCGCACGATAGAGATCCGCATTGTAGTAAAGAATCGGTGCGCTGATCGAGAACGGCACGCCGACCTGATGGCCGTTGGTTTCCGCCAAACTCAGAATATTCGGCAGGAAATTCTTTTGGAGATAGTCCTTATCTTCCGGCACGAGATTTGTCGTGATCTCCGTCGGCGATGCATATTTGAAGTTCTGTTCGAAATATTTCAAGTAATTGTAGCCGATCATTACCATGCCCGGATACTTGCCCGAGGCGACTTCCGCCTGCAGGTTCTGCATCAGGCCCGGATACATATCCGGATTGTAGACGGCTTTGACCACAACCTTGTCCTGCGACTTGTTGAATTCGTCCACCATCGCCTTGATTTCCGGTGCGCCGAAGTTTTCCGAATACACGTGCCAGAATGTAAGTTCCGTCTTGCCTTCCGTCGACTTCTGCCCGTCGCTGCCGCACCCGGTCAAGCCGAGCGCCATCAGAGCAGTAAGTGCTACCGCCAGCCACTTCTTTCTTTTGAACATCCTTCTGTCCTCCTTACCACACATACTACACACCGACCGATACACATCTCGGTCTTTATAAATTTATCATAGCACAGCCGCTTATTTTTTTGTATACTCTTGCATAAATTACATTCTTGCATAAATTGCAAACTATTCGTCTTCTTTTCCCTGCCTCCGGCAGAAAAAGCCCTCCATCTGAAGGGCTTTTCATTCTTGCGGCGCTTCCGGCAATTGCACCCGCCGCAACCGCAACGCATTGAGCACGACGGACACCGAGCTGAATGCCATTGCGGTACCGGCGACCAGCGGGGAAAGGTATCCGGCCGCCGCCAACGGAATACCGATACCGTTGTAAATGCACGCCCAGAACAGGTTCTGGCGGATATTACGCATCGTCGCGCGCGAGAGCACCACCGCACGCACCGTGTCGTAAATCCGGCCGCGCAGCAGCACCACATCCGCCGCTTCCAGGGCGACATCCGTACCGCCGCCGACGGCAATCCCGACAGCTGCCGTCGCCAATGCGGGCGCGTCATTGATCCCGTCGCCGACGACCCCGACTTTGCCCGGTGCCGCCGCTACCAATTCCGCCTTGCCGAGCGGCAGCACTTCGGCCGTCGCATGATCCACGCCGACACGCGCCGCGACGGCTCGCGTCGTCGCCGCATTGTCACCGCTGATCATCTCCGTACGGATGCCGAGCGCGCGCAGGTCACGCACGGTCGCTGCCGCATCGGCGCGCAACGTATCGGCAATCGCCAGCAGGCCGAGACTTTCGTCTTCCCGCCGCAATTCGGTTACGGTATAGCCCTCCGCTTCCCAGCTCATGCGCTGTGCGGATTCTTCCCGGGGACGGCCGAACGTGTAACGGACACCGTCGATCACGCCCGCAACTCCCGTGCCGGGTATTTCCTCCGCCTCCGTCACCGCGGCCGGTTCCACCTTGCGCTCCGCCGCATACGCGAGCACACCGGTCGCCAAACGATGTTGCGAAACGGTTTCCAAACCGGCCACCAAGCACAAAAATTTCTCCTCCGCAAGAGGTGTTGCGATGCCCGTTACACTCGGTTCGCCGCGTGTCAGCGTACCCGTTTTGTCAAAAAACAGAGTGGTCAGACGCCCCGTTTCTTCCAAATGCGCCGCGGACTTGAACAGGATTCCCTGCGCCGCTCCGACTCCCGAGCCGACCATGACCGAGGTCGGAGTAGCCAAGCCGAGTGCACAGGGACACGCAATCACCAGGACTGCGACCGTTCGCAGCAGGGCGATTTCCACATTTCCCGGCGCCAGCACGAAGTAATAGGCCAACCCCGTCAGTGCCGCAAGCATGATCACCACCGGCACAAAAACGCCGGCCACCCGATCCGCCAGTCGTTGGATCGGTGCCTGCGACTGTTGCGCCGCTTCGACGACGCGAATGATCTGCGCCAGCATGGTCGCCTCGCCGACCGCCGTCGCCCGCATGGTAAACGGGGTCAAGCCGTTGAGCGTGCCGCCGATTACGGTCGCCCCTTTCTCTTTGAGGACGGGCATACTCTCTCCCGTCACCATGGCTTCCGTAAGCGTCGCCCGCCCGGAAAGGATCACACCGTCCACCGGCACCTGTTCGCCGGCGCGCACACGCAGGGTATCGCCGACCGCCACTTCCGTCGCCAGGACGTCCGCATACTCTCCGTCGCGCAAGACCTGCGCCCGTGCCGGTGCCACCGCAAGCAGCGCCGTCAGTTCGCGCCCCGTACGTTGCTTCGCCAAGGCTTCCAGGTATCCGCCGAGCAACAGAAAGGTAAGCAGGCCGGCCGCCGTTTCAAAATACAGCTCATGCCCGCCCGTCAGCCAGGAATATACGGAATAGCCGAAAGCGGTCAGCGTGCCGAGCGAAACGAGCGTATCCATCGTCAACGCCCGGGTACGCCAAGCGCTCAGCGCACCGCGATAAAAGCCGTTCCCCGGCCCGGCCATGACGGCCGTCGCCAACACACACTCCGCCCACGCCGGCAACATCGGCCACCAACCGGCCAGATGTCCGATCATACCGAGCATCAGCGGCAACGTCAGCACGGCCGCCAGCAGAAAACGCCGTCCTGCCCGGCGCGCCTCGCGCCCCGGATCGCGCGCTTCTCGGCGCGCAACCGCCGCACCAAAACCGATCTTCTCGATCGCCGCCGCCACATCCGCGGCACTCAGCCGAGCCGCATCGTACTCCACATCCGCCCGGCCGGTGAGCAGATTCACCTGTACGGACGAAACGCCGTCCAGCCGCCCGACTACCTTTTCAATCCTCGCCACACAGGCTGCACAATGCATCCCGGTAATATCATATACCTGTCTTGCCATACCGATTCCTTTCCGTCCGAATCCCAAACGGACTTATTTATCGAATTGTTTCTATCTACAGTATAGCACAACTGTAAATCTTCCGATTTTTGCAGCGCCGCGCGCCAAATCATGCTAAAAAATTTCACCTTTCTTCATTTTGACATGAATCCACTATGCAAAAACGAGGCGCAGCGCTTCTTTTTACTTCCGGCGGAAATCGACGTTTTGTTTTTCATTGTAGCACGGGCTTGCATTCTCCGATCGTATCCGTTATGTTTACAGAAAGGAGGAGTTATGCATATTTCCATCTTGGATCCTTTTCACTCGGAAACCGTAATAAAAAAATCCCGCTTCCTCGTCGATCTGATCCCGGCGCAAACGGAAAGTCAAGCCCGCGAAGCGTTGGCCGCCATCAAGAAACGGGAGCGGGACGCAACTCACCATTGCAGTGCCTTCCGTCTCGGCACGGTGCAAATCCGCGAGCAGTCGAACGACGACGGCGAACCCGCAGGAACTGCCGGCCGTCCGATGCTGACCGTCCTGCAGCACCGGGATGTGACTGATATTCTCGCCGTGGTCACTCGCTACTTCGGCGGCATCAAGCTGGGTACGGGCGGCTTGGTTCGCGCCTACGGCGGCAGCCTGGCGGAAGCATTGCGGCAAGCTCCGCTCGTCCGCTTTATTCCGCACATCCGCCACTCCGTCGTCATTCCCTACGACCTGATCGGCGCCGTCGAAAAAGCTTGGCAGGATCAGCCGTACCGGGTGACGGAACGTGAATTTGCCGCCGAGGTCACCTGGACTGTCGATGTACCAGCGGACTTAGTCGCCGCATTTACTGCAGACCTGATCGAACTCAGCGCCGCGCGCATTCGTATCGCGACCGGCGAGAAACTGGACATCCCCATTCCTTTGCGCGCGGAGGCGAAGTAAATCCGCTATATATTCCATAATTCTATACCTAACCCAAAATACTTGTATTTTACTTTCATCATAAGCTCGGCTAATCTATAGTCGGGACTCAAATAATGATGAAAGGAGGGACGGTCATGGCCAATGGAATCGGGGAAAATTCTATTGCTCGTCATCTGCTCGCTAAGCGTCGCGCCCATGCGGACTGGTACTACGGTAGCCGCGAAACCGCGGAAACGCCATCTCCAACAGCTCCGGCACGGACACGACGCAAAGTGTCGCGCATGCGCGGCGCTTACAAGCATCTGTGCACGAAGCGCTTACGACAAGCGGATCGCATGTACTATAATGCCGCAGCATGTCCCACTTTCAAACGTTAAGCTTCGTACCGCCGCAGGGGCATATGCGGCACGACAACGGAATGAGTCGACGGAAACGCCGACTCGTTCCGTTTTTAATTGCCTTGCTTGCAGAAACCGCCGCTGCCGCAAATTTTTGTATTATATATGACCTACTTATATTTTACAAACCTCCCGTTATGCGCTAACGTAGAACTTGAGCAAGGCACGAATGGCCGTGAAAGGAGGTCCGAGCATGGTACGAAAAATATGGCTTGCGTTCATTCGGCATCTTATTGTCGTACGCCTCGCAGCTGCCGACCGCTATCGTCCGCACAGACAATGCACCGACTTGTCTCCGTGGATCGTGCCGGCGGTAAGCCGAAGCGAGATATTCCGACTCAACGGTATATACCGTTACTTGTGCCGAAAGCGTTTAGCTCGAGCGGATCTCATATACTACCACTCCGGGGTGGACATTGATTCGGTTCGCTCGTCTTTGCACTGACGACAATTTCGTCACAGCATAAAAGTCTGCCATACTGCGGCAGACTTTTTACTTGCCAAGGTTTTCATCACTTCTTACCGGTTGCCGACGAAGGGATCTCGCAAGTTTTGCATTATATATAGCCGCTTTTTATAGCAGATTTTGCATTATATATAGCAGACTTACATTTTACAAATGAAGCCGCAACCGCTACACTGAAAGTACCGGTATCGTACGGTAGCGGTATACTTGGGGAAATATACCGAAGCTCTCGGGTGGCTACGCTTCTCCGGCGATACCGGTACCGAATAAAAAAGACCGCTTACGCGGTCTTTTTTTATTTTCCCTTGCTTTCCATATCCGTCTTTCTGTTCTGTCTGTTCTGTTTCGCTCTCTTTCTGTTTTGCTTTCCCCGTCTCTTGCTCGTTACGCGCCCCTGCAGCTTCGGCTCCTCTTCACAAATGCCGCCGCTCTGCTCCGCTTCATTCCTGCGCGTATCGGCATAATAACGCAGGAATACTTCCGCCACATGCGAAAGCGGCCGATTGAGTGCTCGCACGATGGATTTACTCAACCGGATATCGCCGCACTCCACGCGCAAACGTTGCAGCTCCGGATCCAACACCTCGTTCGGTTCGGCCGGGATCAGTGCTGCCACTTCCCCCGTTTGCGCCCAAGCAATCGCCGAGCTCTTCGTCGTACAAATGGCGATCGGGTGAAAGTAATCATACAAATTACCGATGTGCTTCCGCAACATCCCCGCACAGCCGCCGGAAATCGCCAACGGCACCTCCTGCAACATCTCCAAAGTCACATTCCCGTCCGGATGCGACCCTAAAAACCCCGGGCGGGCAACGACCGTCAACTCTTCTTCGCGCGTAAACAGCACCTCGAATTGATCCGGTTGCGTCAGTTCCGTATTGCAAATGCCGAGATCGGTAATGCCCATCAGCAATTCTTCCTGCTGCGTCGTGATGATCCCTTCGTGCATTTCAAATGTAACCTGCGGATACCGTGCATGGAACCCGGTCAGGACTTTCCGGATAAAATTATGCGATCGCCCCTGTGAGATACTGAACCGCAGCACGCCGCGCACTTCCCGAGTCACGCTGGCCACCTCATCCAAAGCGAGATCCTCCAAGGAGCAAATATGCTTCGAGCGCCGATACAGCGTTTCACCGGCCTCGGTCAAATGCATGCGACGGCGTCCGCGCGCGGCAATGATCAATTTCGTACCGTACATCTTTTCCAACAGCTGCAACTGCTTGCTGAGTGTCGGTTGCGTAATATGCAAAAACTCCGCCGCCCGAGTCATATTGCCCGCTTCCACCATAGCCATAAAATTACGATAATATTCCGTATCCATTTGTCGTTCCCGTACCTCTCGTTTTTTCAAAGATAGCATAAAGAATATGGACATGCCTGTATCAATCGTCTTCAGCTCGGCCATACATCCTTACCAAACACTAACTTTTATTTTACATCCCTATTTTAACACAAAAAACCGCCCGCACTTATGGGGTGAATTTATGATATATATTTATATTTTTAATAAGTAACCTCAATTTTACAGAATACCCGCCGTTTCGCTATAGTAAGAGTAGAAATCGATTTCGTTATGAAAGGAAAAGAAGCTTGGCATGATTACAAAAGAACTTATTTCTATTCCCGTCCCCTCTTTTGATCTGCAGACACGGGAATATCTGCAAAAAGTAAGCCAGAGAGCTTACCATCACATGTTGGCAAAACGTACACGTACGGGGCACTTCATCACGCACGGCAGTATGGAAGCCGTCCCCGGCTGGCCTTGTAACGGCACCCGCCGCGAGGAGCGTGACTGAATACCTCTCTAAGGAGGAAGAAAAGCATGTCACCCGATTTGATTTGTATTGCTATTTTGGTGGTAGTCGCCATTTTATTCGTCACGGAAATCATTCCCCTGGCGGTTACCGCTATTTTGGCCGCAATGGCTTGCGGCCTGCTCGGTCTTATTCCATTTCGAGAAATTTTTCTCGGCCTGGCGGATGATACCGTCGTTCTCTTCGGCGGGATGTTCATCGTCGGCGCCTCCATGTTCCAAACCGGTCTGGCACAGCGACTCGGCGGCCTCGTAGTCAGGGCTTGCGGCACGAGCGAAAACCGCCTGATGGCCGGAATCATGGTCATCGCTGCGGCCATGTCCGCATTTTTGTCGAATACGGGCACTTGTGCCTGTCTCATTCCCGTGGTCTTGGGTATTTGTTCCCGCGCTAAAATTTCCGCTTCGCGGCAATTGATGCCGCTGGCTTTCGCTTGCGGCCTCGGCGGTACGATCACGCTTATCGGTACACCGCCGAATATGCTTGCCAATGTGGCATTGCGTGCCGCGGGTATGCCCGAGTTGCAATTCGGTTTCTTCGAATATGCCTGGCTCGGTATCCCGATTACGATTGCAGGGACTCTGTACATGATGTTTTTCGGGAAACATCTTCTGCCGAACGATCTCTCGCAGGTTATCCCGGAAGAAGACGACGGCGTTGCGGAAGAACGCACGGCCATGCAGTGGGTTTGCGGTATTATCCTGCTCGGCGTCATCGTAGCGATGGCGATCGGATTGCCGTTGCATATCGTGGCGGTTATCGGTGCGGTTTGCTGCGTCCTGACTCGCTGCATCACAGAAAAAGAAGCGTATCATTCCATCGACTGGATGACTATTTTCCTTTTTGCGGGGATGATTCCGCTTGCCAATGCGATGAATACAACCGGCGCGGGCAAGCTGATCGCTCACTATGTCTTGGCGGTCATGGGCGGCGAGCCTTCCGTGCTTACGGTCACGATTGTGCTCTTCCTGCTGGCGGTCGGCCTGACTCAGTTTATGTCGAACACGGCCTCCAAAGCATTGCTTTGTCCCGTCGGCATCGCGATCGCATCCAGCCTTCACGCCAATCCGCAGGCGGTACTGATGGCAATTCTGATTGCCTCTTCCTGCGCTTTTGCAAGTCCTGTCGGCACACCGCCGAATACATTGGTTCTTGCGCCGGGCAAGTATCGCTTCATGGATTATCTCAAGGTCGGCTCGGGCTTGGTTGCCGTCTGTCTGATCGTATCGTGCATCGTTATCCCGATTGTTTGGCCGTATTATTGATCGGTTGCGGCTCGATTCAAGAATTATCATCAAAACACCCGTTGTGACGGGTGTTTTTTTATCCTTTTTTGCATGATATACTGATTATGATTGAAATTATTTCGTGACGCCGCTGAGTATACTCACCTTGCCGGACACAAGGACAGGCGCACGGAATAAATAAAAGGAGTGGTATTATGAACCTGGGAGATTTGCGCCCCGGTGAAACGGCAACGATTCTTGATATTCGTGAAAATCCGTTGCGGCGGCGCTTACAAGACTTGGGACTGGTTCGCGGCACGCGGGTAGCTTGTGTCGGACAGAGTCCCCTGGGCGATCCGCAAGCGTATCGCATCCGCAACACAGTTATCGCCATTCGGGCACAGGATGCCTGCCATGTGCAAGTGCGGAGGTCATCATGACGACGATCGCCCTTGCCGGCAACCCGAATGTCGGCAAAAGCACGGTATTCAACGCCCTCACCGGTCTGCAGCAGCATACCGGCAACTGGCCGGGCAAGACGGTCGAAACAGCGCACGGTCGGATCCGCAACGCCCAAGAACTGGAGCTTGTCGATTTGCCCGGCTGTTATTCTCTGCTCGCCACCTCGGAAGAAGAAGCGTTGGCGCGCGATTTTATTTGCTTTGAAAATCCGGCCTGCGTCGTGGTTGTCTGCGATGCGACGGCACCGGAACGAAATTTGAATTTAGCCTTACAGGTCATCGAAACCGGACGACCCGTTATCGTCTGCATGAACTTGCTGGACGAAGCCGCCAAACGCTCCATCCATGTCGATCCGGCGCGTCTGGCCGAGGTGCTGCACGTCCCGGTACTGGGCACGGCGGCTCGCAGCAGGGAAGGGCTCGACGCCTTGGTCGCCATGCTGAAAGATTGGCATCTGCTCACCCCGGCGAATATCGTTTCGCCCTACCCGCCGGAAATCACGGCCGCCCGGAATGTACTGGCGCAGCTGCTGAAGCCGTACACGCCGGACGGGCTCTCGCCGGAATGGCTTGCCATTCACCTGTTGGAAGATGCTCCCGGTTTGCAGGAGATCATCGCACGCAAAACGGACGCTTCCTTTCTGCACAAGCCGGAAATTGTCCGGGCACTTGCGTTGGAGCGGGAGCAGCTGGCGGCAGCCGGCTACGACGAAAAGCATTTGCGCGATGCAATCGTGGAGAGTTTCGTCCTGCGTGCCGAGCAGATCGCCGCGCGTGCCGTCTCCTACGGAGATGCAGCGCATGACGCCCGCGACCGGCGCTGGGATCGCTTTTTTACCGGCCGTCGAACCGGCTTTATTTCCATGTTTATGTTGTTGCTCTTCGTCTTCTGGCTGACGATTGAGGGCTCCAACTACCCGTCCGAGTTACTGGCCGCTATGCTTTTCACGCTGCAGGATTGGTTGCTTCGCGGCGCGATTGCACTCGGCATTCCGGAAACTGTTTACAATCCGCTTATTTTCGGCGTATATCGCGTCATGGCCTGGGTTATTTCCGTCATGCTCCCGCCGATGGCGATTTTCTTTCCGCTGTTCACGTTGCTGGAAGATTTCGGCTACCTGCCGCGTATCGCCTACAATCTCGATCGTGCGTTCCAGACCTGCCGCGCCTGCGGCAAACAGGCGCTCACCATGTGCATGGGCTTCGGCTGCAATGCCGCCGGCGTCACGGGTGCGCGCATCATCGACTCGCCGCGGGAACGCCTGATCGCCATACTGACAAATAACTTCGTGCCTTGCAACGGGCGTTTCCCACTGTTCATCGCGCTGATTGCGATGTTCTGGGCGGGCACGAGCGGGGCGCCGCTCGAATCATTCGGCGCCGCCTTCCTGCTGACGTCCGTAATCGTTCTCGGTGTCTTGATGACGCTCGTCGCCTCTCGGTTACTGTCCGCGACGGTCTTGCGCGGAGTTCCCTCCGCCTTCACGTTGGAGTTGCCGCCGTACCGTCGTCCGCAAGTGGTGACCGTACTCATCCGCTCGCTGCTGGATCGCACGCTCTTCGTACTGTTCCGCGCCGTCGTCGTAGCGGCGCCAGCGGGGCTCGTCCTTTGGTACTTGGCGAACACCCCTTTCGGCGCTACGAATCTCATTGACCGGTTCGTTCACGTGATGGAGCCGCTCGGCCACGCCATGGGTATGGACGGTGCCATCTTGGCCGCATTTATTCTCGGAATGCCGGCCAATGAAATCGTCTTTCCCTGCCTGATTATGATTTACCTCGCCCAGACGTCCATTTTGGAACTGGACTCCCTGCAAGCCTTGCACGGGCTGCTTGTCGGGCACGGCTGGACTTGGCTCACCGCTCTGTGCACGATGCTCTTCTCGCTCCTGCATTGGCCCTGCGGCACGACCATCCTGACGATCTTCCGGGAAACGAAATCGCTGTACTGGACGGCGCTCTCCGTCCTCTTGCCCACAAGCATGGGCATCGCCGTTTGCATCACGGTCGCTGCACTCGTGCGACTCGTGTTCCCCGATCTGTAGCGCAAAGAAAAAGACCTTCGGATTGTACAATCCGAAGGTCTTTTTTATTTTGTCAAAACAAACTCCGCTTGCGCCACCCGCGCCGTGCGTGTCGCCTGTTCTTCCTTATATGCCGACAGCAATTCGGCGGCGGCCTGCAACTGCCGCTCGACCTGCACCGGCGCCGTCCCGCCATGTGCCGACCGCACTGCGACTACGTTTTCAATCGCCAGTACGGCAAGGATATCCTCGGCAAACAACGGGCTGAACCGCTGCAACGTCGCCAAATCCAGATCGTGCAACACGCAATCGTGCTGCACACAATACTGCACCGCCCGACCGACTACCGCATGCGCTTCGCGGAAAGGCAGACCTTTTTTCGCCAGATAATCCGCCAAGTCCGTGGCATTCGAGAAATCATCCTCCAACACGGCCCGCATCCGTTCGCTGTGCACCCGCATGGAGCGCAGCATATCCGCATAGACGCGCAATGAAAACCGCAGCGTATCCACCGTATCGAAGACACCCTCTTTATCTTCTTGCAAGTCCTTATTATATGCCAACGGCAGCCCTTTCAGCACCGTCGCCAGCGCAATGAAATGCCCGTACACCCGCCCCGTCTTGCCGCGCACCAACTCGCTGACATCGGGGTTTTTCTTTTGCGGCATGATGGACGAACCGGTGCAGAACGCATCCGACAGTTCAATGAAACGATATTCGGACGAAGCCCAGAGGATAATCTCTTCCGAGAGCCGCGACAAATGCATCATCGTAATCGATGCCATCGCCTGGAACTCGAGCAGGTAGTCCCGATCGCTCACGGCATCCATACTGTTCCCGTACAGGGAGCCGAATTGCAGCAGCTCCGCCACCCGTTCCGGCTTGGTCGGATAGCTCGTCCCCGCCAACGCGCCCGCCCCGAGCGGCATCATATCCGCCCCGACCCAGCAACCCGCCAAGCGGCGAAAATCCCGTGCCAACATGGCAAAGTAGGCCAGCAAATGATGCGCCAACAAAATCGGCTGCGCCCGCTGCAAATGCGTATACCCCGGCATGATGACGGCCGCGTGCTCCTGCGCCACATCGCGCAAGGCCGTCAGCAGGTACAGCATATCCTCACCGACCGCCACGATCGCCCGCCGCATATATAAATGCATATCCAAAGCGACCTGGTCGTTTCGGCTGCGGGCGGTATGCAGGCGCTTGCCCGCCTCGCCGATGCGCTCCGTCAGTGCGCTCTCCAAATTCATGTGAATGTCTTCCAGCGCAACGGAAAAGGAAAACTTACCCGCCTCGATCTCCTGCAAAATGGCCGTCAGTCCCTCGCGAATTGCCTTCGCATCCGTCGGGGAAATAATCCCCTGCTCGGCAAGCATCGTCGCATGGGCGATGCTTCCCGCTATGTCCTCACGATACAGCCGCCGATCGAAACCGATGGAAGAAGTAAACTCCTCCACCTCCGGCGCTGTATTCTCCGTAAAACGTCCGCCCCAAAGTTTCATTATTCCAGATCCTTTTTCGCTTGCATGAGCGCCCGAATTTTCAGCGGCAGACCGAACAAGTTGATGAACCCTTCCGCATCCGCCTGATTATATACTTCATCCCGGCCGAAAGTAACGAACTCCTCGCTGTAAAGCGAATACGGAGACTTCGCGCCGTGGCTCATAATATTGCCTTTGTAAAGCCGCAAGGTTACCTCGCCCGTCACCGTTGCCTGCGTCGCCGTCACAAATGCCTGCAAGGCTTCACGCAACGGCGCATACCACATGCCGTCGTAGACGAGTTCCGCATAGCGCACCGCCACCTGCTCCTTGTAATGGAATGTCGCCCGATCCAAACAGAGATATTCCAACTCCCGATGCGCGTAGAATAAAATCGCCCCGCCCGGGTTTTCATACACACCGCGCGACTTCATCCCGACCAATCGGTTTTCCACGATATCGGCAATCCCGATCCCGTTTTCCGCACCGATCCGGTTCAGTTCCGTAATCATTTCTACCGCGCCGAGCGCCTGCCCGTTCAACGACACCGGTTTCCCCTGCTCAAAGCCCAGAGTAATGACGGTCACTTCATCCTTGGCCGTCGTCGGGTCGCAAGTCACCATGTACATATCGTCATGCGGTGCGTTCGCCGGGTTCTCCAAATCCGCGCCTTCGTGCGACAGATGCCAAATGTTCCAGTCCATGCTGTACGGGTACGGCTGCTTCGGCTTGTCTTCCCCGCCGCCGGTGTAATCGATCGGTACCTGCCGTGCCGCGGCATACGCCAAGGCATCCTCGCGCGAACGAATCTCCCAGAGCCGCCACGGCGCAATAATCGCCAGTTCCGGTGCAAGCGCCTTGATCGTCAATTCGAACCGCACCTGATCATTTCCCTTGCCCGTTGCGCCGTGCGCTACCGCATCCGCGCCTTCTTTCTTGGCGACATCCACCAATGCTTTCGCAATGACCGGCCGCGCGAACGAAGTCCCGAGCAGGTACTTGCCTTCATACACGGAGCCTGCCTGCAGCACCGGCCAGACGAAGTCTTCCAAAAACTCCCGCCGCAAATCGAGCACATACGCCTTGGACGCACCGCTTGCCAACGCTTTCTTTTCGATCGCCGCAAAATCCTCAGGCTGCCCGAGGTTGGCGCAGACCGCAATGACCTCGCAATCATAATTCTCTTTCAGCCAGGGAATGATGACCGATGTATCCAAACCGCCGGAATAGGCCAGAACCACCTTGTTTACTTTTTGTTTCATCTTACTTCCTCCCCCATTCACTTACATTTTCGATAATTATACACCACAATGCATAATCTTGCAACAGCAAATTTTAGCTGCACGTTGCCCGACTCGCTATTTGTCTGTACAATAGCATAAAGGAGCTTATATGAATAAACTTATTCTCATATTACTTATTATCGCCGGCGTCTGGTGGTACCAAACGGATCCCGTTGCCAACAGCGAACGTCTGCACGACCTTGCCCGGGATACGCACACGACTTACGAGACCGTCGTCGCGGCGGATATCCCCGCCCGAGTGCAACGTCTCACGGATGTCCGCCGGGCGGTCGAAGCACAGCTGCATCGCGCAGAATTCGTCCCGCTCGACAACTTGCCGATTTATTTCCGCCAAGCCGTCGTCGCCATCGAAGACAAACGCTTCTATGACCACGGACCGGTCGATTTTATCGGTATCGGCCGCGCGCTGGTCACCAATTATCAGGCCGGCGAAACGTTGGAGGGCGGCAGCACCATAACCCAGCAAACCGCCAAAACTCTTTTCCTTTCCCAAGATCGTTCCTGGTGGCGCAAAGCGGAGGAACTCCTCCTTGCAAGCGGTCTGGAGCGCGCCTACACCAAGGACGAAATTCTGGAAATATATGTCAACACCGTGTATTACGGCGCCGGTGCCTACGGCATCGGAGCGGCGGCACAGACCTACTTCGGTAAATCAGCCGCCGAACTGTCGCTGGCGGAATGCACCCTGCTTGCCGGACTGCCGCAGGCACCGAGCGCCTATAATCCGCTCGCACATTACGACGCGGCAAAAATTCGTCAGCAACAGGTGCTTGCGGCGATGACCCTGCAAGGTATGATCAGCCCGCAGACGGCGGAAAAAGCATATGCCGGCGCGCTGCCGCTGCAAGGAAGGGAGTAACCATGCGTAAACTGCTCGTCAGCCTGTGCCTGCTCCTGCTCGCACTTACCGGCTGTACTTCTGCGCCTTCGCCAACACCGCAGGCGCAGCATATCGTCTCGTTGAATCTGGATGCGGATGAGATCCTGCTCGACTTGGTCCCGCCGGAGCGGATCGCCGCCCTTTCGAACCTCGTCGACATCCCGGAAATTTCCTACAGCACGGTTGCCGCGCGGCAAGTGTCGGGGCGTGTGCAGGCGTATACATTGGAGGAAATTCTCTCCCTGCACCCCGACCTCATCATCTGCTCGGACTGGCTCGACGAGTCCCTGGAACGGACTCTCCGTGAGATGGGAATCACCGTCTATCGTTATCCCACGGCCAAGCGGCTGGATGAAATCCCCGCCGTGATCCGCGGTATCGCCGCGGCGACCGGCACGGGAGATCGCGGCGAAGCCGTCGTCGCACGCTACGAGGAGCGTCTCGCCGCACTCACCGCTCGCGCGGCAGCCGTTCCCGCCGCAGCGAAGCCGCGTGTCTTTCTTTGGGCCTACAACGCGCCTTTCGGCGGCGGCGATACACTCTTCGGCGATATGTGCCGCCGCCTCGGCGTGCCGAATGTGCTCGAGCCCTTTCCGGAGGGAGACGTGCGATCGCTGCCGCAAGAATTTCTCCTGCAGGCGGATCCCGACTGTATCCTGCTGACCGCCTGGCATATGGAAGAGGACGAAGCCGCCCTGCGTGCCGTCTTTACGGACAACCCGGCCTACGCCGGACTGCACGCCGTGCGCAATGACGATTTTCGCTATATTCCCGGCCGTGTCGTCTACTGCCCGAGCCAGTACGCCGTCGACGGCCTTGCCGAACTCGCCGCCATCCTGTTGCCGGAGGAGTCGGTAGCAACGCAATAAACGATGCCGGAGAGAGAACGGTGACCGCCGTGATCCTTCCGCGGTGAAAAGAGAGCACAAGCGCCTCTCCGCCGGATGAAGCGGCAACTGCGGAGAACCGGCGAATGATCGCATTCACCTGTTTAACACAAAGACCCGTCCTTAACGGACGGGTCTTTGTTCTTTGCTTTTGCTCCGGCTTTTATGTCCCCGGATGGTCAGGCATACTTCTCATGTTTCCGCAAACAGGACGAGCCGCAGCTCGTCCTATTTATTCTTCGTAAGCATCTCCGAAGCAAGCGAATGATTACTCCGTAAAAACTCGTCCCGCTTCCAAGCGGTAATAATGTCCTTCGTCCCGACTGTCCGCTTCTCTTGCCAGCCGCGCGGTATTGGCATGGCAGGTGAAAAGAAATACCTGTCGATTGCGGGAAAACTCAAAGAGAAAACGCAATGTTTCCCGCTGCCGGCGTTCATCGAAACGCACGAAGATGTCATCCAATACGATGGGCATGTCTTCCGTGCGCTCCGCAAATGCCAACGCCAGCGCCAGACGCAACGCGAGATAAACCTGATCTCCCGTGCCGCTCGACCATTGCTCGGCAGTCTTGTACTCGTTTGCGGCATCATAGGTGTACACCCGGCCGTCCGAATCGACCCGCAGATCGTAGCGCCCGTCCGTCATCCGGCGAAGGTAACCGCCCGCTCGTTCCACCACGGCCGGTTTTGCGCCCGCTTCATATGCGCTGCGTGAGCGTTCGATAATCTTGCGGGCAAAGACCAAGGCGATGTATTCATCCACCGCCGTGCGGATCTCCGCATCGAGCAGAGTCCGTTCCTGCAGCAATTTGCTCAGAGAATCGTCCGCCGCCAGGCGTTGCAATTCGCTCGCCAGCGCCCCCTGTCGTTGCCGCAACGCGCTGAGCTTGTCCCGGTATTCCCGCGCGGAGCGTTCATACTGATCACGCCGCTCCAGCCATTGCTTGTATTCGCCCGTTTCCAGCTGTGTCCATAGGCGCAAAAATTCCGCTTCGCTGCCGGCATAGAGGCGCAAGTTCTGGCGGATGTGTTCATACTCCGCCCGCAAGCGGTCGCAGGCCTCGTAGGCGCTGACTTTATCGGCAAATTCCGCCGCATTTTTCGCATCGACCAAGTCAAGCAATGCCTGCATCTCCCGTTCACAGAGTTGCCAGCGTTCATCGACCAGCGCTTTCTCCCGCGCGAGTTCTCGGTATTGTGCATTGCGTTCCTGCACCGTCTGCCAGGCAAGGGTCTGCTCCCGGTACCCGCTCGCCAGCAGTACGGTCGCTGCCGGTGTCGGTTCGGCTTCCACGCCGCAGGCCGCCAATACTTGCGCCGTGCGCTGTTCGAGTTCCGCCAATTGTGCCCGCAGTTTCTCCCGGCGGACACGCAAGATTTCACCCTGTCCTTTCGCCGTGAACAATGTCTGCCATTCCGCCCGCAGATCCTCAAGTTCTGCCGCGGGTATGAGCGGCAAACCGTTTGCCTTCAGCCACTCCTGCCAGAGTACGGTGGTCGTCGCCGCGTCCTGCTGCAATTTCGCCCCGCGTGCTTCCCATTCCGCATGCTGCTCGGCCTGCAGACGGCAGCTTTCTTCCTGCCAGGCGATCGCCTGTAATTTCGTACGGTAGCGATAGAAATCCCGGCGCAGTGTTTCGAGTTCGCCGACAAAATGCGCCACTTCTTCCGCCGTTGTGGGGATGCCGAGGCCGATCCGCTCAGCGATCGCGTGCTGTTCCGCTTCCGCCTGCGTCAAGCGCTCGCGCAATTTCTCCAGACGCTTGCCGTGCCGCTGACTGCGCCGTTTATTCACATAAAAGCACAGCAGGGAAATGAGCAGGAAGCCGCCGACCATGTACAGAGCCTCCGCTCCCAAGCCGCCCGTAAAGTACAGCCAGAACGCATAGCAGGCGGGCGCGAGCAGAAGGAAACCGAGCCAGAAAAACGCCGAGTAGCGTTGTACGGGCTGCGCCGCCAAGTAGTCGATTTCTTCCCGCAGCTGTTCCTTTTCCCGGACAAGAGCCAACATCCGTCTGCCTTTATCGTCCCATTCCGCAAACTCTTCTTCCGTCGTCACCGGCGGAACATCCGCCGCATCGATGGTTTCGGTGATTTCGCATTTCGGCTCGTCATTCCGCCAGAAATGCAGTTCGTCATCGCGCTGCCGCATTTGCCGCGCCAGTGCCTGTCCCGCCGGCCAGTCGACATTCTGCAAACGGCGGTAATCCGTTTCCCGCCAACGCGCCAAGCTGTTTCCCGTTGCGGCAAATTCCGCTTCCCACTCGGCATACGCCGCATCGTTCTCCGCCAGTTCCGCCGCCCGTTCTTCCCAGCCGCGACCTTCCATGTACAGCGCGGCGATCTCTTCGCGCCACGGTTCCCACGGTACGACCGTCTCCCGTGCCTGCGGTGCGAGCGGCTCCATCTTGGCCGCCAGTTCGTCCCGGCGCGCCTTGATCTCCGCCATGCGCTGCATGAGATGATTCCAACGCTCCTTGCCGTCGGCGGGAAAGGCGGAGATCGTACTGCAAAGATCGAGCCGACGCTTGATTTCCGCTCCCTCTTCGTACTGCCGCCACGCGCCGAGCTGCCGATCCATCGTCCGATCGCGGGTGTCGACGGATGCCAATGCCTCTTCCGTATGGGCAATGTCTTCCGCCACGGCTTTCTGCTCCCGTTGCAGAGCGGCAAAATCCGTTTCCTGCGCGGCCATTTCGCGTATCTTTTTCTCTACTTCTTCCCGCCGATTCAGTAGCAGGTTCAATTTTCGCTTTCCTTGCGGCGAACCGACCAGCAGGCTCTCCATCGCCGTTTCGATTTGCTGCTGCCCGCTGGCCAGCCGTTCCCCGCCCTGCATGCTCAGAAAACGGGAACGCACATCGTCCTTGGCAAGCAATTCCGCCCCCTGCAAATCATCGAGATCGACCGCAAAGACCTGTTCATATGTTTTGCGATCCAGGCCGTGCCACCAGAGCTCCGCCGGTTCACCGCGAACGAGATCGTTGCGATCGTCGACGAGGCGCGTCTCGCCTTCGTTCCGATAAATGCGATAGACCCGGCCGTTGGCAAGACAAAGCGACAGATTCCCCTGTTTGCCTTTGCGCCGACCGCGGCGATAGCCGAACAGCATGTCCCGGATAAAACGCAGCATGGTCGTCTTGCCGCTTTCGTTTTCGCCGGTGATGATGCACAGGCCTTTTTCCGGCGGCTGCCAGGAAGTGTCCCGATACATATCGTACCGCTCCAATTGTAAGTCAATCAGCTTCATACTCTTCCGCCTCCGTCAGGTATCGTGCTCCCAGCAACTCCGCCGCCGCCAACGCCTCATCCAGTCGGTCGTCCGTCATTTCACCGAACAGGCGCAGGTAGCGTTGAAACTCCGGCCTCTCCGCCAGCGCTTCCCGCAGCAAACTTTGCCGTTCTGCCGCAGGGAGCCCCGCCAGTTCGTCATAGGCTCGCAGATAGTCGCCCGTCGCATCCGGCAGTTCCCGCTGGGCGGCCCAGTCCGTCGTCGGGCGTGTCCGATCCGTCAGACGATAGCAATACACGAACAGATGCTTGAACAGTTCCTGCTCGTTCAGCCGCTCCGCCAGTGCCTCCCGTGCCTCCGCATCACGCAAGACGGCATGCAACGGCCCGCTGCCGGTAAACGTCAGCGCCGCTAAAATCGGCTTGCCGACTGCCGCGCGGCGTTCCTGCCGCTTCGCACCGACGACGGCCAGCAACGCATCCGTATCCGCGACATCCGTCACGTCAAATGTCCATTCTTCCCGCCGCACCGCATCCGTTTCGCAAAATTCGGGAATGGTTGTGCCGTAGCTGCCGACTTCGACCAGGTAACAGCCGCGCGGACCGGTTTCCTTGCGATGCAAACTCTGCGGATTGCCCGGGTAGATCATGTACGGGTTTTCCTGCAGTACGGTGCGTGTGTGCACATGCCCGAGCGCCCAGTAATCCATGCCCGCCGCACGCAATTCCTCATAGGTGCAGGGTGCATACGGCCCCTCGCCGCTTTCCGGCCCCTGCGTATGCAGTACGCCGATGGCATACGGCGCACCTTCCTCCCGCCGAAATTCCGCCGCCAGATGCTCCGGCTCCGCATTCGCCCCGTAACTGCGCCCGTACACGAGCGCCGCCGTCTCCCCGTCAACGACCAAGGGAATGGACTCCGTCCGATCGGCGCGGAAGACATGCGCCGTCGGCGGCAGCGGCACTTCCGCCCGCCACGCCCCGAGCGGATCGTGGTTCCCGTGTGCAACGAAGACGCGGATCCCCGCCTTTGCCGCCCGGAACAGCTCCTGTGCAAAATCCAGCTGTGCCGCAAGCGAATGATCCGCGGCATTGTACACGTCGCCGGCAATCAGAATAGCCGCGACCTGCTTTTCGAGCGCCAAGTCGACTATATTCGCAAAAGACTCGGACGCGGCTTCCCGCAATACCTTCGCCCAATGCGCCTGCCCTTCGCCGACATCGGCTACCGGCGTACCCAAGTGCAAATCCGCACAATGAATAAACCGAAATCGTTTGCCCATATATACCTCCTCTAACGCAGCCACGCCGCGGCCAACGCCGCCGCAGCCGCGGGAAACTCCTCTTGCGGAACCTGTCCGAATGCAAGCAGGAAGGACACCTCTCCCTGCGCCTCGCCGACCGGCCGCTTTTCCCGGCGCAAGGCCACACCCGCCGCCAGCGCCCGCCGATACAGTTCCTCGCGTGTCAACTCCGTGGCGAGACGAATGCGACAGTAGATACCGCCCGTCGGTTCATCCACCCGTAAGCGCTCACCGAATGCCGCGATGAACGCCGCGCGCAGCGCCTGCCATTTCTTTCGGTACAGACCGCGCAATTTACGAATTTGGACGGTCAACGCGCCGCGTCGGATGTAATCCGCCAACGCCAGCTGCTCCGCTACCGAAGCCGTTTGCCGGTAGAGATGGCGGCGCGCTTCAAAGCGTTCGTTCAACTCCGGCGGCAAAATCATATAGGCCAGCCGGAATGACGGCGGCAACACCTTCGACAGCGAACCGATGTAGACGACACGCTTGCCGTCGCCCATCCCCTGCAGAGAGGCGACGGGCGCCCCGTAATAACTCAATTCGCAATCGAAATCATCTTCGATAATCAAGCCGTCCTGCGCTTCCGCCCACGCCAGCAATTCCGCCCGGCGGCGCGCCGGCATGACGCCGCTCGAACGATAAATCAGCGAGGGCAGCACATACATGAGTGCGCGTCCGGTGCGCTCAATCAAGTCGGATACCGTTTCCGACGGCGCCGCCAGCCGCACCGTATACCCTTCGGCCGCAAATGTATCGATCCCCAAGGGGAATTCCCGCTCCGTGAAAACGACCGCACCGTAATCTTCCCGCAGCAAACCGGCCAGAATCCGCAATAATTGCTGTGTCCCCGAGCCGACGACGATGGCATCCGCGCCCGCATACGTATCACGAGCCTGCGCGCCGTACGAGGCCAGCGCTTCACGCAGCTCCGGTTCGCCCCGTTCATCACCGTAACGCAGCAGATCTTCTTCCCGGCGCCAGACACGGTAGAAGCAACGCCGCCATTGAGCAAAGGAAAACCCTTCCCGATCCATGGCCGCCGTGGCAAAATCATAGCGCGCCTGCACGGGGACGGCGGGCTTCGGCTTGCGCGCCAACGGCTGCCGTTCCCGGCGCACCGTGACCTGTGAGGCCACCCGATAGCACGAGCGATTGCCTGCCCGAATGTATCCTTCCGCCGCCAACTGCCCGTACACACGCTCCACGGTGAATTTGCTCACGCCGAGTGTACCGGCCTGTTCGCGCACGGACAGCATTTTCATTCCTGCCGGCCACAGCCCCGTCTCGATTTTCTCCCGCATCTCGCGATACAGGCGCATATACAAAGGCAACGTACCCATTGCAACCTCCTATCATTCTATTGTACGTTACTCCACCCTCATAGGCAAATTCCCTGCAAACTCTCTCAATTGTCATCTTTTTAATTTTGCATTCATTGACATTCGTTTCTTCACTCGCTACAATAGAGCAAAAAGGGTAGGAGGTTTGTATGGATTCCACTGCACAAGAACTGATCGCTCTAACCGACCGTATCCTGGCGGGCGAAGAGATTACCCGCGAAGAGGCGGAACAGATTATCCTGACGAAAGACGAAGACTGTATGTTGCTGATGGCCTTGGCGGACAAAGTGCGTCAACGGTACAACGGCGATCGCGTTGATTTTTGCGCGATTATCAATGCCCGCAGCGGACGCTGTCCGGAGGACTGCAAATTCTGTGCCCAGTCGGCACATCATTGTACGGGCGTCAAAGAGTACCCGCTGCTCGACGAAGATTCGCTGGTGGCGGCCGCACGACGTGCCAAAGAGGCCGGCGCCGTGCGTTTTTCCATCGTCACCTCGGGGCGTAACCAGGGCAACCCTCGCGAATTCGAGCAAATCCTCGCCGCCCTGCGACGAATTCGCGAGGAAGTCGGCTTGGAAATTTGCTGCTCGCTCGGCCTGATCAGCGACGAGCAGGCCGCACGCCTGAAAGAAGTCGGTGTCACCCGCTATCACGCCAATATCGAAACGGCACCGAGCCACTTCGATGCCATTTGCGGTACACATAATTTCCAAGATAAATTAAAAACGATGGCGGCCGCCAAAGCCGCCGGTATCCGTATTTGTTCCGGAGGTATTCTCGGCATGGGGGAAACGCCGCAGCAGCGTGTCGAAATGGCCTTCACGCTGAAGGCGCTCGGGGTCGACTCCATCCCGCTGAATATTTTGAATCCCATTCCGGGAACGCCGTTTGAAAATATGCCGCCGCTGAGCGCCTTGGATATCCTGCGCACCTTCGCCATGTTCCGCTTTGTCCTGCCGCGGGCACTGATCCGCACCGCCGGCGGACGGGAAGTCAATTTGCGCGACCTGCAGGCCTTCGCCCTCAATGCCGGTTTGAACGGCATTATGGTCGGCAATTACCTGACCACGGCCGGCCGCAGTCCCGAACAGGATATTACCATGGTTCGCGACCTGGGTCGGCGCTTTTCTCATCCGCGTCCGTTACCGGCGCAGAGCTGACCCGTATTTACATCTGTATAGAACAAAAAGACGTCCGCACTGTTGCGGGCGTCTTTTGTATTGACGTTCACATGTATATCCTTGTATCCGTGCCTGTGCTTACGCATCTTCGGAGCAGACATCATTTGCTTTATCCGTTTTCGCCTTGCCCATACCGAGCAGCGTACGTGTCATGACGACCACGACCAACGCGATACCGACATAGCCGACGAAAGGATAAATCGCCCCGACCAGTGTGCCGAACGGGAGTGAGCCCCCCGCCATGAAAACGACACCGAGCACCAATGTCAGCACCGTTTCCCAACGCTGCGGGACCACTTTCATGAATTCATTTTTTATCAGCCAGTACATCGGCGCCGTCGTCGAGTAGATCCCGAGCATGATGATGACGGAGAACACGACCGCCACCAACGGGCTGATTTGCGCGCCGAGATAGAGGTTCGGTACCTGCATTCCGATGACCGCATCAAAATTCGCCAGCATCCCGCCGTACATACCGAGCACCGTCAGCATCAGGAAGAAGCCGCCGCAAAAACCGGCAATCCCCGCCTCTTTGCGACTGTTCGCCTGGGCTCCGAGTTCCGTGAAGAAAACGGTACCGGCGAGCATATTGTAGCAGAAGAACAGCACCCCCGCCTGCCACCATTCACTGACGGGACGAACGGAAAGCGCGGTCGCCGTATCGGCCACGATCCCGAAACCGCTGAAATCGCGGAAGAATGTATACAGGCCGACCACGACGGTAAAGACGACGATACAGGGGCCGATCGCGCCGACGATATCAATCAGCCGCCGCAGACCGCCGAGCACCGTAACCATCGCCAGAACGCCCATGCCGAGGAAACCGACCATCGCCGGCACACCGAAGTATTCCTCCGCAATCGCACCCGAGCCGGAGATCATGATGACGACGATGCTGAAGATAAAGAGCAAGGTAAAATACTCGATCCCGCGCCCGATGACATTGCCGCAATAATGCCGGAAGATGAGCGCCGGCTGCTTGAGCTGCAGCTCATGACCCTTCATCATCAGGACGGCGCCGACACTGCAAAACAGCACCAACGAAATCAGAGCACCGTAGAAACCGTTGGTCCCGTAGGACACGAAAAACTGCAGCACTTCCTGCCCGGTTGCAAAGCCGGAACCGATCAGGTAGGCGATGTATGCGCCGCTGAGTTTAACTACATTTTTTACGCTGACTTGTCCCATATCGTACCTCCTTACCAGCCCTGACCGCTGACTTCATAATCGGCCAGCTCGCCCGCTTCCCATTCCTCCAGGACACCTTCGATCGTGTCCAATACCGTCGTCAATTCTTCATCCGTAATGACCAACGGCGGCTGGAAGCGCAACACGCTGCCCGCAAATGCAATCATGACCAAACCGCGTTCGAAACAGCGATTACAGATCTTCAGTGCGGCTTCCGGATCCTTCGTCTTGGCGACCTTGTCGCTGACGATATCGACCCCGAGAGACAAGCCCAAGCCGCGAACATCGCCGACGCAGTCGAAACGTTCCACCCAGCCTTGCATCCGTTCTTTCGCCAGCTCGCCTTTGCGGCGACTTTCCGCCAGCAGATCATTGTCCTCGATATATTGCAATGTCGCCAACGCCGCGGCACAGCACACGGGATTGGCTCCCGTCGTGAACAAATGCGCGGGCGCCGCCAGGCTGTCCATAATTTCCGCCCGACCGACCAATGCCGAAAGCGGCAGCCCCGCCGCCAGCGACTTACCGTACACGACAAGATCCGGCACCACATCATAGTGTTCCAACGAGCACCAGGTTCCCGTTCGCCCGAGTCCCTGCTGGACATCATCGACCGCAAGCAGAATCCCGTGTTCGTCGCAAAGCTCGCGCAACGCCCGGAAGTAACCGGGTACCGCTTCGAGCAGACCGCCGTCGCCCTGCAGGGTTTCCACCACGATACAGGCCACTTCATCGGCGGGCACATAACTTGCCAACATTTCGCGCAGCGGCGCCAGGTATTCGTCCACCGTCGCCGGTTCGGGATTGCCGTACAGACCGCGGTAACTGTCCGGGAACGTCACATGATGGCAGCCCGGCAAAAGCGGTCCGATTTTGCGCCGCATATTGGCGCTGATTGCCGAAAGCGACAGCGAGCCGTACGTGGATCCGTGGTATGCATTGATAAAAGAAATCATATGCTGCCGTCCCGTATATCCGCGCGCAAACTTGATCAGAGCATCGTTGGAATCCGAGCCCGTCAAGCCGAAGATCACTTTTTTCGGAAAATCTCCCGGCGTAATTTCGCACATCTTTTTCGCCAAGTGTACCAACGGCTCGTGGTACATATACGCCGGCGTATAGTGAATCATCTTGCGCACCTGTGCAATGATCGCCTCCACTATCGGCTCCGGCGTGTGCCCGACATTCAGTGCGCTGGCACTGGTCAGCAAGTCCAAATAACTCTTGCCGTCCACATCCGTCAGCGTTGACCCGTGTGCATGATCCAGCATCAACGGATAGTAGGGAATCCGGGCACAGGGTGCAAAGAATTCCTTCTCCGCGGCGATTAGTTCTGTCGATCGTTTGACTGTCTGTGTATTCATACTGTTCGTTCCTTTCTGCTTTCTCTGATCTGTTTCCTCCGTATTGCACAATCGGCTAATCTCGCCTTCGACCACATTCCCCACCTCACTTTTTCTTAATAACAAAAAGCCCCTGCAGTATCTGCAGGGGCGCAGTGCGCGGTACCACCCTATTTATCACTTCATTATCCGTTAACGCCGGCGGCGGCGGGCGCTACTGAATTCACGCCTGCGGCTCTCGGGTGATCTCATCGTTGCGATTTCACCGGCTCTCAGCCCCGCCGGCTCTCTGGAGAAATCTCCGCTTCGATGCGTCCCTGTCCTTGCCTGTATGGTATTAAGCAATATTTTAGCAAAGAAGAGACGGTCTGTCAATCATTTTATAAATCGTACGGTCTTTTTATTCCAGCTGTTCCGCATACGCTTCCCAAGCGGTGTAGTGTTGC
Organism: Veillonellaceae bacterium; assembly: GCA_022771805.1. GTDB lineage: Bacteria > Bacillota > Negativicutes > Veillonellales > Negativicoccaceae > JALELM01. The sequence goes on along the minus strand of JALELM010000020.1, from coordinate 61,960 downwards.
TGCAAATGCGCCTCTTCCGCCGCCAATGCCGCGGCCAATTCGGTCAAGGCCGTCGCATCGCTCGGATCCGCCGCAGCAATCTGCGCCTGATACATCTGTACCGTCGCTTCGCTGCGAGCGATTTCCTGTTCCAATTCCGCCAACTTGCGCCGCAGCCGTTCACTGCCGGCCGGTGTCGACGGCGGCGTGCCCGTCCTCGGCGACAACGCGGCGGCCGGATTTGTTGCGACCGGCAAATTATGTTCCGCAGCCGGCCTCCGCACCGCTTCCGTTTCCGCCGCTTCCCCCGGCTGCAAACGCCCCGTATCCAGCAGTTCCTGCCGCTTTTCTTTCCAGTACGAATAATTTCCGAGGTATTCGCGCACGGTTCCGTCTTCAAAGGAAAATATGCGTGTCGCAAGCCTGTCGAGCAGGTAACGGTCATGCGATACCACCACATAGGTGCCGCCGAAAGCCAGCAGGGCATCCTCCATCATTTCCCGCGTTGCAATATCCAGGTGATTCGTCGGCTCGTCGAGGATCAATACATTCGGCTCTTCCAACAGCAGCAACAGCAACGCCAGCCGCGCGCGTTCCCCGCCGGAAAGCCTGCCGACTTCCCGATACACATCGTCGCCGCGGAACAGAAAACCTCCCAGAATCTGCCACGCTTCATCTTCGCCGCAACCGTATTCATACATGACTTCCGCGAGCACCGTGCGCTCGTTGTGCAGACGGATATGTTCCTGCGAATAATAGCCGAGCCGTACTCGATTGCCGATTTGTACCGTCCCCGCGGCGGGTGCCGCCTCTCCCGCCAAAATATGCAGGAGTGTGGACTTGCCGATCCCGTTCGGGCCGATGATTCCGACCGTATCCCCCTGCCGGATCAGCAGGGAGACATCCCGAAACACTTCCCGCTCGCCGTACTTTGCCGACAGTTCCTTTGCCGTCAGGACCCGCTCCGCCGTGCCGGTCGCCGGCCGGAAATGAAATGCCAGCGTCGTCTCCGTAACCGGTTTCTGCAACCGCTCCATACGGCTGAGCCGGCTTTGTCTGCCGCGCGCCTGCTTGGCCTTGATACCGGCTTTGTAGCGGCGAATATATTCTTCGGTCGCCGCGATTTCCTCCTGCTGCTGCTCGTACGCTTTCCGCGCTGCGGCCGTGCGAGCCGCCTTCTTTTCCGTAAATTCCGTATAGTTCCCGCGATATTGCGTCAGATGTCCCTGCGACAAATCCAAAATCCCGGTAGTTAGCGCATCCAGAAAATACCGGTCATGCGAGACCAGCAAAATGCCGCCGCGGTAACTGCGTAAATAGTCTTCCAGCCATTCCGTCATGGCGATATCGAGATGGTTCGTCGGCTCGTCCAAGATCAGAAAATCCGGCCGCCGCACGAGAGCCCGCGCCAAATTCACCCGCGTTTTCTGCCCGCCGGAAAATTCTGTTGCGGGGCGATCCCAATCCGCCTCCGAAAACCCGAGTCCGTGCAAAATCCGACGTGTCATCGCCTCATATTCGTAGCCGCCGAGCCGTTCAAACCGTTCTTCCAGTTTCGCATACCGCGCCAGGAGCAATTCATCGTGCGGCGTTTGCGTCAAGCGGCGGCGCACCTCGTCCAGTTCCGCCTGCAACGCGTGTACATCCGCCCAGGCGGCATGAATTTCCTCCCGGATCGTCGCCGCCCCGAAATCGATCTGTTGGCGCAAATAGCCGACCGTCGCCTGATCGGTGACCGTAATACTGCCGCCGTCCGCTTCCTCTTCACCGATCAGACAGCGCAACAGCGTCGATTTCCCCGCGCCGTTGCGCCCGACTAACCCCAGCCGTTCACCTTCGTTCAGGGTAAATGTGATCTTTTCAAAAACCGTCTCGCTGCCGAATGCTTTCGACAAATCGGTGACGCGAATACTTGCCATCCGGCTCGCTCCTTTACTCCTTATGTATTGTGCCCTCCCGCTCCGGCGTGACCAATTCCGCCCGGATCGCGATGATGATCTCCACATCGCCGGCAGTCTTCGTCTTGCTGCGGAAGAAATGCCCGATCAACGGCAGTTCGCTCAGAAACGGCACTTTGCGTTCATTTTCCTGCCATTCCCGATCGACCAGGCCGCCGACGGTCAGCGTCTCACCGTCATGGACGCGCACGGTGGTCTCCGCCTCCCGGGTCATAATCCGATAGGCGTGCATCTCCGGTACCAGGTAGGGTGTGGCCACTTCGGCACGAATGCGGGCGGTAATATCGCCATCCTCGTTTATTTGCGGCGTGTACAGCAGGCGGATACCCGCATCGCGGTATTCCGTCGTGACCACTTTAGCGCCGTTGACAACCTGCTCCGTCTGCACGGGAATTCTGTCCCCGATGAGAATTTTCGCCTCGCGTCCGTTCAGCGTGACAATATTCGGTCGCGCGATAATCTTGGCATCGCCCTGTGCAAGCAGCGCCTTCAGCTGCGCTCGGAAGAAGAACGCATGCGGGAAGCCGGCCACGGTACGCCCGAAACGAATGGAGCCGAACCCCTCCGGCGCTTCCACCTGCCAGCCGCTGTGATGCACTTCCGTCGTCCGCAAGCGCCCCGCACTGTCGTACATCAGGTTGCCGTTCGCATCCCGCCGCGGCACGCTGTCCGTCCGTGTCGTGCGATTGTAGCGGGCGCTGCCGGTGAGACTTTGCCAATCCCAATCGATCCCCAGCTCCTGCATCTTTTCCTGCCGCACCGCGATAATTTCCACTTCCACTTTTACCTGTTGCTGCTCCCGATCCAACGCCGCAACGGTTTGCCGCGCCGCGGCGAGTTCGCGCGGGTGGCCGTAGACGGTGACACTGTTGCTCGCGGCATGCGCGCGCACGTGCTCCGCCGGCAGAATCGCTGCCAGGCTCCGTTCCACCTCGGCCGGTGTTGCATGTTGCAAGGAAAACGTCTCCGACAGGCGCGGCGCCTTGTCCGTCATTTCCGCACGCACGATGCGCAGATTGCCCTGTTCTTCCACGACCAGATCCGCGGCGGCCGCCACACCTGCCAACGCCTCGGTCGGCGTGACATCGCACAAACGCACGCTGACCCGCCGTTCCAACTCCGCCGGCACAATCAGGTTGTACCCGCCCAAGCGCGCGATCCCGGTCAGCAGTTCACGCAGAGATGCATTCTCCGCCTGAATCGTTACCGTCTCCTCCGCCGGTTCCGCCGCAAATGTCGGTATACTCGCACCCGCCAACAGCACCGCCAGCACAGCTGCCGTACTTCGTCGGTATTTCATGTTATTCCTCCGTTCGGTACAGAACATATTCCGCACCATTGCAAACGACGCTGACGGTGTCCGCGGCAATTGCCCGTACCGTGTACGGCCCGACATTTTCCCCTCTGCCGAGCGCCCGACTCACGCCTTCGTATTCGAGCAATACCAACGTCTCCGTCTTCCCCTGTAATACACCCCGCCACCGCGGCAATGCCGGCGCCGCTTCGACCGCTGCCGGCTCCGCGTCCGCCGCAACGGGCTCCTTTGCCTCTTCCGCCGTCACCGTACGTGCGGCAAACGGATTCCGCAATGCCTGCGACCGCCGCACCGGCACAAGCGCTCCCGTAACCGCCGCCGTCTCCTGTTCTGCGGGGCGGTACAGCGGCTGCGGCTCCTCCCGCTCCGGCGCGGGCAGCAATCCCAAACCCGCTATCCCGACAAGAACAAGCCCCGCCAACACGTAGCGGCGCCGGCCTTGCAGCCGACTGCCGAGCGAGGCGGGGTGTTCCTTTTTCTCTTCGTCCACCATACTTTTCGTCCTAGAAATCCTTCGCCCAAATATCGACGCGCCATTCCCGACCCTTGGCTCGATAGGTGACCGTACCCGCAAACGAGTGCATATCTCGATACCAAGTATAATCGACATGTCGCAACGAGCCGTTTTCCAAATCCCAGATATACTCCACGCCGATCCCGTTCAAACGGTCGACTTGATATTTTACCCCCGCCAAAGCGGACCGGGCGATATCATACCGATCGAAACGATACGGCGTTTCCCCGTGGAGACGATGAATGTCCGCGCCGGTCCACCAGGCAAAGCGACCCGCTTCGTATGTCGCCCGCGCGCCGTAGTAAAAATCATTCCGCTGCGTTTCCGTATAGCCGTACCGATCCTGCCGGTAACCGATATACGGCCGCAGTTGCCAGTGCCGTCCGAGCGGCAACGGATCCGTCTCGAGCGATGCATTGTATGCCCGGTGCGAGCCGCGGACATCTCCCTCATGCCATGTTCCGAAAGACATTTCCCCTCGGACATATACCGGTTGGGCGCCGAAATAGAACCGCTTCGTTTGCAGGATAAACTCCGGCCGCTTTTCCAACCAGCCGCCGTTATCATTCACCTGAGAAGATTCCTTGGCGTAATGCAGTACCATTTCTCCCCAAGGCAGGTAGTACCGGAAACCGACATCCGGCTTGAACCCCGATTTCGCATACCAAGCATAATTCAAAAACGCCTCCGCCCGTGAGCCCAGCGGATAGCGCCAACGCGCTTTCAGGCCGAAACCGTCATGGTGGCGGTACGCCGGTCGCGGAATAAAGCTCATGATTCCGCCGCCGCTCCCGTCTTGCCGCAGTGATGTTTTATAGCGGTTCAAATGCAGGATGCGCGTGTTTTTGATATAGAAATCCACATCTTCCGCCACGGCTTCCTCGCCCGGACGGACGACGATGTTCCGCGCTTCCAGCCGATAGTCCGGCACTTTCGCCACGGCCGAGGGTGTCGTCAGCGCGGCCTGCGAGAGCCGGCTTTCCCCCTTGCCGTGATCATAGATTCCGTCTTCGGCTCGGAGAATATATACCCGATCCATCCGTCCGGCGACCTGCTTGAAATGCGCCTCGTCCGTATCCGCCCGGTAATGAAGTTCTTCCAGATCCAACGCCAGCGTGCGCGCCTCATCCGTCCACCGAACTTGCGGCAGGTAGTACCGTTTCTCCCGGTAATTCCCGCGCAACTCCTCCGCCTGCCAACGTGAGGTACCGTAATGCACATCGACAGCGCCGGTCGCGGTCACCGCTCCCGTCAAATCTTCATATGTCATCCGGTCGGCATCAATCCGCATCTCGGTCGGCTGTTGCGGCGCGGCGGGAGCAGCCGCAGCTGTTCCCTGCACCGTCAGCAATACGCCCAGCGTCACGCCGGCTATCGGCAAATACCGCATAGTTTACTCCTGTCGAATAACCACAACGGGCAAATGTTCCTCATCGTTGTCTTCTTCAATTTTTTCAATTTTGACAACCGCTTCGTCTTTCTTTTCTGCGGCACGGTCTTTTACCTCCGCCGCTTTTTCTTTTGCTTCTTCCTGCAAGTCGGCGGCTTTAGTCGAAGCGTTCTCTTTCACTTCCTCTGCCTTGGCGGCAAGATTATCCTTTGCCTCTTCCGCTTTATCGGCCGCTTCCTCGCGTACATCCGCCGTATCTTCCGCTACCTGCTCTTTTGTCTCTTTCAGATCGGACTTCGTTTTTTCCCGCGCCCGTTCCTTGCTTTCCGCATTCAGTTCGCCTGCCCGTTGCCGACTGTCGACGACGATATCCTTTTCCCGCATTTGCGGTGCACCGTCCACGGCGACAACGCCGTGCGTCTGTACGGCCTCCTGTACTTGAATATACAGTTCCGTCCCCGCCGGCATTTCCACCTCGCTGCCGCGGATGAAAAGACCGCCGACCAGCCCGATCGGCCCGAGGATCATGGCTCCCGCCGCCGAAGCGCCGATCGCCGCCGCTTCACGTTTCAGCTTTTCTTTCGCTTCCGGTCCGAGCACGGTCGCTATCGGCTGATCGTCAATGGCGAACACCTGATCGAAGGAAATTTCCAACTCTCCCTGACGGCCGAAGCGGCGCGGCTTTTTCACCTTCGTGATCACGCCTTCGCCCTTGGCGCCGCGCGGCAAAACCAGGACATCATCAACAAACACATCCGTTGCCACGGAGAAGTTGACCACATCGCCCACCTGACTCGTTTCGGTTCCCACCGCCTCCTCCAAGCGGATCGGGAACACGGTATTTGCCGGCATGGTCAGTTCACGCAGCTCGAAATGGCGGTTGCGATACACGCTGACTTCCAACGCACCGATCCGTTCACGCAGCGAACCTTGCTTCACCTCGCCGTAAACGGAATTTTCCAGCGATTCCACCCGCGTCAGCAACGCCACATGCGAAATCTCGTTATGCAGCTGCCATTCCAATGTGTTCAGTTTCGTCACCAGAGACGGTTCATTTGCCTCCCCGATGATCACGTCGCCGTAGAGCGAGTCCACCTGCTCCGCCAGACCTTCTTCACGCAATGTACCGCCGTATACCGTGCGCTCCGCCTGCTCGACCCGTTCCAGCAGCGCGCCGGTCTGTTCCTGTCCGTACACGGCCGTCTCCACTGCCGCCGCTTTATCCGCCACCGTCGGTGCCGCCGCAAACGACCAGGCGCTTGTCAGCAGGCAGGCCGCTACCGTCGCCGCCCAAATTTTCCGCATGCTCTTCCCTCCTAACAAAAGAACCGCCCCGCAAGGCAGGACGGTTCACCATCAATCAGAAACGTACGTCGATCACCGCAGACACGCCTACACCGTCCACCCGACTCAAATTCGTCGGATTCTTGCTGTCCACCGGAACCAGACCTTTGATTCGGAAGAGCCGGTCGTTAAAGTTGGCTTCCACCTGCGCGACCGCTTCGACCTGTTCTACCAAGGACTGCGGTCCGATAACTTGCGCCGCACCGATATAGCCGGAATCACCGAAACTGATGATCGGCACCACCTTCGTCGCATATTCCGTTTCCACGTTATTTTTCAACATGAGCTTATTGATAAAACTGTTGAGCTGGTCGGAAAAGCGATCCACCACATAACCGATCCCGCCGACCTTGACAACACCGCCCAATACGCGCCCCAAATCAAACGCACTCGTCGTGGCTGCTGCACTCCCGGCAAGCAACGTTGCCACCAAAAGAGACGAAACAAGCCGCTTCGTTTTATTTTGCATGACATTCACTCCTTTCAGCTGTCTGTCCTTATTATACTTTATCTTGCCGCAGACTACAACGAACAGCACGCTTTTATTTTCTTTACGCGTTCTCCCGCTCTTCCTGCGCCGCCATTTCCGCCAAGGCCGTCTTCGCCTGAATCATCAGGGCGCACTCGATCCGTTTGCGCTGGATCCGGCAACTGACATCATACGGTACGTGAATATCCCCGGCAAAGGTCTCGTTATTGGCATGACAGCCTCCGGAGCAATAAAACTTCGCCCAGCAATCGTGGCAGGCCTCTTTCTGCAAGACATGATTCTCGCGAAAATCCCGCGGCGTACGCATATCCGTCAACCCGGTCCGCACATTGCCGATCACATAGCCGTCGCGCCCTACGAATTGGTGACAGGGATAGATGTCCCCGTTCGGCACGACCGCCATGTACTCGTGACCCGCGCCGCAGCCGCGCAGACGCTTTTGCAAACAGGGTCCGCGATACAGATCCATATTGAAATGGAAGAACGTAAACGGACGCCCCTGCGCCTGTCGCTCCAAGTATGCCTCCGCCAATTTTTCGTACTCGGCAAACACTTGCGGCAAATGCTCCTCCCGAATGGCGAAGGCATCGTCCTCCCCGACCACCGGCTCCATCGACAGCTCCGTAAAGCCCTGATCGACCATGTCCAGTACGTCCTTCGTAAAATCTAGATTCTGCGAGGTAAACGTGCCGCGGACATAGTATTCTTCGCCTTCGCGATGCGTGACCGCATGCTGCAGATTGTCACGGATCTGCCGGTACGTTCCTTCGCCGTGCACGCCCGGACGCATGGCATCATGCACTTCCTCCCGCCCGTCGAGACTCAGCACCAGCGACACATGATTGTCGTTAAAATACTGCACCTTGCGTTTATCCAGCAGCATGCCGTTTGTCGTCAACGTCAACTTGAAAATTTTGTCGTGCTTTTTTTCCATCTCCCGTACATACGCAATCGTCTGCCGTACGACATGGTAATTCAGCAGCGGCTCGCCGCCAAAAAAGTCGATCTCGCAATGCTTGCGCGGGCCGCTGTGAGCGATGAGAAAATCCACCGCCCGCCGCGCCGTATCGAAACTCATGAGCTCCCGCCACTGCCCGTAGCCGCCCTGCCCCGCAAAACAATACTTGCAGCGCAAATTGCAATCATGAGCAATATTCAGACAAAGCGCTTTGATGATCGGTTTTTCTTCCAAAGCGACGGCAAATTGCGGATCCATTTTCGCATACAGCAAGCCCTGCGCGATCAATTCGTCCACTTCATCCATGGCGGCTTCCACTTCGGCTCGCGGATAGCGCTCCGCCATGGCCGCCAGAGCCTCCGTACGGTTCGTCCCGTCGTATACGTCGAGCAGATCGTAGGTCATCTTATCCGGCAAGTGCACGCAACCGCTGTTGACATCCATCACGATGTAACAGCCGTTCAAATAAAATTTATGAATCAAAGGTTGAACCTGCATAGTACCTGTCCTTTCCAAGCAAAAAGCCCCCCGCGCGGAGGGCCTCAGCCGTTACCGTTTCTGTTCCTGCTGTTTGCACACCTGATTACCGATCGTGCAGCTCGTCTTGCAAGCCGACTGGCAGGACGTTTGGCATTCGCCGCAACCGCCGTGCTTGGCCGTCATCTGCAACGATACCGGGTTGAGTGTACGGATATGTTTCGCCATTGGAATGTACCCCCTTCTTGCTCACTTCCTCGGTACGGTCATTATACCATACCGATTGCGCGAAAAGAAATTAAAACCAATAATACCAACCGATAAGCGGCACGGCAAACACCACGACAAATGCGCCGAAAATCCCCAAGCAGCCGCCCCGCTCCTTGCGCCGCTCCTCTTTCAACCGCTCACGGAAAAACCAGCCCTCCGCCGCGCGGGTCAGCCCTTCATGGTACTGCCGCATCTGCCCGGCGATATAATTCCACTCCGCCCGCTCGTTCGCCGTCCATTCGGCCGTTGCGGCGAGCGCCTCCAGTTGCGGCCGGTCTTTCTCATAGCGCCGCTGCAGCTCGCCCCAGATTTCCGGATCCAGACGCACCCGATATTGGTACAAACCCTTCTGGCTCAGCCAGCCGTACAACGAGCTATCCGCCTGCATCCGCACCAACAACTCGCCCAACCCGGGCACCTGCCCGAAGCGCTCCGCCGCCGTTTCCAGCCAGCGGACATATTCCATCGCACAGAGGCGATACTCGCTCACCAAATCCCCCGTCGTCTTCATAGTCGGCCCCTTTCTTTTCTTCATTATACTATACCGCTGCGTACCGCGCAGTAAAAAGCGGTTCCGTATGCCCGATGAATACAAAAAAACGATCCGACAGATCGGATCGTTCTTGACTTTTGGAGCGGGTGAAGGGAATCGAACCCTCGTAGCCAGCTTGGAAGGCTGGAGCTCTACCATTGAGCTACACCCGCAAGGTAACGTAACTATTATAGCAAACTTTCCCGCTCTTGTCACTTATTTTTATATCAAACATCCGAATTTTACACGATGTATTCCCCACTCATACCCCTCGTTTCGACACCGGCGTTTTCACATTCCGTCCGGTTGTCGGATTTGACAAACAGAAATTCATGTGCTAAAATACGTTTTGTTCGGGGCATAGCGCAGTTTGGTAGCGCACTTGGTTCGGGACCAAGGGGTCGCAGGTTCAAATCCTGCTGCTCCGACCAGCTATAAAATAAAAAAGCGACCGCAGGTCGCTTTTTTGTTGCTTTTTTACCGAACCCTTACTGCAAGGACCGCCGAAACCGCGATACCGCCAGTGACAGCGAGACCACCGTAAACACCAACAGGGCAAGTGTCGGCCACCATAAATCCGCAAAGCCGATCCCTTTCAGCATAATTCCCCGCACCACCTGCAGAAAATGTGTCATCGGGATCACCTGACTCAGGTAGCGGAATGCATCCGGCATGGCGGCAATCGGAAACACGAAACCGGAAAGCAGCATGCTCGGCATGAAGATGAAGGTGGACATCTGCATCGCCTGCATTTGGCTTTTGGCTATGGTGGAGATCAATATCCCCAAGGACAACAGCCCCACCACAAACAGTGTCGCCAACAGATAAAACAGCACCACGGAGCCGGCAAAGGAAACGTCAAACACCAATTTCCCCAAGATCAGAATGAGCGTGATCTGGATATAGCCGATGAATACATAGGGAATGATCTTCCCGAGCATCAGTTCCGTCGTCGCCAGCGGCGTGACGAGCAACTGCTCGAGTGTTCCCTGCTCCCGCTCCCGCACGATCGCCATGGATGTCGCCACCACCAGTGTCATGGTCAGGACGATCCCCATAATCCCCGGCACCATGAAAAATTCGCTGACCAGGTCGGGATTGTACCACGGTCGCACCCGCACCTCGTACGGCGGCTCCCACACCCGTCCCGTCTGCGCGAGAATCTGCACGCGCATGGCTTTCTCCGCCTGCAGACGGCCGATGAATTCCGCCGTGGAAATAGCCGAGGCCGCCGTCATATTGTCACTGGCATCGACGATGACCTGCACCGCCGTCGGTCGGCCGTGACGAATCTGTTCGGCAAAATCCGGCGGGAAAATAATACCGACCTGAGCCTCACCGGAATCGATAACCCACTGCACTTCCTTGTAGCTGTCCGCCACATACCGGATGTCATAATAGCCGGTTCCCGTAAACGTATCCAGCAGCTCCCGACTTTCCGCTTGGCGGGATTGATCGAAAACGACGGTCGGCATATGCTTGACTTCCGTGTGCACGGCAAAACCGAACAGCAGCAGCTGAATAATCGGAATGATGATCATCAGCGATACCGTCGCCGGATCGCGGCGCATTTGGATAAATTCTTTGACCAGCATGGCTCGCAAACGTCTCATGCTTCCTCCCGTCGTAAATAGTAAATAAACGCATCCTCCAGATTCGGCTCGACCGTGACAAGCTCCGTCTCCGGCCAATCCGCCGGCGGTGCATCCGCCTGCAGGCGCAAATCCGCCCCGTAGACGTAGACCCCCGCAGGCAAATGTGTCGGCAACGGTTGCGCCGCCCCCGGCCACACCCAGATCGTTCCGGGAATCCCGGCGACCAGTTCCGCCGGGCTGCCTTCGGCAATCATGCACCCCGCCTGCATGAGGCCGATCCGGTCGCAGTATTCGCCTTCATCCATGAAGTGCGTTGTGACGACAATCGTCGTTCCCCCGGCGGCCAATTCGCGAATGATTTGCCAAAATCGCTCCCGTGCCGCGGGATCCGCGCCGCTCGTCGGCTCATCAAGAAACAGCAGGCGCGGCCGATGCAAAAGTGCCGCCGCCAAAGCCAATCGCTGCCGCCAGCCGCCGGCCAATGCCCGCACGCGAGTCTGGCGGTACTTCGTCGCGCCGACTTCGGCAAGACTCGTTGCAATGCGCTCGGCCGCCGCCTCTTCGTCCAGCCCGTACAGTGACGCATAAAACTCCAAATTCTCTCCCACCGTCAAATCCGGATACAGACTGAATTTTTGCGACATATAGCCGAGTTTCGCTTTTATTTGCTGCGACTCCGTATGTAAATCATGCCCGAGTATCCGCGCCGTTCCCGCCGTCGGCGGCAAGACGCCGCAGAGCATCCGGATCGTCGTTGATTTCCCCGAGCCGTTGGCTCCGAGCAGACCGTAAATTTCGCCTTCCCGCACACATAAATTCAAGCGATCCACCGCCGTAAAATCACCGAACCGGCAGGTCAGGTCGCGCGTTTCTATCGCATTCATTCCTCGTCCTCCCGATGCAATGTCCGGAACGCGCCCGCCAGTGTCGCATCTTCGCCGCCATACGCCGCAATTTCCGCCGGCGTCCCGACAGCCAGCGCTTCGCCCCGGTCGAGAAAAGTCAGCCGATGGCAATACGCCGCTTCCTCGAGATAGGGCGTGGCAATGACAACCGTCGCCCTCGCTTCCTGCGTGCGGTACAGCAGTTGCCAGAATTCTCTGCGGGAAATGGCATCGACGCCTGTCGTCGGCTCGTCGAGCACCAAGTAATCCGGCTCATGTGTCCAAGCGGCAGCCAACGCCAGTTTTTGTTTCATGCCGCCGGAAAAACCGCCGGCCTGCCGATCCGCCGCCGCCGTCAAGCCGACGAAATCAAGCAGGCTCCGCGCCCGTTCGGCCGCCTTTCCGGCGGAAAGCCCGTACAGCTGCCCCATCAGCTCCATATTTTCCCGCGCCGTCAAGGTCGGGTAGAGGCTGAACTGCTGCGCCACATAGCCCACGGGCACGCTGCCGGGAGCGCCGCCGGCAACCCGCACCTCCCCCGCATCGGGGCGCAACAGGCCGAGCAGTATACGCAACAGTGTCGTCTTGCCGGACCCGTCGGCACCGACCAGACCGAACACCTCGCCGCGCTCGATATGAAATGTCACGTCATGCAAAGCGCGAACATCTTCAAAATGTTTCGTCACGCCGCAAAAATCGATCATGGCCAAACCACATCCGCCGGCATCCCGGGTTTAACGATACCTTCGGGATCGTCGATCCGGATCTTCACGGCAAATACCAAGTTCGCCCGTTCGCGCGCCGTAATGCTCTGGCGCGGAGTGAACTCCGCCCGCTGCCCGATCTCCTCGATGTGTCCGCGCAGGGGACGGTTCGGTTCCGCATCGACGTACACTTTCGTTTCCCCGCCGAGCGTGACCCGACTCAAGTCTTCGCTCGAAACATACACGCGCACATACGGGTGCGTCAAATCGCCGATGGTAATAATCGGCACCCCGGCAGGTACGAATTCATTGTTCTCAAAGTTGCGGCTGAGCACAACGCCGGCGGCGGGGCTGATAATTTGCGTTTCTTCCGCCAGGCTGCGCTGGGCATCCAGCTGCGCCTGCAGCCGCTCGACCTCGGATCGTTGTGCCGCTACTTGCTGCGAGCGGGCTCCCGAAGTCAACAAGGTCAGCTGTTCCTGCGCCACAGACAACTGCTGCCGAGCCACTTCGGCCTGTGTCCGAGCCGCCTCATATTGCTGCGCGGCGATCGCATCCGCCTCGTACAATGCAGCATACCGTGCCCGGTCGCTTTCCGCCTGCTCTGCGCGAGCCTGTGCCGAAGCGACTTCCGCCTGCGCCGCACGCAACTCCTCCGAACGCGCGCCTGCCTCGATATCCGCCAGTCGCGCCCGCGCCGCCGCCAGACCCGCTTCCGCCGCCAGTACCTGCGCGGTCAGATCATTTCTTTCGATACGACACACGACATCCCCGGCTTGGATTTCCGTCCCCGGTTCGCGCTGCAGATCACGCACGTAACCCGGCACCTTTGCCGTCACATCCACCATGGTCGCTTCCGCCGTTCCCGTCGCCCGTAACCGTGTATCTTCACGCGGTGCGAACTGCCACCACAAAACGACCAGCAGCACGGCCGCGGTAATTCCGATCCATACCATTCGCTTTCGTTCCATAGGCTCCTCCTTTGCCTACATATTACACACATTACTTCTTTTGCGCAAGAAACGGCGCCCGGCAAGCCCCCGAAACGGCACACAAAAAAGCTCTCCGAAGAGAGCTTTTTATTACGCTTTATTTTGAATTCAGTCCCGATAGGTTTCGGGAAGTTCGGTCAGCCGCGCCACACCCGTTTGGATCGCCGCTTCGGCTACCGCTTTGGCTACCGCTTTCGGTACGCGCTCGTCAAATACATCGACGACCACATTATCCGCCCGCAGTTCATCGTCGCTGACAAGATCGGCCAGGGCATACGCCGCCGCCAATTTCATTTCCATATTGATCCGCCGCGAACGCACGTCGATCGCCCCGCGGAACAACCCCGGGAATACGCTGGAGTTGTTGACCTGGTTCGGCATATCGCTGCGCCCGGTGCCGCAAACTTTGACACCCGCCGCCAGTGCATCGTCGTACATAATTTCCGGTACCGGATTGGCCATCGCGAAGACGATGCTGTCGGCCGCGAGTAACTTCATGTCTTCCGGCTTGAACGCATTGGCCGTCGAAATGCCGAGTAGCACATCCGCGCCCTCGATCGCATCGCGGAACGTGCCGGTACGCCCTTCCGGATTGATCCGCTCGACGATGTCCTTTTGCACGCGGTTCAGCCGTCCGTCATCATGAAGAATCCCTTTGCTGTTCAGCATGGTCATATTTTTTGCCCCCGCCGCCAGCAGCATATTGGCAATCGCCGTGCCCGCCGCGCCGGCGCCGTTGATGACAATCTTCACCCGGGACAACTCTTTTTTGACGAAACGCAAGCCGCCGAGAACCGCCGCCAGAGCGGCAATCGCCGTACCGTGCTGGTCGTCATGAAATACCGGAATGTTCATTTCCTCGATCAGACGATCCTCGATATCATAGCATTTCGGCGAGGAGATGTCTTCCAGGTTGATCCCCGCATAATTCTTTTCAAGCAATTTTACCGTGCGAATAAATTCTTCCGGATCTTTCGTGTCGATTACCACCGGCAAGGCGTCAATCCCCGCAAAACGCCGGTAAATCGCCGATTTGCCTTCCATGACCGGAATCGCCGCGGCGGCACCGATATCCCCGAGGCCGAGCACGCGAGTTCCGTCCGAGATGACCGCGATGACATTGCCCCGCAGAGTCAGCGAGAAGCTTAAGTCTTCCTCATCTTTGATATGCAGGCAGGGTTCCGCAACCCCCGGCGTATACGCCACTGCCAAGTCATGCCGATCATTCATCGGCACTTTCAACTGCGTCGTGAGGATCCCCCCGTGTCGGCGACGCATTTCCATCGATTCCTGCTTCAAATCCATGTTCTGTCTCCTCCCCCTGTCTTTATATTTTTATTGCCGGCAGGTTCCGGCCGTAAAAAATCTCCGCCATTTCCTGCCGTAATTTCCGTCGGATGCGTTGCTGTTCTTCGCGCGACAATTCTGCTGCCGTTACATCGAAGAGGTAATTATCCAGATCGAATTCTTTCAGCATCATTTTCGCATGGAAAATATTCTCCTGAAATACATTCACGTCTACGATATTGTACTGATGCCGGATCCGGCTGTCGATATAATTCGCAATGGAATGCATCCGATGATCCATATAGATTTTCTTCCCGCTGACGTCACGCGTGAACCCGCGCACGCGATAATCCATAATCGCGATATCCGCTTCAAAATTACGCAAGAGGTAATTCAGCGCGTTGAGCGGTGAGATTTCGCCGCAGGTCGAGACGTCAATATCCGCCCGAAACGTGCAGATCCCTTTGTGCGGGTGCACGTCGGGATAGGTATGCACGGTAAGATGGCTTTTGTCGAGATGTGCGACGACATCCTGTTTTTCCGGGCGGCCTTCCGCGATCAGAATGGTCACGCTCGCCCCTTGCGGATCGTAGTCCTGCGAGGCGACATTCAATACATGCGCCCCGATGATATCCGCCACGTCCTGCAGTTTTTCCGTGAGACGTTGCGCATTGTACACTTCATCGATGTATTCGATGTACCGCGCCTGATGTTCCGGAGTCTGCGCGTAGCAAATATCATACATGTTAAAGCTCAGCGATTTCGTCAGATTATTGAAACCCTGCAGCTCCAGTTTCCGTTTGCTCGATTTCACTGATATGCTCGCTTTCTTTTTTACTCATTATAGCACAGTCTGATTGTCTTTATCGGCGTCGCACAGTTTTTCCAACAAAGCACGCAGTGCCTTGCCGCGATGACTGATGGCGTTTTTTTCCTGCAGGGAAATTTCCGCTACCGTCTTGTCAAAATCCGGCAGGTAAAAATGCGGATCATAGCCGAATCCTTCCGTGCCGCGCGCCTCGTCCTGGATCAGACCGCGGCAATCGCCTTTGGCCGTCAGCACCTCGCCGCCGGGAAAGACCAGCGCCAGTTCGCAGATGTAGCGTGCGTAGCGTTTTTCGAACGGCACTTCCGCCAATTCGGCAATCAGTTTGCGATTATTTGCCGCGTCATCGCCATGCGTCCCCGCATAGCGCGCGGAATACACGCCCGGCGCACCGCCCAACGCGGCGACCGAAAGCCCCGAATCGTCCGCCAGAGCCGCCATGCCCGTTTTTTCCATATAATAGCGCGCTTTCAACAACGCGTTTTCCGCGAAACTCTTGCCCGTTTCTTCCGGCTCCGGCACGTCGGCAACTTCTCGTACGGGAATGCCGATATAGCCCGCCTGTGCCAACACTTCCTGAAACTCTCGGATTTTTCCTTCATTGTGTGTTGCCAGCAAAATGCAGGGTCGGCCTTCGCTGCCGACAAGATCCGCCAATTCGCCGAGCGCTTCCTCCTGCGCTGCCGCAAGTTCGCGGATTCCGCCCTCGGCCAAGTCGAGCATGGCTGCCAGTTCCTTGCGGGTAAAGGTCGCCTCTTCGCCCGTTCCCTGCACCTCGACCAGACCGCCGCCCGCCAGCATGACGACATTCATATCCACTTCCGCATCCCGATCTTCCGTATAGCACAGATCCAGCAGCAGCTCCCCGGCAGCATCCTTGCCGACACTGACCGCCGCGCAATAATCCCGCACGGGAAACAGCCCGCGTCCGTCCCAGACGGAAGCGATCGCCTCCACCAATGCGACATAGGCTCCCGTAATCGAAGCCGTCCGTGTACCTCCGTCCGCCTGCAGCACATCACAGTCGAGCAGGATCGCCCGCTCGCCCAGCGCTTCCATATCTACCGCCGCGCGCAGTGCGCGGCCGATCAGCCGCTGTATTTCATGTGTCCGCCCCGTCTGTTTGCCGCGCGCCGCTTCACGTGCCGTACGATCCTGTGTCGCCCGCGGGAGCATGGCATATTCCGCCGTTACCCAGCCGCGCCCCTCGCCACGCATAAAGGGCGGCACTTTTGTCTGCACCGTCGCCGTGCAGAGCACTTTCGTATTACCGACGGTAATCAGTGCCGATCCTTCCGCATACCGATTCACGCCGCGCTCGATTCGAAGCGGCCGAATTTCCTCATTTTGCCGCCCGTCTGTCCGCATTGTCATGCCCCGCCCTCCGTTTCCTGTAAATCCTCACCGAAAATCCGTACTTCCGGTTCCAAATCCACACCATGTGCGTCATACACCCGCCGCCGGATTTCCGCAATCAACGTTAAGACGTCTTTCGCCGTGGCGCCGCCGCGATTCACAATGAACCCGGCATGCAGCGTCGAGACCGCCGCGCCGCCGACCGCCAACCCCTTCAGCCCCGTCCGATCGATCAGCGTGCCTGCATAGTTTCCCGGCGGCCGCTTAAAGGTCGAGCCCGCGCTCGGATGATCCAGCGGTTGTTTATGCCGCCGCTGCTCGTTATACTGCGCCATCGCTTGGCGAATTGCTTCCGACTCACCCTCCTGCAGCGCCAACCGCACTTCGGTCACGATGTCGCCGGTTTCCTGAAAACGACTTTTCCGATAGCCGAATGCCAGTTCTTCCCGATCGTACTCCACCCGTTCGCCCGCGGGAGTCAGCGCCGTCACGCCGGTGACGATCTGGCACATCTCGCCGCCGTATGCTCCCGCATTCATCCAGACCGCACCGCCGATCGTTCCCGGGATCCCGCAAGCAAACTCGAGACCCGTCAGCCCGGCCGCTGCCGCCTTGCGGGACACTTGCGTCAGCCGCACGCCCCCCGCCGCGATGAGTGTCGTACCTTCCACATAGAGCGGCCGCACCAGGCGGCTCAGCCCGATCGTCAAGCCGCGAATGCCGCCGTCACGGACGAGCACGTTCGCCCCGCCGCCGAGCACGCTCACCGGCAAATCTTCCGCCGTCGCCACCCGGAGAACGCCGGCCAGCTCCGCCTCCGTTTCCGGCTCGATGTACAAATCTGCAGGCCCCCCGATGGCAAATGTCGTATGCCGGGCCATCGGTTCCTCGAAATGCAGATTCGACAAAGGAACAATACCGCCGAACAGTTTTTCCCAATACTTACGATTCATGCCTGCGCGTCCGTTTCCGGCAAGCCGCGACCGAGCACGTCGCCGATGATTTTTTGGATATCCGCCGCCGTCCGTTGCCAACGCATGAAAGCCTCCAGATATTCCCGCGCAACATGGTTATTCTGTACGAGCACGCCCAGTTGCTGCAACTGCGCCGCACCTTCAAATTCGCCTTCCTTGCCGAGCAACTGATGATACTCCGCCTGTACCTGCAAATTCAGAAACTCCCGCACCATCTTCGCCGCCGCCTCATCACCCGCCAGGGCTTCTTTGGCCTGCAGCAATTGCCGCATTTCCTCGCTTGCTTCCAACGCTCGCGCCAGTTCATGTGCCTTGTCATACAAATTCATGCTGCCCCTCCTTTACCGCCGCCTGTGTCAGCTGAGGAAATCCCAGCTGCCGCAGTGCTTCGTACGAAACAATCGCTACCGCGTTCGACAAATTCAGTGAACGCGCCTGTGCCCGCATCGGAATGCGGATGCACGACTCGGGATGCGCCGCCAACAGTTCCTCCGGCAACCCCCGCGTCTCCTTGCCGAAGACCAATACATCCTCCTCGGTATACGCCACGTCACTGTACGCCCGCGCCGCTTTCGTCGTACTGTACCAAAACCGCTTCCCCGCCAACGCACGCGTAAGCGCCTCGTAATCGGGATGTACATGCAGATCGAGCAAGTCCCAGTAATCCAGACCCGCCCGTTTCAAATATTTGTCCGCCAAAGAAAACCCGAGCGGCTCCACGAGATGCAGCGTGAACGAATTGGCCGCACACAAACGCGAAATATTGCCCGTATTCCCCGGGATTTCCGGCTCCACCAAGACGATATGCATGATCGCCTCCTATATTTATATCTTTCAATTTATTGTACCATATTCCTGCGCGACCGCCAATGAAAAAGAGCCCGTGCGGGCTCACACGATACGCATGGTATCCGTTTGATAGTCGCGCCGGCGCGGCGTTGCAAAATAAAGTTTCATGTCGTCGAAAGCGGCAATGAATTCGGCTCCCATCACCAGAATAACGGATGTAAAATTCAGCCAGATGAACAGAATCATCAGGCCGACCAGCGAGCCGTATGTCGCCCCCATATTGGCAATATTGCCGACATAGTAACCGTAGCCGGCCGTCATGATCAGCCACAACGTCGTCACGATACCGGCGCTCGTCAGGGTATACCGCCAAGGCGTCCGTCCTTCGTGCTCGACAAAGCGCGGCGCATACCGATAGAACACCGCGATCGCAATGACCATCGCAACAAACGGAATGAAGTACGTCGCCACCCGCCAAAGCAGAAGGAGCCCTTTATCGATAAAGAAAATGCGCGACACGAATTTCACCAGCGCATTACCGAATACCGTCAAGCCCAGCGAGGCCAACATCGTGCCGACAATCATCAGCGTGAACAGTACGGACTTGAGCTTCACAACGAACCAGGACTGGCTGTTCTTCTGCGTGCCGAAAGCCTGATCCGTTGCGCGAATCAGCGTATCCATCCCCTTGGAAGACGACCAAAGCGCAAACAGCAAACCGACGGAAAGCACCGCCCGGCTACGCCCGGCTACGATTTGCTCCACGATCGGCGTCAATGTCGTCGGCGCTTCTCCCGGCAAGTATTGCAGGTATGCTATGACCATATCCAGTTGCGCCGCTGCAAAAAACAGCAGGACGTTGACAACGAACACCAGGAAGGGCACCATTGCCAAGATCAGATAGTACGTAGCCTCGGCTGCCAAACCGCCCACATCGTCTTCCAGGTAACGTTCATACAGCCGCTTGCCCAGGTAGAACGAGCGCGAGCGCAAGATCCGCTGCACACGCGGATGCTGCCGCCACTTCGGAGTTTTCTTTGTCATAGACTTTCCTTTCTCTTCTGTTGCGTTTATTATAGCATATCGCTTCCGTCTCGCCGCATATACGGTATCGCTTTGTCGGTTTTCTCCCCGAGGTGTATAATGAGGCAAAGTAAACCCGTTGTATTCCCGGAGGCTTGCATGACGCAACGACAACTCATCCCGGCGCTTCTCATCGCCACGGCGGCGACGATGGCGTTCCCGCTGACAAAACTCGCCGGCCACGAATGGGCCGCTTACGCACTGACGGCGCTGATCCTCATCCACCTCTACGTGGCTCGAACCCGTTTACCGCAGCTGTTTCGGCGGCGGCAAGCCCCGGCTTTGCGTATATACAGCATCGCCAACCTGCTCTTTCTCGCGGTTACCGTGATCTGTTTCCTGAGCGGCTTCGCGTTTTCATCGCTCATCCCGCATCCCGGCAGAGAATTCCTGCGTTGGTGCAAGTATATCCACATTTGCTCCGCCGCCTGGTGGTACCTGCTGCTCGGCGTGCATCTGGGCTTGTACCGCCACGTGTTTCGCCGGTTTCTGCGGCGACTGCCCGCCCGGGCAGTGCGGCTTGCTCTCGGCGCAATGACCGCCTATGGTCTCTACATTGCCGGCGCTCGCAATTTTTACCTGAAGCTGGCCGCGCTGTATCTGAAACACCCCAAACCCGAGCCGAGCGCACTGCTCTTTTTTTGGGACTATCTTTGTATTCTGATCGCTTTTGCCGTGCTGACGGCAATCCTTCATGACCGGTATCTGCGCAGCATCGCTCGCAAACGGCAATAAAAAACGGACTGCTTTAGCAGTCCGTTTTTTATTGCCACTGTTATTTCTTATTCTTCATCGCCTTGTAGCGTGCCTGCTTGGCCAGAATCCGCTTACGCAGACGAATCGCCAGCGGCGTCACTTCGACCGTTTCGTCCTCGTTGATCCACTCCAGCGCTTCTTCCAACGTAAAGCGACGCGGCGGCGTCAGGCGAATCGCTTCGTCCGAGCCGGATGCCCGCATATTGGATACATGCTTCTTCTTGCACGGATTGACATCCATGTCGTTTTCGCGAGAGTTTTCGCCGACGATCATCCCTTCGTAGACCGCTTCATTCGGTCCCAGGAACAGCGTGCCGCGTTCTTCGACATTATTCAGGCCGTACGCCGTCGTTTCTCCCGCTTCAAAGGCAACCAGCGCCCCGCGCGTCCGCATCGGAATTTCGCCCTTATACGGCGCATAGCCGTGGAAGACATGGTACATGACCCCGTTCCCCTTTGTCTGGGTGAGAAACTCGTTGCGGAAACCGATCAAGCCGCGCGCCGGAATGATAAATTCCATGCGTAAATAGCCGGCCAGTTCCGTCATGCTCGTCAATTCCGCTTTACGCGGCCCGAGACCTTCCATTACCGTTCCCATGAACTCCTGCGGCACATCGACGTTCAGACGTTCCAACGGTTCGCACAGCTGCCCGTTGATCGTCTTCATAATTACCGTCGGTTTGCCGACCTGCAGTTCGTAGCCTTCCCGGCGCATCGTTTCGATGAGGATCGACAGATGCAACTCGCCGCGGCCGGACACCTTGAAGGCATCGACGGATTCGGTTTCTTCCACTCGCATGGCGACATTCGTCTGCACTTCTTTCAGCAAGCGCGCCCGCAAATGGCGGCTCGTGATGTATTCCCCGTCCTTGCCGGCAAAGGGGGAATCGTTGACCGAGAACACCATCGCCAGCGTCGGTTCGTCAATATTAATGGCCGGCAATGCCTCCGGATGTTCCGGATCCGTAATTGTCTCGCCGATATTGATATCTTTGAAGCCCGTGATCGCTACGATGTCGCCCATATGCGCGTCGTTCGTTTCCAAGCGTTTCAGCCCGGTATACGTGTACAGACGGCCGATTTTATCCTGCCGTACGCGATCACCGTTCATAATCGCCACCGCCTGCCCCGCGCGGACGAAGCCGCGGACAATCCGGCCGATCGCGATTTTGCCGACATATTCGTCATAGTCGAGCGTCGTTACCATGATTTGCAGCGGCGCTTCCATATCGCCTTCCGGCGCCGGAATCGTTTCGACCAGCGTGCGCAGCAGCGGCTCCAGATCCGTATTCGTATCCGTCATGGACAGCCGCGCCAGGCCGGCGCGGGCGGAGGCGTAAATAACCGGGAAATCCAGTTGCTCGTCATTCGCATCCAACTCGATGAACAGCTCCAGCACTTCATTTTCGACTTCTTCGACCCGTTGATCCGGGCGGTCGATTTTATTGATGACGACAATCGGCTTGAGATGCTGCTCCAACGCTTTCCGCAACACATACTTCGTCTGCGGCATCGGCCCCTCAAACGCATCGACCAGCAGCACGACACCGTCCACCATGTTCAGGATGCGTTCCACTTCGCCGCCGAAATCCGCGTGCCCCGGCGTATCGACGATATTGATTTTCGTACCGTTGTACAGCACGGCCGTATTTTTCGACAAAATGGTGATCCCGCGTTCCCGTTCGAGATCGTTGGAGTCCATGACCCGATCCGCCACCCGTTCGTTCTCACGGAACACATGGCTTTGCCGCAACATGGCGTCAACCAGCGTTGTTTTACCGTGATCGACGTGCGCGATGATCGCGACATTGCGTATATCATTACGTAACATAATACCCTCCTGTTTCTTAACCGTACCAGTATACCACAAGCCGGTCGCTTGCGCCAATCACACCTGCACTTGCTGTCCCGGCTCGTTGTCGGGTATGAAAAAACGCCTGTCGAGCAGGCGTTTTTTCTTCCTTATTTCGTTTGTGCCGCTTCCTCATCGCAAATGGCCACCCCGGCGCTGCAGCCGAGCCGATCGGCTCCGGCTTCGATCATCTCCTTTGCCGTTGCGTAGTCGCGAATGCCGCCGGACGCTTTGACGCCCATGGAAGCGGGAACATGTTCCCGCAGCAGACGCACCGCATGCACGGTTGCCCCACCGCCGGTAAATCCCGTCGAAGTTTTCACAAAATGTACGCCCACCTCGACACAGAGACGACAGGCTTTCCGGATCTCTTCATCGGTCAGGATTGCCGTTTCCAAAATGACTTTGAGGATGGTGTCTCCGCAAGCGGCGCGTACCGCGCGAATTTCTTTCGCAACAATATCCCACGCGCCATCTTTTACCGCGCCGAGATTTTGCACCATATCGATCTCCGTTGCTCCCGCCGCAATCGCTTCCGCGGCTTCATGCGCTTTGGCCGAAGCGCCGTTTGCGCCGTGCGGAAATCCGACGACGGTGCACACCTTGACCGCCGTCCCGGCCAATGCCGCCGCAGCTTGAGCGACACGATACGGCTGCACACAAACGGATGCAAAGCCGTAGCGGACGGCTTCGTCACAAAGTTTATCAATATCCTTCGCCGTCGCAGCCGGCGCAAGTAAAGTATGGTCAATCAACGGTGCCAACATGGTGTTCCTCCTTCAACGGCGCATTCGGCGCCAATGTACGCGGATCTCCGTAAAGACGCCGGGTACTTTTCCAACGATTGTGCAGCCAGAACCAATCTTCCGGCCGTTCCCGAATACGTTCCGAGAGAATATCATTCAATTCGGCCGTCATCACGGCGATCGCTTCGTCGCGCGGCAGATCTCGATCCGTCTTGCGCGGCGGCAATATTTGCACCCGAAAACGATCCCCCGTCGTGTAAATATGGACGGGAACGATCTCCACGTCGCGTTGCCGACTGAAAAAAGCCGGCCCCGTTGACGTAAGAGCCTGTGTGTTTAACAGCGGCGCCAAAATGCCGTGGGCATTATTCTGATCATAGAGGAGCGCCAGCCATTTTCCCTGTTGCAGACTGCGATACATGAGCCGCACTTCCGTCGAGTAAATAGTCTCTTGGTGCATACTCCGCCGCGCTTCGCGAATGAAGCGGTCGAAGCCGCTGTTTTCCTGATGCAGGCCGACGGCAAGCACCTTATCCGGCCAGCGACTGCCGACCGCCGCCCCGAGCACTTCCCAATTGTCCGTATGACCGGCCGCCAGAACGCAACCGCGCCCGGAAGCTGCGATTTCGTCCAGAATTTCCGCGCCGTGCCAATCGATTCGCGCAAGCAGACTGCCGTCTTTGCCGAGAGGAAAGCGCAATACTTCCATAGCCATCGGCCCGAACCGTTGCGCCGAGCGGCGTGCGATAGTTTCCGCCTCTTCCCGATCCTTGCAAAGATCGGTCAGCAGTAAATTCTCCACCGCCAAGCGCCGGCGCCGCGCCGGCATCAGCCGCCAGAAGATTTTCCCCAAACGCTTCCCCCACCGTGCCGCAGCCGGCTCGGAAAGCGTACAGGCCCATCGGCTCAAGAGCCGCATAAATCCGTACATACTACCTCCGTAAAAAACACCGTCTCGCGACGGTGTTTTTATGCGTCCCGTTCGGCAAGCGCCTTTTCCAGTTTTTTGACGCGTTTATACAATTCCGGCAAGTGATTCAGGACGCCTTCGATGCGCCCCCATTGCCGATGCGGCCGGGCAGGAAAGCCGACATACGTCCCGCTTTCCTTGATACTGCCGACCACGCCCGTCTTGCCGCCACAAGTCACATGATCCGCAATGGTAATGTGACCGGTAACGCCGGTCTGTCCCGCCAGCACGACATGATTGCCGATGACGGTCGAGCCGGCCACGCCGACTTGGGCGATCAGGAAGCAATCCTCTCCGACCCGGACATTGTGCCCGAGGTGGACAAGATTGTCGATTTTCGTTCCGCGTCCCACGGCGGTTTCTCCAAATGTCGCATTATCAATGGTCGTGCAGGCACCGACCTCCACATCCTCGCCCAGCCGTACCCGGCCGATCTGCGGAACGCGCGTATGACGCCCTTCATTCGTGGCAAAGCCGAAGCCCTCGCCGCCGATGACCGCATTCGCTCGCACCACACTGCGCGCGCCGATTTGCGTACGTTCGTGCAATACCGCCCCGGCATAAATCTCGCAGTCTTCCGCAACGGCGACCTGTGCTCCGACAGTGACATGCGGGTGGATAATCGTGCGCGCGCCGATCGTAGCCTGCGGCCCGATCACGGCATACGGCAATACCGTTGCGCTCGGATCGACAACCGCCGTCGGATCGACAACCGCCGTCGGATGCACCCCCGCAGGATACTCGATCGGCGGCACAAACATCTGGATCAATGCCGTCGCAGCCAATTTCGGGTTATCGACGACCAGGATGTTTTTCCCCCGACGATCATCCGGCAGATGCGCCATCAAAACGAGATCCGCCTGTACCATGCCGAGACGGTCGGCAAATTCGTCCAACAAAAACGTCGCCTCGCCGCTGCCGGCGGTATCCGCACCGGCAACACCGTGAACGGGTGTCGCCGGATTTCCGTACAATGTACCGCCGAGACGTGTCGCCAGCTCGCCTGCCGTTTTAACCATTTTTTGCCTGCTGTTCTGCCGGCTTGGCCGGCGTTTCCTGCTTATCCGCCGCACTCTCCTTTTGTGCCGCTGCGCTCTGATCGGCAGCCGCTTTCAGGCGGGCGAGCAGATCCTCGGTCACATCCGTGCCTTGGTAATGAACGGCATCTTTGTGCATGATGATGCTGAGCTTTTTATCTTTTGCAAGCAAGGCCGCTTGGCTTTCCACCAACGCCTCAAACTGCTGTTTCTTGCCCATTTGGAAAATCTGCATTTCACGCCGTGCTTTTTGTTCCGTCACGGCAAATTCTTCCGCGCTTTGATTTTGTTCCGCTTCCGACAGACGGGCGATAATCTCCGCCTGTTTCGCCTGAATATCTTGGGCAATTTGCTTTGCCTGCGTGCTTTCCTGTGCAATGCGGCCAAAATCCACCGTACCGACTTTGTCCTCACTGCCGCAGCCGCCCAAGACCAGCGCAAAGGCCGCCATACTCACGACGAGCGCCCGGCACCACCACTTATGTCCCACTTGGCTTTCCTCCCTTTATTTCGCGCAGTTTCGTCGCAATCTCCGCCGTCACGTCACGAGCGGTAAGATTCGTCCGATACTTGCCGAAAATCATCGTAATATGTTCGCTTTCACCGACTGCCGCGGCGGCCACTTCCACATCCTTGCGGATGGCGTCCTCCCGCTCGGTGAGTTCTTTTTTCTTCGCCAGCAGACGTTGCCGCCACTCGGCATTCCTGCTTTCTCCGTCCGCGGGCATCAGACGCCGCTCCGCCGCTTCGTACAGTCGCTGTTGCGCCTCGTCCCGTTCCGCGCGCAAGGTCTCCGTCAACTCCGCCGCATAGGCTTCCAGATCCTGTTCCGCTTCCGCTTTCAGCGCCGCCAGACGCGCCTGTGCTTCCGCTCCCAACTCCGCTTCCGGCCGCATTGCAGCGGTTTTTCCGGCCAGGAGCGCCGCCAGTTCTTCTTCTTTCTCCTGGCGCTCCGCCGCGCTCAATTGCAAGGCTCGCAACTGCAACTGCAAATTGACGATGCGCAGATCCGTTTCCGTCGTCGGCGGCAGCGGCTCGTCCGCATTCTGCAGCAATTCACGATACAGCAGCTCGAGTTTCGTATTCCATTCCGCCTCACGGACTTGCATGCTCGCGCGGAATTTTTCATTCAACTCTTTTTCGATCGCCCCGGAGCTCAATTGCTCATGCAATTCGCGCTCCGCTTGCGCCGCCGTGTGAATCAGTCGCTGCGTGTCTGCCTCGTACTCCGCCGCCAAGTTGCGATACGCTTCTTCCGCCTCTAAATAGACTGCATAGTCCGGGTGCGCCCGGAACAATTGCTCCGTATCGGCGACGGCATATACCGGTTCCTGCGCCGGCGCTTCCGTCCGACCGCAACCACCGATACCGCACCCGCTCAGCAACAGCGTGCCGAGCAGCAAGCAACCGGTAACGCCCGTTTTCATTCGACTTCGCATTATTTATTCGCTGCGGCTTCTTTTTCCAGCGCCGCATTCAACGCGGTTTGCACTTCCGAAGTGATGTCGACACCGCCATAGAGCACGGCATTTTTATCGACAACCAGGTTCAGACTTTTCTTTTCTGCGACCTGTTTTACCGCATTGTCGATTTTACCTTGAATATTCTTTTGGATTTCAGCCTGTTTGGCGCTGAATTTTTCCTGCATCGACTGGAAATACTGTTGCTTTTCCGCCTCGGACATATTGACCGATTTTTCGTCAAACTCTTTCTGCAATTCGCTTGCGGCCGCCGCCATCTGTTCCTGGAACTGTTGGCCGAGCGTCGCCGTCTGCTCGATGATCATCGACTGATCCACCACGCCGATCGACGAAGTCGGTGCCGCTTGGGCAATATTACCCGAACCCATCAGGGCATAGGCCGCAATCCCTAAAACAAATACCACGGCGACGATGAACGACACCGTTTTGACATTGTGCTCATTACGCAAAGCTCGCATCATTTTACAATCCACTCCTTCATTACAAGCGGCCGGTCAGCCGCAACCATTGCTCCGTATTTGTAACCACATATTCCGCGCGGAGCCGGTCGCGGAAACGATAGCCGACGGCACCCGTATCCTCTTCGTTCGTCAAGTCGTGCTCCCAGCGCAGGTACCAGCGTCCGCCGAGATCCTGTTCCGCCAATACTTCCCGGCGGCGCTCGGTCAGCTCATACTGCCAGCCGAGACGTGTTCCCGTGCCGAAGCGATGCGTGTACCCCAGATACACATCCCACTCCACGGCATGCGGGAAAAAGTCCGTTCGTAAGTAAATTATATCACGCGAGGTAAATCGCCGTCCGATTTCCGCCCGCAAATGCATATTTTTTTCGTCTTTACCGAGATCGAGAGATGCTTGTGCACCGATGACCCACATGCCTGTTTTTGCGGTTAGGTCATATCGCAAATCCGCACCGGGATACAGTTTCCCCGTCGGGTGAATATCATAGCGCCGCACGAAACCGTCCGCTGTCGCCGCAGCCGCCAGACGAGATTCGATCGCCTCCTGCTGCCGCGCCACGTATGCCGTCGGTAAGCCGACATAATCAGCCAGGCACTCCTCCACCCGGCTTGCCGCCCCGTTCAGAAACAGGTACGGAATATCTTCACCCGTGATCTCGACCGTTGTCGTCCGCACGGTTTCACCGCGAGGAATGAGGTAAATTCGTACCGCTGTCCTGCGCTCGGGCTCGATCACGATCTGTGCGGTAAACTCCGGCAGGCGCGATTCGATTTCATGCTGCAAGATCGGTATCGCTATACTGCCCACCCAGTCCAATGCACCGAGCGGCAAGCCGACAAGCAATTCTTCCGCCCGATTGCCGGCAAGTGCCGGTTCGGCGGCGACCAGTGCGCGCGCCTCCGCGCTGAGACTGCCGTAATCGACGGTCGTTTCCACCTCTTCCACCAGCTTGCCGTAAGGCACCAGCGTCAAATCGATCCGGGTTGTCGCGCCCGGCGTGACCTCCGCATCCAGAACGATGTATCCCGCCACGACGCGCCCCGCCACATCCGCTATCAGTCGGCCGTACGCGGTACGCTGCGCCGCCACTTCCTCGCTGTCTTTCGCCGCGAGTACGTGCTGCGCAATGACCTCCACTCCCGCCCGGATACGCTCCGTAACCGTAGCCTGCGGCGTCCCCTGCGGCGTATGCAGAACCGTCTCGATCTGCTCGATCGGCGCAGCCGATGCCGCCGCATGCAGACTGCCGGCCAGCGCAACGGCTGCCAATACACGGGCAACTCGACCATGTCGCATAGCCTTCCTCATTTCCTAAAACAATGACAGGCGACAGGGATCCCTGTCGCCTGTTCACTAATCAGAACTGACCGCCGAAGCTGAAGTGGAACTTGTTCTTGTCCCCGTGTGCATAGTCCAAACGAATCGGTCCGATCGGCGTCTGAATACGCAGACCCGCACCGACCGACCAGTGCACTTTATTGCTGTCATGGTACCAGGGAATACGCGCGTTATCAATATTCCAAGCGTTACCGACATCCGTGAAGAGGACCCCGTCCACTTTCTTCACGATCGGCGTGCGGAATTCCAAGGTCGCCGCATACATCCGAGTACCCTTGAACTGATCGTCTTCGAACCCGCGCAGGTTGTACGCACCGCCCAGACTGAAGAGTTCGGAGTAGCCGACTTCGCCGGTGCTGAACCCGCCCATGAGCCGCAACGCAAGCACATTGCGCGAGCCGATCTTCTTGTACGCCCGGGCTTCCGCCGAGAATTTGTAGAAGTCAAAGTCGCCGCCGAGACCGTGTCCCGCCCATTGACCCGTAACCGAGTAGCGATAGCCCCGCGACGGATTGAAATAGTTGTCGCGATTGTCGAAGACATGCGTGATGCTCAGGCTGTTCGTCCGACCGAAATTCTTGCCGATATAGTCCATATCCTTGAAATTATACAGCCCTTCCGCTGCCGGCAAGTTAACGAGTTTGGCCCGAATATCTTTTGCCCATTGATCCATCGCCGCCTGATCTTTCGCTTCATCCCCGGTCATCGCCGGCGCAGGCGGCATAGTCAACGGATTGCCGCTTGCATCCGTAGAGGGCAACAATGTCTCTTTTCCGTCATTTGTAAAATAAACGGCAATCGGTTGCTTCTTACCCGACGCATCCAGTTCAAATTCGCCCGCATCGTTCTTTTTGTAGGTAACAAAGCCCAGCTTGAACGCATTCTCGCCATAATCATACCCGCCCTTATAATCTTGGTAGGAGTCCTTCCGGCTTTCCCAAGTGAGCGTCGTCATGCGATATTCGCCCTGGGTTCGCCCGAGCGTCAGGCTGTAGCCTTTGCGCCGCTTATCATATGTGGCAACCGTTTCCCCGGATTCGTTGTAGTCGCTGTATTCCACGACACGATCATAGAAGGAGAACCCGAGCGACGTACCTTTGGAATCGAGCCACGGGCGAGTGTAGGAGATCTGATAGTTCTTGTTCCCGCCGTTGCCGCCGAATTCCCAGTGGACATTGATCTTGTCCCCCGTACCGCGGAAGTTGTTCTCACCGAATTCCACGATACCGACGAATCCGTCCGACTTCGAGTAGCCCGCACCGAGCGTTACAACACCCGTTTTCTGTTCGAGCATATCGATTTCCACGATGACATGGCGATCCTGTTGCCCCGGGAGAAGCCGCACGTTGACATCTTCAAAATATCCGAGGTTGTAGAGACGTTCCAAGCTGCGTTGCGCCAGGAATTTGTTGAAAGGCTGTCCTTTTTGGAAACGAAGCTCGCGGGTAATGACATAATCGCGTGTCTTTTTGTTTCCTTTCAAGACGATATCCTCGATAATCCCTTCATCGACTTGAACGGTCAATACACCTTCCGGCGAAACCTGCACATCGCCGACAGAGGCCAGGATATAGCCCTGATCCAAGTATAATTTTTCAATTTCACGAATTTTTTCGCTGACCGTCACCGTGTTCAGCACGCTGTTTTTCGGAATGGCCATCATTTGTGCCAGATAGTCCGCATTGAAAGCGGTCACGCCCTCGAAACGCACCTGCTGCACGACCGGGTTCTGCACCACTTCATAGGTCAGGCGCACGCCTTCCGGCACCGCGGTAAAGACGGGCGTCACCCGCGCAAACACGCCGGTATTCCCCAAAGCGTCAATGTCCGCCGCAATACCTTCCGTCGTCACCTTGTCGCCGACTTTCGTCGTCAAACGGGCGAGCAACGGCGCCTCCAGCTCCGCCGGTACGCCGGCAACCTGAATTGCCGTTACCACTTTGCCGACCTGCGCTTCCACTGCCGCGCTGTCCACACCGGATGTATAGAGTGCCTGTCCGCTTACCGCACTCGTCGCTGCGTTCGGCAAAACAAGCAGCGCGGGGTTATTCACCAAACCGCGCTCTGCTAACTCCGCCTCACGTCCCTGTGTTACCGTCGCATCTTGCGACGAAACAGCAACACCGACCGCCGGCTCGGTGAATTTCATCTGTTCGTTGCTGACTGTCGTAACCTCCGCATACACTTGGCTGCTTGCACCGAATGTTGCGAGTACTACTGCTGCGACAAGCCAACGCTTTGCCTGACCGGATTGCTTCATAAATTGAGTTCCTCCTTGCTTTTTCCTCACGAGGCTGATTCGCTCGCAGGTATGTAATATAGTGTACTTGATTATCGACCCTTACGCAAGGTCTGCGCCGCATCGGCAACCGCCGCCTGCAATTCACCGGGGCTGAGCGCCACCGGTGTCGCATGCTGCACGACGGGTTCCGCCGTTACCGCCTCCTCCCGCGGAGGAGCGGCCGGTACGGCGGCAATCGCCGCCGGCTCCGGTTCGACGGGAACCGGTTCCGCCGCTTTGCCGATCGGCTCGAGCGAGCGTTCTTTCACCTCGGGCGGCTGCGGCACCGCTGCTTCCCGCACGGGGAGCGGCGCCGTCGCCGCAGAAGGTACCTCGGCCGGCTGCTGCCACCACCAAACACCGGCGCAAAGCAGCACGGCCGCCATGGCCGCCAAACCGCGCTGCCAGTAGCGTTCGTCATACAATGTTCCGCGACGCGCTTCACGGAGTTTCTGCATTTCCGCCTGAGCCAGCATCAGCTGCAGTTCACCTTGCCACGGCGTGCGTCCGTGCAATGCCCGCTCCGCTTTTTCCAGCCAGGTGCGAGTGGAACGTACGCGCTCACAAAGTTCTTCCTTGGATAATGCCATAGGTACCTCCTTTCCATACTATATATTCGCTTTCGGCTACGGGAAATAGAACCTCCCGTACTTTCCGTTTCCTTCCCCGTTCTCTCGTATCCTTTTGATTTCGTTTCTTTTCTTGCTTATTTTACTCTTTCCGTTCTTGCATTACGCGACTGAGCATGCCGCGCAAACGCCGAATGCCCGTTTTTTGCAATTTGTAGACATAGGCCTTGCTGCAGGACATTTCTGCCGCAACTTCCTTCGGTTCGCGTTCCCCGAGATAAATACCCGCAACGACCAGCCTTTCTTTTTCCGGCAGGCGTAATACCGCTTTACGCACCTGCTCCCACAGCAGCTTGCGGTCGGTTATCTCAAACGCATCTTCCGCAGCTGCCAGCAGTCCGTCGAAACGTTCCCTGCCTGCCGCCCAGGACTCTTCCGGGACGGGGATATCGTGACCGT
The DNA here is from genome assembly GCA_022771805.1 of Veillonellaceae bacterium. Taxonomy (GTDB): domain Bacteria; phylum Bacillota; class Negativicutes; order Veillonellales; family Negativicoccaceae; genus JALELM01. Next base: position 30,292 of record JALELM010000020.1, on the reverse strand, counting down.
TTTTATACAGATAGTCCAACATCCGGCCGCGAATCCGATGCTTCGCAAACAGGGAAAAGGCGACGCCCCGCTCGCGGTTGTAGCGTTCCACCGCCTCCATCAGACCGACCGCACCTTCCTGCACCAAATCCAGAAGTAATGCCTCTTGGCCGTGGAAGCGTACCACTTCTTTCACCACCAGCGGCTGATAATGCTCGATCAGCTCCTGGCGGGCGGTTCCGTCACCGGCGGCATAGGCTTGCCAAAGAGCCTGCTCCGCCTCCGGCGTCAACAGTTCGATTTCACTGACCGCTTGTAAGTACGCTTGCAACATAGATCTCACCACACTAGAAACGATACTGCCAATTGGCGCCCACGTAGTAATTCCCCTCATCATTGCGCCAAGCCGTAGCGTTGAAATTCTGACTCAAATCATACCGGAAGCCGACACTCTTCTGATCGTTGTTTACACCGGTCGTCAGGACAAACATGAAGTCGTCGAAGAGATACTTTCCGATTTCCAAATTGTAGAAACTTTGATTGGCGACCGTCGTCGTCTCGAACGGATCGATCGATCCCGTCGTTATATGAATCATATCCAAACCGAGCACATCTTGCAAGCGCCCTTCCAGCGAGCCGAGGATCAACATCTGCGCCGCGGAGGCGAGCACCGCATTGGCCGCCTCACTGCCGAGGTCGTTGATATCGCCTTGCGTGTGCAAGGTGAGCATCGTAACGATCTCCTCCTGCGAAAGGCTCGGCTCGGAGCTCAGATCCACGCGCAAATCCGTCGGCAGCCCCGTCGCATTCAGGCGGATATGGTAGCGATTGAACTTGGTTGACGATTCCACGCTCAAGTTCGGCAGGAAACCCTCGCCGCCGGTGAAATCCGCCACACCCAGTTCCACGCGGAATTTGTTGCTGAGGTACTTCAGGTAGCCCTTTTGTACTTCCACTTTGCCGCTCATCGACGGGTCTTGTGTCGAGCCTCCCGCATGGACGTCGCCGAGTAATTGCAGGTCATACAGGTACGAATTGTACAAGCGCACTTTATCGCCGAGATGCACATCGATATCGAGATAGATCAGCGGCAACTCTCCGTCGCCGGATACCGCGAGCGGAATGTCCAACTTCGTGTCGGCAAGGTCGATTTTTCCCCGTACCAACGGTACTCCCGCCTGCGAAACCAGTTCCAAGTCCGCCTGCAACGGCCCGTCGAAATAGGTGCTGCGCGGATTGGCGTCCTTCACACGCAAACGGCCGGAGTATCCCGCCGCCGTTTGCGTCCGACTCCACGTACCCTCGCTTTCCGCCGTCCCGTCACCGATTTTTGCGCCGAGTTTCCAGGTCGCTTCCCTGCCGGTGAATTGGATAGCCAGCCGAATATCTTCAACGGGGTTTTTCATTGTTTCCACCGTCATCCGTCCCGTCGGGATGTCGATTCGTCCGTTGATCAGCGGATCTTCCAACGTTCCTGTCACGGTGACCCGGCCGCGCGTTTCACCGCTTGCGGTTTTGATGTAAGGCGAAAACGCCCGCAACAGATCCAAGTCCGCTTTGTCCAAGCGGAACTGCAGATTCATCTCATCGCTGCCGCCCTGTGCCCGGCCGTGCTTGGTCAGCGCCGCCAGCGGCACGGTGCCGTACACGCTCATTTGGTATTGTTCTTTTTGCAGCAAGGTTTGATTTACTTCAATGATATTATCGCGCAAATTAAGCAGCCCGAGCAAATGGTCGAACTGTGCTCCGGCATAGCTGCCTTGCGACCAATCGAAAGAAATATCCGCTTCCGGGCGTGCGGTTTTACCGCGCAAAACGGCGCTGGCGTCCAACAATCCGGTTACGTCAAGTTCCCGGCCGGCCAACGCCGGCAAGTAGGATACATCCACCTTTCGTGCCGCTACCTGCAAGTCGATATCGCCGTCCAATGCCGCGCTGCCCTGCGCCGCAAGCAAACCGTCACCGATCGGCATCCGCAATTTGCGGACATCAAACACCCGGTTACGATAACTGACATCCAGCTCGGTAATACCGATCGGCTTCCCGTCGACCGCGCCTTCATGCAGCTCACCGGTCACGCTCCAACGCGTATCGTCCAGATTGCCCGCTATTTCCACTTGGCCTTCCAGGCGCCCCGTAAGATTGCCCACGGGCACATCCGCCCAACGCAGCAATGTAGCCAGCTCCGCGCCGGTAACGCGGCCGCGGCCGACAACCTCGCCGCTTCGCCAATTGTAGCGACCGCTGACCTGGTAACTGCCGTCACGCTGCTGAATTTCCGCCCGTTCGAGGACGACTTGATCGCCGCGATACGCCAGGTCGCCGCTTACCCGTTCCACCGGTTCGCCGTTGACGCTCATATCCGTTCCCGTAAAATGCAAATGCAGTTCGGGATCGCTCGGCGTGCCGCTCAGGCTTCCTTCCCCGTCCACATACCCCTGCAGGCGATAGCTGTTCTTCTCCCGCAGAATACGATCCACATCAATATGCCGCGCCTGCACCGCAACCTGCATACCGTCCGCGTGAACAGTTCCCTGCGCGGTCACCGTGCCGTTATATACATGCGCCGTCGCCGTATCGAGATACAGCGTATCTCCGCCGTAGCGATAATCGGCGACGGCTTCCTGATACAGCTCACCGAAGACGGAGCCGTCATACAGACGCACATGTCCCGTCGTCAGCGGCGCTTGCAAGGTTCCGGTCACGTGCATTTCCTGTTCCGCCCAGCCCGTCGCTTCCACCGGCAAGTCCGCCGCCCGCAACAAATCTTCCAGACGCACGCGCTCACTGCGAACACGCAAATCCAGCGGTGCGTTTTCGCCTAAACCGGCGCTGCCGTCCACGCGGTGATAGCCTTCCTTATCCAGCCAGACGACATCATCCAGCTGCAGTCGATCCGCCGCATAACGCAAACCGCCCGTCACTCGCTCAAAGGCAAGGTCGTGAACCGAGCCGTCGCTTGCAGCGAAATTAGCCGTGACGACGGGCGAATCGATCCCGCCGGTCCAGTTTCCCGCGCCGGAAAGCGTCCCCGTCGCCGGCACGCCGGCCACTCCGCTTATATACGCCAACGGTATGTCCTGCACCGCAAAGGTAAAGCCCTCGGCCGAGCGCTCCTTGCCGGACAGCGTAAACGTACCGCCTCCCATTGTACCGTTAAGATAATCTACATACCAACCGTCGCGATAGCCGAAACTCCCCGTCCAGCTGTCCGCAACCAGCCCCGCCGCGGCAAAGTCGCTCCCTTGACCGGTGAACCGTATCTCCGCCAAATCATTAGCGGCGAGCCGTACGGTTCCCGAGCCGTTTACCGTACCGCTTACACCGTCCGCCACGGGAACATATGACAAATCGGCGTTTTCCGCCCGCAAGCCGAATTCGCCGCTACCCGTCTTCAAATTATAATAACCGCTGCCCCGGACATTCCCCTGCCCCAGGCCGGCCGCCACGTCCGGCAGTGTCGCCACGCCGTCACGATAGACGAAACGCGCAAACAGGCGTTGCAACGGTGTTCCCCGGTATGCGCCCGAGGCCAGCGCCGCTACGCCTTCCGCCACGGGACGAACCACGGTCCCGCCAATATGTACTTTCGCCGCCAGCAAGCCGGTCAGGCCGCTGTCGTACAAGCGGGAGGTTTCCATGCCCTCCGTCGAAATATCCAAAGCCAAAACGGGATCCGCGACCAAACCGATCGTCCCCTGTGCGCGGAATGGTTGATCATTCACCAGACCGCTTGTTTCGCTGAATGCGACCTGCCCCGTTTCCGCCTGTATTTTCCCCGCCAAATGCCGTACTTCATAGTTGTCATAGACCAAAGCGACATCGACCGCCTCGCCCGTGCCGCGGTAGTCGAGTCCGTGCGGCGTACCGGCGACATGGACGCGGACATTCCGTATTTCGCCGCCGCGGACACGCAATTCCGCAGCCTGTTCCGGCAAAAAGCGTTCCAGCCAGGTCAGCGGCAGGCGTTCCGCCGTTATTTGTACGCCGAAATTATTTGCTTCGGTATAGAAGCCGCCGACCGACAACGGGCGACCTTCATATGTCATATCGGCATCGCCGCCGATTTCGGGGTACTTGTTCAAATCCAGCCGCGCCGTTATGTTTTGCACATGCAAAACCGGCTCATCCAAGAAAGTCAAATGAGCCGTGCCGTGGTTGATGATAATTTTTGCCCGCAAATCCATTTCCGTCGGCGTATCCGAAGTCCGCAGAAGATGCGACACGTTCCAGGAACGATCCGCCTCTTCCCGCAGATACACTTCCGGCCGATTCAGCGTAATTCCGTCTACCACGCCGACGGCCGGCCGATAGCCCGCCAGATATTCCAGCACGCGCCAGAAACTCCAGCTCACTTCGGTCGAGGCGATCGTCGCCACAGTCCGCCCGGCCGCATCACGCAATTCGACTCCCGTCAGCCGGGGATTTCCCAGCCAATCAATTGCCAAATCGCGATAGACGAGCGTCCCGTTCAAATTCTCTCCGGCCGCCTGCGCAATGAGCTCCGGCGCGGCCTCCAGCGCCATCGGTTTGAGCACCCATTGGCCTGCTCCGGCACCGATAACCGCCACCGCCGCCGCCGTTAAAAGCCACCCTCTCACTCCAATTCCCCCCGCCTCAGCGTTCGGTGTCGACGGGTCGTACCGGCGTAGGTTCCGCAGCGGGTACCCCTATCGCCTGTTCCAGCCGCGCCATGCTGACATGGTAGTCATAGAGGGCCGTAACGTAGTTCGTCCGCGCCTGATTCAGTTTCAACTGCGCGTCCAGTACGTCCAAGTTGATGCCGACGCCGGCGCGATACCGGACGGTGGCAATCTTGTACGCTTCCAGCGCTTCATTGACCGCTTCACTTGTCGTACGGATCCGTTTTTCCGCCGCCACGGTCGCAAGATATGCATTCGTCACATCCAGCTCGATATTTGCCGCGGCCTGCTCGGCTGTCAGCTCGGCTTCACGCACGGCGGACTTGGCACCGGTGACCTTCGCCCCCGTCGCGCCGCCGTCGAAGAGCGACCAGCTGATCCCGCCCGCCACGCTCCAATCTTCATTCTTGAAGCCCGGGAAGTCCCGATCCTGCCAGTTCATGCTCGCCTGAACGGCAACCGTCGGCAGATAACCGGCCTTGGCGACCCCCAGCTGTTCTTTGGCCGCTTGTACGGCCAAGCGCGCCTGCTGCAATTCCCAACGATGCGTATCCGCATACGCGATCGCTTCCGGCAAGGTTCGGTTCAACGGTTCCAATTCCGTATCATCGGACACCGGCTCGATTTGGGTGTTTGTCGGCTGGCGCAGTAAGGTATTCAGGTTCGTCCGGGCGAGATCGGTACCGTTTTGCGCCTGAATTTGCTGTTCCTGTGCATTCGCCAGCGCGACACGCGAACTCAATACGTCTATTTTCGCCACCGTGCCGGCATCATAATGGGCGCCGACGATCCGCACATGTTCCTGCAGATTCGCAACGGCTTCGTCCGCGATCGCCAGCAGATTCCGAGCCTCGATCAGCTTGTAAAACCCCTCGGTAACCTGGTATTTCACATCCGCTTCCTGTCTGTACACTTCCCATTCGGCGACGTCTCGGCCGATGCGAGCCGCCTCGATGCCGTGCTCGACACGACCGCCCGTCCATAACGGCCACTTCAGAGAAACGCTGTTCTGGTAGCCGTGATCCACCTGTACTCGATACGGGATCGTGTTCAGCTGCTGCCAAAACGATGTCTGTTTCAGCAGCGCGAGCGTCTGTGCATCCAGCGGCAATCCCGCCAGAGCGGCCTCGATATTTGCGCTCGCGCCCGGCATCACCCGATCGATCGGGATCCCGACCGTCTGCATCTGCTCTTTGAATTTGGATGTGCCGAAACTATAGCTGAGAGACGGGTTCTTATTCGCCGCCACTTCGCTGACCTGAGCGGCCGCCTGCGCCTGTTTTTCCGCCGCAATCCCGATGGCATAGTTCGTTGCCAGCGCACGATTTACCGCCTCGGTCAACGTCAGCCGTACCACCGGCTGCTCCGCCTGCACCGGCATCCCGAGCCGGATCGGCTCTGCCGTTGCGGACATCTCGGCCGCTTGCACCGCCGCACACATCGTACCGCATACCAATGCTGCCGTCAGCAGCGATTCCAACTTCTTCATCTTCTCTCTCCTCTTACCTAAAACGTATGGTTGATACCGAAATAATTGCCGCCGTATTCATGCCCCCTCGGGAAGATGGCCTGCCCGACCAGCGACCAGTCATTTTTGATGTGCCAGTTCCCGCGGAAACGGTATTCCGGCTCATCCAAATCATATACATCCAGTGTCCAGGCCGTCGCGCCGATCCGGTAATCCGCACCGACACCGACTTTGCCGCGAATCAATCCCGCACGCAAACCGAACGGCCCTCTTTCCCGTCCAAGTTGCAAATCAAACAACGAGCCGTTGCCGAATTCTTCCACGCCGACAACACCGAAGCCCGAATTTCCTTCCGCGCCGATCCGCCACTGTGCGTTAAGTGACGTCCGATGCTTATCTGTATTATACAACACTTCCCATTGCCCGGGCATCTGCAACTTTTTGTCCCGCAAACCGCCCACGCCGCCGGCCACCCGCCGGATGCGCTCGCTGCTCACCCGGAAATTCTCCGCGATGGCGCGCACGTCCGCAGAAAGCCGGCCGTCGCCGTCCAAGCGATACACTACGGCATCCAGGCGATCGCCCAACGTCTGCAAGGTGGCGGTCAGACCGATCATCTGTCCGGAAACGGTTTCCGCATTCGCAATGGTTGCCCGCAAGGAACGCTGCAGTTCGGGATCCGCAACGATCCCCTGCACCGCCCGCAAGGTCGCCTGCGTATCGACCAGCAGTTCATTGGTCTGGCGGACGAGCGCATCCATGCCGATCGGCAGGCCACCCGCCACGGTATCATTTTCCTTCAGGAGGCCGGTTGCCGGATTCCCGTCCTGAATGCGAATAAACTTTTCTCCCAAAATACCCTCGGAGTCAACGGCAAATTGTGCATCGCGCGGGATCCCGATCCCGTCATAGATACGCATCTCGACCGCCGCCGCCGTGCCGGTAAAATGCACCTCGTCCACGCGGCCGACTTCCACCCCGCGGTACCGAATCGCATTCCCGGTCACGAGACCGCCGACCTCGGGGAAAACACCGTGTACGATGTACCCTTTCTTCCCGAAGAGGACGAGACTCGAAAGTTGTGCGAGTACAATTGCCAACACAATCAATCCCGCCAGGGTGAATGCGCCGACCTTCGCCTCCGTATTCCACTTCATTCCGTTTCCTCCCCGCTTTCGTCTCCGTCCAAAAACGCTCTCACAACCGAATTCGTCGTCGTCCGAAACGTTGCCGCCGGCCCTTCCAGAATAAACTTGCCGCGATGCAGAAACGCCAAGCGATCCGCCACTCGCCAAGCCGAGGCGAGTTCATGTGTCACCACGACGGATGTCGTGTGCAGGCGCTCCTGCGCCGTGCGGATCAGCCGATCCACCGTCGCCGAGCGAATCGGATCCAGACCCGCTGTCGGTTCGTCATACAGTACCACCGCCGGATCCGTGACGATCGCGCGGGCCAGGCCGACCCGCTTCTTCATCCCGCCGGACAGATTTTCCGGCAACAGATACTCGCGGCCGGACAAACCGACCAACTCCAATTTCTCCGCTACCCGGGCGGCGATTTCCGCTTCGCTCAGACCGCCGCGCCGGCGCAGAGCAAATGCCACGTTTTCCCCTACCGTCATGGAATCGAACAGCGCGGAATACTGGAAGACGAAGCCCATCTTTTCCCGCACCCGATTCCATTCCTCTTCGCTGAAATCCGTGACATCTTCACCGCCGATATATACCCGTCCGGCAGTCGGCCGCACCAGCCCGATCAGTACACGCAAAATCGTCGACTTACCGCTGCCGGATGCCCCGAGAATTACCAGCGTATCCCGCTCGCGCACGCACAGGTTCACCCCGTCCAAAATCGTCCGCTCGCCGAAACGCACAGTCACATCTCGCAATTCAAGCATGGCCACCTCTAAAAAAGAATTTCGGACAACAAGTAGTTGACCGCAAAAATCATGATAATCGAATATACCACCGTCTGTGTCGTCGCTTTTCCGACCCCCGCCGCGCCTGCGCGTGAAGTCATCCCGCGCTGACAGCCTACGACCGCGACAATCATGCCGAAGATGATCGTCTTGATCATGCCGAGGTAGACATCGCTCGGCCCGACAAAGGTTTCGATCGAATGCCAAAACGTATACGCGGAAATCCCGTTCACCAATGTGCATACCAACATCCCGCCGAATACGCCGATGACCAGACCGAGCACATTCAGCAAGGGCAGCATCAACATACAGGCAAGCATCCGCGGCACTACCAGGTAGGTGACCGGATCCGTCGCCAGGCAGCGCAATGCATCAATCTGTTCCGTGACTTTCATCGTGCCCAGCTCGGCGGTAATTGCCGCGCCGCCGCGCCCGGCAAGCACGACACCGCACAGCACCGGTCCCAACTCGCGCCCGAGCGCAAACGAAACGATGGCACCGATGGAAAACTCCGCGCCGTATCGCGACAACTCGGAAGCAATCTGCAAGGTCATAACCATTCCCGTAAACAGTAAGGTCAGCGCAACAATCGGGAATGACCCGACACCGAGCAGGTACATCTGCTCGACAGTCTGGCGCCGGGAAGCCTGCCCCACGCGCCGCCAGGCCGCAACCAACAGCTGTACGGTCGCACCGATCTGCGCAAAGATATATAGCGTTGTCCGGCCGAGATCCGTCAAAAAAGCGTACACGGGAAGCCTCCTTTCACATATGCCTATTTTATCATATTCTGCGTCCTGTCCGTGCATATTTCAACAACTGTATAAAAAAGACGCATTGCCCTGCCCGCAAGCAGGACAATACGTCACCCCGATCAACGAAACGCCTGTATCAAGTTGGTAAATTCCGCCTCACTCATACGCTCCGCCCGGCGCGCCAGCGGCTCTTCGGGCAAATTGGACAACTCTTCGTAGCTCGGGCTTTCCTGCTCATAAATCAGCCCCGTGACGAGACCGTCCGTTTCCGTCAGCTTAGTCAGCGCCTGCAGCTTGTCGCTCGCATCGTAACCCTCCACCGCAGCCAACGAAGGCAAGTTTTCTTTGAACCAGTCATACGTATTGTATTTATTGTAGGTAACGCAGGGCGTAAACACGTTGATAAACGAAAAACCCTTGTGTTCCATCCCCCGCACGATCAAGTCGACCAGTTCCGCCCGGTGCAACGCATAACCCTGCGCAACGAAGCCGGCACCCGCCGCAATCGCCATCGCCGTGACCGCCAGCGGCGTCTCCACATTGCCGTGCGGCGTCGTATTCGTTACGAAACCGACACTGCTGCGCGGGGAGGTCTGCCCCTTCGTCAAGCCGTAGACATGGTTGTCGAAAACGATGTAGGTAATATTGATATTGCGTTTGATCGCATGAATCGTATGCCCCATACCGATCGCATACGCATCACCGTCGCCGGAACAGCACACCACTTCCAAATCTCGATTGGCCAGCTTTACCCCCTGTGCAAAAGGCAGCGCCCGGCCATGCGTCGTATGCGCCCCGTAGCAGTAGAGATAGCCGCCGATACGACTCGAACAGCCGATCCCGGAAATTAGTGCCAATTTTTCAAAGGGAATGTCCCGCCGGGACGCGGCTTCCTGGATTGCCATCTGAATACCGAAGTCGCCGCAGCCCGGACACCAGTTCGGCCGAATGGCATTTTTGTATTCCGCTGTTTTAGCCATTACAACACCTCCCGCACACGTGCCGCGACGGCGGAGCCTACAATCGTCAGGCCGTCGTACCGCAACAGAGATTCATACGGCGCAAATTCCGGCAGATGCTGTGTGAAGATAGAGGCCAATTGTGCCGTCGCATTGTGCTCGACGATGAGCACCTTCTTCGCCTTGGCAACTTCCTTGCGCAGCGCCTCCGTCGGGAACGGCTCGATCAGGCGCAGCTGCACATGGTTGGCTCGTATACCTTCCGCCCGCAACACTTCCGTCGCTTCTTCAATCGCGCCGCCCGTCGAGTTGATGCCGACCAACAATATATCCGCTTCTTCATACGGCGTATCCGCCTGGAACGGCTCGACCCGTTCCGTCACCGTGCTCAATTTACGCAATCGTTTATCCATCTGATCGATCCGCATGTAGGCCGCTTCCGCCGGTTTGCCGATCAGATCGTGTTCCAAACCCGTGGAAAGGAACATTCCGTTCGGTACGCCCGGAATCGTCCGCGGCGAGATGCCGGACTCCGTCACGGCAAAACGTTCGAAATAATCCGGCCGCGTCAGCTCCGGCAAACCTTCCGTCCGCAATTCGCCGCGGTCAATCCGCACCCGCTCGATATCCAAGGCCGGAATACTCTGCTTGTTCAAGCCTTGCTGCAAATCCGCCAGGACGATGACCGGGCATTGGTAGATTTCCGCCAGATTAAATGCTTCCGCCGTGACATAAAAACACTCGTCCATCGAAGTCGGCGCGATGACGATCTTGCAACGATCCCCGTGCGCGGAGTGAATCGCCGCCAGGATATCGCTCTGCTCGATCTTCGTCGGCATTCCCGTTGACGGGCCGGCACGCATGACATCAATAATAACCAACGGAATCTCGGCGATGGAGGCCAGCGAAATCGTCTCCGCCATCAGCGAGAGCCCCGGTCCCGATGTCGCCGTAAAGGCGCGGACACCGGCATAGTTTGCCCCGAGTGCCATCATGCAGGCCGCCAATTCGTCTTCCGTCTGCACGACGGCTCCGTCCACACGATCCACCGCCGAGATCATGTATTCCATGATCTCCGATGCCGGCGTGATCGGATAACTTGCCATGAAGCGCGCCCCGGCCGCCAATGCGCCGAGCGCGATCGCTTCATTCCCCATCATGAAGACCAAGTCCGCCTCCGGCGGTTCCGGCAGCGTTCCCGGCGAGACGAAATGCTCTTTCTGCTCGTCGACAAGCCGCGCCCCTTCCTGAAACGCGCGAACATTGGCCGCGATGACTTCCTGTGTCTTCGTGGCGAAACGCGCGGCGATCGCCTGCACGAAATTTTCGCGCGGAAAGCCGAGAAATGCGACCGACATCCCCAGCGCCACAATGTTCTTCATCTGCAACGAGCCGCATTCCTTCGCCGTGTCGGTAATCGGCAAGGCGAGCAATGTCACCCCGTCCGGCAGAATATCCGCCTGCGGCTTGAACTTCGCATCGGCGATGATGACCCCTCCCGCCCGCATTTCATGCGCGTGCAGGTTGATCGTCTCTTGGTCGAGCGCGATCAGATTGTCCACCGCTTCCCCGATAGTCCCGATTTTTTTACTGGCGATACGCAAGGCAAACGTGGTGTGACCGCCCTTGATGCGCGATGCGAACAGACGTTGACTGAACAGCGAGTAGCCGCGTGCCGCCAGGACACGTGCCAGAATCTCTCCGCCGGACTCGATGCCTTCGCCCTGTTGGCCGCCCATCTTCCAAATAAAATCCTCTCTCGTTTGCAACAGACTCCCCCCTTATTTCCTCCATTATAATACAGCCGTCCCTTCTTTTGCACCCGTTCTTTTGGCGCCGCTTCCTTGCACGATCCCTTTCCGTTTCTTACGCGAAACTTCGGGCGTAGTGTATAATAAAAGCCTGAAGGAGAAACCATGCCAAACCGAAATGCGGAAGAGTTGTTGCGCGACCTGATTTGCGCACAGCCTGAACAGCGGACGATTCGCTATGTAGAAAATCAAACGGTCTATTGGGTGAAAAATTTTGCCGTGCGCGGATTTCGCGATTATTTTGCCGGCACTCCCGCCAAACTTTGCCGCCGGGAACGGGCTGCCCTTACTCTGTTTCGGGAACGCGGGCTGCATGTGCCGCAAGTCCTCGCACGGACGGAAACCGCCCTGCTGTTGAGCGATACCGGCCCGACCCTCAGTGACCTGCTTCGCAACCTGTCGCCGGGTGAGCCGACGCGGCAGCAGCTTGCCGCTAACGCCGGTGCGGGCTTGGCCGTGCTTCACAAGCGCGATCTGTTCCACGGCAGGCCGGCCTTGCGCGACCTTACCTACACGCCCGAATTCGGCCTCGGCTTTCTGGATTTTGAAATGCAATCGCGCCGTACCGATATCACTCGCTACCAACGTTGGGATTTACTCGTGCTGTGTCACAGCTATTTCCGGGAGCGGGATTTTACCGATGCAGCGGAACTCGCCCGCGCTACGGTTGCCGCCTATCGGGCTGCCGGAGGCGAGCGGCGTTGGCAGGAAGTTGCCCGCGGTTTGCGCCGCTTTCCTCTGCTCTACCGTTTGTTACAAGCCGCAAACTTCCGGGGACGCGATCTTGTCGCCGTCCTTCGCTGCCGCGAAGCGCTGTTGACCATTACTTGAATATTGAAATGAGCGGAACCGTCGGTTCCGCTCATTTTTTATTCGTAAATATATTTGTTCGGCTTTCTTTTCTTCTTACGCCGTGCGAATCGCCCGCTTCCCGGCGCCGTTCTCCGCTTATTCCGCGCCATATGTCCGCAGATAGGCCGCCGCATCATGCCAGCAGGGAACATTCTCCGCCAACGCCTCCCGCTGCACCGCTTCGCTCAACGGCGAGAAGTACACATGCAACAGGCACAGCCCGCTTCCCGGCGCCGTGCGACCGAGCTGCCGCCGGTCTTTCGCCGCCAGCACCTGCCGCAACGCCGCCGCTGTCGTGTGACCGCGCCCCGCATCGACCAACGCGCCGGCAATATTGCGTACCATTTTGTACAAAAAGCCGTCGCCCGTCACGTAAATCCGCAACAGCTCGGCGCACTCGACCAACCGCACATCATATACCGTTCGCACCGGATCGGCCGGCACGGAGTTATTGCCGCGCAACGAAGTAAAATCATGCGTGCCGATAAACACCTGCGCCGCTTCCCGCATGGCCGCCAAGTCCAGCGTGTATCCCGGCCGCCAGACATAACGCCGCAAAAACGGATTGTCCTCGTGCCCGCGCAAAACTTGGTAGACATAGGTCTTTCCCGTATTCGTCCGCCGCACGCTGAAATCTTCCGCCACTTCCCGCGCCCGCCGAATTCGAATCGCCGGCGGCAATAACGCATTCAGCGCCTGTACGAAACGTTCGGCGGGGATGCGTCCCGTCGTATAAAACGTACATTCCTGCGCCCAGGCATGCACGCCCGAATCCGTCCGCGCCACAAAATAAAGCGTCGTCGGCACGCCCAAAATGCGCTCCAACGCCTGTTCGATGACTTCCTGCACCGCCAGCCCGTTCGCCTGCCGTTGAAAACCGACAAACGGCGCGCCGTCGTAACAAAGCGTCAAATGAACATTCCTCAGAGCAACCATCGCGCCCCAGCCAAGCCGATTACCACGGCGGAAGTCACCGCGAATGCCGCCGCGTCACGACCTCGATAGCGCAACTCGTGCAAGCGCGTCCGCCCCTCGCCGCCGCGATAGCAGCGCGCCTCCATGGCCGTCGCCAATTCGTCCGCCCGGCGAAAAGCGCTGACGAAAAGCGGCACCATCAGCGGTACCAGCGCCTTACCCCGGCGCAGCAGATTCCCCGATTCAAAATCCGCGCCGCGCGCCTTCTGCGCTTTCATGATCCGCTCCGTTTCCTGCAGCAAGGTAGGAATGAAGCGCAGCGCAATGGTCATCATCATTGCCAGTTCATGTGCCGGCACCCCGATGCGCTTGAACGGATTCAGCAGTTGCTCAATCCCGTCCGTCAGCACGATCGGGCTCGTCGTATACGTCAACAGGGCGGAAAAAGAAATCAGAAATACCAGCCGCGCGGTCATCATCCCGCCCTGGCGCAAGCCTTCTTCCGTCACCTGAAGAAATTTCCATTCCCAGACCAACGTCCCCGGGGTCGTGAAGATATGAATAAACAAGGTAAAAACGATAATGACCCACAGCGGCTTCACCGCTTTCCACACGAGGAGCGGCGGCAATTGGGAAAGCACCGTCACCGCAATCGTGAAGGCCGCGACGGCACCGTAGGCCGGCCAAGAGTCAGCGAAAAAGATCCCGACGATAAAAATCATCGTGCAGAGAATTTTGGCGCGCGGATCCAGCCGGTGAATCACGGAGTCCCCCGGATAGTACTGCCCGACCGTAATATTACCGAGCATCCGTCTTCACCTTCCTTCCTGCCGCCGGCAGAGCCGCCAGAATATTCGCCGCGGCATCCTCCGGTTCCACGGCATGCTCGTCTACCGCCAGTCCCCGCTCTTTCAAGAGCGCAAGCAGGCGCGAAACGGGCGGTGCTTCGACACCGGCTTGCGCCAGTTCCGCCCGCCGCCGGATGAAAATATCCAGCGGCGCCCCGTCGAGCAAAATTTCCCCTTTATTCATCACGATAACGCGCGAAGCCAAGCGGGAAATGTCTTCCATATTGTGCGAGACCAAGATCACCGTAAACCGCTTCTGTTCGTGCCACTCGCGAATGCGGTCGAAAATGTCCTGCCGCCCGATCGGATCCAGCCCTGCCGAGGGTTCGTCCAATACGAGATACTTCGGATGCATCGCAATCACGCCGGCAATCGCCACCCGCCGCTGCTGCCCGCCGGACAGATGGAAGGGCGACCGTTCCGCAAAGTCCTCATAAGGCAAGCCGACAAAGTGCATCGCCACGCGCACGCGCTCTTCGATTTTTTCCTCGGACAGGTTGAGATTCTTCGGCCCGAACGCGATATCCGCCGCAATCGTCTCCTCGAAAAGCTGATGCTCCGGATACTGGAAGGCCATCCCGACACTGTGGCGAGCCTGCCTCGCGGCTTCCGTCTTGTCCGCCAAATTGATCCCGTCCACGCGCGCCTCACCCTTTGTCGGCAGAAGCAACCCGTTCAGATGCTGAACCAACGTTGACTTCCCCGAGCCCGTATGACCGATGATCCCGACGAACTCACCTTCGCGGATTTCCAGATTGATATTACGCAGCGCCTGTTTTTCATACGGCGTATTCGCACCGTATGTATACTCCACACCGCTTAATTGAATCGACATAGTGCGTCCGCCAACTCCTCATTCGTAATAATATCTTCCGGCAGCGGCACGCCCGCTCGGCGCAGATCCCGTGCCACTTCGGCGGCGACGGGCACGTCGAGCCCGCCCTCCTTCAGCGCTTCGACCTGCGGAAAAATATCCCGCGGCGTGCCGTCCATAATCAGCCGCCCCCGATGCATGACCAACACCCGGTCCGCCGTCACGGCCTCTTCCATAAAATGGGTAATATAGACCACCGTCAAACCGAAACGGTCATGCAGTTCATGCACGGTCCGCAGCACTTCTTCCCGCCCCCGCGGATCCAGCATGGCAGTCGGCTCGTCCAGCACGATGCATTCCGGCTGCATCGCAAGAACGCCGGCAATCGCCACGCGTTGTTTCTGCCCGCCGGAAAGCATATGCGGCGCATGCTTGCGATAGCTCTCCATGCCGACCGTCGCCAACGCCTGCGTCACCCGCTCCCGCAATTCCTCGCGCGGCACGCCGAGATTTTCCGGCCCGAACGCCACATCTTCTTCCACGACCGCCGCCACAATCTGATTGTCCGGGTTTTGAAACACCATGCCCACACGGCTGCGGATATCCCAAAGATGCGAAGCATCGTGTACTGACATGCCGTCAACCAGGATATCGCCCTCCGTCGGTTCCAGCAGGACGTTCAGATGCTTTGCCAGTGTCGACTTCCCGCTGCCGTTCGTACCGATAATCGCCACGAATTGCCCTCGCGGAATCTGCAGCGTCACATCACGCAATGCATATCCCTGCCGGCCTTCTTCGTCCGTATACGCGTGCGATACGGCGCGGAGATCAAACATCAGTGAATCCGTCATCATTTCCTCCCCTTTTTCACTTCTTTTAATTGTAACACAAAGCCGCTTATTTTTAGCGACAATGGCAAAATAAAAAAGAAGGATGCGCATCCTTCTTTTTTATCCGTTATTCGTCCTCGTCTTCGGCGGCCAAGGGGAAGTCCAGCGAAAAGACGGATCCTTCACCCAGTACCGACTCGACCGAGATCTTCCCGTCATGCCGATCCACGATGTCCTTGGCAATCGCCAAACCCAGACCGGTTCCTCCCGTAGCGCGGGTGCGTGACGAGTCTACGCGATAGAAACGAGTGAAAATCCGCTCGAAATCCGCTTCCGGAATCCCGACCCCCTCATCGCGAACGGAAATGACATACCGATCGCCCTGCCGCCGCCCGGCGAGACAGATTCCTTTACCCGCCGGCGTATATTTCCTCGCATTGTCGATAAAAATCCGCAACAATTGCTTGAACATACTCTCGTCGGCCAGCAGCAGCGCCGGCTCATTCGCTTCCAGAACACAGCGATGTGCATTCGGCGGCGTATTCGTAATCTCCACACCCCGCCAGACCTCACGGATCAATTCGCTGACATCCAGCACCCGGCGATGTATTTCCACCGCTCCCGCCGACGCCCGCGCCACATATAGCAGCTGCTCGATCAGCATCCGCATATACTCGGTTTCCGCGCGGATCGCATCCAGACTTTCCTGCAAGGTTTCCTCGTCTCTTGCGCCCCAGCGGATCAGCAGATCGGTATAGCCTTGGATGACCGTGATCGGCGTCCGCAGTTCATGCGACGCATCGCTGACGAATTGCTGCTGCTGGGCAACGCCGCTCTCCAAGCGATCCAGCGCCCGATTGAGCGTGGTCGCCAAATCGTACAACTCGTCCCGATTTTCCGGCAACGGAACCCGGTAGCCGAGCTCGTTGACTTCAATCCGCCGCAACGGCTCCTTCATCGCCCGCAACGGCGAGAGCACCTCGCGCGTAAACGCCACGCCGGCCAAGAACATGACTACCAGACTCGCCAGCAACGTAATGAGGATTTGCCGAATGAGCAGGTAGATGAAATGCCGCTCGCGCGCCGCATTGCGGACGAATTGCAGATAGTAGCCCGTGCCGTCCGACGCCTGCCAGTACTTCAGGTAGCGGTAGGACAAATCTTCCGGCGTCTCATCCACCTCGAACAGCTCCGAGTTCGCCGTCGCACGAATGATCTTGCGCTGCGAGAGCGGCAGCGGCGCTCCCTTCTCATACCGTGTGATATTGTCCATCAGCGGCTCGCCGTCATCGTCATATACGATCAGCTGCACGTCGCGCAAAATATTCTGACCGTGAAATACGCTCGCATCCATCCGGCCGTAATAATCCAAGTGCAAAAGAGTTTGACGTGCACTTACGCGCACGTCAACTTGGAGTTGTCGCATCAACAAATAGTGCACGCTGCCGATTGCCAAAAACGTGGTAAACAGCGAAATCAGGAGCATAATGCCCACATACACCAATGTCAGTCGAACCGACAACGAATGTCTCAGTTTTTTCAGTTTTTCATGGTATTGCTTAATCGCGAGCCACATAGCCGATGCCTCGCACCGTGTGGATGTACTTCTTGCCGACTACTTCATCGACCTTGCTGCGCAGGTAGCGAATGTATACGTCCACGATATTCGTATCGCCGACATAATCATAACCCCAAACGTCTTCCAAAATACGATTCCGGCTCAGAACAATATTTTTATTCTTTGCCAAGTACGTCAAGAGTTCAAACTCTTTCTTCGTCAGGTTAATGATGGTATTCCCGACCTGCACCTCATGCCGTTCCGGGAAAATGTACAAATCTTTGATGTGGTAAGACGATTCATTCAATTTATCGCCGCCGACTTTTTTACGCAGCAACGCGCGAATACGGGCAAACAACTCTTTGCTGGAAAACGGCTTGGCCAGATAATCGTCCGCGCCGAGATCCAATCCTTTTACTTTGGAGTCCACATCGTCTTTTGCCGACAAAATCAAAATCGGGATATTGCTCATTTCACGAACGCGCTTACAAATCGAGAAACCGTCTTCTTCCGGCAACATCAGGTCGAGCAGAATCAAATCAAAATAGCCCTGTCCGATGTGATCAATCACTTCGCCGCCGGTGAAATCAAGAACGCATTCATATCCTTCATGCTCCAACTCCAACTGCAGAAAACGGGCAATCTTCTTTTCGTCCTCTACGATGAGAATTCTTCCTTTCATCATAATACCCCTCCTTGTTCAGATACACATGGTGTGCGATTTTTTCGTTTTAGGCAGGCATTTCGCCTACTCTTACTATAGCGAAAAGTTTTGTTAATTTCAATCCTATACCCCCTCCCCTCGTAATTATTAGAAAATCTCACGGATGCTCGCGCAGTCGATCCGACTCACCCGTTTCCCTGCTTACAAAGGATTGCGGCTATTTCTGACGATATCCTCGGCATTTTCTTCTCTTTCGCATTATTGTTTTCTCCCCTCTTTGAGGCCTGTTTACTCCCCAAAAATATACTGTATTTTTACCAAATAAACATTTTTCATTTTTCCGCTGTATTATCGAGAGGCAACAATTCGGATTTTCTCATAATTCTCGCCTGAAATCGCCGGAAATATTAGAACATTTTTCCGGATCGGCAACGCAGAAGAGAACACAGCCTTTTTTGACCGTCGGCAGCAACGACGGTTTTCTTTACCGCAGGCATAATTCTTTGCGGTTAATTAGAATCCCCACTTTCCCTGCTGCCGGCTTCCGCTCGGCCGAACTCTCCGCCTTGCAAAGCGGCCTCGTGTCGTCGTATCGACTGCGCGAGAAACAATCCGAGCATCGTGTTCCGGGCGGAATACCAAAAACAAACGTATCAAATATATAAATATTATGCCTATATATTGCAAAAGGAAGGGCGGCAATGTTATAATGAGTTTGGGCATAAGATAAGCGGAGAAAAAGAGCATGCAGATGCTCTTTTTTTCTTGCTTTTTTCTTGCTTTTTTCTTGCTTTTTTCTTACACTTTTTCTTGCACTTTTTCTTGCACTTTTTCTTGCACTTTTTCTTGCCGCTCAACCGGATTCGTTCTTTTCCTTACTTCTTTTGCCGATTGCCGCGCCGCTGAATACGTTCTTTTATTTACTTCGCCGGGTGTTCTCGGCTTTTTGTTTTTCTCCCCTTACCACGCTGCCGTTCATAATTCCCCCGCGCGGTCTGCAGCGGCGAATATATTACGTGTTATAATAACGGAAAGGAGTCGGCATGAGGATAGATAAGGATTTACATCTCGCATTACAACAATACTTCGGCTTTGATACGTTTCGCCCGCTGCAACGCGAAATCATCACCGCGTTGCTCGCCGGTCGCGATGTGCTGGCCGTCCTGCCGACCGGCGGCGGCAAATCGCTTTGCTACCAGCTCCCCGCATTACTGTTGCCGGGGCTGACGCTCGTCGTTTCTCCGTTAGTGGCGCTGATGGAGGATCAGGTTGCCGGGCTCACCGAGTTGGGCATCCCGGCGACCTGCCTGCACGCATCGCTCGACTTCACACTGCAGAGCAACCGGCGGCGGGCTCTGCTGCGCGGCGAGTACCGCCTGCTCTACATTTCTCCCGAACGCCTGGCGGCACCGTATTTCCGCCGTTTCTTGGCGCAATTGCCCCTCTCGCTTTGCGTTGTCGATGAGGCGCATTGCATCAGCGAATGGGGGCATCGCTTTCGGCCGGAATACCTGCGTATCGCGGAAGCGCTGGCGGAATTGCCCGCGCGCCCCGTTGTCGCCGCCTTTACGGCCACGGCCACGCAGCAGGTGCAAGAGGACATCTCCGCGCGGCTGGCTTTGGTTTCGCCGGCAGTGTTTCAAGGCGACTCTCTTCGCGCCAACCTCTATTGGTCTGTCGTTCCTATTTACGAAGAACGGGAAAAGACGGCCTACCTGGAGCAATATCTGCACGACCGCCCCGCGGAGAGCGGTATTATTTACTGCGCCACGCGCAAAGCCGTGGACGAACTCAGCCGCTTCTTGCAGAATTGCGGCGTTGCCGCCGCGCCCTACCATGCCGGCCTGACGGCAGAGCAGCGGCAACAGGCCTACGAGGATTTCATTTACGACCGCGTCCGAGTTATCGTCGCCACCAATGCGTTCGGCATGGGCATTGATAAGCCCGATGTACGGTTCGTCCTGCACTACCAGCTGCCGGGCAACATCGAGGCGTACTGCCAGGAAGCGGGACGGGCGGGGCGCGACGGTCTGCCAGCCGAATGCATATTACTGTATGCGGCGGACGATGTACGCATTCGTGAATTTTTGCTGGCACAATGCCCCGACGACCCGGCAGCAACGGCCGGCTTGACTGCCATCACCCGCTATTGCCGCACCGCGGCATGCCTGCCGCAAACCCTCTTGCACCATTTCGGCGTTGAAACGCCCCCTTGCGGCAACTGCGCCCGCTGTCTCGGGCAAGATCCGCCGACGGACGTCACGCCGCAGGCTCGGCATGTATTCCGCACCGTTGCGGAATGGCCGCGCAGCTACGGCATCACCACGCTGATCGGAATCCTCCGCGGCAAATTGCCGGAGTCCCGCTCCGCATTACGCAGCCTGCGCTACTACGGTTCCCGCTCGCACGACTCGCAAAAAAGCTTGCAACGGGAGATTCACGCCTACATTGCCGCCGGTTTCCTCGCCCGAACCGGGACGGGGCGCTATCCGACACTTACGCTCACCGCAGCCGGAGAACGCGCCTTGGCCGGCGAGGAAAACGTATACCTTCCGCAGAGTGCGACCGGCGGATCGTCGCAACGCAAGCCGCCGCGGGAAAACGCCCGCCGCAACAGCCCCGAACCGACCGACCCCGCCCTGTTTGAAGCCTTGCGGACGGAACGCCTGCGCCTGGCACAGCGACAACACGTACGCCCCTACATGATTTTCAGCAATGAAACCCTGCGCGAAATGACACAACAGTTGCCGCAAACGTTGGCGGAAATGTCCCGCATCAAAGGCATTGGCGCCTACAAGCTGCAACATTACGGCAAACAGTTTTTACAAATAATCCAACAACATCGGAGGAACAGCACATGAGCATGGCAGACATCCAATACCTCGCCCTGGCGGAGCGCATTCTCGCAACCGGCACCCACGGCAACAATCGCACCGGCATGCCCGCCTACAAATTGCCGCATCAAATCATGCAATTCGACCTGGCGGAAGAATTTCCGATACTCACGACGAAATTTGTCGCGTTCAAAACCGCCGTGAAAGAATTGCTCTGGATTTGGCAGATGCAGTCCAATGATGTCCGCCAACTGCAAGAGATGAATTGCCGCATCTGGGACGAATGGATGCTGGCGGACGGAACGATCGGCAAGGCCTACGGCTACCAGCTGAAAAAATACGGGCAGGTGGATACCCTCCTGCGCACCTTGCGCGAGGATCCCGAGAGCCGGCGCATGGTCGTCTCCCTCTGGAACGTGGAAGATCTGCCGGAAATGAGCCTGTACCCCTGCGCGTTTCTGACGATGTGGGATGTCGCCGACGGCCGCCTGAACTGCATGCTCGTGCAGCGTTCCGGCGACATGGGGCTCGGCGTTCCTTTCAACTTGACGCAATATGCCGTTTTAGTTCATCTGATCGCCCGCGATGCCGGTTTAGAGCCCGGCCTGTTCACCCATGTCATCAACAATGCACACATTTACGACAACCACGTGGATGCGATGCGCACGCAACTCGCCCGTCGCGACAAGGCACTGCCCGCACCGCGGCTCGTACTCAACCCCGAGATCACGTCCTTCTACGACTTTACGCCGGATGATATCCGCCTGGAAGGCTACGAACACCTCGGCAAACTTTCCATGGAGGTGTCCGTCTGATGAAAATGATTGTCGCCCGCGCCGCGAACGGCGCCATCGGCAAGGATAACCGCCTGCTCTGGCACTTACCCGCCGATCTGCAGCATTTCAAACGTCTCACCATGGGGCACCCGCTCATCATGGGGCGCAAAACATTCGAGAGCCTGCCCGGAATCTTGCCGGGTCGGCCGCATTGGGTCTTGACCCGGCGCGGCCTCGACTCCGTGGATCCCGCCGTCCGCACCTTTGCCGACATCGCCTCCGTCCTCGCCGAACCCGCTTGCGAAGAGGCCTTCGTCATCGGCGGCGGCAGCATCTACCGCGCCTTGCTGCCGTATGCGGACACGCTGTACCTCACCGCCGTGGGGTGCACCCCCGAAGCGGATACCTTCTTCCCCGACCTCGACCCGGCGCAGTGGGAATTGGTCGAAGACATCTTCGGCACCGTCGACGAGAGCAACCCGCTCCCCCATCGCTTTCTCACCTATCGCCGCAGATAAAAAAGATCGCAACATAGTTGCGATCTTTTTTCTATTCCGCTCACTCATCATAGTTTGGGTGCTTTGCTAATCACGCCCCGGCGTTGCCCAAGCGGCAATGACCTTTCCCTCTTTTTCACTCAGTGCACGGCCTAACGCAAAGAGTTTATCGGTATCGGCGGCATCAAGGGCGCAAATATACTCATGCCGTTGTTCTTGTTCGATCACAATCGGCGGAATGCCCTCGTGCAGGCAGCTGTGCACCATCAGGGCGCGGCCTGTACGACCGTTGCCGTCCGGGAACGGATGAATCCGTTCAAAGTACAAATGGCTTTCCATAACGGCTCGTATTTTGTCATCTGTATCCGCTGCGTTTGCCAGGCGGTATTGCAGATTATCCGACCAGTTTCGGAGATGCTCAATAACCTGGTACGGCTTGGAAGGAACAAACGACGCGCCCAAAATAATGTTCTCCGCTTGCTTGAAGCGGCCGGCATCCTCACGAATATGCGCCAGCAACATGGCCTGTGTTTCTTTTATTACATCCAAATCGATCGGCCGCGTGTAGTTTTCTCGCAAATAGGTGCTGTATGCGCGATAATTCAGCACTTCATAATATTCCCGTTCGTCCATGGCGCGAGGAATCACGCGATCCAGTAAAATACGTTTCACTTCGTCCTGCGTTAAACGATTCCCTTCAATCGCCGTGCTGTGATGTGCCATGCGCACCACAAAATCTTGCCAATACTCCTCCGGAAAATTTAACTTGGCGCAACGCTCCACCGCTTTTCCCTCCGTAACTTCCCTTCCCTGCAGTTTTGTAAACATAAAACGCCGTATTTTCTCACGCCTGCCGCAGTGCCTTTTCCAGCGCCGGCTCGAATACTAACTCCAATCGCTTTGACAGGAAATGTCCGTAAAACGCTTTTCGCTTTTCACTAATTATTTTCACGCCTTGGAATTCTACAGGAATATCAAAAATCCTATCTTGAAATGCGTTTATATTATTTAACAACAACGGCACCACTTGAACGACAGCCTTTTCAAGCCGCCGATTCCAATCGTCATTCCGAAACGCCCCGGGAAGTCTCCGGATCGCAGCAATCGCATCTACCTTGTCCGCCTCGCAGCAAAACGGCGTAGCGCTATTATAGATAACCTGATGAAAGAAACTGTCGGACTGAATGTTATCTTCCGCTGCTTTCGGAAAAAAAGAACTGCCGTTATCATATACCGGCGCCAATCCTACAAATCCGCCGGTCAAATTCATAAAATACCCCCAGTTTCCGGTATTGCGGTCTGGATTGTTAATAAACGCGTCTACAACAAACATTTGCCAAAATCGTTCTTTCATTTGTTCTTGCACCGCAGTCGAAAAACTGTTTTCCATGCGGCTAAATATTTCCGCAAGCTCTACATAATGCCCTTTATTGCCCGCGCCGAAGTTTGCCGAATACACCGCTCCCGGAGAAGTCAATGTATTGAGTAAGCCCCCAAACTCATAAAACTGATTGTTTGTTTTGTTAAAATCTTTACATGCCGTCACAGGCTTGCCTGCATAAATACCCAATTCCGTTTCATGGGTATCTACGCCAATCGTCTTGTATATGTGAGAGCCTAAGTATTCCGAAACCGCTGCCGTTGAATACGACAATTTTGCTTGTTGCGTAACTAGTTTTTGCGGAAATTTCAAAAACCATATTGCATTATTATGCAATATACATAATTTTTCTCCCGTTTTACCTCCATACGTATAGCCCGGCAAGGGCTTGTTCTGCGTAAAATCATTCATCTGCATCCGCGTCGACCTCTATGTAGTACCGAAAACAGTATTTTGCATAATCCACGCGTCCAACATTATCGTCTACTTTCGCGGCAATATCTAACTCTTCATTTGTTCGATTAAATTCCCAGATTTTTCCATATACTCCGGCGTATCCGGGTCCATCGCTTGCAATTCTTTATACAATTCCTCCATCGTATCGACCAGCCGCTGCACTTCTTTGGATTTCTTTCGAGGCAACACTACATCTTCTCTGATATACGCCCGCCACATACGATTCACCTCTCTTTTCTCAACACTTCCGCACCGAAGCCCGTGACAATCGCGCGCCTTCGTCCGCAGCCGATCCGGAGTGGCGCCCGCTCATTGCAGCTCGGTCAGATCCTGTTGCGTGTACCCCACTTGCGCGAGCAAGGCCTCTCCTTCCGTAAAATCCGGCACCAGCAGCGCAAAGTACAGATGTGCGCTATCCTGCCAAATGTATATCGCGGGCATCAAGACCAGTCCCTCGTCCCGCTCATTTACCTCCAGGAGCGCAAAGTGTGCGCGGTATGCCGGGAACGGCTTGGTCTGTCGTACCGGCGGTTCCGCCGCTTGCACCTCGATCCGAACCGAATCGCTCATCGGCTGCACGGCTCCCGTTATCATGCTGTCCGTCTCGGCCAAATCTTCCACCCAAGCGCGCAACGCCGCACGTTCCCGGCTCTCCGCTTCGAGCCGGCTCAAACGCTCCGCTCGCGCCCGCCAGGCTTCCTGCGTCGGCGGATACATGCGCAGATACTCCCGCAACGCCGGTGCTTCGCCCGCGGCGAAATCAGCCTGCCAGGCGTCGGCGGAAATGCCGATGTAGCGGGCAAGATCCGCCAGCGGCAAGGTCGCCGTCAACAGCTCGCCGTGATGGACACCGTCCCGCTCCTGCCAAGTCAGGCGGGTGATCGTGCTTGCCTGCCAAAAGCGTTGCAATATTTCGGCGGAAACGGCCGGACTGAGCGGCGGCAACATACCCATATCGATATACTCCCGCCAAATTACCGTCAACCGATCCGGATCGCCCACCGTCAGCGGTGTCAAAACGGGATACGCTTGCGGCAGTTCCGCCCGCACGTCCGTCTTGCCGTCCGCCGCCAGCAGCTGCACGAGTTCCGGCGCAACCGTCTCGACATATGCCACGCGCGCTGCCTTTCCCGGCGATGCCGGAATTGCCGCAGCCGCCTGCTCGGCAACGACTTCCGGCGGCAGAGATACCGGCGCTTCCGCACCTGCCGCACCTGCCAAACCGATCGCCAGAATCGCTGCCGCGATCGTTACCTTCCCCTGTTTCATTTCGTCTTCTCCCTTTCCAGCTGCGCCAGCACCAGCTCTTCTTTCAGAGCGGCCAAGGCCGGCGACAGATTGATCTCCATTATTTCCGGGCTGTCCAAACGGGTATATTCCGGCCACAAGCGTTCAAACTGTTCTGTGCCGTAAGCCGCGATTTCACTCAACTTCGGCAAATCGTATACCAGCTTGCCGTTGCGATAAATCGGTCGCAGCATATTACGCACGTAGAATTCGTTCGGTGCGAGTTTCTTGCGCCGCCACGAGTACGGATGCGAAATCAGCTCATAGCCGGTCTCCGCCGTGATCACCTCATCGACGAGACATTGCACATCCGTGATCATCTTGCCCGTATCCCGGTGGTAAAAACGCCGTACATCCTTGCGACCCGGGTTGGTCATTTTCTCCGGATTATCCGAAAATTTCATCTTCGGTACAAGCCGGCCGTCTTCTTCCTGTGCCGCCAGCTTGTAAATCCCGCCGAGTGCGGGCGTGCCGTTTGCCGCGATGATCTTCGTCCCGATCCCCCAGGCATCAATCGCCGCCCCTTGCGCTTTCAGGCTTTGCACGATGTGTTCGTCGATATCATTGGAGGCGGTAATTTTCGCGCCGGCGAAACCCGCCGCGTCCAGCATCTCCCGTGCCCGGCAGGAGAGATACGCCAGATCCCCGCTGTCGAGACGGATGCCGTACTGCTTCGGCAGCCGGCCGGCCGCGCGCAGCTCTTCAAACACGGTAATGGCATGCGGCACCCCCGACTCCAAGGTGTTGTACGTATCGACCAGCAGCGTCGCATTGTCGTACTGCCGCACATACTCACGGAAGGCCTCCAGTTCATCCGCAAAGCTCATCACCCAGCTGTGCGCCATCGTCCCGACCGCCGACAGGCCGAAACGCCGCGCGGCTTCGACATTGCTCGTCGCATTGAAACCGCCGACCACCGTCGCGCGGGCACCGTAGTGTCCCGCCGATTCGCCCTGCGCCCGCCGCAGGCCGAACTCCATCAGGAAATCGTCGCCCGCCACGCTGCGCAGCCGCCGCGCTTTCGTCGCGATCAGCGACTCGTGGTTCATGATCATCGTCAGCCCCGTTTCGAGCAGCAACGCCTCCGCTTTCGGCGCTTCCACTCGCAACAGCACTTCTCCCGGAAATGCGATCGTTCCCTCCGGCATGGCGTAGATATCCCCGCTGAAATGAAAATCGGCCAGCCACGCCAAAAACGCCTCGTCAAACACTCCCTGCGCCCGCAAAAATTCCAACTCTTCCCGCCCGTAGGTAAAATTCTCGATAAAATCAACGAGATGTTCCAGTCCCGCGACGACCGTATAGCCGCCGCCGAACGGGTTTTCCCGGTACGTGCGATCGAAAACGCAGCGCGTCTTGTGCGCGCCGATCCGCCAAAGACCCTGCGCCATCGTCAATTGGTAAAAGTCCGTCACCAAACCTTTATGCATCCCTATCCCTCCTGACTTGTTTCTACTATTATACCCCGCAAACAATCTCCCGCAAGAATATCGCCCGTAAAAATAAAAACGCCCGTCCGAAGACGGGCGTTGTATTCTTAAATCAGTTCGGAAACCGGTTTGTATTCCAGTTGCAGCGCTTCCGCAACACCGCGGAACGTGCAGTGACCATCCAGTGTGTTGACACCTTCCGCCAAGCCGGCATCGTCCGCAATCGCTTTCTGCCAGCCCTTGTTGGCAATGGCCAGCGCATACGGCAAGGTCGCGTTCGTCAATGCGTAGGTCGAGGTATTGGCAACCGCGCCCGGCATATTGGCAACGGAGTAATGTACCACATCATACTTGATGCGTACCGGATCTTCGTGTGTCGTCGGGCCGTCCACGGACTGTACCGCACCGCCCTGGTCGATCGCAACGTCCACGATCACCGAGCCCGGGCTCATCTGCTTAACCATTTCCGTCGTGACGAGCTGCGGCGTTTTCGCGCCCGGGATCAATACCGAGCCGATAACGACGTCGCTTTCCTTGACTGCCTGCGCGATATTCAGCGGGTTCGAAGCGAGCGTATGGACACGTGCGCCGAAGATATCGTCGAGTTCGCGCAAACGGTTCAAATTGTTGTCGATGATGGTGACTTCCGCGCCCATACCGACCGCCATTTTCGCCGCATTGGTGCCGACCGTACCACCGCCGACGATACATACTTTGGCCGGCAGTACACCGGCAACGCCGCCCATCAATTTGCCTTTGCCGCCGTGGATCTTTTCGAGGAAACGCGCCGCCACCTGGATGGACATCCGGCCGGCTACTTCACTCATCGGCTGCAGGAGCGGCAGGCTGCGACCGTCGCGGCCGACTACCGTTTCGTAAGCGATACCGACTACTTTATTCTTGAGCAGTGATGCCGTCAGTTCCGGCTCCGCCGCGAGATGCAGGTAGGTGAAAAGAATCTGGCCTTCGTGGAAGAGATCATATTCTTCCGCGATCGGCTCTTTTACCTTAATAATCATTTCCGCATCGTCGAACAACTTCTTGCGATCCGCAACGATTTTCGCACCGACGGCCTCGTATTCCGAATCCGGAATGAACGAGCCTTCGCCCGCGCTCTTTTCCACCATCACTTCATGACCTGCTTCGATGAGAGCATGTGCGCCCGCCGGAGTCAGACCGACACGAAATTCATTATTCTTTATTTCTTTTGCTACACCGATACGCATTCTCCGAACCTCCTGTTTGTTAAATAGAGTACGCTATTGATCATTGTTATTATACCACCGCATTTACGCGCCAACAAGCCGAAAAACGGATTTATTTTCCAGTTGTAAAAAAAGCAAGTCGTCTTGCACATATCCGTTTCGGTTATACATGACGACTTGTAGTGTATACTATTTACTTCGGCCCGATCATCTCGCCCGGCACGACATACCGATCATATTCTTCCGCCGTGACATAGCCCAAAGCCACCGCCGCCGTCTTCAGATCGCTTTCTTCGCGATGCGCTTTTTTCGCAATTTCCGCCGCTTTTTCGTAGCCGATATGCGGCGCCAACGCCGTGACGAGCATCAGCGAGTTGCGGACATTCGCCTCGATCTGCGCGCGGTTCGCTTCCAAGCCGAAAGCACAGTGAATATCGAACGAATGCAGCGCATCGCCGAGCAGCCGAACCGACTCGATGTAGGACGCAATCAGCACCGGCATGTACACGTTCAGCTGGAATGCCCCCTGCGAAGCCGCGAACGAAATCGTCGCCGCATTGCCGTGCACGCGCGCGGCCACCATCGTCACCGCTTCGCACTGTGTCGGATTGACTTTGCCCGGCATAATCGACGAGCCCGGCTCGTTTTCCGGGATCAGGATCTCGTGAATACCCGCCCGAGGACCGCACGCCAGCATTCGCACGTCATTCGCCAGCTTCATCGCGTTCATCGCCAACGCTTCCACCGCGCCGTGGCTGTACACGAAAGAATCGTGCGAAGTCAGCGCATGGAACTTGTTCGCCGCCGTCACGAAGGGGTGCCCCGTTTCCGCGGCAATCGTCGCCGCCACTTCCTCCGCGAAACCGCGCGGGGCATTCAGTCCCGTACCGACCGCCGTACCGCCCAAGGCCAACGTGTACAGCTTTTGCTCGCTCTCCCGCAGCATGGCTGCCGTTTCGGTGAGCATCGCCACCCAGGCGGAAATTTCCTGCCCGAGCGTGAGCGGCGTGGCATCCTGCAAGTGCGTGCGGCCGATTTTCACGATGTCCGCAAAGGCATCGCTCTTTTCCTGCAATGTCGCCCGCAGGCGTTCCACCGCCGGATACAGGTATTCATGCAGCACCTGCACCGCCGCGATATGCATCGCCGTCGGGAAGGTATCATTGGACGATTGCGACCGGTTGACATCGTCATTCGGATGAATATGCGTCTTGCTACCGCGCTCTGCCAACTTTTCATTGGCGATATGGGCGATGACTTCGTTCATATTCATATTCGACTGCGTTCCCGAACCGGTCTGGTAAATGACCAGCGGGAACTCGTCCGGCCACTTTCCGGCGAGGATCTCATCGCAAACCTCCGCGATGATCGCCGCTTTCTCCGCATCCAGCCGTCCCAGCTTTTCATTGGTCTTGGCCGCGCACTTTTTCAGCACGGCAAAAGCCCGGATGATCTCCGCCGGCATCCGCTGCGTGCCGATCTTGAAATTTTCGTACGAACGCTGTGTCTGTGCGCCCCATTTATGCGCCGCGGGGACGCGCACTTCTCCCATCGTATCGTGCTCCAGACGAAATTCCATACCCTCACTCCTTTGTATTGTTCTTATCGTCATTATATCATGCTCCCGCCGTCGCGTATGTCCACTGTGAAAAAACTTTTTTCCGCCGGAGAAAAACATTTTCTTGATTTTCCTTCCCGCGCGTGGTAAAATAGTTCCAATTTTACGGTTCTTATTTAAGGAGGTTATCATGGCAGATCAATTCATGGGGCTGCTGACAATGATTGTGGACGGAGTGAATGACGTCCTGTGGGGCTACGTCCTGATGTATGCCCTCGTCGGTGTCGGTATCTTCTTTACGCTGTATCTCGGTGCGCCGCAGTTCATTCGTTTCGGACCGGCGGTACGGCAAGTCTTCGGCAAGTTATATAAAACACATCCGACGGATCGTGACGGACGGACGATTTCGTCCTTCCAAGCACTGGCCGTCGCGATCTCCGCGCAGGTCGGCACAGGCAATGTCGCCGGTGTCGCCACCGCGATCATGGCCGGCGGGCCGGGCGCTATTTTCTGGATGTGGCTGAGCGCCCTGTTCGGCATGAGCACGATTTTTTCCGAGGCGGTGCTCGCCCAGCGCTACCGCAAAGAAGTGGAAGGCCGCTTCATCGGCGGCCCGGCGTTCTACATCTCACGCGGTCTGAAACACGTCCTCGGTGACGGTGCGGCGCGGTTCCTCGCGGCGTTCTTTGCCGTTTCCATCATCATCGCCCTCGGCTTTATCGGCGTCATGGTACAGTCGAACTCGATTGCCGGCGCGGTGGAAAACGCATTCCAATTGCCGCCGCTTGCGATCGGCATCGTCATTGCCCTATTTGCCGGCGCGATTTTCATCGGCGGTATTCAGCGTATCGCCC